>CANGZD010000013.1 GCA_947458875.1 Sphingobacteriaceae bacterium
TACGTAAACGCTTAGTTGCGTTTGCTCTGATTCTTTTGATGGACGATTTATGATTTGCCATTATTCTTTCTTAGCTATTCTTTTTTGGACTGCAAATATAGGCTGATGTTTTTTAAAATACAAACCCTTTGAAAAATTATTCTTTTGATGATGAAGATTTATAATCCTTTTTGGAAACCTGTGGCTATATGTACCCTGATCACCTGCAGTTCTTGGGGATTTTTTGCCCATCAAAAAATTAACCGTATCGCAGTTTTTACACTCCCTTCGGGGATGATTGGTTTTTATAAAAGCAATATTGATTACTTGAGCGAACATGCGGTCGATCCCGATAAAAGACGATATTCTGACTCATTAGAAGCCAGTCGACACTTTTTGGATGCAGATCATTATGGAGAGCAGCCCTTTGAGGTCATCCCTCAAAAATGGAGCGATGCGGTGGCTAAGCTGAGTAAAGATACCCTCGAGGCCTACGGAACAGTGCCTTGGACCATCGAACGGAATTACTTCAGCTTGGTAAAGGCATTCAAAGAAAAAGATTATCAAAAAATATTGCATTACTCGGCCGATTTGGGACATTATATCGGCGATGCCCACGTTCCGCTGCATACCACGGAGAATTACAATGGACAGCTTACGGGACAGACCGGGATCCATGGGTTTTGGGAGAGCAGGCTTCCGGAATTATTTTCATCGGGTTACGATTTTTTTGTAGGGAGAGCGCAATATGTCCCCAATCCTTTAAAAAAAGCATGGGAGATCATTAAAAATACTTATAGCTACAAAGATTCAGTGTTACTGATCGAAGCTCGATTGAATACTCGTTTTCCTGAAGACAAAAAATATGGTTTCAGTACCCGGAACGGAAGAGTTCAAAAACAATACAGCGAGGCCTATTCTTTAGCCTATCACGAAGCATTAGACGGCATGGTAGAAAGGCAGATGAGGGCATCCATCTTGGCCATTGGCAGTTATTGGTATTCTGCCTGGGTAGATGCCGGGCAACCTGATTTAAAAAAGCTGAAAAAAGTTGCAATGAGCCAAGAAGCCATGAAAAATCTGGAAAGCCAAGAGGAACACTACCGCAAAGGAAAGATGAAGGGCAGGAAAGAAGAGGAATAGGCTAATTTTAGGATTTTTTTGGTTTCACAGCAGCATATAATGCAGGCAAAAGCGAAACTACAATGATTCCAATGATCACCAATGTGAAATTTTGCTTGATCACCGGGATATTACCAAAGAAATAGCCCAACATCAGAAAACTTCCGATCCAAGCCAAAGCGCCTACTACATTGTAGAAGGTATAGGCAGCCAATGGCATGTGGCCTACACCGGCAACAAAAGGCGCAACTGTTCTAAAAATTGGCAAAAAACGACTAAAAATGACGGCTTTGGCGCCATGTTTACCGAAAAAGTCTTGTGTTTTTTGATAATATTCGAGTTTCAAAATACGATTTTCCGGCTTGAATACTTTTTTTCCAAAGGCTGATCCTAAAAAATAATTAAGCGTATTGCCTAAAACTGCGGCTACAATTAATAAAGCCGCCAGCAAAAAGATATTCAAACCCGTATCGCCTTTAGCAATGAGGGCACCTGCCGCAAACAGCAATGAATCTCCTGGCAGAAAGGGAGTCACCACAAACCCGGTCTCCGAAAAAATAATCAAAAACAGGATCAGATAGGTCCAAGTCTGATAATTATTGATCATAACGGATAAATGCTGGTCGATATGAAGGATGAAATCCAGCAGGTTAGTGATAATTTCCAAGCAAGTTTGTTTTAAGATGCCCAAAAATAAAAATATCACGGGGATTTCCCGTGATATTTCATTCCTAAAAAGATGCTCAACTATTTGTTGTGCACTATGATTTTAGCACCTAATTCGGCGTCACCTACGCCATTTTTAGATCCTTTGATCCAAATGGTATAAATCTTTCCGACTTCAAGCGTAAAATCGGGCATGGTAAATACCAAGCTATTATCCTGGCTATTTAAAACCTCATATTTTACTGCTCCAGGATCCACCTCTAAAAAATTAGAAACTGATTTATACACCCTTCCGGTTGCTAAGGTATTCCCTTCTCTAACTTTGATATCTAAATTTGTATCATCGGGACTGAGATTAATAAACCGCACTTTGGCCTTACCTTGTGCCGGAGCAGCCAGGTCGTCTTCAACCGCTACTACATCAGCAGCTGCCACAGGCCCTGCAAAAAAGACGGTATAGTTCTTTTTCTCTGTTAAATCTAATTCTGCTGTTGCCAATAATGCATTATCCTGGGCTCCTCTAAACTCTGCTTTTCTTTTACCATCGGTTGTACTCACGTAATTGGTTATTTCACCATAGCCGATTGCAGCGGCAGAAATTTTCGATTTATCAAGATAAAAAACAACAGCTGCAGCATCCGGCGAAGCGTGTACCGCCATTACATTTGAAGATCCTTTTCTTGGGGAATCATCATCTTTGTCGCAAGCTGTAAAAGCGACACTAAACAAAGCCAGTAAAGGCAGCATAAATAAGCATTTCAAGATGTTCCAATGATTTGTTCTCTTTTTCATATTCAATAGATTTTTTAAATGATTAATGATTTACCGGCACAATTAAAACCGGTAAATACAAAGAAGCCCGGTTCAAAGACCGGGCCAATGGAATCAACAAGAAAATCCTGGAGTAATTTATAGACAGATGATCCTACTATCAGGCATAGTTGTTCAGCATAACGGGCATAACGAGCATCAATACATTTTCGTTTTCGTTATTAGTTTGGGGCACTAACAAGCCGGCACGATTTGGAGTACTCATTTCTAAAGTAACTTCATCGCCTTCCAGATTGCTCAACATCTCAATCAAAAATTTAGCATTAAATCCAATTTCCATGTCTTCGCCCTCATACTGGCAACTCAAACGCTCATGAGCCTCATTTGAAAAATCAACATCTTCAGAGGAAATATTCAATTCGCTACCGCTGATTTTTAAACGCACCTGATGGGTAGTTTTATTGGCAAATATGACCACACGACGCAGGCAGTTCAAAAACATACCACGATCGAGGGTTAACTTATTTGGATTTGTTTGAGGGATAACCGCTTCATAATCTGGATAACGCTCATCGATCAAACGACAGATCAAATTAATATTACCAAAACGAAAAAATGCGCTGGTAGAGTTGTATTCAACAGATACACTCACATCTTCGAGTGGCAAAGAAGACTTAAGTAGGTTGAGTGCTTTTTTCGGTAAGATGAAAGAAGCTACCGCTGAAGATTTGGTATCCATGCGACGATAGCGTACTAATTTGTGCGCATCGGTAGCAACGAAAGTGATATTTTGTGGGCTTAGCTGACAATAAACTCCAGTCATTGCCGGACGAAGATCATCGTTGCTTACTGCAAAGATGGTTTTGTTAATTGCCTCGGCTAATACTGATGCAGGCAAGCTCACCGAAGAAGCGTTTTCCACCATTGGGATTTTAGGAAAATCTTCACCGTTCTCTCCACTCAATTTGTATTTACCATCTCCGGCATTGATCTCAATAGCAAAGGTTTGGTCATCAATATGGAAAGCCACCGGCTGATCGGATAAAGTTTTAAGGGTTTCCAACAAAATTTTAGAAGGAATGGCCACTTTCCCATTTTCCTTGGCTTCTACCGACAAAGAAGTAGTCATACTGGTCTGCAGATCGGTAGCAGAAATGGTTAATACACCATCTTTGATTTCAAAAAGGAAATTTTCGAGTATCGGCAATACTGTACTACTGCTCGAAGCACCATTTACAGCTTGTAATTGCTTTAATAAGGTCGAAGTGGAAACTATAAATCTCATACCTGTCGGCTATTTAGGTTCAAAAATATGAAATTTAAACGGTATACTTTCTTTTACGATACCAATGTTGAAAAAATCCAAAAATTGCCAACAACATCAGGGGTAAAAGTATATTAAAAACCTGCCAGAAAAATTTTTCTTTTTGAATTTTCGCCCGATCAAGCATGCGCAATTTAAATTCCTTATTTCTGAGTGCGATCAATTCGGCGTCATTTAATAAATAATCAACAGCGTTCAGCAAGAATGCTTTATTGCCATAAACCTGCTGCGTAAAGCGATCATATCCCAAAGGGTAAGGAGCCCCGTCCTGATCCTGCTGATTTTTTAGCAGATCACCGTCGGCTACAACCAGTAATTTCCCTGGCTTTATGCCAGCATCCAGCTTAAAATCTGGATCCAAGCCTTCTGGTAGCGGACGGTTTTTAAAAACAGAATTGAATTTCCCCTCCAGCAAAACCGCGAAAGGTTTACTTGCCCCCTTGAAGCTTGCCGGGTCTGGACTCTGCTCCAGCATTTGCAATGAAACCATCGCAGGCAAATCCACTGTTTTATTGTATGGCGAAGAGCTCAATAAAATGGTCTTTTTGATACCTTGTACGGCAAGAGTGTCTATGCTGCCTGCAAATTCTGTTCGGATGCCTTCCAGGTTTTTCACCATGGGATGCTGCGTATTGGGCATTATTACCGGATAAAACAACCAAGGCAATAACTGCACCTGACTTGCTCCCCCAAAGTCGCCCACATTCATCGGTATTTGTGCACAATTCATATCGGCTAGCAGATGGTAATTGAGCCTGAGTCCATACTTGAATAGCATATCATCCAGATTGAGTTTGTTCGCAATGGCCAATTGCGTTCCACTTTCTCTTAAACTATCTAAACTGGCATTGGATTGATCAATGGCCATCAATAGCCGACCGCCCTGCCCGATGAAATGATCAAGTTTAAACTTTTCAAGCTCAGAAAAAGCCTTTAGCGGCTTTGGGATTACTAATACTGAAATTTGGCTTAATCCTGCACGGCTAATTTGTTGAAGATTTACCCGTCCGACGGTAAAACCAGCCTCCAACGAACTCATCGCATCGCTTAACTCTACATCATTAAGCTCTCCATGGCCTTCCGTAAACCCAATCCTAGGCTTTTCAGATTTCAACAATTGGTAAATGGCAATGATAAACGCATATTCCAAATTTTCTATGGATTGGTTAAGTACTGACGCTGGCGAAGCTCCCATTCTCGACTGCAATAGATCAACCACTATTTTTTTACCTTGATATTCCAGCTGCGCTTTCGGAAAAATTAATTTCTGAGTAATCCCCTCCTCTGTTTTTACACTTAAATTGGTTGGCTGTATACCCTGTTCATACAATTGCTGTAAGGTTTTTTCCCGCTCTGCGGCGTTTCCCTCATTAGGGTCAATGAGAGAAACTGCTATCGGCTGCTCGGCTTCAACTTCCAAGTCTTTCAGTAAATCTCGAGTAGCTTGGCTCAATTGCCTGAACCCCGGTGGCAGCTCACCGCTCAAATAAATATTCACATGGAGGGGACCCTGCAATCTGCGAACGGTATTGGTGGACGTTTCAGACAAAGTGTAGCGTTTTTCTGCAGTTAGATCATACCTAAAAGGCCGAATTGAGCCCAATAAATGAAAGGCGATATAAGCAAGGATCAAAACTTTAAACCTTTTGTTTGATTTAACTGCTAGGAGTGAACGTTTATCCAACTGATAGCTAGCAAAAAGCAAGAAAGCCAGCATTAAATCCAGAAAATAAAATACATCATTGCTCAGCAACACTCCACGACTCATCGATTGATAATGAGTCTGCATCCCTAAATCCTGAAGAAAGTTGGCTAATGGATCTAAAAACGACCCGGTGCTAAGTAAATCGAAGCCTAAGAACAGGCAAAAAGCCGATAAGGCTGTGAGCAAAAATGACGTAACTTGATTTTTGGTGATGGAAGAAGCAAAAATGCCGATGGCTGCCCATGATGCAGCAATAAACAACAAGCCAAGATAGGCCCCAAACGTAGCACCATAATCTAAATTACCCTTCTCTGTTCCCAATTGAACTACTGAGAACACATAAAATAAAGTTGGCAGCAGACTGAGTAAACTGATGATACATACAGCAAGATATTTTGCCCCAATAATTTCAAAAACACTCAAAGGCTGTGTAAGTAATAATTCATCTGTGCCATCTTTTCGCTCTTCTGCGAGGGATCGCATGCTGATAGCCGGAATGAGGAATAGAAAGAGGTAGGGCGCCAGTTCGAAGAAAGTTTGCAAACTGGCATAACCGGCCACTAAAATGCTATAATCAGGGGAAATCCAGAGTAAAATACCCGAAATCAACAAAAAAATGCCGATACTGATGTAGGCAATTTGTGAGCTAAAAAAGGCAGCGAGTTCTTTTTTAAGTAGGGCTAACACGGATTAATTTTTGACCGAAATTAATCAAAATCAAACAAAAAGCCCTTCCAAAATGGGAAGGGCTTTTGGGTTAGGGTATTTCTTTTTTTATTTCCCTAAATGCCATTTGACACCTAGTCTAAGTGCTCCGTTAGAATAACCGGGCTTATCATCACTAACTAAATTCAATCCAAATGAATTATTGGTATCTCCACCTTGCTTTTGTGAATTAAAATAAAGACTACCCCAACTTAATTCTACCGCAATTTTATTGCTCGGGAAAAACGCAAAAGCCGGGATTGCCTCTACACGAAAAGAAGTAGATTTAACATCCACATCAACACCACTAATAAGGGTAGTTTTGTTGGATCCAACGGGCACCTGTAGTTTGCCAAGAAATTGGAATTTAGGAGAAATTGGAAGGTAATAACGCAAAGTTGGTGCAACATAAAGAAGAGAGCTCTTGTCGGTAGCTGTTCCGTCTACCCTCGTTTGGTTCGATCCAAAAGATAAACTCAAGCCCAAGGAGATATTATCCATTAAAAAATAACCAATTTCAGGCTCTAATCTGAAGCCACTAAACTTAACTGTAGAATTTCCATCATCTTCAGTATCCGAGCTGAAACTTAAGGCCGGGCCAACAAGCCATTTACCTTTGGCTGTTGGATTATTCATGGACATATCCATGGTTTGTTTAACAGTTGTTTGAGAAGGTGAAGACGATTTTTTTGCTTGTGCCAAGGTGAACAAAGGCAACATCGCGATCATTAGTGCAAAGAGTACAAACTTTTTCATAATCATGTTTTTAAATTCAATTAATTGTTTGATCAATTAAACATCAAAACGGAACAGTTGTAAAAATATTGTACTCCCGCAACAGAAATAAAAAAGCCCCGATACTCGATCGGGGCTTTGGTTCAGTTAAATATTGTTCATTAACGGGGTCTACCGGGAAGATAGATTTGAAAACCAAAGGCAACCCCCAACCCTGAGTCACCGCTGGAGGAAGCAATATCGGCCTTGGTAAAAGTATACCCCAAGGTGCCCTCAATGGCAACATTTCGAGCCACAAAATGCGCATACCCTCCTCTTATGCCCAGTGAAAGTGAAACAGGCAAATCTTCCTGGCTATTTTTTTTATGACTGCCGTTGATACCAACTGCACCTTCGCCAAACCATCGGCCGGTGGGGCTTGCGGTTTCACGGAAATAATACCTGATAAAAGGCGCTATGCCATAACTGATGGTCGATCCTCCTTCATAAAAACTGAGGCCAATGGTACCTTGTCCGCCTAAAGCGATGTTATTTTTAATAAAATAACCAAGCTTGGGGTCTACATTAAATTGAAATGTTTCGGTGGCAAAATTAAAGCTGGTGGAGCCGATGCTGCCTCCTACCATCCAATTGCCTGCTTTAATGGGCGCATCGCCCACCTTGGCTGAAGTCTGCGGAGTTGTAGTGGTAATTTGTGCATTTGCTGTAATTGCTGCACAAAACACAGCTGCAATGAGTGCTAAACAAATATTTTTCATAGGTGTGATTTTAAGTGAATAATTGGACTAACATTAACTGTTCGCAATTATTTAACACCTTGAAACTAGAAATGTTTATGAATAGATTAATAATTGCAGGTAAGTTGTGCAAATATCTGTTCCAGACTTTTACCGGGATGAAGATCCAAAAGCGTCTGCTTGGGATGATCAGCAATTAACTCGCCACGAGAAAGGATCATCACCTGCTCACAAATCACCTCCACTTCCTGCAGGATATGTGTGGAGAGCAGCACGGTTTTAGTTTTGCCCAATTCTTTGATCAGATTACGGATGTCCAATACCTGATTTGGATCGAGCCCGGAGGTAGGTTCATCCAAAATCAGCACCGATGGATCGTGAAGAATGGCCTGAGCTAAGCCCAATCTTTGCCGAAAACCCTTTGAGAGTGCTCCGGCTTTTTGATGCTGCTGCGGACCTAAGCCAGTCATTTCAATCACTTCCGCAATGCGTGATTTTTTATTCTTTAGCTGATGGATATCAGCCAAAACAGCTAAACTTTCCTTCACATACAAGTCAAGGTACAAAGGATTGTTTTCTGGCAAATAACCCAGCAAACGTTTTGCCTCCAAGGCTTGCTCCAGGATGTTCACATCGGCTATCTCCACCGTACCCCCATCGGGCGCCAAAAAACCACTCAGTATTTTCATGGTGGTCGACTTGCCGGCTCCATTCGGACCCAAGAAGCCAGTTACCCGACCTGCTGATGCACTGAAACTAATGGAATCTATCGCTTTCTGTGTTCCATAAGATTTGCAAAGGTTTTCAACTACAATCACAGCACAAAGGTATGTCTTAAATTGTTTATTTCGGGTTACAATTGATGAGTTAAAGAAACAGCACACAACTGAACCAGCAATAATCAACCAGCAATAATTAATAATTCACAAATCAGTTTATCTTTGCTGCAACATGAGCAAGCATAACGACGAACTTTTTAAACAAGTGGTTTCCCATGCCAAAGAGTATGGATTTGTATTTCCTTCGAGTGAAATTTATGACGGTTTAAGTGCCGTTTACGATTATGGCCAACTGGGTGCTGAGTTAAAAAATAACCTCAAGACCTATTGGTGGAAAAGCATGGTGCAAATGCACGAAAACATTGTAGGAATCGATTCTGCCATTTTCATGCACCCTAAGGTTTGGAAAGCGTCTGGTCACGTGGATGGGTTTAACGATCCCATGATCGACAATAAAGATTCGAAAAAACGCTACCGTGCCGATCAACTAATTGAAGATAAAATTGCCCGTTATCAAAAAGATGGCAAAACTGAAAAAGCGGAAGCTTTACAGCAAGAAATGGATGCCGCTTTGGAAGGTGATAACCTGGCGGCATTAAAAGAAATAATTGAGAAGCATGAAATTGTATGCCCGGTTTCGGGCACACGCAACTGGACGGATGTACGCCAGTTCAACCTGATGTTTGCAACCCGTATGGGCGCCATGGCCGAAGGTTCAGATGAAGTTTACCTGCGTCCGGAAACGGCTCAGGGAATTTTTGTCAACTTCTTAAATGTACAGAAAAGCGGCCGCATGAAAATCCCGTTCGGTATCGCTCAAATTGGTAAAGCCTTCCGCAATGAAGTGATCGCCCGCCAGTTCATCATGCGTATGCGTGAATTTGAACAGATGGAAATGCAATTCTTCGTTAAACCGGGAACCGAAATGGAATGGTATGCCTACTGGAAGGAGGCTCGATTAAAATGGCACAAGGCCATGGGCATTCCTGCTGAAAAATACCGTTACCACGATCATTCCAAACTGGCACATTATGCCAATGCAGCGGTGGATATTGAATTTGATTTCCCTTTCGGATTTAAAGAAGTAGAAGGAATCCATAGCCGTACCGATTTTGATTTAAGCCAGCATCAGGAACATTCCGGCAAGAAATTACAGTATTTCGATTCGGAAATGAACCAAAATTATGTTCCATACGTGATTGAAACTTCCATTGGCCTGGATCGATTATTCCTGCTGACCTTGTGCAGTGCTTATGAAGAACAAGATCTGAGTACCGATGAGAGAACTGACAGCCGTACGGTATTGCATATCCATCCGGCTTTGGCTCCAGTAAAGGCAGCCATTTTGCCACTGACCAAAAAAGATGGTTTGCCCGAAAAAGCCAGAGAGATCATGAACCGCCTGAAAGTGGATCATTATGTACAATATGATGAGAAAGATTCCATCGGTAAACGTTATCGCAGACAAGATGCCATTGGTACACCTTTCTGTATCACCATCGATCATCAAACTTTAGAGGACCAAATGGTTACCATACGCCATCGCGACAGCATGGAGCAGGAACGTGTAGCCATTGCCGATTTGGATAGAATGATTGCTGATTTAGTGAGTTGGAAAAACCTTTTATCTTAAATAACAGCTGATGCAGGCGGTATTATTTTTCCTATTCGCCGTCATCTGTGAGATATTGGGCACCCTAGCAGGCTTCGGCTCCTCCGTTATTTTTGTACCACTGGCTAACTTTTTTTACAGCGCCAGCCTGGTTTTGTCGCTCACTTCCATTTTACATGTATTCAGTAACACCTCGAAAATATGGCTCTTTTGGAAATACATTGACTGGAAATTATGTTGGATGTATGGCATACCCAGCCTCGCATTAACCATCGTCGGTGCTCTGCTCACCAATATCTACCCCAGTACCTATATTGAATGGGGTCTGGCTATTTTTCTGATCTTTTTCAGTGCACTACTCCTTATTTTTCCTCATCTAAAACTCAACTCAGTACCTTCAAATGCCATTGTTAGTGGTGGTCTGGCAGGTTTTCTGGCCGGCTTCATGGGAACCGGTGGTGCTATCAGGGGTATGAGCATGGTAGCGTTTAATTTAGAAAAAAATGCTTTTGTAGGAACTTCGGCTGCTATCGATTTTGGAGTTGATTTTAGCCGAATGATCATTTATTTTCAGAATGGTTTTTTCGATTGGAAGTATTTGACTTACGTTCCTTTACTCTTTGTAGCCTCATTTTTGGGCTCCTTTATTGGCAAAAAATTACTCGATCGCATTTCAGCAGACTATTTCAGGAAGGTGGTTTTACTACTCATCTTTTTCATCGGCATCGCCATGATTTTTAAATTAAATCAGCTGCCATAAATGGGCTTATCCCTATTTAAGGTATATTTGAGGGCTATTTAAACAAGCGATGTTGCTGCAAAAACCAATTCAAACAAATATTTATTGGGCTTTGGTGATCAGATTTTTATTTCTGATGATCATTTATTCATTGTGCCGAATCGGTTTCTACCTTTTCAATCAGGATCTTTTTGGCGATATCAGCATAGGCAGGTTTTTAATGATGATGAAAGGTGGCTTACAGTTCGATGTAGCTGCACTTATCTACCTCAATATCCTGTTTTTACTCTTACAAATTATTCCCCTCCCCATTCGTTTTAGAGATGGATATCAACTGCTTTGCAAATATTTGTTCATCATTACCAACAGCATTGGCCTGATGGCAAATTTCATCGATTTTGCTTATTATCAGTTTACACTCAAAAGGACTACTGCGACGGTTTTTAAGCAATTTGGCAATGAGCAAAATAAGTTAAAATTAGGGCTCGATTTCTTATTTGATTACTGGTATCTGCTGCTACTTTTTGTGATGGTAGTTTGGCTCTTGATCAAAATTTACGATTTCATCGAGCTCAAAAAACCAACTTTTAAATGGAGTATCTTCCTCAAAGACAGCCTCCTCATGATTCTGTTCATAGGCTTAGCTATTGTAGGATTGCGTGGCGGCTGGCGGCACAGCACCCGACCAATTACGCTGAGCAATGCCGGCGAATATGTGGAAGACCCTTCAGAAACTAGCATCGTTCTCAACACGCCTTTCGCAATCATTCGTACCCTGAGAGTAAATGACCTTAAAGAAATTCAGTTTTTTAGTGAAGATGAATTAAATACCATTTACACTCCGGTTCACGAGCCAAAGCCCGAAAGTGCTTTCAAAAACTTAAATGTGGTCATTCTGATTATCGAAAGCTTGGGCAAAGAACACATTGGCGGACTCAACAAAGATTTAGTAGGCGGCAAATACAAAGGTTATACCCCGTTCATCGACTCACTTTTGAGTCAAAGTTTAACTTTTAGTACCACGCTGGCAAACGGCAGAAAATCTATCGACGGGCTGCCTTCCGTTTTATCGAGTATCCCTTCCATTACTGAGCCTTTTGTACTGAGCACTTACTCTAGCAATAAAACGAGCAGCCTGCCGCTATTATTGAAAGAAAAAGGTTATCAAACTGCATTTTTTCATGGAGCACCCAATGGTTCCATGGGTTTTGCCGCTTTTACCAAAATGGCGGGCATTGATCATTATTACGGCAAAACCGAGTACAATAATGATGCTGATTTTGATGGCATGTGGGGCATTTGGGACGAGCCTTTCATGCAATACATGGCCAATACCATGAATGGATTTAAACAACCTTTTTTTAGTGCATTTTTCTCCACCTCCTCACATCATCCCTTCAAAGTACCTGAAAAATATCAAGGTAAATTCCCGAAAGGACCGCTAGAAGTGCAGGAGTGCATTGGCTATACCGACATGGCCATTAGAAAGTTTTTTGAAAGCGCCCGTAAAATGCCTTGGTTCGAGAACACCTTATTTGTATTAACTGCAGATCATGCAACGATTTCACATTTACCTGAATATCAGAATGTGCTCGGCTATTATTCGGTACCGATCATATTCTACTCCCCTGTTGGAGATCTCAAGGGAAAACTGAATAGAACCGTCCAGCAGATTGATATCATGCCAAGTGTGCTCAGCTATTTAAATTACGATCAACCCTATTTTGCTTTTGGATTCGATGCATTTTCAAACCAGGAGGAAAATTTCGCGGTAAATAATAATGACGGAACTTTCCGATTTTATTGGAAAGACTACCTCCTGCTCAATGATGGCCAAAAAAGTACAGCTATATATGCTTACAAAAAAGACCGATTACTGAAGCAAAACCTTTTGGGGAAGCTAAAGGAACAAGCCGAACTGGAAATCAGGCTGAAAGCGTTCATTCAGCAATTCAATAATCGTATGATTCACAATCAATTAACCATTAATCCATAATTATGCGACTGTTGATCTTGAATTGCATCGATTTCTTTCATCAACCCTTTGCCCGATGGATACCCAAAGCCACTTTCAGGTACCTCGTAACCGGAGGAAGTACCGCTGCAACCGGGGTCATCGTCTATTTCATTGCTTATAATTTCATCCTACTCAAACAAGGCTGGAACACCCCATTTATCTACATCAGTGGGCCCATTGCCGCCCTCATCCTGGAGTTGTGCATCACATTTCCGCTTGGGTTTTTACTCAATAAATACCTCGTATTTACCCAGTCAAATCTCAGAGGCAGAATTCAATTGCTGAGGTACGGGACCATTGTGTGCATCAATATTTTCCTGAATTATATCCTTATTAAATCGATGGTAGAAGTGCTACATTTCTACCCCACCATTGCTAAATTTAGCACTACCGTATTGGTCACCATTTTCAGCTACTTTTCTCAAAAGAATTTCAGCTTTGGAGTAAAAAGCGCTAAATAATTACAAAAAAAGGAGGAATTAAATTGAGTAGAAGTCTTGGTAAAATACCCTGCTTGGTGTAATTTAGTACCGATCAAAAAGCAACAGCAATGAGCGATTTTAACGACTTTAACAATCCGCAAGTTGCCCGTCTACCTAAGCATCTTAAACAGTTTATCGTAGCGCAACATTACGAGCATTACACCCCTGTAGATCATGCAGTTTGGCGCTACGTGATGCGTCAAAACTATAGTTATCTTAAAAATGCTGCTTATTACCCCTATATACCGGGTCTCGAAAAAGCTGGTTTAACCATCGAAAAAGTACCATCATTACAAGAAATGAATGATGCCCTTGGTAAAATTGGTTGGGGGGCAGTTACCGTGGATGGATTCATCCCTCCGGTTGCTTTTATGGAATACCAGGCTTATCGGGTATTAGTAATTGCCGCAGATATCCGTCAAATCAATCATATTGAGTATACCCCGGCACCCGATATCATTCACGAGTCGGCCGGTCACGCTCCGATTATCGGGGATACCGACTACAACCAATATTTAAGTTATTTTGGTTCGATTGGGGCCAAAGCTATTTTCTCCTCTCGGGATTTCGAATTATACGAAGCGATCAGACATTTATCCATTTTGAAGGAAATGCCCGATGCCGACCCTGCCGAGCTCAGCAAAGCAGAGAAAAAAGTAGCTTTCTGTCAGGAAAATTTAGGTGAACCATCTGAGATGGCCTTATTAAGCCGCTTGCACTGGTGGACAGTTGAATATGGCTTGATCGGCAGCCTGGAAGATCCGAAAATTTATGGTGCAGGCTTATTATCGTCTATTGGTGAGAGTGCTTCGTGTATGAAGCCTGAGATTGAAAAAATCTGGTATACCATCCATGCAGTAAACTACCCGTTCGACATCACCAAACCACAACCACAATTATTCGTTACGCCTACCTTCCAAAACTTAATTGATGTGTTGGAACAGTTTGCCGATACCATGTCTTTCCGCAGAGGGGGCACAGAAAGTGTTTTGAAGGCAATCGAATGTAAAAATCCATGCACGGCAGTTTTCAGTTCCGGTTTGCAGCTTAGCGGCGTGTTTACCGATGTAGGTTTTGATCAACAGCATCAGACCACCTTCATTAAAACAAGCGGACCAAGTGCACTGGCTTACAACAATGAGCAATTTGCTGGTCATGGGAAAGATTACCACCAACATGGTTTTTCATCGCCGGTAGGCAAACTAAAAAACAGCCAAAAGGCTTTAGAAAACTGGAGCGATGCTGAGTTAAATGAACTGGGAATAGCGAAGGAAAAACAAGTTCAACTAAGTTTTGAAAGCGGTATCCATGTTTCTGGGAAAGTAGAAAACTGGCTTCGTAAAGAAGGTAAAATTATCCTGATCACCTTTAGCGATTGTACGGTTAAAGATGAAGAGGAACGAATTTATTTTGAGCCCAGCTGGGGAATTTATGACATGGCTGTGGGAGAAAAAATCGTCTCTGTTTTCAATGGTGCGGCAGACAAAGACGCTTTTGAAGAGATTGCCCTGGTATCAAAAACGAACACATATCATGCCGTTTACGATGAGCAGACGCTGCAATATCATCAACTTTTTCAAACAGTTAGAAATTGTCGAGAAAATAGCAGCGACACCCAGCAGTTAATTGCGGTTTGGGAGGCACTCCGTAAAAATCATCGGGAGGATTGGCTATGCGCCATGGAAATCCTGGAAATTTTAGAAAACCGGAGAGTGTTACCGGAATTAGCAAAAGAAATCAGCATTTATTTGGAGCTGAAAGCTGCTGCTGAGCCAGAGTTTACAAAATTAATCAATGATGGATTCTACCTGATCAAACATCCGGTAAGTGCCTAAATCGAAATATGAATATACTAATTAGTGGTGCCAGTAGCGGTGTGGGTTTTGAGGCCGTCCTCGAACTGATCTTAAACACAGAAAACAAAGTATTGGCGCTGGCCCGCTCCGGTGATAAACTACAGCGCTTACTGGAAATTGCCAAAGGGCTCAATCCCGAGTGCCAGCTTTTTCCGGTACAATTCGATTTAGTGAACGACGACATCCACCTGGGTCTGGTGCCATTTATTCAGCAAAATTTTGGCAAAATTGATATCCTGATCAATAATGCTGGAGCATTAGAAGTAAAGCCCTTTGATCAAACGAACGAAATAGATTTTGTGGAGATGTTACAAAGCAATTTTCTGTCGCATGTTCGGCTAATCCAAGGATTACTTCCGGTGATGAATCAACCTTCACATATTGTCAATATCGGCAGCATGGGTGGCTTTCAGGGTAGCCTTAAGTTTCCCGGGCTCTCTGCTTACTCCGCCAGTAAAGCAGCTTTACACACGCTTACTGAGTGCCTGGCCTTAGAGCTGGCCGATCGTAAAATTAAAGTTAATTGCCTGGCACTTGGTTCGGCCCAAACCGAAATGCTGGAGAAAGCCTTTCCTGGTTACGAATCGCCGGTAATGGCTTTTGAAATGGGTAAATACATTGCTGATTTCGCCCGAACGGGACATCAATTCTTTAATGGAAAAGTATTACCTGTAGCGGTAACTACACCTTAAAGCAATAAAATTTTCCAGGCCACAGCCACTTCTCCCCTGTCTAAATAGCTTTTAGCTAAGATTTGTAATTGAATGTTTCGGGTGTTGGGATCCCCGATGGTGGCATCTAAAACCTCCTTTATATCCGCTTGAGATTCAATTGCTTCAACAGCTTCTGCCGAAGGCATATTTTCTTCGTTTGCTAGAGCAGCTAAATTATTGGCAGTTAAAATAGTTGAACTTTTGATGGCCGATGGTAAAGCATCCATTCCCATACCTAGTTGAGCAATGGGTTTGGCTACACTAAATAAATTATCAGCACCTACCCTGCAATACCAATCGCCACCCAAACGGGCTACCAGATCGATTTTAGCTTGATCAATTTTGCCCTGTGAATCCAAAATTTCTTCCTGAATATGTATCAATTTTATCTCTGCCAACACAAGATTTCCGGCTCCTGGGCCTTCTCCCAATGGAATCACCTGATTCACCACACATTCCAGTTGAACCGGAGCCTCGGCTACCCTGGGCGGACGAACCAATTCAGACTTCAGTTCCGTAAAACCCGCCTTCACAAATTCATTCACTCCCTTTGGATATTCGGTACTCGCTAATGAAGTTTGCTGAACCATATCATAATTCACGATATTGATCACACATTCAGGCACTTCTAAAATGTTTTCCAAGGTGTGTTTGGTAGTATTATCTCGTACCCTGCGGGCTGGCGAGAACACACAAATAGGTGGATTGGAGCTAAAAAGGTTAAAAAAACTGTAAGGACTCAAATTCACATTTCCAGCCTTGTCTATAGTAGAAGCAAAGCATATTGGACGGGGTGCAATGGCATATTGCAGGTAATTCTGCAATTCAGCGGGTTTTAAGTCGGCTGTTTTAAGTGTGAGCATTACTTAGTCTTTTTCAGTTTCAGGATAGACCAATCAGTATCCACTTTGCGGATGGTATTACTTAAACGGCCTAATCCGGTGATTTCCATTTCAACTACATCACCAGGCTGTAGCCACTGCACTTGGTAATTTGGATCGTTCAGCAAACCGGTACCGTTCAATTCGAGGAAACAACCAGTACCCACCGTTCCAGAACCGATCACATCGCCCGGCAAAATATCTACACCGTAAGCACATCTCTCAATAATTTCGGCAAAGGTCCAGTCCATATCGCCCATAGAGCCGGTAGAAACCTCCACTCCATTTACCCAGCATTTCATTTTAAGGTCGTAACTATTACCTACATGACCTGTTTTTGCAGGGATCTTGTAAGCTTCGAGTTCATCTGGCGTAACCAACCAAGGTCCAATTACTGTAGAAAAATCTTTTCCTTTAGCTGGACCGAGGTTCAGCAACATTTCTTCCATCTGCAAGGTTCGGGCGCTCATGTCGTTCATGATCATGTAGCCTGCAATGTATTCGTCTGCTTCCGCGGCTTTGATGTTTCTTCCCTTTTTACCGATCACTACGGCTGCCTCTAATTCAAAATCCAGTTTTTCAAAATGATCGGGCATGCATTCAATTTCGCCCGGCCCCTGGATGGCATTGTGATTGGTGAAGTAAAAAATTGGATATTGATCAAACTCCGGGATCATGTCTACCTTGCGGTTACGGCGTGCCGCAGCCACGTGTTGGCGAAAAGCATAACCATCTCTGCAGGAGGTAGGATGGGGCACCGGCGCCAAGATTTCAAAAAATATTTCTTCCTTGGCTTCTCTTTTACCCGTCTTGATCTCTTCATCGACTTTTTTCGCACGGTCCATCAATTCAGTTCCACCCCACAAGAACTCATTCATATTATCAGGAATCAGTTTATCGCATGAGTTTAGATTATAAATATGACCATTTACATACAGACCTAAATGTTCTCTGTTTTCGGTTTTATAAGACACTAATTTCATAGACTACGTATTAATTGGTAGAGGTCAAAACTAAAAAAAATATACCGCATAAAAGCTGCTTCCATTTTTTACCTTTTGATAACCATGCAATGTGATGATTTATGTTTAATTTTAACCGGATTTTCTAACCAATTATCTTTAAAATATGCCTATTTATCATAGTTTAGGACAAATTCCGCAGAAAAGACATACTGTTTTCCGCAAACCGAATGGAGAGCTATATGCCGAGGAATTAGTTTCTACTGAAGGTTTTTCGAGCCTATATTCTCTGGTTTATCATACCCATCCCCCAACCATTGTAAAATCGCTCGGCGAACCCTATTCGGTTGAGCCAAAAATTGCTCGAGAAAAACACTTACGTCATACCAGTTTAATTGGTTTTAACATTCAACCTGAGGACGATTACCTGAAAAGCCGTAAGCCGGTTCTGGTAAACAGCGATCTGCACATTTCACTGGCAGCGCCTCGTAAATCGATGACTGATTATTTCTATAAAAACAGTCAGGCCGATGAGGTGATTTTTATTCACGAAGGAAGCGGAACACTGAAAACAGGCTTTGGGAAAATCAAATTTGAATACGGGGATTATTTAGTGGTTCCGAGAGGCACCATCTACCAAATGGAATTTGATACAGAAAATAACCGTTTATTCATTACGGAGAGTTTTAGTCCGATTCGCACCCCTAAACGTTACCGGAATGAATGGGGCCAGTTGATGGAGCATTCTCCTTTTTGTGAACGCGATATCAAACGCCCTGCTGATTTAGAAACATTTGATGAAGAAGGCGATTTTAAATTACTGATTAAGAAACAAGGCCTGATCTATCCATATACTTACGGAACGCATCCTTTTGATTTTATAGGATGGGATGGTTTCCATTATCCTTGGGCCTTCTCCATTCATAACTTCGAACCGATTACCGGCCGTGTACACCAACCGCCTCCGGTACATCAAACTTTTGAGGGACATAATTTTGTAATTTGCTCATTTGTTCCACGTAAATACGATTACCATCCTCAGGCAATCCCTGCGCCGTACAACCATAGTAATGTGGATAGCGATGAGGTGTTATACTATGTTGATGGAGATTTCATGAGCCGTAAGAGCGTAGTGAAGGGACAAATTACCCTGCACCCAGGCGGTATTCCACACGGTCCACATCCGGGAACGGTAGAAAAATCGATCGGAAAAGAAAAAACAGAAGAGCTGGCAGTGATGATCGATCCTTTTAAACCGCTGATGCTCACTGAAGATGCGATTAAGATTGAGGATGAAAGCTACCACAAAAGCTGGCAGCACAATATTGAATAGCATTTCGAGTTAAGTATTATTTATTAATGTTTTAAATAATACCTTTTGAATTGGCTACATATAATAATTATGAAGAATTAGATATTTGGAAAGATGCCATAGATCTGGCAGAGGAAATCTACAGATTTACTTTTGACGGAGAATTAGCTAAAGATTGGGGAATGAAAGATCAGATTCGGCGATCGGTAGCCTCTATTTCAAATAATATTGCAGAAGGATTCGAATACAATAACAACCGGGATTTTATAAAATTTTTAAGGTATGCTAAAGGCTCTAATGGTGAATTCAGAAACCAACTAATTATACTCCACAGGGTGAGTTTGATCGAAGAAAAGCCTTTCCACAATATGTACAATAAAAGTCTTGAGCTGGGTAAAAGAATTGGAAAACTAATATCCTATCTAAGACAGTATGAAAACAAGAAAATAACTCGTAATTAAAAACTCGAAATAATTGAACAATAGTATGCAAACAGATTTTCTACCCTTAAACGGCACTGATTATGTAGAGATTTATGTGGGGAACGCCAAGCAAGCGGCGCACTACTATAAAACAGCTTTTGGCTTTCAAAGCCTGGCTTATGCAGGACCAGAAACAGGCGTAAAAGACCGGTCTTCTTATGTGTTAGTACAAAATAAAATGCGTTTGGTACTCACTACCGCTCTACAACCTGAGCATCCCATTTCGGAACATGTTAAAAAACATGGAGATGGTGTGAAAGTTTTGGCGCTCTGGGTAGATGATGCTTACAAAGCCTTCGAAGAAACTACCAAAAGAGGAGCAAAACCTTATTTAGAACCAGAAACACTCAAAGATGAATTTGGTGAAATTCGCCGCAGCGGTATTTACACTTATGGCGAAACAGTCCACTTGTTCATTGAGCGTAAAAATTATACCGGCCCTTTCATGCCGGGCTATCAAAAATGGGAAAGTCACTACAATCCCGAGCCAACCGGATTACTTTACGTAGACCATTGCGTAGGAAATGTGGGCTGGAATCAAATGAACAAATGGGTGAAGTTTTATGAAGATGTGATGGGTTTTAAAAACATCCTCACTTTTGACGATAAGCAGATCTCTACTGAATACTCTGCCTTAATGAGTAAGGTAATGAGTAATGGGAACGGCTATGTAAAATTCCCGATCAACGAACCCGCAGAAGGCAAAAAGAAGTCGCAAGTTGAAGAATACCTTGATTTTTATCAAGATGAAGGTGTACAACACGTAGCAATTGCCACAAATAACATCGTTGAAACCGTAACAGCACTAAGCAAGCGAGGTGTAGAATTTTTAAAAGTACCTGGCACTTATTACGATGATCTACTCAACCGGGTTGGTCAAATTGATGAAGATATTGAACCACTCAAGAATTTAGGCATCTTGGTTGACCGGGATGATGAAGGTTATTTACTGCAAATTTTTACCAAACCTGTTGAAGATCGCCCAACACTTTTTTATGAAATTATTCAAAGAAAAGGTGCCAAATCTTTCGGTGCAGGCAATTTTAAAGCCCTATTCGAAGCCTTAGAAAGAGAACAGGCCGCCCGTGGAAACTTATAATTGAGCACTTGAACATAAAAAAAGCCGTTATTTTTAACGGCTTTTTTTATTATTGTTAAGCTTGTAGAGAAAAAATATATTTGCAAGCGCAAGATTGACACGAGCATTACTTGAAAAAACGAATTGCCATATTTGCTTCCGGTTCCGGATCTAATGCCCAAAAAATCATGGAGCATTTTAAAAAGCACCCCGAAGCGGAGGTTGCCTTGATCTTAACAAACAATCCGGATGCTTATGTACTGCAAAGAGCTGATAATTTTGAAGTACCCACTCACATCTTCGACAAGCAAGAGTTCTATCAGACTGAAGAGATCATCGATCTTTTAAAGAATTTAAAAATAGATTTGATTGTATTGGCTGGATTTCTTTGGCTGATGCCACAAAATTTATTGGCAGCTTTCCCTAAAAAAATTGTAAACATCCATCCTGCACTTTTGCCAAAGTATGGAGGCAAAGGCATGTATGGCGATCGCATTCATCAACAAGTTTTAGCAAATGCTGAAGAAGAATCTGGCATTACCATTCATTATGTAAATGAGGATTTTGATGCTGGTGAAATCATTTATCAGGCAAGGTTCAAAATTGAAAATGGTGATGATTTAGAGATGATCAAATTCAAAGGTCAGCAGCTCGAACACCAATATTATCCCAAAGTGGTAGAGCAAGTTTTGAAAAAAATTAAAACCGCAAAATAGATCCACTCAGCGCTTCCAAAGCTCCCTCCAAAAAACTATCTTAGCTGCTCCAAATAATTATTTTAATGAGCCAATCGGTTAAGATCAAAAATGCCTTAATATCAGTCTATTACAAAGATAATTTAGCGCCTCTCGTTCGCTTATTGAATGAACAGGGGGTTCAATTTTACTCTACTGGCGGCACCGAGCAATTCATCAAGGATTTAGGATTTCCAGTACAAGCCGTGGAGGACCTGACAGGTTATCCATCCATTTTAGGTGGAAGGGTAAAAACGCTCCATCCAAAAGTGTTTGGCGGTATCCTGGCTCGTCGCGAATTGGACCAAGATCAGGAGCAGTTAAAAGAATACGAAATTCCAGAATTTGACCTGGTAATTGTAGACCTTTATCCATTTCAGGAAACTTTAAAATCGGGAGCTGCTGAAGCCGAGATCATTGAGAAAATTGATATTGGCGGGATTTCACTCATCAGGGCTGCAGCCAAAAACTACAAGGATGTGGTAATCATTGCATCCAAAGATGATTACCAATTGCTGCTGGACATACTTAGAGAAAATAACGGAGCCACCGAGCTCAATCACCGTAAATCATTTGCTCAAAAGGCTTTTCATATTTCTTCGGATTACGACACCGCCATCTTCCATTATTTCAACCAGCAAGAACCCCTGCCGGTATTAAAACTGAGCGAAAGTCAATCTCAAACACTGCGTTATGGAGAAAATCCGCATCAAAAGGGTGTATTTTATGGTGATTTAAACGCTCTTTTCGATCAATTGAACGGCAAAGAGCTTTCATACAATAACCTGGTGGATGTGGATGCTGCGGTGGCACTCATTGATGAATTTGATACGCCCACTTTTGCCATCTTGAAACATACCAATGCCTGTGGTGTAGCGAGTAGAAATAATTTGAAAGAAGCCTGGACAGCAGCACTGGCCTGCGATCCGATTTCTGCCTTCGGTGGAGTAATTATTTGCAATGGGAAAATTGATACTGTCACCGCCAAAGAAATCAATCAGTTGTTTTTTGAGGTATTAATTGCTCCAGCATATGAGCAGGAGGCCATCGAAATACTCCAAGAGAAGAAAAACAGGATCATTTTAAGAAGAAAGCCCTTGGAATTGCCTGCTAAACAGTTTAAAACTTTGTTAAACGGTATAATTGAACAGGACAAAGACCTTCAGATAGAGGGCCCTGAAAACATGAATACCGTTACGGTATCTAAACCAAGTGCCCAAGAGATCGCTGACATGTATTTTGCCAACAAACTGGTGAAGCACACCAAATCGAATACCATCATTTTGGCCAAAAATCAAACCTTGCTGGCCAGCGGTGTGGGTCAAACTTCGAGGGTGGATGCGCTGAGACAGGCTATTTTAAAAGCCCAGACCTTTGGTTTCGAACTAAAAGGAGCAGTAATGGCTTCCGATGCATTTTTTCCTTTCCCTGATTGCGTGGAGATTGCAGCTGAGGCGGGCATTTCTGCTGTTTTACAGCCGGGGGGATCAATCAAAGATCAAGATTCCATAAGCATGGCCAATCAAAAAAATATCAGCATGGTGACCACCGGAGTGCGACATTTTAAACATTAAGAAAATCGAAAAAAAACATAACTTTACGAGATATTTAAATTTACAGAATGGGATTATTTAACTGGTTTACTCAAGAAATTGCCATCGACCTGGGTACAGCAAACACGCTGATCATCCACAATGACAAAGTAGTAGTCGATGAACCTTCAATTGTTGCTTTTGAACGTCAATCGAACAAACTAATTGCCATTGGAAAGCAAGCCATGCAAATGGAGGGTAAAACCCACGAAAATATCCAGACTGTACGTCCGCTTAAAGACGGCGTAATTGCAGATTTTAATGCTGCTGAACACATGATTCGCGGCATGATCAAAATGTTGAATAACGGCAAAGGCTGGTTTTTCCCTTCACTTAGAATGGTGATCTGTATTCCTTCAGGTATCACCGAAGTGGAAAAAAGAGCGGTTCGAGATTCTGCCGAAATAGCCGGAGCAAAAGAGGTCTACCTCATACACGAGCCGATGGCTGCTGCCGTTGGGATTGGTATTGATGTGGAAGAACCTATGGGCAACATGATCATCGATATTGGTGGCGGAACGACTGAAATTGCGGTGATTGCCCTATCAGGTATTGTTTGCGACCAATCTATTCGTGTAGCAGGGGACAATTTCGATAGTGACATTGTACAATACATCCGTCGTCAGCACAACATCATGATTGGTGACAGGACAGCAGAAAAAATTAAAATTGAAGTGGGTTCTGCCCTTCCCGAATTACAAGATCCACCACCAGATCTGGCGGTTCAAGGTCGTGATTTGATGACCGGAGTACCGATGCAAATCACCGTTTCATACACTGAAATTGCACATTGTCTCGATAAATCAATTTCTAAAATTGAAGAAGCGATTCTAAAGGCTTTGGAGATCACTCCACCAGAATTATCAGCCGATATTTACCAGACTGGTATTTATTTAACCGGAGGCGGTGCGCTTTTGCGTGGACTCGATAAGCGTATTTCTTCTAAAACCAAGTTACCTGTGCATGTGGCCGAAGACCCACTGCGTGCCGTGGTACGTGGTACGGGTATCGCTTTAAAGAACATTGAAAATTTCAAATTCTTAATGCAATAAATAGTTCGCTTTATCAGTCATCAGTAGGTAATCCCCGGCTCATGACTGATGAACAGAACTCCAAACTGAATCATGCGGAACCTTTGGATATTCATCAGTAAGTACAACGCAATTATTCTGTTTTTTGTCTTCTTTTTCATCTCCTTAGGTATACTCATCAACAATAATTCTTACCAAAGAGCGAGCAGCTGGAATTCTTCCAATGAGTTAATTGCCAAACAATATCAAAGAATTAACGAGTTTAAGAATTACCTGCGCTTAAGGGAAATCAATGACAGCCTGGCGGCAGAAAATTCGCGTCTGCACAATTTGCTTCCTCAAATAGATTCTGTAAGTATCGGTAATCAAGCTAAAAAAATCACTGATACGGTTTATCGTCAGCAGTATCGCTACTTGACTGCGAAAGTGATCAATAACTCCATCAACCAAAAAAATAACTACCTCACGATTAACAAGGGATCCAATGATGGCATTAAACAAGGTATGGGCGTAATTGGACCCAATGGCGTGGTTGGGATTGTACTAAACGTTTCGCCCAAATACGCCACCATCCAGTCTCTCTTACATAACGATACCCGAATCAGTGCAAGTTTAAATACTACCAAAGCTTTCGGATCGCTGGTTTGGGGTAACGGAAATTTCGACTCTCAATTCGCAATTCTCCAGGATGTGCCTAACCACATCAAGGTGAAAAAAGGTGAAAAAGTAATTACTTCAGGTTATTCATTATTTCCGGCGGGTATTAACATTGGCAGAGTGGTAGAAACCGATTTAAAGGGTGGCAATAACTTCCTCAACATCAAGGTGATCTTATCTACCAATTTCGCTTCCTTGAGTTATGTTTATGTAATTACCGATGGAGGCGCAAGAGAAAAAGAGCAACTGGAATCTCTAAACAAGAAAGAGTAATGGAAAGAATTCCTATTTATATTGCACGCTTTATCTTGCTGATCTTCATTCAGGTATTCCTCCTGAAAAATATCGGCTTTTATAACCTGGCCACTCCTTTCGTATACCTACTTTTTATTTTAATTCTACCTTTTAAAACACCTAACTGGTTACTTTTCACCCTCTCATTTTTGCTTGGCTTGAGTGTTGATGTATTTTACGATACGCTTGGCCTACACGCACTGGCCAGCACCGTGCTGGCATTGGGGCGCATCTCTTTGATCCGCATCACAGTTTCTGTGGAAGACCGAGAAAATGAACCCGAACCCAGTATGAACCACATGGGATTCAGGTGGTTTTTGATTTATGCATTCATCCTCATTCTTTGTCACCACTTGGTACTGTTTTCTTTTGAAACATTCCGGTTGAGCGATTTCGGAATTACTTTACTCCGCACTATTTTAAGTTCCTTTTTTACTTTATTTTTGATCCTACTCAGCGAACTACTTTTTTATCGTAACAAAAAGCGTTAATGAACCCATTCTTTGCCAGAAAATATGTCATTCAGGGAATATTCATAACTGCTGCCGTTTTCATTATCATTCGCTTATTTTATCTGCAGGTTATTAATGACGAATACCTCCTTTCGGCCAATAATAACGTTCTACGTAAGATCATCATTTATCCCGCCAGAGGAATTATTTTAGATCGGGAAAGCAGAATTTTGGTTCAAAACGAGCCCGTTTACGATTTAATGGTCATTCCCAGGGAGGTAAAACCTTTTGACACGCTCGAATTCTGCAATTTATTGGGTATTACCAAAGAACGTTTCGACAAACAGTTCAAAAAAGCAAAGAATCATTCCATCTATCGAGCTTCGGTATTGGAGAAACAGCTATCGGCCAAAGTTTTTGCCGGTTTTCAGGAGAAATTATATTTATTCCCAGGTTTTTATGTCCAAAACCGCTCAGTCAGGTATTATCCGGATAGCATTGCTGCCCAATTCTTAGGCTACATTGGCGAAGTGAATGAGCGAATGATAGAAAAATCAAATGGTTTTTATGCGAAGGGGGATTATATCGGCATCAGCGGCATAGAGCGCTCTTATGAAGATTTACTACGAGGTCAGCGAGGTGTTCAGAATTTGATGGTCGATGCCTTTAGCCGTCCCAAAGGTCATTTTGCAGATGGAAAATATGATACCCTGGCCGTGTCGGGCGAGGGCTTGCAATCTTCCTTAGACAGGGATCTTCAAAAATTAGGTGAAGAGCTAATGGCTCACAAAATTGGGAGCATTGTAGCCATTGAACCATCAAGTGGCGAAATCCTCGCTTTTGTGAGCAGCCCTACCTACAACCCCAACCTCATGGTTGGCCGACAAAGGGGTAATAACTATATGAAACTGCTCAACAATCCTTATAAGCCTATGTTCATCAGGCCCATTCAGGCCGAATACCCGCCGGGCTCTATATTCAAGATCGTAAACGCCCTAATTGCTCAGCAATTTGGCTCCATCTCACCAAGTACCACTTACACTTGCGGCGGTGGTTATCGCTACGGCAACCGGGTAATGGGCTGCACGCACGTACACGGGCCTACAGACCTCACTCAATCTATTCAATACTCTTGCAATACTTATTACGGTCATATTTTTAACAAGATGATCGACCATTCGGGTATGCGATCCATTAATGGCTACAAAAGATGGCAAACAGCTGTGGCCAAATTCGGTATAGGTTCAAAGCTCGACATCGATCTACCAAACGAACGGAAAGGATTATTACCCAGTGCCGATTATTATACCAAACGTTGGGGAAGTGATAAATGGGGATCAAGCTTTAATATTTCGCTTTCCATTGGTCAGGGAGAATTAGGAATTACCCCACTACAAATGGCAAATACCATGGCCATTGTGGCTAACCGTGGTTTTTACTATAAGCCACACCTTATCAAGGCCATTGGTGCAAAAAAAGTGATCAGGAGAGAATTCACTAAAAAAATAGCGGTGGGTATCGAACAACAATATTTTGGTTCAGTAATTGAAGGGATGAGCAGGGTGGTAAATCAGCCCGGCGGAACCGCATATTATTCTAAAATTCCGGGGATTGAAATGTGCGGTAAAACCGGTACCGTACAAAATCCACACGGTGCCGATCACTCTGTATTTGTCGCTTTCGCTCCGCGAGAAAATCCAAAAATTGCCATTGCAGTGGTAGTCGAAAATGCCGGCTTTGGCGCCACTTGGTCGGCCCCAATTGCCAGTTTAATGGTAGAGAAGTATTTACGCGATTCTATCAGCCGACCGGCCGCTTATAAAGATCGGATTACACAAGCCAGTCTATTACCGGCCATTAAGCAAAAATTAGCACCAAAAACAACCATTAAAAAGGATTCAGCGAAAACCGTGAGCAAAACAGCTGTAAAACCTTAGTAGCTACCATGACGAATATCAGACCAAGAAATATCTTTTTTAATGTAGACCGGGTAAGTCTTTACCTTTTCTTGGCGCTATGTATCATTGGCTGGATCAATATTTATGCAGCAGTTTACGATCCGGAAAACACCAATGCCTTTAACCTGGGCACTAACTACGGAAAGCAATTCATCTTTATCCTCTCTGCTTGCATGCTGGGAACACTGATCTTACTACTGGACGTAAAACTATTCAGCACGTTGAGCCCCTTATTTTACGGAATTAGTTTATTGTTGTTGGTGGCTGTATTGGTGGTGGGCAGGAATGTAGGGGGAAACCAAGCCTGGATACCCATTGGTAGTTTCAGGCTACAACCATCGGAATTTGCCAAATTTTCTACCTGTCTTTTACTGGCACAATACATTTCTACCACCAACTTTAAAACCAAATCATGGTTTTCAGTAGGCCTTGCTGGCTTCATCATTATGCTACCGGTAGCATTGATCATGCTGCAACCCGATACAGGTTCGGCACTCACTTTTCTTTCCTTAATTTTTGTGCTTTACAGAGAAGGACTCTCCGGTTATTTTTTAGTGATTGGAGCCGTAGCCATCGTATTATTTATACTCACTTTATTACTTAGTAAAGTGCTGCTCATTTCTCTACTGGTGTTCGTTGCCGGAATATTACTTTATCAACTGAGGAAGAAGAAACAATGGATAACTCCAATTATTTTAGGAACGATCTGTTCAATTTTCTATATTTTTTCGGTAGACTTTGCCTATAAAAATATCCTTCAACCGCACCAAAGAACTCGTATTGATGTATTGCTGGGCAAAGTTGAAGATTTAAGGGGCCAGGGATATAATGTAAATCAATCAAAAATCGCGATCGGTTCAGGCAGGATATTTGGCAAAGGATTTTTGCAGGGAACTCAAACAAAATATGACTTCGTACCTGAACAAAGTACCGATTTTATATTCTGCACAGTGGGCGAAGAATGGGGATTTGTAGGCAGTTTAGTAGTAGTTGGACTGTATCTTTTCCTCTTGATGAGGATTATATTCATCGCCGAAAGGCAAAGATCCTCCTTCTCCAGAATATATGGCTATGGCGTAGCATCCATCCTATTTGTGCATTTCTTCATCAATATAGGGATGACCATCGGACTAGTTCCGGTCATCGGTATTCCGCTACCCTTTGTGAGTTACGGTGGATCTTCTCTTTGGGGATTTACCTTATTGCTGTTTATCCTGCTTCGCCTGGATGCGAACCGTATGGGGATTATTTGACAAATTTCCGGCGGAGCAATTCGTAAAATTTTTCGGCAGTTGCTACCTTATCAGCCCATTTATATTCAGCTACATAATGTGTTTTAAGATATTGATCTGCGCTTTGAAAGTCTTCTAAACGCTCGAGTTGATCGATCGCTTCCTGATAGGCCAGGCTATATCCGTTGAACAAATCTTTAACAAATACCAGTTTATCATTCAAGCTGATGCTTCGTTTCAAATCCTGGATAGGCTCCTGACTAAACTTGGTGGCCAAGTTCTGTTCAGGGCGATTTGCCATCAGATCATTTCTACTGGGCACTGTTGGAGTAATGATCGGCTCAGTCGAATCAGCGGCCGAATCCACAATACTTGGCGAAGCTATTTCTGGCTTGACATGCGGTTCGTAATTATCTAAATCCTGAACGAAATTTTCCTCCGGTTCACTGACAGCAATTGGAGTGGAAATGGATGAATCTTCTTTATTGAATTTTTGCAGAATCTGAATATGATCGGCCAAAAATTTAGCGTTGGCAGCGAAAAGTTCTGTTTCTAATCGATCAGAACGATCACTTTTAGCCAAATGTTGATATTGCTCATTGATATCAGCGATAATTTCACCAATTCTTTCAAGTATAGCCTTCCGGTCCATCACAAAAACGCTTATTTGAGTAGATTACTTTCAAAAATAGCATTAAATTCTGATATTTGCCGGGCCTTAATCATCGCATCATACATCGAGAAAATGCTCTACAACGAACATAAATTTAAAAGAAAACAAGAACCCGGAGGGAGCATCGAAGTAATCTGTGGGTCGATGTTTTCGGGAAAAACTGAAGAGCTCATTCGGCGATTGAAGCGAGCGAAGATCGCTCAGTTAAATGTAGAGATTTTTAAGCCTAAGACCGATGTTCGTTATGATGATTCGGACGTAGTTTCACATGATGCCAATTCCATTCCCTCTACCCCTGTCGAAAATTCCTCAGCGATACTTTTACTAGGTACCAATACCCAGGTGGTAGGTATTGACGAGGCTCAGTTCTTCGACATGGAATTACCTGCAGTTTGCTCCCAATTAGCCAACAGAGGTATCCGGGTAATCGTGGCAGGTTTAGATATGGATTTCCAGGGCAAACCTTTTGGCCCCATGCCTGCGCTCATGGCCATTGCTGAAGACGTGAGCAAAGTACACGCCATTTGTCTGCAATGCGGTGCACCGGCCAACCACTCCTACCGTACGGTAGCCAGCGATAGCACTATTTTTTTGGGAGAAAAGGAAAGTTACGAGCCCCGTTGTCGCGACTGCTTTAATACAAATAGCTAATCTTACTGTTTCAGCCAGTTTTTCATGATTTGCTCTCCGCAAGGGCTCAGCACGCTCTCCGGATGAAACTGAACACCCTGCAGGTCAAAATTTTGGTGTTGCATGGCCATGATGTAACCACGCTCGTCCCGGGCGGTCACGCTTAATTCAGCCGGTAAATTTTCATCCGATACCACCCAGCTATGATAACGGCCCACTTCAAAAGTATCTGCTAAACCATTAAAAAGAGGGCTCAACTGTGTCGTTTTAGAAATGGGAGTTGCTACACCGTGGTACACATCTTCCAAGTTTATTAAAGTACCGTCTAAGGCTTGCGCAATGGCCTGGTGACCCAAACAAACCCCCAAGATTGATTTGGAAGCCGCATAAGCTTGAATGAGTGGAATCAGCAAGCCCGCCTCCTCAGGTATTCCCGGGCCAGGTGAAAGGATGATTTTATCGTAAGCTTGTACTTCATCTAAATCAATCTGATCGTTTCTATAAACATCAACCCTTTGTCCGGTAATCATTTCTACCAAATGAACCAGGTTATAAGTAAAGGAATCGTAATTGTCGAAAACTAAAATCTTCATAAATAAACGCTATTTCTAAGGAAGCTGAGGGTATAAATATACAAAGAAAGCACCCCGAAAATGGGTGCTTAATGGATAAAAATCAAGACATGCTCCAGGTGTTTTTCATAAATTTTAATTGGGCTCACAATAAATTTTGTGCTTAGCAGTTTTCTTAGGTGTTAATCTTTATGGTATCACCTAAAATCAAACAAAATGAGCAAAACTTATGAAACCGGCCATGCCAAAAATTTGGCCAACTTTAACAGCCTGATCAGTTTCTGTGAAGGCTATGGCAATGCTTATAATCCGGCAGCACTTGCCCTAACCTTGAACAGCCTGCAAACACGGGCCAGCGATGCGCTAAACGCCTTTGAGGAGGCTAAGAAAAAACAGCTGGCCTTTAATAAGGCGGTAGATGAACGCATGATCGCCTTCGGCCCCCTCAGATCCTTGTCGCAAAGAATGCTGGCTGCCCTGGCCGCCAGTGCTTGCAGCAACGAAACGCTGGAGGGTGCTAAAACCATCAACCGTAAAATACAAGGCCGACGAAAAAGCAAAACCACGGCAGGAGCAACGGAGGAGCCCACAGAAGGTCAACCGGATGCGGACAAGCCTACAAAAAACATTTCGGCTTCTCAACAGAGTTACGATAACCTCTGTGCCAGTTTTAGTGCTTTCATTGAACTGCTAAATGGCCAAACCGAGTACCAACCCAATGAAACCGAACTGCAAACTACTTCCCTATACAGCTACCTCGACACCCTTAAAGCAGCCAATAAAACCGTTATAGATGCTTACACCCTGTGGAGTAATACCCGAATTACCCGTAACAAAGTGATGTACGCCAAAGGAACCGGCATGGTGGATATTGCCCAGCAGGTAAAAAACTATGTAAAATCGGTATTTGGCAATGGCAGCCCCGAGTACAAACAGGTGAGCCCCCTCGAGATTAAGAAAGTTCCCAGCTAGTTTCCCTTCATCAACAGCTATCAATCGTAAAGCAAGGGCTCGAAAGTGTCCTTGCTTTGTTGTATACAGTCCTGATTTCTTGAATGAAGCTCCTGCAGCACTCAACTTAACAACTGCAACTGTGCTACTTGGACCATCTCCTGACTAACGAAGGCCTGCGCCGGTGCGGCAAGCACCTGCGCCTGCGTAACAGGCACCTGCATAAGCGCAATGAGCGCCTGCGCCGAGTCAATGAAGGCCTGCAACTACGCAACATGTACCTGCGCCTGTGCTTTGGGCGCCTGCAAGCGCATGGTGGTGGCCTGCGGACATGCATGTATCACCTGCGCCTGCCGAAGTCCTCCCTGCAGCTACCCCTTAAAACAAAAAAAGAGACCTTATTGCTAAGATCTCTTTCTGGTGGTACCAGCTGGAATCGAACCAGCGACACAAGGATTTTCAGTCCTTTGCTCTACCAACTGAGCTATGGTACCCTCTCCCTTTCGGGATTGCAAATGTAGCTTCTTTTTTCATTTCAGAAAATATTTTTTAAAAATAGTGTTCGCCTACTTGTTAAAATCAAGTCATTGAAACAATAAATACTTAGAAGGATTCTAAATTATTTTTTATGCATGCATAGTAAATGAGATTGGTCTTTATTCATTATTTTAGCTTCACTAAGAACCAATATGATTGCACAGATTTTATTTTTAGTCTTTTTGCTGAGTGCCAGCATCCTTTTCGGGCGCAATGTGGCTAAGATCAGGAGAAACATCAAATTGGGTCGTGCCGAAGACCGCAGCGACCGCCCCATGGAACGTTTGAAAACCATGCTACTCGTTGCTTTTGGCCAGAGTAAAATGACCAAAAGACCGGTGGCGGCCATCATGCACTTTTTTCTGTACGCCGGTTTTGTAATCATCAACATTGAAGTAGTAGAAATACTTATTGATGGAATTTTCGGTACACACCGTGTTTTTGCCGCACCGCTTGGCCCGGTATATAATTACTTGATCGGCAGCTTTGAAATCCTTGCTTTATTGGTGATTGTAGGCTGTGTGGTATTCCTCATCCGCCGTAATGTGCTCAAAATCCGTCGCTTTAGCGGCAAGGAAATGACCAGCTGGCCAAAATCTGATGCCAATTATATCCTGATCATTGAAATTTTACTCATGTCGGCCTTCCTGAAAATGAACGCCGCCGATTACCTTTTACAACAACAAAATTACCCGCATTACATCCAGGCCGGTGCATTTCCGGTGAGTCAATTCATTGCACCATTAATGCCACAAAATGCGGAGTTTTTGGTTTTAATTGAACGTGGAGCGTGGTGGTTTCACATATTGGGCATCCTCGCATTTTTAAATTACCTGCCTTATTCCAAGCACTTCCATATCATCATGGCTTTCCCCAATACTTGGTATTCCAATTTAAATCCAAAGGGAAGCTTTAACAACATGGATTCGGTGACTAACGAAGTAAAAGCGATGCTCGACCCTTCTTTCACTCCCCTTCCTGTTGCTGAGGGAAGTAAATTTGGTGCCAAAGATGTGCAGGATTTGAGTTGGAAAAACTTAATGGATGCTTATACCTGTACGGAGTGTGGTCGATGCACTTCAGTTTGTCCTGCCAACATCACCGGAAAACTGCTTTCGCCGCGTAAGATCATGATGGACACTCGCGACCGTTTAACTGAAGTGGGTAACAACATTGATCAACATGGCAAAGATTTTCAGGATGGCAAGAGCTTGTTGGACAACTACATTACCCGCGAAGAAATTTGGGCCTGCACCACTTGCAATGCTTGTACAGAAGCTTGTCCGGTCAATATAGATCCGCTGAATATTATTGTGGAACTACGCCGCTATGCCGTGATGGAAGAGGCACAGGCTGCAGCCAGTGTAAACAGTATGTTTGGTAATATTGAAAATAATGGTGCCCCTTGGAAATATGCCCCAAGCGACCGTTTCAATTGGGCGAAAAACGATTAAGCATTTAAAATAAAGAAGCAATGAGCGAATTGACAGTGCCAACCATGGCCGAGCTACTGGCCAAAGGAGAAGAACCAGAAATTTTATTTTGGGTAGGATGTGCGGGTAGCTACGATGAGCGTGCCCAAAAAATTACCCGCGATATTTGTAAGATTCTGCAGCATGTAGGGATGAAATTTGCCGTATTGGGTACCGAAGAAAGCTGCACCGGCGATCCGGCGAAACGTGCCGGCAACGAATTCTTGTTCCAGATGCAGGCGATGGCCAATATCGAATTATTGAACGCCTACCAGGTGAAGAAAATCGTAACCGGATGTCCGCATTGTTTCAATACTTTAAGAAATGAATACCCTAATCTGGGTGGTAATTACGAGGTCATTCACCACTCACAGCTCATCCAGGAACTGATTAATGAGGGGAAACTACGGGCAGAGGGTGGAGAGTCTTTTAAAGGCAAGAAGATCACCTTCCACGATCCTTGTTATTTGGGACGTGCCAACCAGGTGTACGAAGCTCCACGCAAGGCCCTGGAAATTTTGGATGCTGAGTTGGTAGAACTGAAACGTTGTAAGTCGAACGGGCTATGCTGCGGTGCAGGTGGTGCCCAAATGTTTAAAGAGCCCGAGCCTGGTACCAAAGATGTAAATATTGAACGTACCGAAGAGATTTTAGCCGTTCAGCCGGCGGTAGTGGCCGCTGCCTGCCCTTTTTGCATGACCATGTTGAGCGATGGTATCAAAAATTTCAACAAAGAGCAGGAAGTAGAAGTATTGGATATCGCAGAAATTACAGTTAAAGCAAACGGGCTTTAATTAGTTAACTTTTCCCTGATTCGCTGGAAGCAATCGTTGAGCATATGTAAATCTGCAGCTTTCAGGTTTTTGAAAGGCAAACGCAATTGGGTGGCCATGGTATCGATGTTTCCTTTCGGATCACGAAAAGTTTGCACAATAATTCCTTCGGGTTTTACATTCAAAACCACCCATCCGTTTTGTTCATTACCCAAATAATTCAACTCCTCAAAAGCAGAAAAACTGAAGGAATAATATTCTTGCTTGCCACTTATAAAAGTACGGCGACAACGAAAAAAACCATCCCTGGTGAGCTGGATCTCGGTTTTTTTCATCTTAAATTTATCTGCATCCAAAGCATAATCTGCATTGAGCTTGTCCTGACTCTGTTTCATTAACTCCATCAGATCTGGAGAAACGGAGTCAGTTGCAAGGCTGCTGAACAAGAAAAAGGCAGCTACACAAAAAAAAGATATTGATAAGGGTTTAAAGCGCATGTAGATTTTGAACTACCAAATTAAGAATTTGATAACTTTGTACATGGAAATTTGTGAAAATTCGAGGATCTGGATTTACCAGTCGGATCGTGAACTAACTGAGCAGGAGTTAAGGACGATCCAATCTCATCTGGATGAGTTTACGGCGAGCTGGGCAGCACATGGAAATTCCCTTCATGCCAAAGGTGAAATTCGCTTTCAGCGTTTTATAATTATGGCCGTAGACGAGCAAAAGACAGGAGCCAGCGGTTGTTCTATCGATAAATCGGTGGCGCTGATGCAACAACTGGAAATACAATTAGGGATTCAACTCTTCGATCGTATGCAAATTGCCTACCGGGATGAAGCAGCCATTAAAACTTTCAGAAAAGCTGATTTTAACATGCTGATAGAAAAAGGCATCCTCAACGAGCATACCGTCATTTTCAATAACCTGATACAACGCTATGGTGAGTTAGATACCGCTTGGGAAATACCGCTAAAAGAGAGCTGGCTGAATCGTTTAATGCCTGCTTAGTTAAACTGCACATTTTTTAGGCGACGCATATTCCTCAGGATCAGACTTTGTCTGTAATACACCGTTCGGTTTGGCTTTACCGGCGACCAGCGCAATGGATTCGGGAAAACGGCTACCAACAAAGAAGCCTGGTATTTGCTCATGCTGCCGGCAGATTTCCCGAAATAATGCTGGGTGGCGGCTTCGGCTCCATAAATACCGTCTCCCATTTCTATCACGTTGAGATAGACCTCTAAAATTCGCTCCTTCGACCAAAGCAATTCTATCAAAACGGTAAAATAAGCTTCAAACCCTTTCCGTACCCAGGAACGACCTGGCCATAAAAACACATTTTTAGCCGTTTGTTGGCTGATGGTACTGCCCCCTCTTATTTTCCTTCCCTTTTGGTTCTTTTCAAAAGCCTTTTGTATGGCCTTAAAATCAAAGCCCCAATGGTTCATAAATGCGGCATCTTCACCCGCCATGGCTGCCTTTTTTAAATTATTAGATAATTCATCGAAACTGCGCCATTCTTTTTCCAATTTCCAAGATTTACCGTCCGCTTGTCGTTCAAAACTGCGTTGCAGCATGAGCCAGGTAATAGGCGGGTTTACAAAGCGGTAAACCAGCACCCAGCAAAAAGTAAAAAGAAAGAATCCGAGTAGCAGCTTTTTTAGAAGACGGAAGAGCATTCGTTAGGGTTTAGATTATTAAAGGTAATTATTTCGGGAAGCATAAAAAAAGCGTCCCGAAAACCGAGACGCTTTTTTAATTGATTTAACTGATGATTACTCAGCTACCACTTCAAAAGGCACCTGTACTTTCACTTCTTTGTGTAAGTTTAAGTTTACCAGGTACTCCCCTACTTCTTTAGGCTCAGTTTCAAAAGTAATTCTACGACGATCTACCTCAAAACCTGCTTTTTTAAGAGCATCGGCAATTTGAATGGTGTTTACCGAACCAAAAATCTTTCCAGATTCACCGGCTTTGGCACCAATCGATAACTTCACACCATCTAATTTAGCTGCGATGGCTTCCGCATCTTTCTTAATTTTATCTTGCTTAAATGCAGCTTGCTTTAAGTTCTCGGCCAATACCTTTTTTGCAGACTCGGTTGCCAAAATACCATATCCTTTCGGAATCAGGTAGTTACGGCCATAACCAGGCTTCACATTTACGATATCGTCTTTTTCTCCAAGATTTTTAATATCCTGTGTTAAGATAATTTCCATGTCTTGTTCCCCCTAATTATTTTAATGAATCTGTTACATAAGGTAATAA
>CANGZD010000014.1 GCA_947458875.1 Sphingobacteriaceae bacterium
ATAATCAACATGTAAGGGATTTTCTTGATTTCGGCATCGCGAATTTTGCGTCCGATCTTCTCATCTCTCAAGTCGATTAGCCCGCGAATATCGGAATTATTTAGGTTTTCTAAAACTTTTTTCGCATAATCTTCATATTTCTCCGAGATCGGAAGGACGATAAATTGCTCGGGTGTGAGCCATAGTGGGAAGTTCCCAGCACAGTGCTCAATTAATACAGCCACGAAGCGTTCCAATGACCCGAATGGGGCACGGTGAATCATTACCGGACGGTGTTTGGCGTTGTCGCTGCCAGTGTACTCCAATTCGAAGCGCTCCGGCAGGTTATAATCTACCTGAATGGTACCTAATTGCCATTTACGACCCAAGGCATCACGCACCATAAAATCCAACTTAGGACCATAGAATGCGGCTTCTCCATACTCAATAACGGTAGGTAGGCCTTTTTCTTCGGCAGCTTCGATAATCGCTTTTTCGGCGAGCTCCCAATTATCATCAGAGCCAATGTATTTTGCTTTGTTATTCGGGTCGCGGAGCGATACCTGAGCGGTATAGTTCTGGAAATCTAAGGCACCCAACACGTACAACACCAGATCAATTACCTTTTTAAACTCTTCTTTCACCTGATCCGGACGGCAGAACAAGTGCGCATCATCTTGCGTAAAGCCGCGAACGCGGGTTAAACCATGCAATTCGCCGCTTTGCTCGTAACGGTAAACGGTACCAAATTCAGCAAAACGTACCGGCAAATCTTTGTAAGAGCGTGGCTTGGTTTTATACAATTCACAATGGTGCGGACAATTCATCGGTTTCAAGAAGAACTCCTCTCCTTCCTGCGGCGTTTTAATCGGCTGAAATGAATCGGCTCCATATTTATCGTAGTGACCAGAAGTAACATACAGGTTTTTATGACCGATATGCGGGGTAACTACTTGCTCATAACCCATTTTTTGCTGGGCTTTTTGCAGGAAATTCACCAAACGCTCACGCAGGGCGGCACCTTTAGGCAACCACATAGGTAAGCCCATACCCACTTTTTCTGAGAAAGTGAACAATTCCAGTTCTTTACCCAGTTTGCGGTGGTCGCGTTTTTTTGCTTCCTCTACCATTTGCAGGTATTCGGTCAGTTCGCTCTGTTTAGGGAACGTAACGCCATAAATGCGGATCAGCTGCTTGCGTTTTTCGTCGCCACGCCAATAAGCGCCGGCTACGTTCATCAGTTTTACGGCTTTTACAAATCCGGTGTTCGGAATATGTGGACCGCGGCATAAATCGGTAAAATTACCCTGGGTATAAAAAGTGATGGTACCGTCAGCTAAATCTTTGATTAAATCTAGCTTGTACTCATCCCCTTTTTCAGTAAAGTATTTTTCGGCTTCTGCCTTGCTCACCTGCTGGCGTACATAATCCGTCTTATTACGGGCCAGCTCGAGCATTTTATCTTCAATTTGTTTGAATTCCTCGGAAGAGAATTCTCGATCACCGAAATCAACATCATAATAGAAACCTGTTTCAATAGCCGGACCAATGCCAAATTTGATACCCGGATAAAGGGCTTCCAAAGCTTCGGCCATTAAGTGGGCCGAAGAGTGCCAGAAGGTAGCTTTTCCCTCGGTATCGTTCCAAGTTAATAAGCGCAGGGAGGCATCGGTTTCAATAGGTCTGGATGCATCCCAAACTTCACCGTTTACTTCGGCGGCTAAAACGTTTCTGGCTAATCCTTCTGAAATAGAAAGGGCGATCTGATGGGCGCTGGTTCCTTTGGCGTATTCGCGAATTGAACCATCCGGAAGGGTAATTTTAATCATCTACAATATGATTTAGAGTTCGTAAAAAATGATAAATAGAGAAAATCCATACGAAGGATTTTCATTGTGTAGCAAAAATAGGATTATTTAGCATTAAGCCATAAAAAAAGCCCCGATTAACGAGGCTTTTGATTTTATTGCTATTGAATTCGGATTTGTTGTCCTCCACCCATGTTGCGGAAACGAGAACGCATCTCTTCCATTTTTTTCTGGTATTCTTCTTGAGTGATCATTCTTCCTTTTTTTGGAACGGTCACCTCGCTGTCTTTCACTTTGCTGTATTCAATGGAGGTAGCAAAATATTTCATGCGATCGGTTTCTAATCCTAAAACCACCCCTTCGGTCCATAAAGCAGGCATGGGTGATGCCTTAAATGGCAAGTCGTTGGTATACCAGATCGTCGTTTTCTGACTGTTCCTTCCTGTAACTACTGCCTTTTTACAATCGAAACCGGCGATTTTGCGAGTTTCATCAAATTTTTCTGCTTCCTTGGCCATGGTGCCTAATGTATTTTCCAACAATACCGCTTCCCCATTCAACTCAAATGATTCGGTTACTTTGTCACCAGCATTGAAATAAATCTCTCGATCGCCACCACCGCCAAAACGACTCATCATAGCACCTATTCCGCCGCTTGTACCTCCGGATCCCTCGCTACCTTCGGGTACATTATTTTCTTCAATGACCGATTTCTGAAATTTAGCTCCAATGGGGTTAAAAGCAATCTCGAATTTGTTGGTGATTTTTTCAGGCATATTCGCACCTCCACCAAACATCATTACTCTTTGTTGGACATCTCCCTGTCTTTGGCCACTGGCATTGGCGGCATTTTGCTGAAATTGTGCAGCCATCGCTTTCAGATCAATTACCTGATCGTAATAAATAACACCAGCTGTTTTTTGTTGTGAGAACACGTAAGAACTCAGACTGGTGCAAAGCAGTATCACCGCGAAAAATTGTTTGCTCATTTTGATGTTTTTAATGGTCCAAAGCTAAGCTTTTAGCTAGGATAATAGTGTTAAAAAAGGTTAAAATTGCTGTTACACATTGCCCCAACCATGGGTCAACACATCAGCTAAATGCATCGTTTTTAAAGGAATTTGGTTGGCATCAATGTAGGATTGCAAATGCATGAGGCAAGAAGCATCCGTGGAGATGATATATTCAGCTCCGGCATCTAAAGCATGGTTCACCTTTTGCTGTGCCATGGCACTGGAAATACCATCAAATTTAACGGCAAAAGTACCACCAAAACCACAACAGGTTTCTGTATCGGCCATTTCGACTAATTCCAATCCCAAAACTTTACTCAATAAGACACGAGGCTCTTCTTTGATCTTGCATTCGCGTAAGGCAGCGCATGAATCATGATAAACGGCCTTAGCTTCCAGTTCTGCACCGAAATAATCCTTTTTAAGAACGTTTACCAGAAAATCAGACAACTCATAGATATGTCCCTGAATATTGCGGCATTTATTGTGAACGGCCGTATTGGTAAATAAATCGTTGTAATAACTTTTAACCATACCTACGCAGGAAGCTGAAGGTGACACGATGTAAGTATTTTCAGAAAAATCGCCTAAAAATTTACTGCCTACTTCTTTTGCATCGTCCCAAAAACCGGCATTAAATGCAGGCTGACCGCAACAAGTTTGCTCTGGATTGTATACCACTTTACAACCTGCTTTTTCAAGTAATTTGAAAGTATTTTGAGCCGTCTCCGGATAAATTTGATCAATAAAACAGGGAATAAATAATTCGACGGTCATCAATTAGGGTGTTTGAGCGCTAAATTTCGAAAATTTTGCGAATAATTTATGATTGATGAATGCTTTTTCTGTTCGGAATTAATAATAGTAGGATTAAACCAAGGGAGAAAAAGCTAACCAACGAGATTGCAGAATTACGCATGTTACCGGTAAACTCTTCGATGTAAGCGAAGCTGAACAAGCCGATGACAATCGCCAGTTTTTCTGTCACATCGTAAAAGCTGAAAAAAGAGGCTGTATCAGGAGTATTTTCAGGTAGAAATTTAGAATACGTTGAACGTGATAAAGACTGAATACCACCCATCATCATCCCTACAACTCCCGCTAAGGCATAAAACTGGTATTCGTTAGTGGTAAAGTAAGCAGCTATACAGACTAGGATCCAAAAACTAACCACAACCGATAAAACCCGGATATTTCCTATAGTTTTAGCCAATCCAGACATTAAATAAGCACCTGCTATGGCCACTAATTGAATGATCAAAATGGTGGCAATTAGTTTGGCAGAACCTAAATGCAATACTTTCTCACCAAAGTTGGCAGCTACCAGCATAATGGTTTGAACGCCCATGGAATAAAAAAAGAAAGCAAAGAGAAAAAGTTTTAGTCTTTTCATCTCCTTAACTTGTAGCCATACTTTATGTAATTCTTCAAATCCACTATGAATCAAGGTTTTATTTATTTTTTTATAATTCGTACTTCCGGCCGGAAGTTTGAAGAAAGGTATCTGCGCAAAGCCGATCCACCATAATCCTACTAATAAAAATGAAAGCCTCGGCGGGAAAGACGGATCGGTGATACCAAAGGTTTCTGGCATCAAAACAAATACAAAACAAATGATCTGCAAGATCACGCTGCCGATATAGCCCCAGGCAAAGCCCTTGGCACTCACCCTGTCCTGATGATCAGGCGAGGCAATCTCCGGCAGATAGGAATTGCTGAACAATACTCCGCCAATCCACCCTGCAGCAGCCAATGCAAAACAAATTACCCCCCATTCCAGCGTTTCCAATTTAAAAAAATAGAGCCCGATACAAGCCATTCCGCCCAGATAAGTGAAGAATTTCATGAATGACTTCTTGTTTCCATGATAATCCGAAACCGACGACATAATGGGCAATAAAATCGCCATAACCAGATAGGCTGCTGCCATGGCATAATTAGACAAGGCTGTGTTTACATAAGTCCTGCCAAAGAATTCTACCTTATCGCCATACTTCTCGGTGGTAGTGATAATGGTATAATAAACCGGAAAAATGGTGGAAGTAATTACCAGGCTGTAAGCCGAATTCGCCCAGTCAAACATTGCCCAGGCATTGATTAGTTTAGGATCGTTTTTTTCTTGCATGTTAAGCCTAAAGTAAGGATTATACTGCTAAGAAAAAAGAAGGGCCATTCCGAAGAACAACCCTTCTGTAACATATGATGGAGTTTATTCAATTATGTTAACAGTATAGTATGAAATATGTTTGCTTTAGCTATAAAATTTGTCGTCCTGATTTTTAATCAATCCTGCATCGAGCAAAACCCTGAATTGCTTGAGTTGTTGCGCCTCAGTACCAAATTTTAGTTTCGGAATGAGCTCCTCCAGTCTTAGTGATTCATTTTTTAGAATCATTTGTATTTCCCCACTTATTTTTGATTCCATATCATCATGAAAGCGAGCACTCTTTTTTTGCGCTAAACAAAAATCGCAAATGCCACAATTTTTGGCATTTAATTCATCAAAATAGGATAAAAGCTGTTTCGATCTACAATTTTGCGATTGCACATACTCAATTACAGCGCTCACCTGATGTCGATAAATCGCTTGTCGTTCACGTATATATTGATGATCAATTGCTAAATGATCACGGTCTAATCTGGCTCTCAAAAACTGTAATTGAGGCTGATCGGTTTGAGCCGCATAACTAAGCAATTCCAATTCCTGCATTTTTTCGAGCATTTCACGAACCTCTTTGGTACTTAAATTCGTTCGTTTTGATAACTCAGACTCTTTTATGGCTACAAATTGATCGAACAAGCCTCCATATGACCGCAATAAAGTTTTGATGAGACCATCGTAGCTGGGTTGGGCAATCTGAAATTTGTATAGTGTTTCAGTATCTGCCAAAATTTTCAGGCGTGACGGCAGATAAACCGATTCACTTAGAGCGATATGTTCCTCTCTCTCTAAGATTTTCAATGCACTTAAGGTTTTAAGGACCTCCAACTGATATCGTTTACAGAAATCGGCCAAATCGAAATCATAAACCAGCCCCTCGCCAGCACCATAAGCCAATTGAAAATAATTTCCAAGATGATGATAAACCTGTTGTATTTCTTTTAATGAAGGGGAATTTTGTTCCAGATTTTTATTTAACTGCTCAATATCGGCTTCGTTATAAAGCAAAACCGCATAGGCTTTCTTTTCGTCGCGTCCAGCCCTACCCGCTTCCTGATAATATGCTTCCAGGCTGTCAGGTAAATCTAAATGGACTACATAACGCACATCGGGTTTATCGATACCCATCCCAAAAGCATTGGTAGCCACAATTAAGGGCACTTTACCGCTTTTCCAATCATCCTGCCGCTTGGTTCGCTCATCGGCACTCAAACCGGCATGGTAATAAGCTACCGCGATGCCTTGCAAAGCCAATTGGCGGGCAACTTCCTGAGTTTCGCGTCGGTTGCGCACATAGATGATCCCGCTGCCTTTTACCGATTGAATGACTTTGAGCAAACGTCTGAACTTATTTTCTTCATTAGCCACCACATAGCTGAGATTAGCTCGTTCAAAAGATTTACGGAAAACCTTGAATCCCTTTCGGAAGGTTAGTTTGCTACTGATATCTGTAGCAACTTTTTCGGTAGCTGTTGCCGTTAAAGCCAAAATAGGAACATCGGAATGTAAATCCCGTAAGGAAGCCAAATGCAAATATGGTGGGCGAAAATCGTAACCCCATTGCGAGATACAATGCGCTTCATCGATGGCAAATAAATTTACCTTCATGTGCCGAATTCGCTCTCTCACTAAAGGAGATAAAAGTCTTTCTGGTGAGATGTAAAGGAATTTGATTTTTCCGTAGATGCAGTTATCCAGCAGAATATCAATTTCCCGTTTTCCCATACCCGAAAAAATAGCCACAGCCTCAATTCCTTTTGCTTTCAGGTTTTCCACCTGATCTTTCATCAATGCAATTAAAGGAGAGATTACCACACAAATACCTTCTTTAGCCATGGCAGGCACCTGGAAGCAGATAGATTTTCCACCTCCTGTGGGCATTAAAGCAAGCGTGTCACGCCCATCTAATACCGATTGGATGATTTCTTCCTGCAAAGACCGGAAGGCATCGTAGCCCCAATATTGTTTAAGTACCTGATGAATGGTCATGGATTAAATTTAAATATTTTGAGCGATGACATACCCACTTGCCCAAGCCCACTGGAAATTATAGCCACCCAACCAGCCGGTCACATCTACAGCTTCACCACCGAAATACATGCCCGGCACTTTCTTAGCCTCGAGCGTTTTAGAAGATAATTCTTCGGTGCTTACCCCGCCCCGCATCACTTCAGCCTTGTCGTAGCCTTTATCGCCGGCAGGCTTCACTTTAAAATGGTGAATCAGGCGCTCAATTTCTTCTAAATCGGTTTTAGTTAAAGAGGCCAGGTTCTTATCCAATGGCAAAAATTTACCCATGGCTTCGGCTAACTTTTTAGAATAGATGCCAGTCAAAAATGAGTATAGCAATTGTTTGCCATTTTGATTTCGTTCAGCCAAAATCGTTTCCACGATATTCCCATCAGGATACAAATCGATCTCAATTGACTCTCCTGGTCTCCAATACGACGAAATTTGCAAAATAGCAGGCCCGCTAAGTCCCCAGTGAGTAAACAAAATGTTCTCCTGAAAACTGATTTCTTCATTTGAAACACGACAATAAACCGTATTGCCCGATAACTGGGCATACCATTCGGCATCTTTACCCGTAATGGTGAGCGGTACCAAGGCCGGAGCCGTTTCGGTTAGTTGCAGCCCAAAAGAACGTGCCGTACGCAAGGCAAAATCGCTGGCACCCATTTTGGCAATAGGTAATCCGCCGGAGGCCATCACTACTTTAGGGCATATGATTCTTAGTTGTTTATCTTGATAATCATAGATTATTTCAAAGCCGCCTTCTACCCCCTTCACTGATTTCACCTCCGCTCCCGTTTGTATTTCCTGGTCTAAATCCTGACAAAGGTTTTCAAATACGGCCACAATATCTTTGGCTTTATTGCTGGTTGGAAAAAGTTGCCCGAGTGTCTTCTCTTGACCTTCAATGCCGTAGGTTTCAAAAAAAGTGATGGTATCTGCCACGGTCCATTGTGAAAAGGCAGATTTACAGAAATGTGGATTTTCAGAAATGAAATTCTCCGCGGACGCATACAAATTAGTGTAATTACAGCGACCACCCCCAGAGATCAGGATCTTGGCACCCACTTTGTCATTCTTTTCCAGGATAAGGGTTTTCTTGCCTAAAAATCCGGCCTGCACGGCACACATGAGGCCGCAGGCTCCACCACCAATAATCACAGCATCGTATTGCTTCATTTAGCGAAAATAGACAATCCTTTTTTGATGACCGAAGGACAACAGAAAAGCATGCGAAATCTGCCTCCAATCTCCTATCTTTGCGGTTCGAATGAAGCATATACGTAACTTTTGCATTATTGCACACATCGATCACGGGAAGAGCACTTTAGCCGATCGATTATTAGAATATACCAATACCATCAGTAAGCGTGAGGCGCAAGCCCAATTGCTGGATGATATGGATCTGGAGCGTGAACGAGGAATCACCATCAAGAGCCACGCCATACAAATGAACTATCAGAAAGATGGCCAGGATTATATTTTCAACCTGATCGACACTCCTGGGCACGTGGATTTCTCTTATGAGGTTTCCCGCTCCATCGCCGCCTGCGAAGGTGCTTTGTTAATCGTAGATGCATCACAAGGTATTCAGGCGCAAACCATTTCTAACCTTTATTTAGCTTTAGAACACGATCTGGAGATTATTCCGGTGTTGAATAAAATGGACTTGCCGGGTGCCATGCCAGAAGAGGTAAAAGATCAAATCGTAGACCTGATCGGTTGTAAAAGAGAAGATATTTTAGCCGCATCCGGTAAAACAGGCCAGGGTGTTCACGATATTTTAAGTGCCATTGTAGACCGGATTCCGGCACCCCTGGGTAATCCCGAAGGCGAATTGCAAGCCCTTATTTTCGACTCTGTATTCAATTCCTTCCGTGGAATCATTGCCTACTATAAAGTAGTGAACGGACAGATAAAAAAAGGCGACAAGGTAAAATTTGTGGCAACCGGCAAGGAATATTACGCGGAGGAAGTAGGTGTATTAAAGCTGAACCAGGAGCCTCGTAATGTCATAAAGACGGGAGATGTAGGTTACATCATTTCTGGAATTAAAGAGGCCCGTGAAGTGAAGGTTGGGGATACCATTACGACCGTTGACCGCCCTTCTAAAGAGGCGATTCAAGGTTTTGAAGAAGTAAAGCCGATGGTATTTGCCGGTATCTATCCGGTAGATACGGAAGATTACGAAGAATTGCGGGAAAGCATGGCCAAACTACAGTTGAACGATGCTTCGATTGTATTCGAACCCGAATCCTCAGCCGCTTTGGGCTTCGGTTTCCGATGCGGATTCCTAGGTATGCTCCACATGGAGATCATTCAGGAGCGCTTGGAGCGAGAATTCGACATGACGGTGATCACCACCGTTCCAAACGTTTCGTACCTGGCTTATACCACTAAAGGCGAAGAAATTCAGGTGAACAACCCGTCCGACTTGCCCGATCCGAGTAAACTGGAATATGTGGAAGAGCCATTTATAAAAGCCAGTATTATTACCAAAGCCGAATTTGTGGGTCCGGTGATGTCACTTTGTATTCAGAAAAGGGGAATCATCATTAATCAATCCTATCTTACTTCCGACCGTGTAGAGCTGATTTTTGAGATGCCAATGGGCGAAATTGTATTTGATTTTTACGATCGCTTGAAAACCATTTCCAAAGGTTATGCATCCTTTGATTACCATCAAATTGGTTACCGAAAATCAGATCTGGTGAAATTAGATATCCGCTTGAACAACGAACCGGTCGATGCGTTATCATCATTGATTCACCGCAGTAATTCTTACGATTTTGGTAAGAAAATTTGCGAAAAATTAAAAGAATTACTGCCACGCCAGCAGTTCGAAATCATCATTCAGGCTTCTATCGGTGCTAAAATTATTGCCCGTGAAACCGTGAAAGCCTTGCGTAAAGACGTAACTGCAAAATGTTATGGTGGTGACATCTCGCGTAAGCGAAAACTATTGGAAAAGCAGAAAAAAGGCAAAAAACGCATGCGCCAGGTGGGTAACGTAGAGATTCCGCAATCGGCGTTCATGGCGGTATTGAAATTGGATTAATATGCAACTACTCGACGGTAAATATGTTTCTAATAAGCTGAAGCAGGAAATTGCTACAGAGGCTGCACAGGTATCTCAGAATCTGGGCCGTAAACCCCATTTAGTGGCCATTTTGGTGGGCCATGATGGCGGCAGTGAAACTTATGTGGCCAGCAAAATGAAAAACTGCGAGACAGTAGGCTTTCGTTCTACACTCATCCGTTTTGAAAATACCGTTACCGAAACCGAATTAATCAATCAGATTGAAAAACTGAACCTTGACCGTGAAGTGGACGGCTTGATTGTTCAGCTGCCTCTTCCAAAACACATTGATCCGGAGAAAGTTACCGAAGCCATTGACTATCGAAAAGATGTAGACGGCTTCCACCCGATCAACTTGGGACGCATGCAACGCAACCTACCCTGCTTTATTCCAGCTACGCCTTACGGTATCACGCTGATGCTTCAGGAATATGACATTGAAACAGCGGGCAAACATTGTGTGGTGGTGGGTCGCAGCCAAATTGTGGGCCTACCAATGAGTATCCTGATGGCCCGAAATGGAAAACCGGGCAACTGTACCGTAACACTCTGCCACAGTAAAACCGAAAACATGGCCCAATACACGCAAAAAGCAGATATCCTGATCGTTGCGATTGGAAAGAAAAATTTCATTACCGCTGATATGGTGAAGGAAGGTGCCGTAATAGTGGATGTAGGCATGAATCGCGAAACTTCAACCGAAACGAAATCAGGCTTCAAGTTATTTGGCGATGTGGATTTCGATCAGGTCGCTCCTAAATCTTCCTGGATTACACCGGTACCGGGTGGAGTGGGCCTCATGACCATTGTAGGTTTGCTTAAAAACACCCTGGCAGCTGCCCGAAAAGAAATTTATGCTTAAGTATTGGCTTACATGGGTGCTCTTTTTGAGTATGGCGATTAATGCACATGCCCAAGAGAAAAATTCATTGGCTTTAATTAAATCTTGCAATAGCTTAGATAGTGCTTTGATTGGGGTAAAGTATGACTACTTACAGTCATTATTGCACCCAAAACTTAGTTTAGGACATTCTAATGGTCTGATCGAAAATAAAACCGAACTGCTGCAACACTTGCAGAGCGGCTATCTCAAATACTTTAGAATCGAAAGCCTCGATAAGCCGGAAGTCTACACTTATAAAAAACTGGCTACTGTACGCCGCTACATTAAAGTAAAGGGGGAACTTCAACAAACTGCTTTTGAAGTCAAACTTCGAGTTTTGGAAACTTGGCTAAGGGAAAAATCTGCATGGCGATTATTGAACAGGCAGTCCACAAAAATCAACTAAGCAAATCTTCCGGAACTTTAAAGTCTTTACTTTCCTCGCACCAAATAACAGAAGAAATCAACCATTTATCCTCTTTTAAAATAAACTGAATAAGGCTGATACCCTTCTTCCAGTTCACAGCAGCATTCTTCATATTACTAAACTCATACACACTCATCCGCTGGGCCATGGTACCGAATACCTGTGTGCGATCAGCTATTTCCTGCTGCACAAAGAATTCGGCATTACCGGCATCGATCTGTTTCATCAATGCCTGAACGAAACTATTCAGGGTAAATTCCATGGTTTGGGCAAAAGTATGATCTACCAGATGGCCTTCGCCGAAGAACATCTCCTGCAGGCCATCCATGTTCGGAAAATGTGCTGCATCGAATCCTTTATACAAATAAAAATGCTCGGTGAGGTGATCTATCTGCTGTATTTGGGCTTCCAGATTGTGTGGAGGAGTTGTTTGAACCATGATATTTTCCATCCGATATAAATTCCGTTTGTTCGAATTACCAGCGGATAGGTTTCTATATAATCACCCTGACCGGGTGCTCCCTTCCCACTTTGCAAATCATATTCATAACGATGAAAAGGGCAAATTAGTTTGCCATTTTTGCACCAACCTTGGGAAAGATCGGCACCAGCATGAGGGCATTTAGACTGAGAGGCAAAAAGTTGATCACCCGATTTGACTAGACAAATTCGTTTACCATCTACCCAAACTGCACGGATAAAATCATTTTCCTGTTGTATTTCTGGTCCGCAAATCCGGATCCATCTCATTTGACGGGGCATAATCTGTATATTTGCAAACTAATTTACGTTATGCCCCACCAAATTCCAGCCGATGGCACCTTATTACCGCTAATGGAAGAATTCTACACCATTCAGGGTGAAGGGTTCAATACCGGGAAGGCGGCCTATTTCATTCGTTTAGGAGGTTGTGATGTGGGCTGCCATTGGTGTGATGTGAAGGAAAGTTGGGATGCTGAACTTCATGCATTGACGAGCGCCGACGACATTGTTAAAAATGCTGAAAAACACCCGGGTAAAGCGGTGGTAATTACTGGTGGAGAGCCTTTATTGTATAATCTGGATTACCTGACCACAGAATTGCAAAAAAGGGGCATCCAAACCTTTATCGAAACTTCCGGTGCTTATCCCCTTTCGGGCAGCTGGGACTGGATCTGTTTATCGCCAAAAAAATTCAAATCGCCCAGACCAGAAATCCTTCCTTTGGCTGGCGAACTAAAAGTGATCGTGTTTAATAAAAGTGATTTTGCCTGGGCCGAAGAACATGCACAACATGCATCAGCAAATTGCAAGCTTTACCTGCAACCAGAATGGTCGAAAGCAGCTGAAATCACTCCCCTAATTATCGATTATGTAAAAGAAAACCCAAAATGGGAAATTTCTTTACAAACACATAAATACTTAAATATCCCCTGATGATTGGAAAAATTAAAACACTAATCGTACTTGTTATGGGTTTAATGAGTATGAAAGTTGCATTGGCACAAGGTCAGTTGACTAAATATAATGATGGAACTACAAATTTGGAGGGCTACTTGGTAAAAGCAAAAGTCGGTGCACCAGGTGTGGTCATCATTCACCAATGGATGGGATTAAGTGATCATGAAAAAACCTCAGCCAATAAATTAGCTGAATTGGGTTATAACGCCTTGGCGGCGGATATATACGGAGAAAATATTCGTCCGAAAAATACTGGCGAAGCGGCTCCATTGGCCGGCAGCTATAAAAAAGATTACCAATTATTCCAATCACGCATTAAGGCCGCGATTGTCGAATTGGTGAGACAAGGTGCCGATCCAAAACGAATAGCAGTGATGGGTTATTGTTTTGGCGGGACCGGTGCCATAGAAGCCGCTCGTGGATTATTGCCTGTTGCTGGTGTAATCTCTTTTCACGGATCTTTACAAAAAGATAAAGTCAGACCTAATGGTGCGATCAACAGCAAAGTATTGGTATTGCATGGTGCCGATGATCCTTTTGAAACAGAGCAAGAAATCAAAGATTTTCAACAGGAAATGCGTGAAGCAAAAGCCGACTGGGAAATGGTTTACTATGCCAATGCGGTACATGCCTTTACTCAAATTGCCGCTGGTAATGATAATTCGAAAGGTGCTGCCTATAACGAAATGGCCGATAAACGTTCGTGGGAACACTTGAAATTATTTTTAACTGAGATCTTTACTAACTAAAATAAACCCCAAATGGAACAAAACTTCAAAAATCATGGACGTATGGTACCTGGTTATCATTATGTACTTACTGCCTTTTTATTACTTGGATTAATTGGATCGGTCATTAACCTTTTCCAGTCTGAAGGAACTGCGGCCTACTATTCCGCATCTTTAATCACACTTTTGTTTGTCTCTGCATTTTTAACTGCAGCATTTACACGAATTTTTGCCCTGAAGGCACAAGACAGAGCTATCCGAGCCGAAGAGAATTTAAGACATTTTGTACTAACAGGCAAAACCTTGCCAGATGGGTTGACAATTAGACAAATTGTGGGATTAAGATTTGCTGCCAATGAAGAATTTCCTAAACTAGCAGAAAGAGCTGCTAAAGAAGACCTGAGTGAGAAAGCCATCAAACAAGCCATTAAAAACTGGAAAGCCGATACTTATCGGGTTTGACAATTCTTGTATTAAGAAAAAAGGCGATATATCGCCTTTTTTATGAGCTCAAGATCCTTCGTTATACTCAGGATGACTGAGAAAGATTATAAAATTGCCTGACGCACCCGAACCAATTTAGTGAGTAAGGCCTCTAATTGGTCTAAAGGAAGCATGTTGGCACCATCAGATTTGGCTGTAGCGGGCTCCGGATGAGTTTCAATGAACAAACCATCGGCACCTACGGCAATGGCAGCCTTCGCAATGGTTTCAATCAGTGCGGGTTTGCCACCTGTAACGCCACTGCCCTGGTTGGGCTGCTGCAGTGAGTGGGTACAATCCATTACTACCGGAACACCAAATTCACGCATTTCAGGAATGCCGCGAAAATCAACGATCAAATCCTGGTAACCAAACGTATTTCCACGATCGGTCAAAATCACATTCGGATTGCCCGAGTCTTTTACTTTATCCACCGCAAACTTCATCGAGCCTGCAGAAAGGAATTGTCCTTTTTTAATATTGATGGTTTTTCCGGTTTGAGCGGCAGCTACCAATAAATCCGTTTGACGACACAAGAATGCCGGAATTTGCAAAACATCCACATACTCAGCCGCCATGGCCGCTTCTCCACTTTCATGGATGTCGGTTACCGTAGGAACACCAAATTCCTTGCTCACTTTAGCCAATATTTTCAAAGCTTTTTCGTCTCCAATTCCAGTAAATGAATCAATTCTGGAACGGTTGGCTTTTCGATATGAACCTTTAAAAATATAGGGGATTTGCAGTTTATCCGTAATGCCAACAATACGCTCAGCAATACGCAGGGCCATGTCTTCACTTTCAATGGCACAAGGTCCGGCCATTAGAAAAAAATTATTGGTGTCGGTAAAATTAATTTGTGGAATAGCTTTCAGGCTCATTTAATTTCCTAATTCAGATAAAAACTTAATTCGCATCAACTGAATTTCTTCGCGGGTATAATCATCTGTACCCAGTTCATTCAGCGCCTCATCTATAGAATCGACTTCTGCACTGCGAAAATAATCATAAACTTCGTCTTGACGGTCTTCGTCAATCATCTCATCGATATAATAATTCAGATTGAGTTTGGTTCCTGAATTCACAATAGACTCTATTTCTCTTAAAATCTCGGCATAAGACAAGCCTTTGGATGAAGCAATGTCTTCAAGATCTATCTGCCGGTCAATATTTTGAATGATAGAAACCTTTAAAGCTGATTTATTGGCGGCACTTTTAATCACCAGGTCGACCGGGCGATCAATATCATTCTCCTCCACATAAGATTTAATCAGGTTGATGAATGGCATCCCAAACTTAATCGCTTTACCATTACCCACACCCGAAATCTGTTTCAACTCCTCAATCGATACCGGATAATGTGTACACATTTCTTCTAGAGAAGGATCCTGAAATACAACGAAAGGAGGAATATTTTGTTGTTTGGCTATTTTTTTTCTAAGATCCTTTAAAAGCGCCATCAATTGGGTATCGAGCGCTGCCGTTCCCTGCTGCGATTGCTCCTCACTCTCTTCTTCGGCACTATCCATTGTTTGATTGAGGATGAATTTCACCGAATGTGGATTTTCAATGAATGAATATCCTGATTTACTTAGTTTTAGCAAACCATAATTATCGATGTCTTTTGACAAATAATTATTGAGCACTGCCTGACGCAGTAATGATTTCCATAGAATTTCACCTTCTTCTTTTCCACTGCCAAAAAAAGCGTGTTGATGATGACCATAGGACTGAATTTGTTGGTTTTCTATTCCCAACATAAAGTTCAAGATGTATTGATCATCAAATTTTTCACCAATTTCTTGAATCACACTGAGTGTTTTGTGCAGCTGTATCTCGGCATCAAAATATTTTTTCTCTGCCCGGCAGTTATCGCACATATTATTACAACCTGCCTCGTTAAAATTCTCTCCGAAATAATGTAAGATCTGTTTTCTGCGGCAAACCGATGATTCAGAGTAATCAATCACCTCTTTCAAGATCTGAGTACCAATTTCACGTTCAGAAACTGGTTTATCCTTCATGAATTTGACCAGTTTCTCAATATCTTTTTCAGCATAAAAAGCTAAACATACTCCTTCGCCGCCATCACGTCCTGCCCTACCTGTTTCCTGATAATAGCCTTCCATACTTTTCGGAATATCGTGATGAATCACATATCGAACATCAGGCTTATCAATACCCATTCCGAATGCAATAGTTGCCACAATTACCTCCACATCTTCCATTAAAAAAGCATCTTGAGTATCGGCCCTAACCTTGGGCTCCAAACCAGCATGGTAAGGAAGCGCCTTAATTCCGTTTAAATTGAGCAATTCTGCAATTTCCTCCACTTTTTTCCTGCTCAAACAATAGATGATTCCTGATTTCCCGGGCTGGCTTTTAATGTAACGAACCATTTCTTTGGCCACATCTCTTTTGGGCCTAACCTCATAAAAAAGGTTAGTTCTGTTGAATGAAGATTTGAACAAAACCGCCTCATTCATCTGCAGGTTCTTCTGAATATCATGCTGAACCTTAGGTGTAGCGGTGGCTGTGAGTGCTATAATTGGAATATCACTGCCCAATGTATTGATCACCTGACGTATTTTCCGGTATTCTGGTCTAAAATCATGGCCCCATTCCGAAATACAGTGTGCTTCGTCTACTGCAACGAAAGAAACTGGCACCGACTGTAGAAATTCAATATTTTCTGCTTTGGCGAGCGATTCTGGTGCTACGTAAAGCAGCTTGGTATCCCCGTTCAAAATATCTTGTTTAACCTGGCTAATCTCAGATTTATTTAGAGAAGAATTGAGGAAATGGGCAATGTGATTGTTACCACCAAAGGCCCTCAGCTGATCTACCTGATTTTTCATCAGGGCAATTAGAGGAGAAATCACAATGGCTGTACCCTCACTCATCAAGGCTGGTAATTGATAACAGATAGATTTGCCACCACCGGTAGGCATGATCACGAAGGTGTCCTTTTTCTGGAGAATACTGGTAATGATCTGCTCCTGATCACCCTTGAAGTTATCAAAACCAAAAAAATTCTGTAAGTTGTCAAATAATGACTTTTTTACCTCCATCGTTCCAATTACCCGAAAATTCTAAGATTTGTGTGTGTATTAAACTTCAAAATAACATATTTTTGGGGAATATTATCGTTTTACAAAAAATAAATTACGATTGAAAGATAAATCGGAGATTCTGGCGCTTGCAAAAAAAGCGTTAACGCTTGAAATTGAAGGGATTAACAGCGTTTTAAAGCAATTAAACAATGACTTTGTAAAAGCCGTTGAACACATTCTGAAGCTGGAAGGCCGCGTTATCATCACCGGAATAGGAAAAAGTGCAATAATTGCCCAAAAAATTGTGGCTACCCTTAATTCTACCGGAACCCCGTCGGTTTTTATGCATGCTGCCGATGCCATTCATGGCGACTTGGGTATCATTCAGTCAAATGACCTTGTTATTTGCATTTCTAAGAGCGGCAATACACCCGAAATTAAAGTGCTAACTCCCCTGCTCAAGCAGGCAGGCAATACGCTCATTGGTATGGTGGGTGACATTCATTCTTACCTTGCCAAACAAGCTGATTTAGTTTTGGATACCAGCATTGAACAAGAGGCTTGTCCAAATAATTTAGCACCCACCACCAGTACCACAGCTCAATTAGCCATGGGCGATGCATTGGCCGTATGTTTACTGGCCTGTAGGGAATTTACTAGTGAAGATTTTGCACGTTACCACCCCGGAGGTTCTCTGGGGAAGCGCCTTTACTTGAAAGTAAGTGATTTGGCAGCTAACAACGAAAAACCTGAGGTGAGCTTAAACACCCCCGTTCAAGATGTGATCATTGAAATTACCAAAAACAGATTGGGTGCAGTAGCAGTAATTGATAATGGGGAAATTATAGGTGTGATAACGGATGGAGATATTAGACGCATGCTTGAGAAAAACCTGTTTAACGCCAATCTACTCGCAAAAGACATCATGGGCAGCCAACCGAAAATAATTGATGGTTCTGAATTGGCAGTGAATGCTTTGCAAATGATGCGTGAGCATAACATCAGCCAATTGTTAGTAGGACAAGATGAAAAATATATCGGAATTGTACATCTGCACGACTTATTGAAAGAAGGCATTATTTAATCGATATGAAAAACTATTATGCGCTCATCATGGCGGGAGGTGTCGGAAGCAGGTTTTGGCCAATCAGCAGAACCGCCCATCCTAAACAGTTTATCGATATTTTGGGGACGGGCAAAACACTCATACAAAGCACTTTCGAAAGGTTTACTAAGATTTTACCTGCAGAGAATATTTTCATTGTTACCAATGAACAATACATCGATTTAGTAAAGGAACAACTCCCCGGAATAAAAGAAGAACAAATCCTTAGTGAACCGGTAATGCGCAATACGGCCCCTTGTATTGCCTATGGGATGCATAAAATTAAATCTTTAAATCCTGATGCTGCAGTAGTGGTTGCTCCATCCGATCATCTAATATTAGAGGAAGAGGCTTTTAAAAATTATGTTCTTAAAGCATTAACAACCGCTTCGACAGAAGATTGTTTAATTACACTTGGCATTAAACCCACCAGACCAGATACCGGTTACGGTTATATTCAATTTAATACCCAAAAAATTGGGGAGGACTTTTTTAAAGTAAAAACATTCACAGAGAAACCGGATCTGGAAATTGCAAAATCCTTTCTTCAAAGTGGTGACTTCCTATGGAATGCGGGTATTTTCGTTTGGTCGGTAAAAAATATTTTAAAATCGTTTGCAACTCATTTACCTGAGATGAACGAGATCTTTACTGAGGGCATTGATTTTTATAATACCGATCAGGAAAGGGACTTTATTCAAAAAGCCTATTACCAGTGCACCAATATCTCGATTGATTATGGTATCATGGAAAAGGCAGATAATGTATATGTCATCCCATCTGCCTTTGGCTGGTCTGACCTGGGAACCTGGGCATCAGTGTATGAATTATCGGAGAAAGATTATGTTGGGAATGCTGTTATTCCTGCCCAAGGTGTAATGATGTACGATTCTTCCAATTGCATGGTCAACATTCCGAAAGGCAAATTGGTGGTCTTAAAAGGCCTTCACGATTTTATTGTGGTAGAAGACAATAACACCCTGCTGATTTGCCCAAGAGATGAAGAACAGAGTGTGAAACAGATCGTGGCGGATGTGAAACAGTGCCTGGGTAACGATTACATTTAGTAATTGCCTCTTTGTCTTACAGTTTCATATAAAATCACCCCTGCAGAGACCGATACGTTTAAGGACTCAATCTCACCAAACATGGGGATTTTTGCCAGATGGTCCGCTATTCTGATTAAATCATTTGATATACCATCTTCCTCAGAGCCTAAAATAACTGCCGTTGGTGCCGTATAATCAGGTTTATACAAGAAGTCTTCCGTTTTTTCAGTGCAGGCCACCAGTTGAAGACCCGACTCTTGCAAGAATTTAGCCGTTTTAGATAAACTTTCTACCCTGCAGACTGGAAGCGTATAAAGTGCGCCAGCAGAGGTCTTGATGGTATCCGGATTGATTTGTGCAGCTCCCCTGCTTGGAACAATAATGGCGTGTACACCGCTGCATGCAGCCGTCCGGGCAATGGCACCCATATTCCTCACATCTGTAATACCATCTAACATCAAAATTAAAGGCGTTTCACCCTTTTCATAAATGGCTGGAATGATATCTTCAATTTTTTGATAAATAATGGGCGATATAAAAGCTAACACACCCTGATGATTTTTCATCGTAAGGCGATTCAATTTCTCTACGGGAACCTGCTGGGCAGTGATTTGATGCTGAGTTAAGAGTTCTTTGAGCTCAATCATCAAATCGCCTCTCAAACCTCTTTGCAAGTATAAACTTTCAATTTCCTGACCACTTTTGATCGCTTCAATAACTGCACGAATGCCAAAAACAAGCTGGTTACTTTCACGCTTAGGTTTAGAAAAGGAATGATTCATTCGGTATTTTTTAGCTGTGGAGCAAAGGTAGTAAAATTAGAAACAGCTGGCATTAGCGCACATAAACTAAAAGTTAAAGAGCTTATCAACACTCCTGCAATTTATATACATTTACAATTGGTATACTTATTGAGCATTTTTTAACGATTATAAACAGTTTTTCCACATCTGGTGTGAATTCAAAGTTCACAAATTAGAAAATGGCAAGACTTGCTCTCAATTAAAAAAATTTCGCTGTGCAGAACTTTTTCCATATCATTTTTATAAATCAATAAATTTGAACCTATGAGCCGAGACATGGAATCAGATTACAGTCCTGAACAAAAAAGAAGCACGGGTACACCCAATCGTACCAGGTTAAATAATTTAGTGAGTGGTTTAGGGAAATTACCCCCGCAGGCTGTGGATTTAGAGGAAGCGGTATTGGGAGCCTTAATGCTTGAAAAAGACGCACTCTCTGCGGTGATCGACATTTTAAAACCTGAAATTTTTTACAAAGACAGCCACCAGAAAATATTTCAGGCCATTCAGGTTTTGTTCATCAAATCCTCCCCTGTCGACATTCTTACCGTTACTGCCCAACTACGCCAGCAAGGTGATTTAGAAATGGTGGGCGGTGCTTACTATATTACTGAACTAACCAACCGTGTTGCTTCTGCGGCAAATATTGAGTACCATGCCCGAATCATCTCCCAAAAATACATTCAGCGTGAGCTCATCAAAATATCCACGGAGATTATCAATAATGCTTACGAAGACACCACAGATATTTTCGATTTACTCGATTCGGCAGAAAAAAACCTCTTCGAAATAGCACAAAATAACCTGCGACGCGATTCCAGAAAAATGGATGATATCATCCGTGAATCGCTGGATTCGATTGAAAAATTAAAAGATAAGGTTGATGGATTGACGGGCGTTGCCTCCGGTTTCACTGCCTTAGACCGAATTACTTCCGGATGGCAGCCATCGGACTTGGTGATTATTGCGGCACGTCCGGCCATGGGTAAAACAGCCTTCGTTTTAAGTTGCGCCAGAAATGCAGCTGTACAATTCAACAAACCGGTTGTTGTATTCTCATTAGAGATGTCATCCGTTCAGTTGGTAAACCGATTAATTTCTGGTGAAACCGAGATAGAGCAGGAGAAAATCCGTAAAGGGAACCTGGCCGAATGGGAATGGCAACAACTCCATTCTAAAATTGGCCGCTTAACAGAAGCACCTTTATTTATCGACGACACGCCGGCATTGAATATTTTTGAATTCAGGGCGAAATGCCGCCGATTAAAAGCACAATATGATATCCAACTCATCATCGTCGATTACCTGCAGTTGATGCATGGTAAAGGTGATAGCAAGAGTGGCAACCGTGAACAAGAAATTGGTAGCATCTCCAGAGCGCTCAAATCGGTGGCGAAGGAGTTAAACGTGGCCGTTATCGCATTATCCCAATTAAGTCGTGCCGTAGAAAATCGCCCGGGATCGAGTAAACGCCCGATGCTATCTGATTTACGTGAATCGGGTTCTATCGAACAAGATGCCGATATGGTATTGTTCCTGTATCGTCCGGAATATTACGGATTAGAAGAGGATGAGCAAGGGCGCTCTACTGCAGGTATTGGTGAAGTAATCATTGCAAAACACCGTAATGGCGAAGTTGGTACGGTTCCATTAAGATTTGTAGGCAAATACGTTAAATTCGTTGATTTAGAAGAAGATTTTGGCAGTTCTGGAGGATTTAGCAACCCAGATCCACTGGCAGGCATTTCCCCATCCAGCAATTTCGAAAAGCCGAACAACTTCATTATCAAACCATCTAGAATGGATGATATAGATGAAGATCCGCTATTTTAAAAAATTCTTGAGGGAAATAAAAAATTAAGCCATTTCTTTCAGACGGGCAGATACCGATTTGATGTTTTTATTCAGCGTATCGCTCTCAATTAAACCGTCACGCATACGAACAATGCGGTGCGCATGTTGAGCAATATCCTCTTCGTGAGTCACCAAAATAATGGTGTTCCCTTTGGCATGAATTTCTTCCATCAAACTCATGATCTCAACAGAGGTTTTAGAGTCGAGGTTTCCGGTTGGCTCATCGGCCAAAATGATAGATGGATTGTTAATTAGAGCCCTGGCGACTGCCACCCTTTGCCGCTGACCACCAGAAAGTTCATTGGGTTTATGATCAACCCTGTTACCTAAACCCACATTTTCTAAAGCTTTTAAAGCTCGGCTATCGCGATCTTCTTTCTTTACTCCGGCGTAAACCAGTGGCAAGGCTACATTATCCAATGCACTTGAACGGGGTAAAAGATTAAAGGTTTGAAACACAAATCCAATTTCCTGATTTCTGACCGTAGCTAAGTCATTATCAGTCATTTCGCTCACATTGATTCCGTTCAGGATGTATTCTCCTTTGGTGGGGGTATCTAAACATCCAAGAATATTCATCAGTGTTGATTTTCCCGACCCTGATGGTCCCATCAAAGCAACAAATTCACCCTTGTTGATACTCAGGCTAACAGACTTTAGCGCATGAATGGTTTCTGCACCAATTACGTACTTACGACCGATATCTTTAATGGAAATGAGCTCTTGTGCCATGTTAGAATATTTTACAGTTAAGACATCAAAACCCAAGGCTTTGTTACAGCCTATTTTGAAAAATAATTCTGTTGGAGTTTCTGATAAACCTGTTCTTTCAATAAGTCTGCATCATCCACATTCATACCTTTAGTATCGATGGGCTCGTGTACCCAAAGTTGGCCAACACCCGGATGAGATCCATATTTAAAACCATCATCCCACATTAATTTCCAGAGTTGGTCTATACAAACCGGCACAATCGGAATCTGACGTTCAATAGCCAGGCGGAATGGGCCATTTTTAAATTCGTGTAAGATAGGAGGATATTCATAACCTATTTTCCCTTCCGGAAAAATGACCAAGCTCATCCCCTGCTGTAAATATTCATCGGCTTTTTTAAAGGCTCTGAACGAGGCAATTTTACTTTCCCGGTTAACCGGAATATCGATCGTTCGGAAAAACATACCCAGTACCGGATTTCTGACCAATTCTTCTTTACCTAAAAAAGCAAAATTACCCTGCATCATCAGAGTAATAGCTGAAATATCTAAGTTAGAGGTGTGATTGGCACAAACAATAAACGGCTGATTCCAGTTCAATTGCTGTTTGTAATTGTAACGGTAAAAGAAGCCCGCTAATGCCGAACTTAGAAAACCAAAGCCTTTACGGTACTTATTTAATTTTAAATAACGTTCAGGTTTTCTTGAATAATAATACATTACCGGAAAAAACAAGAGAAAACTGAAAACAACTGAAAAAATGTACCAGCCAGCGTGGAGTTTTCTTAAAAGTTTGATCATGATCATCAAAAATATAAAAAATACTTACTTTCGCGAGGTATGGAAACTGTTGTTAGCGGTATTAGAAGTACCGGAAAGCTTCATCTTGGGAATTATTACGGTGCTGTACAGAACTTTGTACGCATGCAGCAGGAATACAACTGCTTTTTCTTCATTGCAGATTATCATTCCTTAACCACCCACCCCACACCCGATAATTTACACGGAAACGTGAAGCAAGTATTGGTTGAATACTTAGCTGCCGGATTGGATCCGGAGAAAGCGACTTTGTACATACAATCTGAAGTACCCGAAGTTGCCGAATTATACCTCTTCCTCAACATGAATGCCTATTTGGGAGAATTGGAAAGAAGTACTTCCTTTAAAGATAAAGTTCGCTCACAACCCGACAATGTGAATGCTGGCTTACTCACCTATCCAGTTTTAATGGCAGCCGATATTTTGATTCACAAGGCCACTAAAGTACCGGTAGGAAAAGATCAGGAACAACATTTGGAAATGGCACGCACTTTCGGTAATCGTTTCAATCGTTTATACCAAAACGATTATTTTCCAGAGCCTTATGCTTTCAGTTATGCCAAACAATTGGTTAAGATTCCTGGCTTAGACGGAAAAGGTAAAATGGGCAAGTCTGAAGGTGAAGCAAACGCGGTTTACTTGGCAGATGATGTAGAAACCATTCGCAAAAAAGTAATGCGGGCTGTTACCGATAGTGGGCCCAGCCAGGCAAATCAGGAAAAACCAGAAGTAATTCAAAACCTTTTCGATTTGATGAAAGTGGTTTCCAGCACCGATACCTACACTCATTTTGACGAGCTGTACAACAATTGTCAAATCCGTTACGGCGACTTCAAAAAACAATTGGCCGAAGATATGATTTTGGCCACTGCACCCATGCGGGAACGAATTCAGGAAATTGAAAGCGATACGGCCTACCTCAAAAAAGTGGCACAAATGGGCACCGAAAAAGCAAGAGCAAGTGCAGCAAGAACCATTAAAGAAGTAAGAGAAATCATTGGGTTTAGGTCTTTATAGACTACAAAACACTGACTGCTCATTTATAATTGTTCTAACGAAGAATTTTATTAATTTCAACCTCCATAGTTAAAACCCAAAACAATCTTTAAAATTAATCATGCACATTGCCATCGTTGGAAATATAGGAGCTGGTAAAACAACCCTGACCGAGTTACTATCTAAACATTTTGGTTGGGAGGCTCAATTTGAGGCCGTGGATAACAATCCCTACCTCGAGGACTTTTACAGCGATATGAAGCGTTGGAGTTTTAACTTACAGATCTATTTCCTCAATAGCCGTTTTCAGCAGATCATTGAGTTACAGAAAAGTCAGAAGAGCATTGTTCAAGACAGAACCATTTATGAAGATGCTTATATTTTTGCAGAAAATTTGCACGATATGGGCCTAATGAGCGGCAGAGACTACGAAAACTACAGAGCTATCTTCGACAACATCACCTCTTTCATTAAAGCACCAGATCTGTTAATTTACTTACAAGCTTCTGTGCCTACCTTAGTAAACAATATACAACGCCGTGGCCGCGAATACGAAAGTGGTATCCGATTGGATTATTTATCCAAATTGAATGAGAAGTATAAAAATTGGATTGACGGTTATAAGGAAGGTAAACTCTTAATCATTGACAAGGATAACCTAGACTTTGCCAATAATCCGGAAGATTTGGGATTGATCATTCAACGTATTGAAAGAGAAATTCACGGTCTTTTTTAAACAATTATTAAAACCCCACCCTCACCATGAAAATTTTAGGGGTTATTCCTGCTCGATATGCTTCTACCCGATTCCCGGGTAAACCGCTGGCTGATATTTGCGGCAAAAGCATGATTCAACGTGTTTACGAACAAGCAAGTAAATCACTCTCCTTGAGCCAGGTGGTGGTAGCAACCGACGATGAGCAAATTCTGGAGCATGTTTCTAATTTTGGTGGAATGGCGGTAATAACAAGCGCTGCTCACCAAAGTGGTACCGATCGTTGTGCAGAAGTGATGACAAAATTTCCAGATTTTGAAGCCTGCATCAACATACAAGGAGATGAACCTCTGATCGATCCTAAACAAATTGACCTATTGGGTGGAAAAATCTCAGAAAACGGCGTAGAATTGGCCACCTTAATTAAAAAAATCAACACCGAAGAAGAATTATTCAATCAGAATGTTCCTAAGGTTGTTTGCAATAACAAGGCTGAGGCCATTTATTTTAGCAGGGAGCGTATCCCTCATTTGAGAGGAATTCCACCATCAGACTGGCTGAAGTACCATACTTTCTATAAACACATTGGCATTTACGCTTATCGCAGCCAAACTTTACAAAATATCACCCAATTGCCCATTTCCGTTCTTGAAAAGGCAGAAAGCTTAGAACAGCTTCGCTGGATAGAAAACGACTTCAAGATCCACACCTTAGTAACCGAACTGGAAACACTGGCGGTAGATACACCAGAAGATCTGGAAATCTTACTCAAAAAGCTGAACGCTGGGAATTAAAGAATCAGGATCAGCACCAATATAATGATGATAATGGCTGCCACCGACAAATAAACACCGCCCGAAGTAAAGCCCTTCATCTCCTTTCTCATTTGCTGAATTTCTTTTCTGAGTGTTTTACGCTCCTGCGAACTAAGCTTCGACTTATCCATTGACTTGATTTCCAGAATTCGTGATTCTATTTGCTGAATGCGATTCTTTTCATAGTTGGAAATGGTAGATTTATCACCCATTAATTTTTCATTCTCAAGTGCAAATGCAGCTGAGAAATTGACTGAAATCAATAATAAAAGAAGATAAAATGACTTTTTCATTGTGAGCGGTTTAGATTTTAAACTATTTAACGCTCAACGATGAAATTTATTTTATTGAAATCAGGATTTAGACGAACGAGCAGGACCCGATTTTTTCTTCCTCCAATTGCTCTTTCTATGGTGGCCACCAATGTGCTGAACTTTCTTTTCAGGCTGGTACAGAGGCCCCTCACCCAGTTCCTCAGGAAGATTTATTTTCTGAATCTCTTTACCGATTAAATTCTCTATGGTAAAAAATCGGCGCTGATCACGTTCATTCACAAAGGTGATGGCAGTTCCGGTAGTCGCAGCTCTTGCAGTACGACCAATGCGGTGGATATAATCTTCAGGATCGGGCGGCACATCGTAATTGAGTACCAACTCAATTCCTTCTACATCAATTCCTCTTGATAACACATCGGTGCCAATTAAAAAAGGTAATTGACGAGCCCTAAATGCGATTAATAAACTTTCTCTTTCCTCCTGATCCAAATCAGAATGAAAAGCTTTGGCAACAATTCCGGTCTTTCTCAAAGCCCTGTCGAGTTCTTTTACCTTATCTTTTGTGGAAGAGAAAATAATTCCGCTCTGGTAAGTTTTATCTTTTAATAAGCTAGTAATAAGCGGAAGTTTTTGATGCTCATGAGTGAGGTAAGCCTGTTGCGTGATCCCTTCTGCTGGTTTAGATATGGCAATGTTCACCTGCAGCGGGTTTTGTAAAATGGCATTGGCCAGCGAACGGATCTTCGGCGGAAAAGTTGCGGAGAATAAAAGTGTTTGACGTTGCTTTGGAAGGTAAGAAATAATCCGCATGATATCGTCGCTGAAGCCCATGTCGAGCATGCGGTCTGCTTCGTCTAATACCAGGTGCTGTAAATGATCGAGATTGATAGCACCAGAACTTAAATGAGCAATTAAACGCCCTGGAGTGGCAATTACTAGGTCTACCCCATCCCTCAAGGCTCTTTTTTGGGTTTCATAAATAGCCCCATCTCCACCGCCATAAACAGCGATGGAGCTGATCCCTGTAAAATAAGCCAGACCTTCCACCTGTTGATCAATTTGTTGAGCAAGTTCTCTTGTTGGAGCCAGGATAAGCGTATTGATGTATTTTTTATCAGTCTGCGTAATCTGATGTAAAATTGGCAATAAATAGGAAGCCGTTTTACCTGTACCGGTCTGTGCACAAGCTATTAAATCATTCTTCTGTAAGATAAGTGGAATAGATTCCTGCTGAATAGGTGTTGGAGTTTTGTACCCCATGCTCAATAATCCTTCTTCTAAATCAGGATGAAAGTTAAAATCGTTAAAAGTCAATTTGTTTGTTTGTAAATTTTCCAAAGATACGACATAATTTCCCGTCATTGCTCCACTACTGCTCCAGACGCTAAATGAGATTTCGAATTCCCTTTATCCACAAAGGCGAATTTCTCAACAAATAGCTACGAAAACCAAAAAATAACTACCTTTGAATCCCGTACAAAAGGAATCAATTTAGCATTTCTTAATGCTGAAAATTCTATCAAACCACATCATGACTAAATACATTTTTGTTACGGGAGGCGTTACTTCGTCATTAGGAAAAGGCATTATTTCTGCTTCATTAGCTAAACTTTTACAGGCCAGAGGATACCGGGTAACGATCCAGAAATTCGATCCCTATATCAATATTGATCCAGGTACACTCAACCCGTACGAGCATGGAGAATGCTATGTTACTGAAGATGGAGCAGAAACAGATTTGGATTTAGGTCATTATGAAAGATTCCTTAACGTACCTACTTCACAAGCTAATAACATCACCACCGGACGTATCTATCAAAATGTAATCAATAAAGAACGTGAAGGTGCTTATTTAGGTAAAACCGTACAAGTAATCCCGCACATTACCGATGAGATCAAACGGAATATGTGCATTTTAGGAGAAAGCGGTAATTACGACATTGTGATCACTGAATTGGGTGGCACTGTGGGAGATATTGAGTCACTACCTTATGTGGAAGCAGTAAGACAATTACGTTGGGAATTAGGACAACACAACAGCTTGGTGATTCATTTAACACTGGTTCCTTACCTGGCTGCCGCCGGAGAGCTAAAAACGAAGCCTACGCAACATTCTGTTAAACTTTTATTGGAGTATGGTGTACAACCAGATATCCTGGTTTGCCGTACAGAACATCACCTTTCGGCCGATATCCGTAAAAAAGTTGCCTTGTTCTGTAATGTGGAAAGAAATGCGGTGATAGAATCTATCGATGCCAGCACCATTTACGATGTGCCATTATTGATGCGGAAAGAGAACTTGGATGGAATAGTTTTAAAGAAATTAAAACTGGCGAGTAAAGGAGAACCAGATCTTGAAAGCTGGAAAGATTTCTTAGGCCGCCTGAAAAATCCAACTGCTGAAGTGAAGATTGGACTGGTTGGCAAATACGTAGAATTGCCTGATGCTTATAAATCTATCAATGAGGCATTTATCCACGCCGGTGCAAAAAATGAGTGCAAGGTGAGGGTAAAGTGCATCCATTCTGAAAGTATCACTGCCGAAAATGTAAAAGAAAAATTAGCTGGATTAGATGGGGTGCTGGTTGCTCCAGGATTTGGCAGCCGGGGTATTGAAGGTAAAATCGATGCGATTAAATACATCAGAGAAAATCAGATTCCATTTTTCGGTATTTGTTTGGGTATGCAATGCTCAGTAATTGAGTTCGGAAGAAATGTTTTGGGATTAAAAGATGCCCACAGCACCGAGATGAACCCCGATACCAAAAATGCAGTAATCTCTATGATGGAGGAGCAGAAAAAAATCAAGAACAAGGGCGGCACCATGCGTTTAGGATCTTATGCTTGCGAAATCAAGAAAGGAACCAAAGCCGCCAGCATTTACGGTAAAACAAAAATTGCCGAACGTCACCGTCATCGTTACGAATTCAATAATGCCTTTTTAAACCAATATGAAAAGGCAGGCCTGATCGCTTCTGGAATCAATCCCGAAAATAATTTGGTAGAAATTGTAGAACTGAAAGACCACCCCTATTTTGTGGCAGTTCAGTTCCATCCGGAATTAAAATCAACAGTGGATAATCCTCATCCGCTTTTTGTTAACTTTGTCGCCGCAGCTTTGGCCCATAGTCATAAAAAATAGCCCAAGCCCATTCGAAATATTTAAACATGGATAGAAATACATTTTGGGGTCTGTTCCTGATCCTGGTGATTTTAGTAGGTTCCACCTTTTTGATGAAACCTTCTGAAGAAGAGATAAAAAGAGAAAAGCTGGTTCAAGATTCCATTGCAAGATTGAATTCGCAACCCGCCAAAAAAGCTGCCGGAATTGCAGCCATCAAAAGTGTTCAAAAAGCAATTGATACAAGTCTTGTAAAAGGTCCATTTGGTAAGAGTTTTCAAGGAACAGAACAAGAAATTGTGCTTGAAAACGAACTGATCAGGGTTTTAATTAACAATAAGGGTGCTAAAGTTAGCTCGGTAGAATTAAAAGGATTCAAAACTTATGATGGCAAACCCCTCATCATGTTCTCCGGCGAACAAAATCAATTTGGATTGCTATTCAGTACCGCTGGTACAAAAATCAATACCAACGATTTGTATTTTGAAACGATTGCATCTTCCGGTCAACAATCGTTAACCCTCAGACTTGCTTACGACGAAAGCCGTTTCATCGACTATGTTTATCAATTAGACAAGAATTCTTATCAATTGGGTTTACAAATCAAGACCCAAGGCTTAGAAAGCATTTTACCGGCTAACCAACAGCAACTTAGCCTCAACTGGCAAACCACGCTAAATCAAAAAGAAAAAGATTTAGCCAGCGAACAGCGTTATTCAACCACCTATTTCCAGCCAATTGGCGAAGATGTAGATTATTTGAGCGTAAGCGAAGATGATGAAGAAGAGTATACCGATGGTAAAATTCAATGGATTGCATTTAAGCAACATTTCTTCTCCAATGCTTTAATTGCGAAAGATGGATTTGAGAGAGCGAAACTTTCTGTAAAAACGCAAGCAGCACAAGGAATTGTAAAATCATACAGTGCCCAGGTAGATTTACCAATTAATAAAGGGCGTGATAATGAATATCCCCTTGCCTTCTATTTCGGGCCGAATAAATTCCAAACACTGCAAGCCCAAGGCTACGACCTGGAACGTTTGGTTGATTTGGGTTGGGGGCCGCTGAAATACATCAACCGATATGTGGTGATTCCAGTTTTCGATTTCCTTTCGGGATTCAAGTGGAGCTATGGATTGATCATTTTAGTATTGACTATCTTATTAAAAGTGGTTTTATTCCCACTAACCTATAAATCATACTTGTCGATGGCCAAAATGAGAATTTTGAAGCCAGAGATGGATGAGATTAAAGCCAAAGTAGGTGAAGATAATTCTACCTTACTACAACAAGAATACCTCAAATTATACAAAAAAGCAGGAGTAAATCCATTGGGTGGTTGTTTACCAATGATCTTACAATTGCCTATCATCATGGCATTTTTCTTCTTCTTCCCTAACCTGTTCGATTTACGTCAACAGAGTTTCTTGTGGATGGATGATTTATCGACCTATGATGCTTTCTTTAAATTTGGATTCAATATTCCATTTTTAGGCAGCCACATCAGTTTGATGTGCGTACTGATGACCGCTTCTACCTTGATTTATACCTACTTTAACAATCAGATCAGCGGTGCAAGCGGGCAAATGAAATACATTGGCTACATCATGCCAATCATATTCTTCGGGGTATTGAACAGTTATCCAACTGGGTTAAACTATTATTACTTCTTGGCCAACTTATTAACTTTTGGTCAGCAGTTCATGATTCGTCAATTTGTAGACGATGAAAAAATCCATGCCAAAATACAGGAGAACAAGAAAAAACCTGAATCGGAAAAGAAAAAATCAAAATTCCAGCAGCGCATGGAAGATTACATGCGTCAGGCACAACAGCAACAAAAAGCCAAGTCTGGTAAAAAATAATCCACAAAAGCCTCCAAAAAATGGAGGCTTTTGTAATTTAGTTCCACTTAAATCATTACATGGCCTTAAATTACATCTGGATCTCTTTCTTCATCATCGCCTTTAGCATTGCACTTTTTAAACTCATTTTTTTAGGCGATACCGAAATATTCAAATTATTGGTAGAAGGCTTATTCGATAGCACCAAAACCTCGGTGATGGACATTGCACTTCCATTGGTGGGCACCATGGCTTTTTGGTTAGGTATTATGAATATTGGTGAGAAAGCGGGCGCCATTAATTTTTTGTCACGAATAGTAGGCCCATTTTTTAGTCGTTTATTTCCCGAAGTCCCAAAAAATCATCCGGCAAGCGGACAAATGATGATGAATTTTTCGGCCAATATGCTTGGCTTAGATAATGCGGCTACTCCATTGGGTTTAAAAGCCATGGGCACCTTGCAGGAACTAAATCCACAAAAGGAAACCGCATCTAATGCTCAAATTATGTTCCTGGTATTGCATACCTCGGGATTAACCATCTTACCAATTTCCATCATTGCACAAAGGGCCATCATGGGTGCTCAAGATCCTACCGATATTTTCATCCCCTGCATCATTGCCACTTTTGTGGCAACCATTGCAGCCATGCTCATTGTCTCCATTTGGCAAAAAATCAACCTTTGGGATCGGGTCATCATTTCCTGGTTATTGGGATTAATCGCTTTCATCTCCTTGTTAGTTTGGTATTTCACGGCCTATCTCAGTAAAGAACAGATCAGTGAAGTTTCTAAGGTGATCAGTAATGTTCTGTTATTTGCCATCCCCGTTACCTTCATCCTGGGCGCCATTCGTAAAAAAGTAAATGTTTTTGAATCGTTTATTGAAGGTGCCAAAGGTGGTTTTGAAACATCCATCAAAATCATTCCTTACCTGGTAGCCATGCTGGCCGCCATTAGTGTGCTTAGAAATTCAGGAGCTTTAAGTTATGTGGTAGAGGGATTTAAGTGGGGATTCTCTTTCTTAAACATTGATACGCGATTTACCGATTCACTACCCGTTGCACTTATGAAACCACTCAGCGGCTCTGGCTCAAGAGCCATGATGCTCGATTCGATGAAAATCTTTGGTCCCGACTCTTTTGTAGGCCGGCTATCCTGTGTTTTTCAGGGCTCAGCCGATACCACCTTTTATATTGTAGCATTGTATTTTGGTTCAGTAGGTATCAAAAAAACTCGTTATGCAATCAGCGCTGGTTTATTGGCCGATCTTTTCGGTGTAATAGCTGCCATTTTCGTGAGCTACCTGTTCTTCGGATAAACATTTTATTGTTTATAAATTTTCTTTATAAGAAATAAAACAATTTCTTAAGTATTGATATTTAGTTAGGGTAATCATACCTAACTATGAAAAATATCATCAATTTAACCCTAATATTTTTGTGCACCATAGGTGCAAAATCACAAAATTTACCATTGTGGAATGGTGAAACTCCTATCATTGCTAACTGCATATTTAGTAACGGCATTTCCGATAATTCCAGTCCATATGTCGGGCAATGGGCTTTCAAAGGCACAATCAACAAATGGAAACCGGCAATCATTAATTTAAAATGTCAGGATAAATGGCGGGTAGACTTATCTACACATAACGAGATCCGATTTTATTTGAAAAGTGAGCTCGTCGGAGCAAACCTCAAATTTGGATTAACAGGCTGGCCTTATAGTAGCCAGATGATCGATATTGCCCCTTACGTAGAAAATGGCCCGATCGATTCTCAATATAAACTGGTTAAAATTCCCACTCAATTATTAAAGACCGCGGAATATCAACTGCATAGTGTAGAGAATATCAGATTTGAAACTAATGCTGATAACTTGTTTAGTTTTTATTTAGACGAGTTGATTGCGTTTGATACGGAAGCTAATAAGGTCGATTCGATCAATTTATTATCAAATCAGGTAATCAAATTGAATATCAGCGGACGCTATGATATGAATGATGTTTTGCAAGTGTTTAACTACAACATCACCAGCATTGACGATCCTGAGTTCAGCTTCCCTCAATTTCCAAACAAAATTGGACGGCATTTTTATGTGAGGGATTTCCCAGATTATTCCACCAATCCCTTGTTGAAGAATGAGATTTTCCTGGTGCTCAACAAAAAACTAAAAAACAACAAAAACTATACAATCACCATCAATAACATAAAAGATGGGGCTGGAAATAGCTTTATTGCTCCACAAAAAATATCCTTCCAATTCAACGATCTACAGTTGATCAATCATTCTGTAAAGGTGAATCAAGTTGGCTATTTTAGCTGGGGGCCGAAATATGCGTATATCGGAAATTATTTAGGAGATGCCGGTGAAATGCCAATAGGTGCATCAAATTTTCAACTTAAAAGATCAGATACACACGAGGTGGTTTTAAACAGCAGCCCCGATTTCAGGGGAAGCGACTTAAAACTTAGTGGCGAGTTAATTTTTGATTGTGATTTCAGTAGTTTTTATTCCCCGGGGAAATACTACGTTTATGTTCCAGGAATTGGACGTTCCTACGATTTTGAAATATCAGATCGCGTGTTAGATGCTGCATACTATACCACCGCAAGGGGTTTGTTTTATCAAAGATGTGGAATGGCACTCAAAGAGCCTTTTGCAGATCCGAAATGGAGCCATGGTGAATGTCATTTGAACGACGGTTACTCTCATGATTCCTGGTTAAAGTCGAGCCTGTACAATGGTGAGCCCATTCATCAAAACATACCCATGCCCATGGGCTGGCACGATGCCGGGGATTATGGTAAATATGCTACTCCCGGACTTTCTGCATTGTATTATTTGCTGACGATTTATCAATTCTATCCCGAAAAATTTAGCGATGGCGAATTGAATCTACCCGAAAGTGGCAATGGGATTCCAGATATTTTAGATGAAGCAAAACATGAGCTGAAATGGCTGCTTAAAATGCAAGCAGACGATGGAGGTGTTTATGAGAGAGTAACCACACTTAACTGGCCTACCACCATGCCTGATGATGATTTGGGCATGAGGTACATCTCAGAAAAAACCACCAATACAACCGGACAGTTTGCAGCAATCATGGCCATGGCAAACCGCATATTCAAGCCTTTTTTACCCAATTTTGCTGATCAATGCCTGAACCAAGCTAAACTAGCCATGAATTTTTTACTGGCACATCCCGATTCCGCTCCGGCTGGAGGTTATGATCCCGGAACGGCTGGAATGGGTGGTGGCGATTATCCCGATCCTGAAGGTGATCAAGACGAAAGGGCCTGGGCCGCCGCAGAATTATACAAATCAACCGGAGACTTAAATTTTAGGAATTTGTTTGATGATTATTGGTCAAAACATCCTCCATTCTGGGGATGGAATCCATTTCAGCATCATCAAATAGCGGCCTCACTGGCTTATGTCACTACTAATCATCCTATTGATGAAAACAAAGTAACCAACATTAAACAAGCCATTGTTAACTATGCAGAAAATACCCTCTCGCCCCGCATTGAGACTAATTTTTATCGTAGCGCCTGCAGATTGGATGTAGTGGATTTTCTGGGATGGGGAGCCTACGGTCAATCGAGCCGATATTCTTGGGATCTAATAATGGCTTTCTACTTAACAGGATTAGAAAAATACAAAAAGAATGCGCTCTTAAGTTTAGATGTACAACTGGGAAATAATCCACAAAACATGACTTATATCACCGGTTTAGGCAGCAAGTATCCGATGGACCCCCTACACCATCCATCGCGACACGATGGAAGCCCTGAACCCGTGCCCGGTATTCCAATTTACGGCCCTAGTGCTCACCTAGCCATGAGTAATCCTTATGATTTAGCCATACAAAGCAAAAGTAATCTCTATCCTGCCGGAGAAAACACAACAGATCCTTATCCAGCATTAAGACGTTTTTATGGTATTTCTTCTAACGTGGGTATGAGTGAATTCAATGTGATTGACATGGCCATCACATCCAGCGTTATCGGTTTCTTTAAAACGGAGCCGTTGAAGGGAGATATTTTACAGAGCACCTTGTATAAACTCAATTATTTCAAGGCTACAAATCAGGCAAATAAAATTGTTTTGAAATGGGAAACTGCAATGGAGCAGCAAATAAACTTTTTTTCACTCGAAAAGAGCTATGATGGGCATACCTATCAGGAGATTATAAAAATTAATAGTAAAGGGAATAGTGATGTACCGCAGCAGTATGAAGGCATTGACCCAAGCACATCAGCAAACACCAATTTTTTTAGATTAAAAATAGTTGATCAGCAAGGAAACAGTACCTATAGCCAAGTCGTTACTGTAAAATTATCTGACAAGACCAACAGAAAGCTAAGGCTATACCCTAACCCGGTATCAGATCAAGTTTATTTAACTATTTCAGATGTTGACAATGCTCAGATCTATTGGAACATGATCATTTCAGATTTTGATGGCAATGTTGTTTTAAAAGGATCTGGAGAAATATTGAGTTTGTCTGAACTGCTCACCAAGCACTTATCAACCCTCAAACCTGGAGTTTATATCATTAAGTTAAAGAATGGTTTGGAGGAGCTGAATACTAAATTTGTAAGAAAATAAAAAAACCGGAATAATTATTCCGGTTTTGGTACCCCCAACAGGATTCGAACCTGTGACCCACGGTTTAGAAAACCGTTGCTCTATCCAGCTGAGCTATGGAGGCAAAGCATTACAAAAGTAAAAAATCGGAACAGATTTAAAAAATCAGTTTTTATCCAATTAAAAAAGCCCTTAAGCAATTAAGGGCTTTTTTCGTCGGGGTGGCAGGATTCGAACCTACGACCTCCACATCCCAAATGTGGCGCGATACCGGGCTACGCTACACCCCGAGCTTCTTACGAAGGTTTGCAAAAATAGGATTTTTGCGGCTCTA
>CANGZD010000015.1 GCA_947458875.1 Sphingobacteriaceae bacterium
TCTAACCGACTGAGCTATAGGCGCCGCTAAAACAATGTTTTTGCACTGCAATTTTACATATTTGCAGGCAGATTTTAAAATCAAAACATGTCTGAAATTAAAAACATCATTTTCGATTACGGGAACGTCATCTTTCGCATCGACTTCAGGAGAGCACAACAAAGCTTCGTTGAATTAGGGATTAAAAATGTAGAAGAGTTTTTTTCTCATAGCGGCCACCACCCTATTTTCAATGAATTTGAGAAAGGTCAGATCTCTCCTGCTGAGTTCAGGGATGGGATTAGGAAGTTGGCCAATCACCCTTCATTGAGCGATACCGAGATCGACGATGCTTGGAATAGTCTGCTAATTGGGGTGCCAGCCGGCAATCACGAAGTTTTATTGGCTGCCAAATCGAAATACCGTACATTTTTATTGAGTAATAACAATCAAATCCATTACGAATGGATTATGGAATATTTAAATCGTGTACATGGTTTAGCATCAAACGAAGTGTTTTTTGAAAAAGATTACTATTCTCATCTGATGGGTATGCGTAAGCCGGATGCAAACATATTCGAATATGTGATCGAAAAACATGATCTAAAGGTAAGTGAAACCCTATTCATCGACGACAGTCCTCAGCACCTCCGTACCGGCGCAATGCTGGGGCTTAGCACCCATCTGCTTACTCCAGAACAAAGCCTACCTGAATTCCTGTATCAGTCTGGAATTTTATAAGCAATTTTTCTAAATTAGAACGATGGAAGAAAAACGTTATCAATCACTTAAGGAGTTTTACCCTTTTTACCTCACCGAGCATAGTAACAGCACCAGTCGTATCCTGCATTTCATCGGCACCGCCTTGGTGATATTGTTATTGCCAGCCTCCCTGCTATTTCATGATGCAAGGTTATTAATGTTGATACCTTTTGTGGGATATGGTTTTGCATGGATAGGTCATTTTTTCTTCGAGAAAAATAAACCCGCAACTTTCAAATATCCGGCCTATAGCCTGGCTAGCGATTTTCTATTGTTCTTCGACTTATTGAGCGGCAAAGAAAAGTTTAAGCCTTAGCATGAATGGAGCGGTAGGCCCAAATACTACTCAATAGAAATAAGACCGATCCGACCAAAAACGACACTCCAGGAAATTCGTAAATCGCCTGCTCACCGGTGAAATTTGCAAAAAGATGAGTCATTAACAATGGACCAACAATAGATGTAAGGCTCATCATGCTGGTCAATGTACCTTGGAGCTCGCCTTGCTCATCATCGGGCACATGAGTAGAAATAATCCCTTGCAAAGCGGGACCGGCTATACCACCTAATGCATAGGGAATCATAAAAGCAAACATCATCCAGCTCTCTGTTGCAAAAGCAAATAAAAGGTAACCAAAACTGTACAATGCCAGTCCGATATACAAACTTTTCTCTTGCCCTAATTTAGGAATGGCAATTCGGATCAAACCTCCCTGTACCAAGGCCACCATTAAGCCAATAAAGCCTAAAGAATAACCCACCAGCGTTTCATTCCATCCAAATTTATACATGTTGTAATAAGTCCACACACTTTGTATTGCCTGTCCGGCGAGGTATACCAAAATCAAAGACCCAACTAAACCTAATACCTGAGGATAACGCTTCAATCGAATAACTGACTTGATGGGATTTGCATTTTTCCATTGAAAGTCTCTGCGCTTGGTTTTTGGCAATGACTCCGGCAGAATAAAATAGCCATACAGAAAATTCAGCAAAGAAAGCGCAGCAGCGGCCAAAAAAGGGATTCTTGCTCCATATTGACCCAAAAGTCCGCCCATTACCGGCCCAATTATAAACCCAATTCCGAAAGCCGCACCTATTAAACCGAAGTTTTGTGCTCTTTTTTCTGGGGAGGATACATCGGCGATGTAAGCCGTTGCCGTGGTGATACTTGCTCCAGCAACACCTGCTACCATCCGACCGACGAACAACCAAAACAGACTGGGCGCAAAGGCCAGAAATAAATAATCGATACCTAAACCAAAAAGGGAGATCAGCAAAACCGGTCGACGGCCATAACGATCACTCAAATTGCCTAAAACGGGCGAAAAAATAAATTGCATGATGGCATAGGTAAAGGTGAGCCAGCCACCATATTCTGAAGCTGCACTCAATCCTTCGCCACTTAATTCGGTAATCAGCTTTGGAACCACCGGAATGATGATACCCAAACCGGTGATATCAATCAGCAGGGTTAAAAAAATGAAATTAAGGGCATTTTTTGACTTTGCAGCTTGCATCATTATATTCCTCTTCTTCGCTTCTCTTTCAGAATCAATCCCAATTCGCGGCCCATTTGCCCGGCAATGGAAGTATTTTCCTGTGCCCTTCTAAACAAATACGGCAATACAGCTTTAACGGGACCATAAGGAACATATTTTGCCACATTGTATCCGGCGTTCGATAAATTGAAGCTGAGGTTATCGCTCATCCCCAGCAATTGAGAGAAAAACACATGCGGATGCTGGTGCTCCACACCCTGCTGATCGAGTAAATCAGCGAGTAAAAGGCATGAGTTTTCGTTGTGTGTACCGGCAACAAAACCGACATGATCCAAGTGCTGCATGCAGGCGTTAACAGCCAAATCGTAGTCTCGGTCGCTGCTTTCTTTATCGGGCTGTATAGGCGATGGATACCCCATCTCTGCAGCACGTTTACGCTCTTTTTCCATATAGGCACCCCGAACTAATTTGGCCCCTAGAATAAAGCCTTCTTTTTTCGCAGTTGCGATATCTGCCTTCAAATCAGCCAGTTTATCGTGACGATAAAGTTGATAAGTATTGTAAACAAGCAATTTCTTACGGTTATAGAGTCTCATCATCTCCAATGCCAACTCATCGATGGTTTCCTGAATCCAGCTTTCCTCTGCATCGATCATTACCGGCACCTCCAATTCGGCGGCACGACTACAAATGCGTTTTACCCGATCTTTTACCCGTTCAAATTCTTGTTTTTCTTCAAAATCGAGTGATTTTTTAGCATCCAGTTTTTCTAACAAAGCAAAGCGGGCAATACCCGTGAGCTTAAAAACCGTTAAAGGAATGCGCTGATCGCCCTTAGCTCTCTCGATGGTGCGGATCACTTCGGCGCAAGTTTCATCAAAAACCAATTCTTCTTCCTCCCCTTCTACTGAATAATCCAGAATGGTTCCCACTTTACCCGCAGCCAGTTGTGCAATGGCCTTTTCAGAGTCAGCAATGGTTTCGCCACCGCAAAAATGTTTAAAAATGGTAGCCTTGATTATTCCAGTAATAGGCAAGCCAATTTTTATCGCAAAATTGGTCAGTGAAGGACCTATTTTAGTTAAAATATTGATACTAATGAGTTTAAACAACCAATAAGCCCTGTTTAATTCAGCATTGCTTTTATTTCTGAATGCAATTTCAGTATTATCAAAAGATAAAGAATCGCCTTTTGGCGGATGATTCTCCTGGTGTTTTACTTGCATGCAGCAAAGTTAAAAATAAGGCTCAAACCCAGAGCATGTTATAATTAATTAGCGATTTTATACCTTTACAAAATGATCAAATTTAAGCTGGAAGGTGAATTTATCCCCCTCATCCAATTATTAAAAGCCACCAACTTGGTTCAGACCGGAGGAGAGGCACAAATTGTGGTGAGTCAGGGAGAGGTGCTTTATAATGGACAGGTTGATTACCGGAAAAGACTGAAGGTGAAAAAAGGAGATCGAATTGCATTTAATGGCCAAGAAATTGAGATTGTATGACAAGGGCTTTAGAAAGTACAGGCTATAAAATTTATGTACAAGATGCACTCGAAGAATTAGGTAGATTTCTGGAAGAGCGAAAGTATAGTAAAATATTCTTCTTGGTAGATAGGCACACCGCCGAACACTGCCTACCCTTGATACAGAAAGCATTGCCTGAGCTGACCGAATTTGATGTGATCGAAATTGAACCCGGAGAAGAAAACAAGAACATCGACTTCTGCATCGGTATCTGGAAAATGTTACTCGATTTCGGTGCTGATCGTAAAAGTCTGCTCATTAATTTGGGCGGAGGTGTGGTGTGCGATATGGGAAGTTTTGCAGCTGCTACTTATAAAAGAGGAATCGATTTTGTACAGGTACCCACCAGCTTGCTTGCGCAGGTAGATGCAGCTGTTGGCGGCAAGACCGGTATTGATATGGACCAGGTTAAAAACTGCATTGGCACCTTCACACAGCCAAAAGCAGTTTTTATTGAAACAGAATTCCTTAAAACATTGGATAATAGACAATTAATTGCTGGATATGCAGAAATGCTTAAACATGGATTGATTGCAGATAAGTCTTACTTCATTTATTTACAGTCTATTGATATCAAAAGTATAAATACAGAATTAATATACAAATCTTTATTAATTAAAAATGAAGTAGTTATATCTGATCCGAGCGAGCAAAATCTACGAAAAACACTCAATTTCGGACACACCATTGGTCATGCTTTGGAGAGCTACTTCCTGGAAAGTACCACTCCCCTACTCCACGGCGAAGCTTTGGCTATCGGTATGATTTGCGAGGCTTTTCTCTCAAAGCAACTAAATGGATTGGCTGAAGAAGAATTGGTACAAATCTGCAATTGCATAAAGGCTAAATTCCCGATGATCCCTCTTTCAGCAGGAGCTGATTTGGCCTTGATCCATTACATGCAAAACGACAAGAAAAACGAAGCTGGTAAAATCGGTTTTGCCCTCATCAACCAGATTGGATCATGCGATTATGATCAGTATGCCAGTCCTGAAGAAATCAAAAATAGTTTAGAATTTTACCGGAATTTAATTCGAGCGTGAGATCATGAAATTGGCCCTAGATATTTCGCCTTTGAACAGCTGGTTACCCAGCTGTGAGCAACCTCCATTAATTGCAGGGCCATGCAGTGCCGAAACCGAGGAGCAACTATTGAGCACTGCTCGCTTATTGGCTAAAACCGGAAGGGTAGCCGTACTAAGAGCCGGCATATGGAAACCCAGAACACGTCCGGGTGAATTTGAAGGAGTTGGAAGCATTGGATTGAACTGGCTGAAAAAAGCTAAAGCGGAAACTGGTTTACCTACTGCGGTAGAAGTAGCCAAGGCCCAACACGTGGAGGAAGCCCTTAAAGCCGGTGTAGATATCCTCTGGGTAGGTGCCAGATCTACCGTAAATCCTTTTACAGTTCAGGAAATTGCCGATGCCCTTAAAGGAGTCGACGTTCCGGTTTTGGTTAAAAATCCGGTGAACCCCGATTTATCCCTTTGGTGCGGCGCTTTGGAGCGAATTAATCATGCAGGAATTACCAAATTGGCTGCCATTCATCGTGGTTTTTCCTCTTTTGAGAAAAGTCCTTTTCGTAACGAGCCGATGTGGGAACTGGCTATCCAGTTAAAAACACTGGCACCCGAACTGCCCATCTTCAACGATCCGAGCCACATTTGCGGGAACAGAGAACTGATTCCCTACATCGCACAAAAAGCGCTGGATCTGGATATGCAGGGATTGATGATCGAGTCACACCTGGATCCTCCCCAAGCATGGACCGACGCCAAACAACAACTTACTCCAAGGGATTTAGATGAACTTATAGGGAATTTGACCTTGAGATCGCCTGAGGTGAAAAATGCTGAATTTGAAGATAATTTATTCAAATTAAGAGCACAGATCGATCAAATTGATGATCAAATAATTCAGACAATGGCTGAGCGGATGAAATTAGTCGAAAAAATCGGCGAATATAAACGTGACAACGGAGTTACCATTTTTCAAGTGAGCCGTTGGGATGAGATCATCCACAAAAGAAGCGATTTTGCAAAGGCATTGAACCTTGAAATGAACTTTGTAGGTAAATTGCTTGAATTGATCCACGGAGAATCCATCCGTAAACAAACAGAAATTATGAATGAGGGGGTTCCGCCCCAAGCAAAATCATGAAATCGATCGTAATTTCTCATCCCAGCAAAAAAATCGACACCAAAATTGAGCTGACGGGTTCTAAAAGTGAGAGCAACCGGGCACTTATTTTACAGGCATTAAGTAAGGGCCAAGTTTCGGTTGGTAACCTTTCTGCTGCTGCCGATACCCAAATATTGCAGCAGATTTTAAACTCCAAACTCCAAAGCCCCAACTCCGAACTGCACGTGGGTGCGGCCGGTACCGCCATGCGTTTCTTAACTGCTTATTTGTCGCTCCAAAACGGAGAATTTACACTCACAGGAACTGAGCGAATGCAAGAGCGACCTATCGGGATTTTGGTGGAAGCATTAAAAAACCTTGGGGCAACTATCCATTATGCAGAAAATGAAGGCTTCCCGCCTTTAAAAATTAAAGGTCCACTGGTACAACAGACCGATACAATTCAAATAAAAGGAGATGTTAGCAGTCAGTACCTCTCCGCTTTACTGCTCATTGCACCAGTTTTCGAGCGAGGTTTGAATATCCAAATCGAGGGAGAATTAACCTCTAAACCATATGTGGAGATGACTTTAGCAATGATGGAGCTTGCGGGAATTCGCCATTCATGGCTTGGACAAAACATCCACATCGCACATCAGCCATTCAAGGTTGCTAATCTGGAAGTTGAACCCGATTGGAGTGCAGCTTCTTACTGGTATGTAATCGCGGCTTTAGCCCAAAAGTCGAACCTCTTTTTGCCTTCAATGCAGGCTTACAGTTTACAGGGCGATAGCAAAATAACAGAATTGATGGCCAATTTTGGCATCACTTCGCAGTTTACAAACGGAGGTCTTGTAATTTCTAAAGAAACAAGAACGCCTCTGAGAAAAATATTCGACATGAAAGACTGTCCGGATCTGGCGCAAACGCTGATTGTATGCTGTGCAGCCTTCGGACATGATGCCACCTTTACGGGATTGGAAACGCTCAAAATAAAAGAGACCAACCGGATCAAGGCCCTGCAAACAGAATTGGCTAAATTGGGAGTACAATTAATTGAGAAAAACCTGACTTATAAACTGGACTGCAGTGGATTGCAATTGCCCAAAAAGCTAAGTATTGACACATACGACGATCACCGCATGGCCATGGCATTTGCGCCATTGGCTTTAATTATTGATGAAGTGGAGATTCAAGATCCGGAAGTGGTGAATAAATCGTATCCTGATTTTTGGAAACACCTGGAGCAGGCAGGATTTGAAATTAAAGCGTAATTTTAGCACATGGCAGGAAACACCTTTGGAACACTTTTTAAGATTACCACTTTTGGCGAATCACATGGCGAAGCCATTGGGGTAGTCATCGACGGTTGTCCGGCGAATCTCAACGTTGATTTTGAGTTTATTCAAGCCGAAATGGACAAACGCCGTCCTGGTCAATCAAAGCTGACCACCCAGCGTAAAGAAAGTGACTCTGTAAAGATAATTTCAGGAGTGTACGAAGGTAAAACTACCGGGACACCCATTACAATCCTCATTCCTAACGAAGATCAGCGTTCTAAAGATTACACCCATCTGGAAGATACCTTTCGACCTTCGCATGCCGACTTCACCTATCAGCAGAAATACGGCCATCGCGATCATCGTGGTGGGGGCCGTTCTTCAGCCCGCGAAACGGCAGCCAGGGTAGCTGCAGGTGCTATTGCCAAAATATTGCTCAAACAAGCAGGCATCGAAATTTTTGCCCATGTGTCTGCAGTTGGATCAGTTGAAGTCCCTAATCTGGATCAAAATGATCTGAGCAGACTCATCCAGCATCGCGAGAACAACCTGGTTCGTTGTGCAGATCCGGCTACGGCTAAAGAAATGATTGATTTAATCGAAAGCATACGGAAAGAAGGCGATACCATTGGCGGCAAAATTTCGGCCATTATCAGGAATTGTCCGGTAGGCTTGGGGGAGCCGGTATTCGATAAATTACATGCCGATTTAGGCAAGGCGATGCTGAGCATCAATGCCGTTCACGGCTTTGAATACGGATCAGGTTTTGCCGGAGCCGAAATGAAAGGCTCTGAACATAACGACTTATTTATCCGTGAAAGCGAAAAAACCAGAACGCTGACCAATTTCTCGGGTGGCATTCAGGGCGGCATTTCTAATGGGATGGATATCAATTTCCGTGTGGCTTTTAAACCGGTTGCTACTTTAATGCAAGACCAGCAAACAGTAGACAGAAAAGGTAATGCCACTACTATTCAGGGCAAAGGCCGCCATGACCCTTGCGTGGTGCCCCGTGCGGTAGCCATTGTAGAGGCTATGGCCGCCTTGGTGATGGCAGACCATTACTTACGAAATAAGACTGCTAAACTTTAATAGATAGCCGGAAATTTTGTCGGATTGCTTTCGTGCATCATGGCGTAAACGGTTTCCACCACATCATCTACCGAAGGCTTACTGAAATAATCGCCATCCGAACCGTAAGGCGGACGGTGAGCTTTCGCGGTAAGCGTTCTCGGCTGACTATCCAATGCATAGTACGCTTTTTGGGTTTCGAGGATCTGCTGCAAAATATAAGCAGATGCGCCTCCAGGAACATCTTCATCCACCACCAATAATTTATTGGTTTTCTTTACAGATTGAGCACTTAAATGCTCCAAATCGAAAGGCAGTAAGGTTTGCGGATCCACTATTTCTACAGAAATACCGAGATTTTCCAATTCTTCGGCTGCTTCTTCCACTAAGCGAAGAGTGGAACCATAAGAAACCACTGTGATATCACTTCCCTGACGAATAATTTCGGCTTTACCCAATGGCACAGTAAAATCGCCTATATTTTGTGGCAATTTTTCTTTTAATCGATAACCATTAAGGCATTCAATCACCAATGCTGGTTCATCGGCACGCAACAGTAAATTGTACATTCCGGCAGCCTGGGTCATGTTGCGGGGCACACAAACATGCACGCCTCTGAGTGAATGTAAGATCATCCCGATGGGTGAGCCCGAATGCCAGATACCTTCCAAACGGTGACCGCGGGTGCGGATAATCAGCGGTGCTTTTTGTCCAGCTTTGGTACGGTAACTCACCGTAGCCAAATCATCACTCAATATATTTAAGGCAAACAATAGATAATCTAGGTATTGGATCTCGGCAATAGGTTTAAGACCACGCATAGCTAGGCCTACACCCTGCCCTACAATCGTCATTTCACGGATACCGGTATCGGTAATACGCAAATCGCCATATTTTTCTTGTAAACCGGCAAAACCTTGGTTCACATCGCCAATTCGACCCACATCTTCGCCAAAGGCCAAAATCCGAGGATCGCGTGAAAAATGAGTATCAAAACAAGCATTCAAAATTTCACGGCCATCTAAAATTGCTGCATCCGGAGCATATTCCACTGCAACTTGCGGCATGGCCTCTGGGCGCTGACCGGTTTCAGTAAATAATTTAGAATTATATCGGTCGTGGTTTTGCTTACTTTGCGCCTCATACCATTGGATCAATTCCGCTTTCGCGAGATTTTGTTGTCCTCTCAGCAAGCGAATTCCTTTGCGGAGAATTGTAAAAACATCTTTTCGCGAGGCATCCTTAATTTTAGACAATTCTTGAGCCAAGGCCTGTACTTCTTGCTGGGCAGTGGCATTCAATAACTGAACCGCTTCCTCTTTTTCCTCCTGAATTTTGATAAGAAAATCGTTCAGTGCTTTTTTCTGACATTCGCGAACGTAGTTTTTTGCGGTTTCTTCGAGTGCATTCAGATCCTCTTCAGTAATCATTTGCGCATCGAGCATCCACTTACGCATCTGGGCAATACAATCGTACTCCTGTTCCCACTCCAAACGCTCTTTAGATTTATAGCGCTCATGCGAACCGGAGGTGGAGTGACCCTGCGGCTGTGTCACTTCGGTTACATGGATCAACACCGGCACATGTTGCTCCCGGCAAACCTGAATGGCCTGCTGATAGGTTTGACAAAGGCCCGGGTAATCCCATCCTTTTACTTTATAAATCTCAAATCCGTCTCCCTTATCATCACGCTGGAAACCTTTGAGAATTTCTGAAATATCTTGCTTGGTGGTCTGATATTCGGCCGGAACAGAAATACCATAGGCATCGTCCCAAACAGAAACTGCCATTGGGATTTGCAATACCCCGGCAGCATTCATCGCTTCAAAAAACACTCCTTCAGAGGTTGAAGCATTGCCTATGGTTCCGAAAGCCACTTCATTGCCCTGAACAGAAAAATTCTTCAGGTATTCGAGTTCGGCATTATTACGAAATAATTTGGAGGCATAAGCCAAACCAACCAATCGGGCCATCTGTCCGCCAGTTGGAGAGATATCGGCTGAAGAATTTTTCTGTGCAGTCAGGTCTTTCCAACTACCATCGGCATGTAAGCTGCGAGTAGCATAATGACCATTCATTTGCCTGCCGGCAGATGCTGGTTCTGCATCCACATCAGGATTTGCATATAACTGAGCAAAGAACTCGGTGATGTTAGACATACCCGTGGCGAACATGAATGTTTGATCGCGGTAATAACCGGAACGCCAGTCGCCGTTCTTAAATGCCTTGGCCATGGCAATCTGCGCCAATTCCTTGCCATCTCCAAAAATACCGAACTTGGCCTTGCCGGTGAGTACTTCTTTACGGCCCAACAAGCTCGCCTGTCGGCTTTCGAAAGCGATCTTATAATCGTTGATGACAATCTGCTTGAAATCATCAAAACTCAATTCATCATTCTCAAAACCTATTGTTTCTACAGGAGTTCTTTCAGGCATAACAGTGTTTTCTTAAGCGCAAAAATAAGAAAATATACGCTATCAACTATTTATACGTTTTATAATAAAATTAGCATGTTGATGCCTGTATCGGGTTTTAATTTTATATTTGAAATACTAATTCTATTAAAATGAAAAAAATTTTGATTTTATGCGCCTTCGCAATTGGCTTTTTAGGCCTTACTGCAATGAGCCTTCAACAACAACCTGAGTTTAAGTTCGACAAGGAAACTTATGACTTTGGAAAAATTCCTCAGGGTAAACCGGTGAGTGTGGACTTTAAATTTACCAACATAGGTGAAGAACCAATCATCATTACCAATGTGGAATCAACCTGTGGTTGTACCGTTCCTGAATACACCAAAACTCCTGTTAAAAAAGGGGAAAGCGGCGTGATTAAGGTAACCTACAATGCAGCGGCGGCAATGCCTTTCAGCAAAGCAATCACCATTAAATCGAACGCGAAAACTCCGGTAAAGTCCCTTTACATCAAAGGTGAAGTAGTTACCAAGTAATCATAATTTTATACGAGAAAAAACCCCGCCATCAGCGGGGTTTTTGTATTTTTGTGCCATGCCTAAAGTGTCAATTAAAGGAGCGCAAATGCCCGCTTCACCCATCAGAAAGTTGAGTCCATTTGCTGAAAAAGCAAAATTGGAAGGAAAGAAAGTTTATCATCTCAATATCGGCCAGCCGGATATCGAAACTCCGGAAATCATGCTGGATGCGATCAAAAATATTGATTTCAAGGTTTGGGCTTACACCGCTTCTGAGGGCACGCTATCCTACAGAAAAAAATTAGCTGAATATTATAATAAACTGAATTACCAGCTGACTCATGAAGATATTTTAGTGACCAATGGTGGTTCTGAAGCAATTACCATTGCCATGCAGGCCTGCCTAAATCCGGGCGATGAAATCATTATCCCTGAGCCATTTTACGCAAATTATAACGGCTTTGCCTGTATGAGTGATGTGGTGGTGAAACCCATCTTATCGAACATTGAAGACGGTTTTGCCCTACCTGCCATTTCGGAGTTCGAAAAATTAATTTCGCCGAAAACTAAAGCCATCATCATTTGCAACCCTAACAACCCCACGGGATACCTCTATTCTAAAGAAGAATTAACAGCACTCAAAACGCTTTGCTTAAAATATGACTTGTATTTGTTTTCTGACGAGGCATACCGTGAGTTTTGTTATGATGGAAGGAATTTCATTTCGCCGATGCATTTGGAAGGCTTGGAAGAAAATGTAATTGTGATGGATACCGTGTCTAAACGTTACAGTGCTTGCGGCGCTCGTTTAGGTTGTCTCATCACTAAAAATAAGGCGGTGATGTCTGCTGCGCTAAAATTTGCTCAAGCAAGGCTCAGTCCGGGAATGATCCCTCAGCTTGCTGGCGAGGCAGCCGTAGATACGCCCAACAGTTATTTTGAAGAAGTAAATAATGAATATACCCTTCGCAGAGATCTGTTGGTAAAACGCCTGAACCAAATGGAAGGTGTTTTTTGCCCTAACCCGGGAGGAGCCTTTTACGTGGTAGCACGTTTACCAATTGACGATTCGGATGCCTTCTGTCAATGGATTTTAGAACACTTTGAATACCAAAACCAAACAGTGATGATGGCACCGGCTACAGGATTTTACAGCAGCAATAGAGCCGGTAAAGATGAGGTACGATTGGCCTATGTGTTGAATAAACATGATTTGGAACAAGCCATGGATTGCTTGGAACAGGCCTTGTTAAGCTACCCGGGGCGTACTATTGAAAATAGTGCCTCTTTGGCAGACCAGGCTTAGTGGCCCGAATTTTGTATCTTTGTAATTACATATGGGGTCGACCGGAATTGACAGGATGGCGGCAAGTATGTAAGCATGCAGCGCATTGTGAGTCTAGCGCTTTAATCTGAACTTTCAAACTATAATTGGCGAAAATAACTACGCCTTAGCTGCCTAATTTAGAATTAGCTCAGCTTTTGTCTCGAACAGCTTCGGTTTGGTAGGCTGTACATTAGAGGCATCGAATCACCGAACTGGTTTGTTTAGGGTGCGATAAACAAATGAGAACAAGCACCTACGGAAGAAGGTATAGGTAAGCGATTGACCTTCCCCTTCCCTACAACTGAATAATTGCTAAGCATGTAGAAAGCGTAATTTGTACCATGTTTGGACGAGGGTTCGAATCCCTCCGACTCCACAACAACAAAATCCAAAATGCCTTATTGATATACAGTAGGGCATTTTTTATTTCCATCAACTTTTACGGGTAGTAGATTTAGCAGCTGCTAAACGAGTAGAAGCTTATTCATCAACTCAGAAAATCGAAATAATAATTATTTAATGCAGATGTCAAATTCGGTGAGTAAACTTTTAGTAAATCTGAACTTGTTTATATTTGTTATAAAGGTATTTCGCTCATTATTAAATTTAAATTTTATGCACAAAAGAAAATCAATATTTAAACGTAGCGTATGGCTAACCCTAAGCGGCATCTTAATGGTTTTCATCAATTCGGCTTTCAGTGTTCCGAATGACGATCCAAATGCGATTGTTGGTGTTTGGAAAACGGGCGATGGAAACGCAATGGTCCGTATCTATAAAAACGGTGAAAAATATCAGGGAAAAATTGTTTGGTTAAAAGAACCGATCGATCCCGAAACCGGCAAGCCTAAACTTGACAAAAACCACCCGGAAGAGCCTGCACGCAAACGACCTATATTAGGTTTAATTAATATTTGGGGTTTCACGCAGGTGGAAAAAAATCTTTGGGAGGAGGGTAATATTTACGACCCTAAAAATGGCAGCACCTATTCTTGCTCTATCAAAATGTTGAATAACAATACCCTTGAAGTAAGAGGCTATATTGGTGTATCCTTAATCGGACGAACAGATACCTGGACCAAACAGGTTGCAAAATAGATTAATTACAAAAAAAGGCCCTGCGAAATGCAGGGCCTTTTTTTGTAAAACAGCCTTTTGAGTATCAGGGAGACACAAAGTTGATACTGATGTTGAAATAGAAAGGATTACCTAAACGGCTCGTAAAATAGCGCTGCGTATCTTTTCTTGCATCATATTCGTTCATTACATCAAATCGCCAGTTATATCTCAAGCCTGCTTGTGCACTTAACCAGAAAAAACCACTGATCTTTCTGTCCCAAATGATCCTTGGCTTCATCTCTCCTCTTTGTACGAAAACAGCACCATTGGGGCTACCCGGCTGGTTCATCCAAAACTGATTCCCTTCTAATTCAAATCCCATCTGTAAAATATTGGTGGTGGAGAAATTATACCTCAAGTGCCCACGAGCCGGAAGCAGGAGTTCCATGCCCCAACGATCATTGAAGGTTTTATTCCAAAGTAAGACCGGGATATGCAAAATTTGCCCTGCACGGTAAGTACGGGAAATACCGGTACCGATCATATTTTTCTCCGAAGTTTTCCATCCATAAATTAAAGTACCGCTTACCGTTAATCCTTTTGCATTTACATCGCTTAAATTTTGGAAAACACCATTCATATCGGCGCTGGCCTGTACTATCAAAAAGTTCCGCTCATTTAAGGGCTTAAATACGGTGCTGTTAATTCCAGCGCTAGTCATTGACGTATTATTGAGTGAACTGGCAAATAAATTGTTCCCGGGGTTTTCGATCCCGAACTTACTCGACCAAAGATTGGCGCCCATTTGCCAGATCACTTTATTGGTAGAAATTACCGGAATATTGGCTTGAGCTTTGATGGCAGATACCTGCTGAACTCTAAAATCCTCAAAAGCTGGCAACATGGGTCCCATCTTTACGCCAGGCATGTCAAATCCTCCCTGATATTCATATCCAATACTCAAAATCCGCTGGGGTACTTGATTTAACACCTTCTGTGTGGCGTATCGCTTTACGCCTTCGGCGTCTCCAAATTTGCTGTAGTCAAATACTTCGGTGGTATCTTCCTGGGCCCTTGCTCCTATTGAAAGCATGAGTAAGCCTAAAAAAAATAATTTACGCATGTGGCGATTAAAATGGTTAGTACTGCAAATATAATCCGCAAAGGTTAAATTGTTTATAATTCTTCGGTAATCTTAAAAGGTGGATGCATGAAGCGCTTACTGCTAACTTAAGTTTTATAAGCTTAAAGGAATGAAAAGGCTATTTTTTCTTCTCTTTAAGTTGGGTCAAGAAACCAATACCGAGGATACTTTTGACCTGAAGCCCCGGCCTGTTATTGTTGGGACCAAAAATCCTGACATCATCATCATAGATTAAATCCAGGCTATAATTAGCACTCAGATATTTATTGATCACGAAGGTGAAATTATTGGTCATAAACAAATCTATGTTGAGCGGGTTATAACGATAATTGCTGAAAAGATCGAGCCTGCCTCTATAGACGACGTTCTTGGCTACATCGCGACTGTAGTTGATAGAGGATAAAGCACCAAAAGCGTTAATAGAATGCTTACCGGGTTCCACACCGTAAGCCCCCATATCACTCAGGTACCGATTCATTACAATGGTCCACCTACTGGTAATCGCTGAAAAAAACACATTGAATTTCGGATCGGGCCGGTAGTCTAAACCTGCAGAAAGGAAAAAATATGCTGGCGATAGAATGGTAGAAGAAAAGGTCCTCGTTTGATTGGGGCCGTAGGTATATCCGTCAAAAAACTGAGAACGAAAATTGAACAAACCGGAGGCAAAAAGATTGTTTCTGATTTTATGGCCACTTTTAGAAACAAAATCAATCCGGTCATCGTTCTTTCGGCTACCTAAACTGGTGGTCTGCACAAAGCCCAAATTAATATCTAAATTATTATCCCAGGTATGGTTGCGCTTTCGGTAAAATCGGTAAAAATTAAAATAAGAATTAATGGCCAACGAAAATTTATCCCCTCCGGCTGCCCAGTTACTCAAACTGCCCTGAGTAATGTTTACACTCATCAAGCCGCCACTCTTGGTAGTCCACTGCGTGGTGTCCGCCTTTTTCGCAATTGACTTTTCAGCTTCTTTGAGTAATACTTTAACCGGAATATCCTGAGCCTTGACAAATATTACATTAATTGATAAAAGTATGAGGAGCTTAAATTTCATTCATTTTATATACATCGGTCCATTTAGTTTTTTTAGGTAGATGAAAAATATGCTCACAAAATTATTAAAAATAATATGTTGATAAATAATATGATTTGATGATTAAAAATTATTTGGAATTATAAAGAATTGGCGTAATTTTATCTTAGTGTAATTATGACAATTAGCACTACAACTAACCAAACTATTAATTAATTTTTAAGTACATGAAAAAAGTTTACTTCATGAAGCTTGGGCTTCTTGGTTTATTTCTGTTCGCTACTTTGTTAGCAACAGCACAAACCGGAAGTATCAGCGGACGTGTTGTGGATGAGTCTAAACAAGCTCTTCCAGGTGCCTCTGTTTCTGTTAAAGGAACAAACAAAAACACTTCTACTGATGCAAACGGTAATTTTAAGTTAAGCGGTATGAACAATGGTACGGCCACTTTGGTGGTTCGATTTGTAGGATACCAGACTATCGAAAGAACTGTAAATGTATCTGGCGATGTTCGGATCGATTTCAGCATGCAACCAACTGCCGAAAGTTTAGGCGAAGTAGTAGTGGTTGGATACGGTACGCAGAAAAAGTCTGATTTGACTGGTAGTGTAACCAACATCAGCTCAAAAGACTTTGTTACGGGCCAGTTAACTACTCCTGAGCAATTGATTGCAGGTAAAGTTGCGGGTGTGCAAATTACATCCAATGGTGGTGCTCCTGGCTCAGGAAGTACGATTCGTATCAGAGGTGGTGCTTCATTGAACGCAAGTAACAACCCACTGATCGTTATTGACAACGTGCCTTTGGCAGAAAGCGGTGTTGCTGGTGCAGCAAACGCTTTAGCTTTGATTAATCCGAACGATATTGAATCATTCAACATCTTAAAAGATGCCTCTGCGACCGCTATTTACGGTTCAAGAGCTTCTAACGGGGTGATCATGATCACTACCAAAAAAGGTAAGAGCGGTAAGCCTAGCTTCAATTTCAGCTCACAAACCAGTATTTCACAAAACGTAAACACCGTTGACGTGTTAAATGCGGATCAAATGCGTGAAATTGTGAATACACTTGGAAACAATGCTCAAAAAGCTTTATTGGGTGAAGCAAATACCAACTGGCAAGATGAGATTTATCAGACTGCCTTAACTGCTGATAACAACCTGAGTGTATCTGGCGCCTACAAAAACATCCCTTACCGTGTTTCTTACGGTTACTTAAATCAGGATGGAACTTTAAGAACCGGTAACTTACAACGTAACTCTTTGAGTTTAAACTTGAGCCCTACCTTCTTTAAAGATTTATTAAGTGTAAACTTAAATCTGAGAGGATCTATCAACAAAAGTAGATTTGCTGATCAGGGTGCTATTGGTGCAGCGGTTAACTTTAACCCTACCAAACCAGTACGCAGTGGATCACCAGACTTTGGTGGGTTTTTCGAGTGGCCTGATGCTAGCTCAACTACTGGATTAGCTGCCTTGGGTACCAGAAACCCTTTAGCTTTATTAGAGTTGAGAGAAGATGTGGGAACTGCTAAAAGAAGCATCGGTAACTTAGAGTTAGATTTCAAAATGCCTTTCTTAAAAGAATTGCGTGCACACGCTAACTTAGGTTACGATATATCTCAAGGAAGCGGTACCGTAATTGTACCAGAAAATGCAGCCAGCGCTTTCAAACGTTTCAACGGCAAAAGCGGGGTAAACAATGAATACAGTCAGGAACGTAGCGACTTATTGATGGAGTACTACTTAGCTTATGCTAAAGAATTACCTTCTATTGATAGCCGTATTGATGTGGTAGCTGGTTATTCTTTCCAGGACTTTAAAACTACTAACTTCAACTTCCCTGACAGAACCTTCGACGGAACAGTAGTAAATGAACCTAATTTCCCTTTTGATATTCCTCAAAACAGATTAGAGTCTTTCTACGGTCGTTTGAACTATGCGTACAAAGGTCGCTACTTATTTACTGCATCTTTACGTAGAGACGGTTCTTCTCGTTTTAGCGAAGCTAACCGTTATGCAACTTTCCCTTCTGCAGCTTTTGCATGGAAAATTTCTGATGAATCATTCCTGAAAAACTCTAAACTGATTTCTGACTTGAAATTACGTTTAACTTACGGGGTAACCGGACAGCAGGAAGGTATCGGTAATTATGATTACTTGTCATACTTCAACCTGAGCTCTAACCAGAGCATGTACCAGTTCGGAAACACCTTCTACAACATGTTCTCACCAGGTGGCTATTATGGTGCACGTAAGTGGGAAGAAACCGCTACTTTTAACGCGGGTTTAGATTTTGGATTCCTGGATAACCGCATCACCGGTAGCTTAGATGCGTACCTGAAAAAAACCTCTGATTTATTAAACTTAGTAGGTCAGCCTGCAGGTGCCAACTTCTCTAACCAAGTGGTAGCCAACGTGGGTGACATGGAGAATAAAGGTTTGGAATTGAACATCAATGCGCAGGCAATTCGCAATACGAATTTCACCTGGGACATTGGCTTCAACGCCTCCATCTTGGAAAACACCATCACTAATTTAACCTTGGCTCCAGACCCGAACAATCCTGGTAACAGATTTGGCGGTATCTCTGGCGGGGTGGGTAATACCATCATGATCAACTCTGTTGGGTTTAACAGAGGTGCGTTCTTTGTATTCCAGCAAGTATATGATGCTGCCGGTAAGCCAATTGATGGTTTAATGGTTGACCGTAACCAAGATGGCCAGATCAATGAGAAAGACATGTACCAGTACAAAGGACCAGATCCTCGTGCATTCCTCGGTCTGACCAGTAATTTCACCTATAAAAAATGGACAGCAGGCTTCATTATGCGTGCCAGCATCGGCAACTACATGTACAACAATACATTTAGCAGCATGGGTACCTTCAGATCTATTTCCAGCTTATCTAACTATTTAGGTAATGCTTCAGTGAATTATTTAGAGACTGGATTTTCTGGAGACAATGTGAACCAATTGATGAGTGACTATTATGTGCAAAATGCTTCATTCTTGAGAATGGACAACATCAATTTGGGTTACAATGTAGGTAAGGTTTTAGGCGGTAAAGCTAATTTAAGAGTAAATGCAAACGTTCAAAATGCATTTATCATTACCAAATACAAAGGATTGGATCCTGAAATTAATGGCGGTATCGACAATAATTTCTATCCAAGACCTCGTGTAGTGGCTTTCGGATTGAATCTTGATTTTTAATCACTTGATTTAAATGAAATTAGATATGAAAAAGAATTATTTTAAAATTGCAATTGTAACACTTGGCCTTACACTTACCTTGGCTTCGTGTTCTGATAAATTAAACTTGGCGCCGGTCAATGATATTACCGCTGCACAAGTGTATAGCACACCTGATGGCTATAAGCAGGCTTTCGCCAAAGTGTATGGCAGTTTTGCTACCACCGGAAACCAAGGTGCTGGCAGCGGAGATATTCAAGGTATAGACCCTGGGTTTTCAGACTTTTTACGTTTATTCTGGAAAGCACAGGAACTATCAACCGATGAAGCCGTTGTGGGCTGGGGTGATGCAGGTTTGCCTGATTTTCATAAAATGAACTGGTCTTCTAATAATCCCTTCATCAAAGGTTTATATTATCGTTCATTCTATCAAATTACCCTTGCAAACGATTTCATCAGAGAATCTACGGATGCCAAATTAGCTGCAAGAGGAATCACAGGTACCGATGCCGATGAAATTCGTAAATACAGAGCAGAAGCCCGTTTCCTAAGAGCCTTCCAATACTGGGCTTTGATGGATTTATTTGGCCGTCCTGCATTCGTTACTGATGCAGATGCAATGGGTGCCAGCTTACCAAAGCAGATCTCCAGAAGCGAGCTGTTCGACTATGTTGTTACTGAATTGAAAGCCATTGAGCCGCTCTTACCTGCACCTAAAACCAATGAGTACGGTCGTGCAGACAAAGCTGCTGCCTGGGCATTATTAGCCAGAGTATACCTAAATTCTAGAGTATACACCGGTACCGAGCGCAACAATGATGCCGTTGAGTGGTCGAAAAAAGTAATTACCGAAGGTGGCTACACCTTGCTTTCGGATTACACCAAACTGATGCGTGCCGATAACCATGTGGGTAACACAGAAGCCATCTTCACTATTAACTACGATGGTTTAAAAACCCAAAACTGGGGAGGTGTAACTTTCTTAACACACGCTGCGGTAGGAGGTAATATGAGTGCAGCCGAATTCGGTATTAATGGTGGATGGGGCGGTTTACGTACCACTAAAGGTTTGGTAAATCTTTTCCCTTCAAATTTAGCAGCCGATAGACGTGCACAATTCCACACCAGTGGTCAAAACTTAGAGATCAATGAAATTGGTACATTCACCGATGGTTATGCGATCACTAAATACAGAAACGTGAAAAGGGACGGTATTCCGGTAACCATCAATAATGTACTTTACCCAATGGGAGCCCCTGGTTCTGATGCAAGTGGTAATCATGTGGATATCGACTTCCCATTATTCCGTTTAGCAGAAATGCATTTGATTTTTGCTGAAGCCGTTGTTCGTGGTGGAACCGGAGGTACTTTAGCGGAAGCGACCACTTACATTAATAACCTAAGAACCCGTGCCCAAGCAGCAGCAGTTAGCTCTACTGATTTGACATTGCCTTTCATTTTAGCAGAACGCGGACGCGAATTGTATTGGGAAGGACACAGAAGAACGGATTTAGTTCGTTTTGATCGTTTCACCACTGCCACTTATTTATGGCCGTGGAAAGGTAATGTGAAAGATGGTGCCGCCGTAGAAAGCTGGAGAAATGTATATCCAATTCCTGCTGATGACATCACCGCTAATCCTAATTTGACTCAAAACCCTAATTATTAATGATAAAATCACCGGAGAGGCCATCCTCTCCGGTATAAAAAATAATTAAAATGAAAACATTATTAAACAAAATACTCGTTTTTGTGCTCTCCAGTGTAGTATTATGGGGCTGTCAAAAAGACGAGACCATGACCAAGGTGGGTAATGGAACCGGAGGCGCTCTTACTGCCTCTGCTACCACCGTAGTGCTCAATAAAGCGACCATTTCAAACTCTGTTTTGGCTATCTATTTCACCAAGCCTGATTTTGGTTTCAATGCTGCGGTAACCAATACCCTGCAAATTGCCAGGAACGGGACTAACTTTGTGGGTGCTAAAGAATTTGTGATGGACCCCTCAAGTAGTTCCAAAGTATTTACCGGAATGGAATTGAATTCTTTATTACTTTCCATGGAATTGCCTGCAGGAGCAGCAACAGCAGTTAATGTGAGAATCAAGTCAACTGTGTCAAGTAAAGTTGAACCGGTTTATTCTAATGTGCTTAATTTAAGTGTTACACCGTTTGCCTTAACAGAATTCATATATATGCCAGGTGCTCACCAAGGCTGGAATGCTGCCAATCCTGATAGCTTGATCTCAGAAACTGGGAACGGTATTTTCATTGGAACTATCCAGTTCACCAGCTCACGTTCTCAATTTAAACTTTTGAGGAGAAAAGCATGGGGTGCACCAGAATTTGGTAGAGGTTCATCTGAAGGCGAAGGTGCTCCTTCAACCTCTATTCTTGTTGGTGGGCAAAACCTGGTAGGTCCTGTTACATCGGCACCATATACTACCGATAACTTTGAGGTGACTGCCAACATGAATTCCAATACCATTTCTTATGCTCTTAACTCTTGGGGTCTGATTGGTAGCGCAACACCAGGTGGCTGGAGTGACGATACCGTAATGAAGTACAACAATACCACTAAAACTTGGAGTGTAAGGGTAACCCTAACCAATGGTATGATTAAATTCAGAAGAAATCATGACTGGGCGGTTAATTTAGGTGGCTCTGGTGGTAACTTGAGCCAAGGTGGATCAGATATCGCTGTAACAGCTGGTACTTATACCATCACACTCAATACAGCAACCAATAAATACACGATTACTCAATAAGAATAATCAATCTGTTAAAAAAGCCCGCTCAATTGAGCGGGCTTTTTTTATGCTCCATATTCTCTACAAACATACATTGCATAATGTAAAATTTTGGGGTCAAGTAATCAGCCTGAGCAAATTGCTTATTAAAAACTAGGAGTATCCAAAAGCCTCTGCGGTCCCTGAGGTTTTAGAAAGCGTCCCAAAGAGCATAAAATATCACATCTCCCAATGATAAACTTATCACTCTTATTTGCTGCTTAAGGTAAGGTTGCTGAATTAATCTATATAAGCTCCTCCAATTGAACATAACCAATTATGGACGATTTACTATGACCCCTGCAAAGCAAGTTTAATCCATCAAAAAAACAGCCTCCCCAAAAAGTCTGGGAAGGCTGCTCTAATTAACTTATGAATAAGTATTAGTTGAGGTTCGTACTGGTATAAATATGATACTCCCCGGGTTGCAGGGTTTTAGTATAATTACCACTTACATTATAGGTCTGTCCCGGATTCATGTAATCGTGCCAAATCCCCGTTGACGGAAACGTAACATTAGCCGCATTTGCATTAACGTCGAAGTTCCCTACCACCACTATATCTACACCTGAACTGTTTAAAATCACATGTTTAACCATCCCACTGAGGCTGGTGCTGAAATTAGTTGTTTCAAAAGCAGCATTGGAAACCTTCAACTTGATCATTTTAGCAACCGCATCGTACAGTGCTTTTCTTTCTGCTACCTCTGTATAGTTCCAGCGGACCGGCTTCTCCCCTGTTCTTCCATTAAAATCAATATTTACTTCATATCCTAATTCACCAAATTGCCACATCATTTTTGGTCCAGGAATGGCAAACAAGAAGGCAGCAGCCATTTCTTTACGCTCAAGAGCTGTATTAAGCTGCTTAATATTGTAAGAGCCTAAAGTATTACCCGACTGTAGCATTCTGTACATCATTCTCTCCTCATCATGACTTTCCATGTAAGTGATCAGTTTATCTTGGTGAGCAGAAGTAAAACCGTGGGTACCGGATAAAGCCCTGTTAAAATTAGAAGTAAAGCCTTTAGCTGCCTCAGAGTAGGCATAATTCAAGTTATTCCACAACATCATACCTTCCTCTGCCAGAATTTTTTCTTCATCATCATTGGCAAAATGTTCCAAAATCACATAAAAACTAGGATCTATGGCTTTCATGAAATCATTGTATTCTTTCCAGATGGCAATGCGCTGGTCATCCTTTCTACCCCAAACTCCCACATCGGTGGTTAAATTCTGAGTGAATCCTTTAGAAAGGTCAAACCTGAATCCATCCACTTTGTATTCCTCCATCCAGAATTTTATCACGTTTTTGGCAAAATACTTGGTATGAGGACTCAAATGATTAAAATCATACCCCACTCCGAAAGGATGCATGTCGCGGGTATTGAACCATGGATTATTGGCTGCAGGCGTATTAGCAGCACTATTAAAGTACATTTGAACCATGGGCGACTGACCAAAGGAGTGGTTCAGTACCATATCCACAATCACCGCCATTCCTTGCTTATGGCACTCATCAATAAAGTTTTGTAAAGCCTGCTTGGTACCATAATACTTGTCTGCAGCAAAATAGAAGGAAGGATTATATCCCCAACTACTATTCCCTTCAAACTCATTCACCGGCATTAATTGAATCGCGTTAATCCCTAATTGTTTTAAATAAGGCAAGCGGGCAAGCGTTGCTGCATAGCTGCGCTCAGTTACAAAATCGCGGATGTGCAATTCGTAAATCACCAAGTCTGTTTTCTTGGGTCTGTTGAAGGTATTTACCTGCCAATTGTATTTGGTGGTAATGGGTTGAAACACACTAACAATACCCGTTGTCTTCCCGACAGGATAAGCTTTTAAATTTGGATAAACATTCGATGGAATAAAAGAATCGTGATTGGGATCCAAAATTTTCTCGGTATATGGATCAGCAACACGCAATTGACCATCAACCACAAATTGATAAGCATACTCCGTTGAAGGGTTCAGGTTATCTATTTGAATCCACCAGCGATTCCCGTCTGGCGTACGTTTCATCGCGAAAGCATTACTCAATTGCCAGTTATTGAAATCACCAATGAGATAAATTGAACTTTTATTGGGAGCGGTGAAATTGAAAATTGCGGAAGTACCGTTGTTGATGATATTCACCCCGTCTTTACTTGCTGCAGCCGGCAGCGCTTCAATCACTGGGGTTCCCTGAACAAGGAATTCCAACACAGATTCCGTAGTGTTTCCACCCTCTGTGGCCGTTACCTTTATTCGCTGAACACCATTCGCCGTAATTCTTGCAGTTCCACTGATGCTGGTAGCGCCGGTAGCTGTTGCAAAGGACTGATCGTTTAAACTAAGGGTTAGATTTGCAGCACGGCTGCTCACCGCCCTGATCTCCAGTTGTCCGCCTACATTTAGTGCGTTAATCACCGGTTTTGGGGTGAACGTGGGTTCAGATTCTGGGGATGTAAACCTTACCTGCAGACTGCCTGATTCATAAATTGGAATGTAGATATCGGAGCCATCGGCATTTCTAGTCACAAGTGTACCGTCTGCATTTCTAAAAAGCACGGCAATTTTAAGGATCTTTTCGTTTGCGGGTACACCAAAAAAACTCCTTGGACTAAGATTAAACTGGTATTTATTGCTTCCAATTGCCGTCATTTTAACGGTGGAGCTTGGCAAATTAAAACTTTCAAATTTTACGTACTTCCAATTAGTAGCGGTAGTACTCAAATCAGTAATTACACCAATGTGCATGTACACATCGCCGCTAAACCCGGCTTGAACAAAGGCAGCATTTCCCTTAGTGGCATCGAAAGTGATGGTGACCGGCTGATCATCGGTGGGGAAGCTTGGATTAACCGTAATTAAGCCCGATGCTGTAGGAGTCGGTGTAGGTGGCTTTGTCTCTCCATCCCCGCCTTCTGATGATTTTTTACAGGATACCGCACCGAACAGGATCAGGCATAAAATAAAATAAATGTTCTTTTTCATATAGAATTAAGATTTAAACTTGATGTCTTTATTATCCTGAACGTACAAGACTGAAACAGCACCCATGATCATGAAGATACCGGCTAATACGATTGCGTAGATGGCTTCTCCATTGTAAAAATTCTTCACAATGGTACCGCCAAAAATTCCATTCACAATTTGAGGGAAGGTGATAAAGAAATTAAAAATTCCCATGTAAACGCCCATTTTTCGGGCAGGAATGGAGCTGGATAAAATAGCATAAGGCATCGCCAGAATACTTCCCCAAGCTAAGCCAATACCTACCATCGAAAAGATGAGCATATTGGGATCTTGAATGAAGTAAATGGATAATAAACCGGCACCACCACAAATCAAGGAAAATGCGTGAGCGAATTTACGGCTGGTGGCTCTGGCCAAGGCAGGTAACACCAAGGCATAAAGCGCCGATACCCCATTATACACCCCAAATAAAATACCGACCCAATTACCCGCATTCGCAAAATTTTCTGAGGATGTATCGCCTGGAGCAACATGATAAATATGCTGTGCTACTGCCGGCGTAGTGAATACCCACATCGAAAACAAAGCAAACCAGGAGAAAAACTGCACCAAACCCAGCTGTTTCATGGTTTTAGGCATTTGAGAAAAATCAGAAAATATGGCAAGAATACCTTTCTCCTCTTCTTTGGGCTCATCGGAATGGAACTTTTCGTATTCCTCAGGGCTGTATTCTTTGGTACTGATCACCGTCCAAATGATGGTACCAGCCAAAATAGCGGCTCCTACATAAAAAGAATAGACCACATTATCAGGCACATGACCCGGTTCAGCTATTTTAGAAACACCGAAATATTCTGCAAAAACATAAGGTAACCAAGAACCAATTACCGCTCCAATACCAATTAAAAAGGTCTGTACCGAAAAACCTACACTACGCTGGCTATCGGGTAAATTGTCGGCTACTAATGCTCTAAAGGGCTCCATCGCTACATTGAACGAAGCATCCATGATCATCAGCAAACCTGCACCGATCAAAATAGGTGGCAAGAAATTAGCCAATAGGGCCGAATTTGGCATTAAAACCAAGGCAAACGCCGATAGTAAAGCTCCGGCTAAAAAATAAGGTCTCCGACGCCCCAAAGAATTCCAGGTACGATCACTATAATAACCAATGATGGGTTGTACGATCATTCCGGTGAGCGGAGCAGCCAACCAAAACCAAGACAGGTGTTCCACATCGGCACCATAGGTTTGTAAGATACGTGAGGCATTGCCATTTTGAAGGGCGAAGCCGAACTGGATTCCTAAAAACCCAAAACTCATGTTCCAGATCTGCCAAAAAGAAAGTTTGGGCTTTTGTATTGCGGTCATAATGATATAATTGGTTAGATATGCTTAGTTGTTTGTGTTATTAAAATAAGTTTAAAAAGTCAAAATAAGTGCTTGCGTTGGTAAAACCTTCACCGGAATCCCTTTGGTCAGATCAATTTTTTCGGTAGAATTTCCAGTCAACAGATCGGTGATGGACAGAGATTTTTGGGTGATATTAATCTTTTTGAGCAAAGATTCAGGCAACTGAATTCGAGAATCGATGGTTTTCTTACGGTCGAAATTAGCGAGCACCAACACTCGCTGATCATCCGTATAACGGATAAAGGCATATTGTTTCGAATTTAAGGAGCTACGGTCACGTATTTCTATTAATTCACCTTCACGAATCGCCCGATTTTGTACCGTTACGTTGAGCAATTGATGATAAAATGCTCTCAAATATTTTTGTTCGGCACTTAACTTTGCCCCATCAAACTTACCCTCATTTAACCATTGTTGATGCTGTGGATTACCCCAATAATCGAAGATGGTAGTACGATTATCCTCGCCACCAAAACCTTCCACGCCCGCTCCCTGCTCTCCTACTTCCTGCCCATAATAAATCATGACTGGCCCGCTGGATAAAGTAGCGGTAATTACCATAGCCGGAATGGCCAAGCGAGGATCGCCGGCAAAACCTTTGGAGGCAATACGCTCTTCGTCGTGGTTTTCTAAAAAACGAAGCATATGATTGGACAAACCACCGGCTTGTTCTTTCACCAAATTGCTAATCTCTTTTACATCACCGGCAGCTTCATTTTTGATTAATTTTTTTAAAGAATCATACAGACCTACCTTGTCGTACATGTAATCGAAACCACCGTAGCTAATGTACTTGGCATATTGGCTGGCATCATATGCCTCGGCGATAAAAATTAGGTTAGGATTGATTTTTTTCAATTCAGGAATCAACCAATGCCAAAATTCTACAGGTACAAACTGAGCCACATCACATCTGAAACCATCCACCCCCTTATTCACCCAGAAACTCATGATATCCTTCATCTTGAGCCAAACCGGTGGAACAGGATCAAAATAAGCCCGATTGCCATTTTGCAAGTCCCAACCATAATTCAACTTCATGGTTTCATACCAATCGTCAATACCAGGTTTTTCCGAAAAAATGTTATTTCCGGTGACCTTGGCAGGGTTCTCCTCAAATTTGCCATCCTTCAGTGGATGTTTAAATTCTGGGCCTCCGGCATTGGTACCTTGCGGAACGAAAAATGATTTTCCCGGGAGGTAATAAAAGTCATTACTTGGCAGATAAGCCTGAGATTTATCATCCTGTGCGCCTAAATCTATTACACCAGCAGGCTTTACATCCGAGTGGTAAGAACGGGCAACATGGTTAGGAATAAAGTCGATGATCGCTTTTAGTCCTTGTTGATGAGTACGTTTCACCAATTGCTCAAATTCGGCCATACGATTGTTCACATCCACTGCCAGATCCGGATCTACATCATAATAATCTTTAATGGCATAGGGCGAACCCGCTTTGCCTTTTACCACATCCGGATCATCCATTTTAATCCCATAAGCCGTGTAATCAGTCATAGTGGCATGCTCAATGATGCCTGTATACCAAACATGAGAAACTCCTAATTTTTTCAGCTCAAGCAACGCTTTTTCATTGATATCGTTGAATTTACCAACACCATTCTCCTCCTTAGATCCATAGTATTTATTGGTGGTGTTGGTATTGCTGAAATAACGAGGCAAAAGCTGATAAACGATCAGCTTATGATCTTTTACTGCTTCATTAATTTGGTCTTGAGCAAAAGTGCCCAAGCTGGCCATTAACATACTGAATAAAAAAAGGGTCTTTTTCATATGCTATTTTATTATGAATGCTTAGCCACCACCTGGCTATTGGCTTTCAGTTCATAATGATGCTCATAGATCTTTACGATCAGTTCTTTTTCAGATTGGTTGATGATTTGTACACCATCCTGACTTACTTTAACATTCAGCAAAGCTCCTCTAAACCCAACTTTAAAAGAGAAAGATTTCCATTTACCCGGCAAAAACGGATTGAAAACTAATTGTCCGTCGCGAACACGCATGCCGCCGAAACCTTCCACCACACTCATCCAGGTTCCAGCCATTGAGGTGGTATGACAACCATCCTCGGTATCGTTATTATAATCGTCCAAGTCTAAACGGGCGGTACGCAAGTAAAACTCATAGGCACGTGCCTCATCTCCTAATTTGGCAGCTAAAATAGCATGCACACAAGGTGACAAGGAGCTCTCATGAACGGTACGAGGTTCGTAAAAATCAAAGTTTCTGCGAATGGTGTCCAGATCATATCGATGTTCCAGGAAGTATAATCCTTGTAAAACGTCGGCTTGTTTAATGAAACATGAACGAAGGATACGATCCCAACTCCATTTTTGGTTGATGGGGCGTTCTTCCGCCGGCAAGTCTTTCACCAAGATCTGCTCTTTGTCCATAAATCCGTCCTGCTGTAAGAAAATATTCAATTCCTCGTCAACCGGATAGTACATCTTTTCGATGATCTCGCTCCACTGCTTGCTTTCTGCAGCCTCATCAAATTTAATTTTCTTAATCAACGCAGCATATTTGGCCGGATCGCTTGCCTTAACGGTGGCAACAGCTTCCAGGGCATATTCCATACACCAGGTGGCGATGGTATTGGTATACCAGTTGTTGTTCACATTGTTCTCGTACTCGTTCGGACCGGTTACACCCAACATCACATATTGCTGGCGGGCTTCACTCCAATTGACACGTTGCGCCCAGAAACGGGCAATGGCGAGCAACACTTCCATTCCGTAATCGTCGAGGTATTTCGAATCACCGGTATAACGGATGTAATTATAGATCGCGAACGCAATGGCACCGTTACGGTGGATCTCTTCAAAAGTGATCTCCCACTCGTTATGACACTCTTCCCCGTTCATGGTCACCATCGGATACAGGGCCGCACCATTCTTAAATCCGAGTTTCTTTGCATTTTCAATGGCTTTGTCCAATTGTTTGTAACGATAAATCAGAAGGTTCTTGGTCACCTGCTGATCGGCAGTTGCCAAATAAAAGGGTACACAATACGCCTCGGTGTCCCAGTAGGTAGAACCTCCGTATTTTTCACCGGTAAAGCCCTTCGGACCAATGTTCAAACGAGCATCTTCACCGGTATAGGTTTGATTTAACTGGAAGATGTTGAAACGGATACCCTGCTGTGCAGAAGCATCTCCTTCAATCACAATATCGCTCTCCACCCACTTGGCAGCCCAGGCTTGTGCCTGCTCCTTCAGCATCACCTCGAAACCTTTCTGAGCCACCTGTTCCACTACTTTCTTGGTTTCGTGAACAATGCTTTCTTTATCATGATTTTCTGAAGAAAGGTTGGCAGCGTATTTGTAGATGACGGTTTCCTGCAACTCTTTCACTTCAATGTTTACTTTATTGGCTACGTATTTTTCACGTTCAAGTGGTGCAGATAAGAATTCAATGGTTTTACCGTCTTGCTGGATATCGAACTTCATACCGGTGCAAACATGGAAGCCGGTCTTTTTAGTTCTCAAGGTTACGTAGGCACTGCCATGATGGGTTTCCTTGTGAACCTCATCCCAAAATTTTTCATCGTAGTTGGCATCCTGGTTCTTGATATCACCATCTATGAATGGAGTAATGCTAATGTCTCCGGAGAAATTTAAAGGAGTCAGGCTGTAACGAATGGCGCCGGCCTCATCATCCACAATACTGCAAAAACGGGTGGCTTTCACCTTGAGCTTCTTTCCACTTTTTAATTCAGCGGTGAAAGAACGCTCGAGGTAACCCTCTTTCATGTTAAGCACCCGCTTAAAATCGCTTACCTTGGCATTCGCCAAGTCGAGTGTTTCGTAATCTATTTTTATATCGATACCAATCCAGTTGGCTGCATTCAAAACTTTGGCAAAATATTCCGGATATCCATTTTTCCACCATCCCACACGGGTTTTATCCGGATAGTAAACGCCGGCAACGTAATTTCCCTGCAAGCTCTCACCCGAATAGCTCTCTTCAAAATTGGCACGCTGGCCCATACGGCCATTGCCTAAACTGAAAATACTTTCTGAAATTTTGTTCAAATGTGGATCGAATCCCTCTTCAATGATATTCCACTCGTCAATTTTGATGTAATTTTTCATCTTCCTAATTTCTCCCAAAGGAGCAACAACAATTATAATTTATACAGTTTATCTAAGTTCATTTCATGCAGACCTGCTACCACCAGGTTGGCACCATTAAGGTTGGCAGAGTCGCCAATGCCCACTACTTTCATCCCCCCGGCTAAAGCCGCCTCAACTCCTGCAATGGCATCTTCAAAAACCACACAATCGGCAGGATTTAAGCCTAAAGATTCGGCTCCCTTTAAAAATACTTCCGGATCGGGTTTAGATGCGCTTACGTTATTGCCATCGATAATGGAATCAAATAATTCGATGAGCCCTACTTTTTCTAAAATGGTTCTGGAGTTTTTACTGGCAGAGCCTAAGGCGGTTTTTAAGCCGGCATTTCTTACCATGAGCAAAAATTCTTCGGCTCCCGGCAAAATTTCATCGGGTTTCATCTCCTTGATCATTTCCACATACCAGGAGTTTTTCAAATCAGCCAATTTAGACTGTTCTTTGGTAGTTTTCTCTACACCTCCCCATTCTAAAATTAACTGGAGCGAACGGACCCGACTCACCCCTTTCAGTTTCTCATTTTCCTCTTCGGTAAAATCGAAACCCAAATGGTTAGCCAAACGTTTCCAGGCTTTAAAATGGTAGACCGCCGTATCTACAATGACGCCATCCAGGTCGAAAATGCAAGCTTTAACCACAGTAATCTTATTTTTTGAGTTCTAAAATGAGGGTTGTTTTTGCAGGCACCTTAATTTCGCTGAGATCGTTCAGCAATTCATCGCTTGCCACATTAACAGCTTTGCTAAAGCCTGATGTGCGCTCCGCAAAACGTCCGGTCTTTACAGTTTGCTCTTTCTCCTCACCATTCATCACCATCATGATGGTTTGCTGATCGGTATAGCGGAACCAAACATAGATGCCATCTTGTGGGATGAATTGCATCATTTTCCCAAATTTCAAGGCTTCACTGTTTTTGCGGTAATTGGCCAACTTACGCACATAATTGAAAGCTTCATTTTCCTTTTCGGTACGTCCGGCTGCAGTAAATTTATTTACAGTATCTTCCGGCCATCCGCCTTTAAAATCCAAACGAACTTTTCCATCGGGAGTGGTGGTGCCAGGCATCAAGATCTCAGTACCATAATACCATTGCGGAATTCCACGAGTGGTAAATAACCAGGCGATACCTGATTTGTATTTGGTAAAATCTTCATTCACCACCGAATAGAAACGGTTGAGGTCGTGGTTATCTAAGAAAACCACATTTTTATTTGGGTCTTTATACTGGTAATCGTAAGCAAAAGTATTGTACAAACGTACCACCCCGTCGGTCCAGCCAAACTTCCCGTTTAAAGCCTCATTGATTCCCCACAGTGCCTGAAAATCTGTTACCCCGTCTAAGCCGGTTTCTACACTTTGATTCACTACACGACCTTCAGTGAAGTAACTTTGGCTCGGCACACCATGTACCCAGGTTTCACCAAAAGAGTTCAGATTAGGATATTCTGCTCTGATGGCTTTGGCCCACTCGGCCATGTAGTCCAACTCGTTATAAGCATAGGTATCCAAACGGAAAGCATCCACCCCGGCATACTCCACCCACCAGATATGGCTCTGAGTAATGTAATTGCGGACAAAAGGATTTTGTTGATTAGGATCCGGCATGTGGAAATCAAACCAGCCTTTAACCATGATATCTTTATCTGCTTTTGCCACATAGGGATCAAAATGGGTTTGTTCGCGGTAATTGGTACGGGTAAAGCTGGCCCATTGGTTCAACCAATCCTTGGAAGGCAGATCAAGAACGGTCCAGTGCTGGCTACCAAAGTGGTTATGCACCAAATCCTTTACCATCTTCATCCCACGTTTGTGGAGTTCGTCCACTAACTTTTTATAGAGTTCATTGGTTCCGTAACGAGGATCAATTTGATAATTTTCTGTATTGGCATAACCATGATAGGATGTTTTAGGCTGATCGTTGGTCAACAAAGGATTGATCCACAGAGCGGTTACCCCTAAATCTTGTAAATAATCTAAATTGTTGATGATGCCTTGAATATCACCACCATGTCGGTGGTACATCGAATCGCGGTTGAGCGAAGTTTCTTTCATCCCCTTGATGACATCGTTACTCTTGTCACCATTGGCGAATCGGTCGGGCATAATCAGGTAAATAAAATCAGCTGTATTTACACCCTGGGCTTTTACCAATTTTGCATCCCTGTTTTTCAGCTCGTAAGTGTAGCTGAGAGTTTTCTTGCCCTTGAGTGTAAATTGTATTGGGAATTTACCCGCTGATGCTTCAGCTGTTATTTCTAAATCAAGAAACAAATAATTGGGGTTTTCTACTTTATGTACTGCTACAAGGCTTACTCCGGGGTAATTCAATTTCACTTCGCGTTTGGCAATTTGATTGCCATGCACAATGAGTTGCAGTTTAGGATTCTTCATCCCTACCCACCAATTGGCAGGTTCAATGCGTTCTAAGGCAGGCAACTGAGCAAAAACTGAGGCCGACAGCAAACATACAAGCAGCGTCAAGAGGCTTTTAATTGGTTTCATCATACATTGGTTAGTCGCTCCTAATTTAGGCTTAAATTGTGATTTTTTGAAATGTGTAATTTAAACACTTTGTAAGTTCTCTAAAGGGACTGTCTGGCTTGGATGGACTGCCCTTTTAACAGGCAGTTTTTCTTCGCTCCTTCACCGGGCATATCCTGCTGCGTATAAAATGCAATCACTCGAAAAGTCAAGTATTGACTCCGTACAGTATGGAACTGGCTCCATACAACATAGAAATGACGACCTGCAATATGGAAATGACGTCATACAGTACAGAAATGGCTCCGGACAACATAGAAATGACGACCTGCAACATGGAAATGACGACCTCCAGCATGGAAATGCCTGCGGACAACATGGAAATGACGACCTGCAATATGGAAATGACGTCGTAAAGTATGGAACTGGCTCCGGACAACATAGAAATGACGACCTGCAACATGGAAATAACGACCTCCAGCCTGGAAATGTCTGCGGACAACATAAAAATGCCTGTGTTCAGTATGGAACTAGCACTATTCAAAAAATTAGACCCCGCTGACGGCTAAATGAAAACAGCCCCTATCTTTGTAAAAAAATCATCAGCATGAAAAAAATCATCATCTTATGTATCGGTCTCCTCAGCATGACCGGCATAGCTACGGCACAAGCACTTCGCTTACCGGCAGCGAGTACTACTCAATCTGTTCAACAAGATTTTGGATTGAGCAGCATCAAGCTCAATTACTCCAGGCCAAATGTAAAAGGCCGCAAAATTTTCGGAACACTCATCCCCTTTGGGCAGGTATGGCGCACAGGTGCCAATGCCCCCAGCAAACTCACTTTTGGCGATGATGTGATGCTGGAAGGAAAATTGGTTCCTGCTGGAGAATATGCATTGTACAGTATTCCTGGCAAAGATGAATGGACCATCATTTTAAGCAAGAACACCAAACTTTGGGGAGCCATGGGTTACCAAGAATCGGATGATTTATTGAGAGTAAAGGTAAAACCTGTAGCGTTGAATAAGAGTGTAGAGAGTTTCAGCATTGGCTTTGAACAGGTGATGGCCAATAGCTGCGAAATGCAGTTAATTTGGGATAAAACTTTGGTGCCGGTTAAAATTACTACCGATATCGATTCCAAAATAATGGCGGGTATTGATGCTGCCATGCAAAGCACCAACAAACCCTTTTATCAAGCTGCCAGCTATTATTTTGATAATAACAAAGACCTCAATAAAGCTTACGAATGGATTAAAGAAGCTACTTCAGCTAATCCAAAGGCCTATTGGATGGAACACTTGAAGGCCAAAATAGAACTAAAAATGGGTTCAAAAGCAGCAGCGATCGAATCTGCAAAGCGTTCCATGGCGGTAGCCGAATCAGAAAAAAATCAGGATTATGTGGTGCTAAACCAGCAGTTAATTACTGAAGCACAAAAGAAATAGTTCAATAAGCATTATTGCTGAAACTGCAGCCCGAAGTTCACCAGAAATAATTCTTGTGTACTTCGGGTGATGGCAGTATACAACCACCTCAAAAATTCGGTATTTACCATTTCTTCAGTCAGGTATCCCTGATCAATGAAAACAGCGTCCCACTGCCCGCCCTGCGCTTTATGGCAGGTAACAGCATAGGCAAATTTTATTTGCAGGGCATTATAAAAAGGATCTTTCTTCATCTCCAATAATCGGAGGCGTTTATTGCTGATATGAGCATAATCGGCCGATACCGCCTCGAACAAACGTTTACCATCTGCAGCAGAAAGGCTGGGGCTTTCTGCATACAAAGTATCGAGCAATACCTTACAATCCAGTGGACCTTCGTCCGGATAATCTATGAACTCCAGTACCACATCCGCAAAGCGAAAGCCATGCATTTCGCTGATATTTTTGACCTTACGGATTTTAGCCACATCGCCATTCGCAATGAAATTGCCCGCTTTTTCTGCTGCATCCAGCCAGAAATAATTGTTCCTGACCACCATGATATAATCTCCTCCACTTAGTTCTTCTTCGCGATAAAGAATTCGGTTGCGGATATTTTGATTGTAAGCGTTGGCATTTTTATTGGAACGACAAATGACCAAGGTGTTTTCCATACCATACTTATCATAAGCATAGCTCAATCCTTCTACTAATCTTTCACCGGTCATGTGATAAATATCTTTGAAGCCCTTGGTACTCAGTTTTGGAATACTCGGTTGCGCCAAAGCCAGGCCTTCACGTATCCGAGTGGCGTGGTGCAATATTCCCGAATTTTTCTCCTGTCGAACCACCTCTGTCAATTCTATATTAAATATATTCAAACCATAAGACACCCTGAGGTATTGCTCATCAAGGGCCGGACTTTCGGCGACGCCCACCGGTGGGAGCTGAGCAGTATCGCCCACGAGGATCAGCTTACAACGTTTGTCGTTATAGACATAATTGATCAAGTCTTCCAAGAGACCCGATCCGGTATAATCGGCAGCATCATCTGCAATCATGGAAGCCTCATCTACAATAAAAATGGTGTCTTCACTTAAATTTTGGGCGAGGCTGAAATATAGATCAGGACTCATGGCCTGTTTTTTTCTATAAATACGCTTGTGGATGGTGCTGGCTTTCTTCCCCGAATAGTTGCTCATTACCTTGGCAGCTCTGCCGGTCGGCGCCAGCAGCACCGATTTAAACTGAATTTTTGGTAAGACTTTAACCAGCGCACTGATCAAGGTAGTTTTACCCGTACCGGCATAACCTTTCAGCAACAAACAGTCACGCTCTTGGCCTGATAACAGAAAACGCTCCAACAGATAAAAGGCTTCTTGCTGCTTACTGGTGGGCGTTTTTCCAAATTGCTGACTTAGCTGACTGATGAAATTGCTCATGCTTTTCAAAAATGCAGATTTGTATTGAGCTAACCTATTCCAAAAAATTTTACATTTGTTTGCGATGAATACCAGCATTCAATTAA
>CANGZD010000016.1 GCA_947458875.1 Sphingobacteriaceae bacterium
GTTTAACATTTACATTAAAATTAACACGATATAATGGCAATTTTAGCATTTCAGAAACCCGATAAAGTAATCATGCAGAAATCTACCGATTTCGATGGTACTTTCGAGTTCCGCCCCTTAGAACCTGGTTTTGGTGTTACCATTGGTAACGCTTTACGCAGAATTCTGTTATCTTCTTTAGAAGGTTATGCAATTACTTCTGTACGTTTCTCTGGAGTATCTCACGAATTTTCAACCATTAAAGGTGTAGTAGAAGACGTTACCGAGATCATCCTGAACTTGAAACAAGTACGTTTCAAAAAAACCGGAGAATCTGGGGACAGTGAAAAGATTTTTGTAGTCATTACTGGTCAAGATCAGTTCAAAGCCGGTGAAATCACCAAATTTTCCAACAATTTCACGGTCTTAAATCCTGAAATGGTGATTTGCAACATGGAAAGCAACGTGACCTTAGAAATCGAGCTGACTGTGAACAAGGGACGTGGTTATATTTCTGCAGAAGAGAACAAAAACCAAGATACTGTGGTGGGTGTAATCGCCATCGATTCCATCTACACGCCTATCAAAAATGTAAAATATACTATCGAAAACTATCGTGTTGAGCAAAAAACCGACTACGAGAAATTAGTTTTAGATATTGCTACTGATGGTTCCATCCATCCAGAAGATGCTTTGAAAGAAGCAGCTAAGATCTTGATTCATCACTTCATGTTATTCTCAGATGAGAACATCATGTTAGAATCTCAGGCTAAAGAAGAAACCAAAGAAGTTGACGAGGAAATCTTACACATGCGTAAGATCTTGAAAACCGAATTAGTTGATTTGGACCTTTCAGTGCGTGCCCTGAACTGCTTAAAAGCAGCTGACATCCGTACTTTGGCAGAGTTGGTATCATATGATGTAGCCGACATGCTGAAATTCAGAAACTTTGGTAAAAAATCATTAACCGAGATCCAGGATTTAGTGAAATCTAAAGGTCTTTCTTTCGGAATGAACCTGTCTAAATATAAATTAGACGAAGAATAATTATATAATTAATAAGCGACGTGTTCGTAATTCCCTCACAAGAGACGGTATGAACACGAAAATCGAAGAACAATGAGACACGGAAAAAAAATCAATCACTTAGGTCGTACCGATTCACATCGTAAGGCCATGTTGGCCAATATGGCCTCTTCGCTTATCTTACACAAGCGCATTACTACTACATTGGCTAAAGCAAAAGCTTTACGTACTTATGTAGAACCTTTAATTACTAAATCTAAAAACGATACCACACACTCTCGTCGTACCTTATTTAGCTATTTGAAAGATAAAGAAACAGTAACTATCCTTTTCAGAGAAGTTGCAGAAAAAGTAGCTAATCGTCCGGGAGGTTATACCCGAATTTTAAAATTAGCTAACCGTTTGGGTGACAACGCTGAAATGGCTATCATTGAGCTGGTAGATTACAACACTACATTTAGTCAAAATGATGCCAGCAAAGCGGGTAAAAAAGCAACCCGTCGTCGTGGTTCAGGTGCTTCAAAATCTAAAGTAGCAAGTGCTGCTCCCGTAGCTGAGGCTAAGGCTGAAGAAGCACTGGAAGCTCCGGTAGAAGAATCTGCTCCAGTAGTTGAAGAAACCCCAGCAATAGAAGAAACTCCTGCAGCTGAAGAAAATTCAGCCGAAGAGAAAACCGAAAATTAATCATTCGAATTCATTTTTCATCTGAAAGCCCCGAACACCTGTTCGGGGCTTTTTTGTTTATAATTTGATTCCTGCTACCAAGGTACATAAAGTCCGATACTGCCATCCTGTCATTGTTCAGAAGACTCTCTGCGGGTTCTGTTTAACGCTTTCTGCCAAATTGTTTTCCTTTTAGGCTTGGCATGCCCCTTGTTAATTGTTGAATGATTCAATAAAATATTGAACGCATTAAAAAGAAAAATAACATGTCAAAAATTATCGGTATCGACTTAGGAACTACTAACTCATGCGTTTCTGTAATGGAAGGTAATGAGCCAGTGGTAATTGCCAACAGCGAAGGAAAACGTACAACCCCTTCTGTAGTGGCTTTTGTAGAAAACGGCGAACGTAAGGTGGGTGATCCTGCCAAACGTCAGGCCATTACAAATCCTCAAAAAACCATATCTTCTATCAAGCGTTTCATGGGCAACAGTTTTGATGAAGTAAAAAAAGAAGCTGCTCGAGTGCCATACAAAGTGGTTAAAGGTGATAATAACACCCCAAGGGTGGAGATAGATGACCGTAAATATACTCCTCAGGAAATTTCTGCTATGATCTTGCAGAAAATGAAAAAAACTGCGGAAGATTTCCTGGGTCAGGAAGTAACCGAGGCGGTTATCACCGTTCCGGCCTATTTTAACGATGCTCAACGTCAGGCAACCAAAGAAGCCGGCGAAATTGCGGGTTTAACCGTAAAAAGAATCATCAACGAGCCTACTGCTGCGGCCTTGGCTTATGGTTTAGATAAAGCAGGTAAAGAAATGAAAATCGTGGTGTTCGACTGTGGTGGTGGTACACACGACGTTTCTGTATTGGAATTGGGTGATGGCGTATTTGAAGTAAAAGCTACCGATGGGGATACCCACCTGGGTGGTGATGACTTCGACCACATCATTATCGAGTGGTTGGCAGAAGAGTTCAAATCAGAGAATGGCATGGACTTACATCAAGATCCGATGGCTTTACAGCGTTTGAAAGAAGCCGCTGAAAAAGCGAAGATCGAGTTGTCAAGCTCTACACAAACTGAAATTAACCTGCCATATATTACTGCCGATCAAAGCGGGCCTAAGCACTTAGTAAGAACCCTCAGCCGTGCTAAATTCGAACAATTGGCCGATAGTTTGATCAAACGTACCATCGAGCCTTGTAAGTCGGCATTGAAAAATGCAGGCTTAAAAACCTCTGATATTGATGAGATCATCTTGGTGGGTGGTTCTACCCGTATTCCTGCTATCCAAGAAGCAGTTAAAGCTTTCTTTGGCAAAGAACCTTCAAAAGGTGTTAACCCCGATGAAGTAGTAGCAATCGGAGCTGCTATTCAAGGTGGTGTTTTAACCGGAGAGGTAAAAGATGTATTGTTACTGGATGTAACCCCGCTATCATTAGGTATTGAGACCATGGGTGGTGTTATGACTAAATTAATTGAGGCCAATACCACTATCCCAACCAAAAAGTCAGAGATCTTCTCTACTGCATCTGATAACCAGCCATCGGTAGAAATTCATATCCTGCAGGGTGAGCGCCCAATGGCGAACCAGAACCGTACCATTGGCCGATTCCACCTTGACGGCTTGCCGCCTTCACCACGTGGAGTGCCTCAAATTGAAGTAACCTTCGATATTGATGCCAACGGTATCTTGCACGTAAGTGCCCAAGATAAAGCAACCGGTAAAGAGCAGAAAATTCGTATCGAAGCTTCATCTGGCTTAACCGAGGAAGAGATCAAGAAGATGAAAGATGAAGCGGAAGCGAATGCCGAGGCTGATAAAAAAGCAAAAGAAGAGATCGACAAGCTAAATGCTGCTGATGCGCTGATTTTCTCTACTGAAAAACAGTTGAAAGAGTATGGAGATAAGATTTCTGCGGATAAGAAAACGCCTATTGAAGATGGTTTGAAAAAGCTGAAAGATGCTTATGCAGCTAAAAATTTCGAGGAAATTGAAACTGCTCAGACTGAACTTCAGGAAGCTTGGAACGCCGCTTCAGAAGAAATGTACAAAGCTACTCAGGAAGCTGCTGCTGAAGGAGCACCTGCTGATGCTGCTGCTGCCGGAGCCGACGAGGTGACCGACGTAGATTTTGAAGAAGTAAAAGAAGACGATAAGAAATAATCGTTTTTATTCAACCAAAAAAGCCCGGGGGATTTCCACCGGGCTTTTTGTTTTTTAAGAGTCTGATTAATATTTAATACTAATCGGGGAATATTGGTTGGCAAACACAACTTCCAATAGTCCTTGTTCATCAAATTGAACTTTTACTTTTTTCCCATTGATGAGCAGGGATTTGGTCTCGCTTGAGAAACCATGTAACACCAACTTAAATTGCTTGAAACGTGACTGATAAGCGCCTTTTACTGCCGATAAATTGATCTGTTTTTTTGTAGGTTCAAATTGTAAGGTCCTAGTATAGCTCTTGTTTGCCTCTTCCGCAAGGCTGATACCATCATCCTCGTAATAAGTGAACCTGCTGCCTGATCCTCCGTTCCAGATGTGAACCTGAAGTATTTCATCTCCTTTTTCTGAAGTATTTTGTACCACGCTTTGCATCGGAATAATGGCTCCTGCTTTCACAAACACTGGTAAATCATTTAATGGTGCGGGTGCCAGTATACGTTGCTTGCCTCTAAAAACTTCTCCGCTGCTCAAACGGTACCACTCGCCCTCGGGTAAATAAACCTCGAGGGTAGATTTGGCACTTTCCACCGGAGCAACCAATAGGTATTCGCCAAACATGAATTGTTGCTGAAATTTTTCTTCAAAAATATTCGGATCCTTGGTGTAGTTGATGGCAAGGCTCCGGGCAATGGGCATACCTGTTTGAGTTGCTTGGTAAAAGTTAGAATACAAATAAGGTAACAAGCGATAACGTTGTTCAATGTCTTTGCGCATGATCGCTTCTGCCTCTGTACCAAAACGCCAAGGTTCACGCATTGGGGTATTGATCTCGGCATGATTCCTGAATATCGGTGTGTAAACACCCAAGGAGTTCCATCTGATCATCAGTTCAGTGGAGGGGGTGCCAATAAAACCACCAATATCTACTCCAATATTCTGAACACCCGATATTCCCAGACTATTTACTAATCGCTGACCCAAAAGCATGTGTGCATCACTTGAAGCATTATCTCCTGTCCAAACTGCTGAGTAGCGTTGTATACCCGAATAAGCAGCACGGGTGAGGTTGAAAGCACGTTTGCCCAATATTTCTTTGGTTCCCTCGAAAGTAGCTCTCGACATTTGTAAACCATAAGCATTGCGAGCTTCTTTTAATGTCATCTCTTTTCCTTTGCCGCCAAATTGAATTAGGTCCGGAATATTTTGTCCCCAAACGGCAATTTCATTCATGTCGTTCCAAAAACCCTCTACTCCTTTATCAGTCAAGCTTTTGAACGATTTTCCCCACCACTGGCGTACTTCCGGGCGGTAGAAATCAGGAAAATGACATCGTCCCGGCCATACACTGCCGATATAAAAATCGCCACTCGGATATTTGGCAAAATAATTTCTTTGCACACCTTCATCGTATTGCTGATAGCCTTTCTCAATTTTGATACCCGGATCAACAATGGTCACCACATGGAATCCCATGGCCTTTAATTCATCAATCGTTTGTTTTGGATTTGGAAAATTTTGCGGGCTCCATGTAAATATTTTATAGGCATCCATGTAATCAATGTCGAGGTAGATCGCATCTGCAGGTATTTTTTTCTCACGGAAAGTTTTGGCAATTTCCAGTACTTGCGTGTCGGGCTTATAGCTCCAGCGACATTGCTGATAGCCTAAGCTCCAAAGGGGAGGCATTTCCATGCGTCCGGTTAACCAGGTATAATCTTTAATTAATCCTGCTACGCTTGATGAGCCGAAGAAATAATAATTCATTTCACCGTCTTCCGCTCCAAAATAGCTGGTTTGTTCATCGGTAGAGGCACCAAAATTGAAAAAGCTCTTATGAGTATTGTCGAAAAAGATCCCATAAGTCGAATTATCGTGTAAACCAATGTAAAACGGGATGGTTTTGTACAAAGGATCGGCATTGAGCGCATATGCAGGCACATCACTATTCCAGTTGACGTAACTGCTTCCTCTTCTGTCGAGATTGCCTGTTTTTTCGCCCAAGCCTATGAATCGTTCATTCTGGATCAGTTTTTTGAAATTACTCACCTGTGTGCCGGTCCACGAAATACCCAATCGCTCATCGTCGCCGTTTAAAAAGCGACCATCTACGGCGTTATAAAAACTGATCCTTATTGGATTTTTAGTAATTCTCACCTTGATAGAATCGGTTTGAAGCAAAATTTCATCTATTTTTTCGGAAATAATTTTGAAATAATTTTGATCAGCATTTTTAATCACCGCAAAAGAGCTGTCTCTGCTAAATTCCTTTTGTACTGCTCTCACACGCAACACATTCTGCTGATAAGTTTGAATGGAGACCTGTCCGTTTTCTGCTTTTAGCAATACACCGCTACTTGTTTTTTGCAGAGAAGTAAATGCGCCCAATTGCTTACTCAAATGACCGGTTTGTGCAAATGAATTGAAAATAGAAGTTATTAAGACGAATAAACTGAAGAATCTAACTTTTAACATGACGATAATTTTGTCCTTAATTTAAACATTCCTGAATAAGCACTTCTAATTTTCTTTCGTTTTGAAATAATAATTTCAATAATTGAAATTGGTTGAGAGCACGATCCAGATTTTGATTGGGGTATAGAATTGGATAATAAGTACTGCCCTGCAGAAAATCTGCCAGGAAACGCAGGGCCTGCATGTAAATGATGTATTTTCCGGAAAACAGCAGGAGCTGCTTTTCCTGATCAGTCAGTACGGCCGCCATCTCCGAAAGGTAACCTCCAATAGTTGCTTTGAAAAAGTCCTCTCGGATGTTGATCTTGTTAAGATCGGCTTCATTTTCATCAACCGCACAGAGGTAAGTCCGCAACATATCGCCTAGGTCTGAAATAAATAAGCCCGGCATCAGTGTGTCGAGATCGATTACACAAACCCCTTTAAAATTCTGTTCATCCAATAACACATTGCTAATTTTGGTGTCATGGTGCATAATCCGCAAGGGAAGAGCTGCTTTTACCGCATGAAATTCTTTAAGAATAACCTCAAATTCAAGTGCCATTGTAATTGCCCCTGAAGCGGTAGTTTGAAGTGTTGGGGAAGTTTGTTCCAGCGCTTGATCAAATTGTTTTTTCCGTAAATCCAGGTCATGAAAACCAGGAATACTTGGTTCCAACAGTCTACTGTCCAGATCCTTCAGTAAACGACTTAGCTGGCCGAACTGTTTGGCGGCTTCGTAAGCCTGCTCTGGTTTGGTTAGCACGTCAAAGGCTTTGGCTTTTGGCACAAAAGGCGATAGGCGCCAGTATTCACCAGCTATTAGGGATAAATTGTCCCCATCCCCATTAAATAGCGGAGCAATGAAAAGATATTCCGGATGATGTTTATGCAAGAATTCTTGAGCCAGCCGGACATTTTTGGAGATTATTTCCGGGCGCTTAAATACTTTTTGATTGATCCGCTGGAGTACAAAACTTGTCTCCTGCTGCTCCTTTCCAAGCAGCAGGAGAGTATGATTGATGTGCCCGGAGGCTGCACACTGAACCCTAAAATCAGCTGGATTTAAATTGTAAAGTGACCAAATTTGCTCAGGAAAGCTTATTTCCATAATTGAGCAGGATACACTCCCGATGAAACCAGTTCGTCGATGCTCTGCTGCACAATCGGTTTGTCTTCTTTATAGGTTACCCCGAACCATTTACTCTGTGTAGGAATTACTTTGAAGCAAACTTTGCCTGATTTGATCAGTTTTTCGGCCACCAATGGGATAAAGAATTCAGCTTTGGGGTTTTCTTTATTGGCCAAAGCAAAATCAACGAATAATTGCTTGCTGTCGGCAAAAATCTGAGGGGTAAAGCCCCAAAAGTTCATCGATGCGGCAGCTTGTCGGCTCAATGGCGTTTCCACGCCGTTTTCTTCATACACCACACCGCCATCTTTAAAATACACCTGGGTGCGTTCGTTGATGTCTTTTAAAAAGCCATCCGCATCCACTTCGCAAATCCCTCTTGACACTGAACCGTATTCAGACAAAGTTTTATCGATTTGGAAACCCATCAGTCCGAATAATTGATCATTTACTTCAGAAGTAAGGAATTTAGCCATCTTTTCGTACGAATCGCGGCCATAAAAATCATCGGCATTGATTACGCAGAACGGTTCCTTTACCGAATCGGCGGCAGCTAAAACCGCATGAGCAGTACCCCATGGCTTGGCACGTTCAATCGGTTCGTTGATCCCGTAAGGGCTTAAATCGTATGACTGGAAAACATAATCTGTTTCGATTTTTCCTTTCAGTTTAGGCTCGAAGATGGCTTTAAAATTCTCGGCAAACTCCTCGCGAATGATGAATACTACTTTGCCAAAACCGGCCTGTATGGCATCATAAATAGAATAATCGATAATGGTTTCCCCGTTAGGACCAAATCCGTCGGTTTGTTTCATGCTTCCGTAACGGCTGGCCATACCGGCAGCTAAAATGAGTAAAGTAGGCTTCATGTTAATAAATTATATAGGTGATGTGTATTGTTAAATGATAAATTAGTGAAACGAAATTAAACAATGTTTGGCTAACCTAACAGCTTTGGTCAAGAATTGTTGCACCAATTGAAACCTGTAATTTAAGTATGCAACGCAGAAAGTTTATTCAGCAAACACTCATGGCAGGGGCTGCAGCCACCGTGCTGAATCCGACGATTTTATTTGCTGCTAAACAACCTAAAGTCCGTTTAGGGTTTATCGGGGTGGGACTCCGTGGCCGCGATCATTTGGAATTGTGTTTACAACGTGATGATGTAGAGGTGATTGCTTTAGCCGATCCGGATACCCAGAGTGCTTTGCCTGAATCGCAAAAGCTCCTAACCAAATATGGCCGTAAAAAGGCAGTTGAATATAGTAAGGGTGATGAAGATTTTCTGAACCTGCTGAAACGCGATGACATTGATGCGGTGATCATCTCCACACCCTGGGAATGGCATATTCCGCAGGCCATAGCGGCGGTAAAAGCGGGTAAAATACCGGCTGTAGAGGTTTGCGGCGCTAGCGATGTGCAGGAGTGCTGGGATATTGTGAATGCGATAGAGACTACAGGTATGCCTTTGTTTGCGATGGAGAATGTGTGTTACCGCCGGGATGTGATGGCCGTGATGAATATGGTCCGTCAGGGTTTGTTTGGGGAGATTCTGCATTTGCAGGGCGGCTATCAGCATGATTTGCGTGAAGTGAAATTTAACGATGGCAAACAGCCTTATGGTGGTGGGGTAGAGTTCGGCGAAAAAGGTTTTTCTGAAGCCAAATGGCGTACCAATCACTCTGTGCACCGCAATGGGGATTTGTACCCTACGCATGGTTTAGGCCCTGTGGCGATGATGATCGATGTGAATCGTGGTAACCGATTGACAGCACTTTCATCAGTTGCGACTAAAGCCCGTGGCCTGCATAAATATGTAGTGGATAAGGGCGGAGCTGATCATCCGAATGCCAAGGTAGATTTTAAGCTGGGTGACATTGTCACCACATCCATACAAACGGCCAATGGTGAAACCATTATCCTTTCACACGATACCAATTCGCCAAGACCCTACTCTCTGAACTTCCGTGTACAGGGAACCAATGGTTTATGGATGGACGATTTCAATTCGATCTATTTGGAGGGAAAAAGTCCGAGGGCGCATGTTTGGGAAAAGGATGAGGTTTATATGAAAGCGTATGATCATGCCCTTTGGAAAAAATATGAAAGTCAGGCTACCGGTACCGGACATGGTGGCATGGATTTCTTTGTGATCAACTCCTTTATCGAGTCGATCAAACGACAAGCGCCTTTTGCCATGGATGTGTACGATCTGGCGACCTGGTATGCCATTACACCAATCTCGGAGCGTTCAATTGCAGAAGGAGGTTCCTTGCAGCAAATCCCTGATTTTACCCGGGGCAAATGGATGAACAGAAAGCCAATCTTCGCTCTCGACGAATTAGGCTACTAACAAAAAAGCCTCCCGAAATTTCGGGAGGCTTTTTTTATTTAATGCTTCTGAAATCATGCCCGGGCTTAATGTCGAGCAGGGCTTCATAGATCAGTCGAATCACATTGTCTACATCTTCTTTGTGTACCATTTCTACCGTAGTATGCATGTAGCGCAATGGTAAGGAAATTAAGGCCGAAACCACACCATCGTTGGAGTAAGCAAATGCATCGGTATCCGTTCCGGTAGAGCGTGAGGAGGCCTGGCGCTGGAATGGGATGTTGTTCTCTTCGGCTGCTTTGATCAATAATTTATTCAGGTTGGTTTGTACAGCAGGTGCATAAGATACTACCGGTCCATTGCCGCAGGACAAATCTCCCTGGGTGATCTTGTTGATCATCGGGGTTTGTGTGTCGTGGGTTACGTCGGTTACAATGGCGACATTGGGTTTAATGCGGTGAGCAATCATTTCGGCACCACGCAAACCAATTTCTTCCTGTACGGAATTAACAATGTATAATCCGAAGGGCAGTTTTACCTTATTTTCTTTTAATAAACGGGCTACTTCGGCAATCATAAAACCACCGGCACGGTTATCCAGGGCACGACCTACGTAATAGCGATCGTTCAATACCATAAATTCATCTTCATAGGTGATTACGCAGCCTACATGGATACCGAGGGCTTCCACTTCTTCCTTGCTGGTGCAACCGCAATCCAGAAAGATATTTTTCAGGCTAGGGGCTTCTTCTTTTTCCCCACTGCGAGTATGAATAGCCGGCCAACCGAATACGGCCTTCACAATTCCTTTCTCGGTATGGATATTTACTCTTTTTGAAGGAGCGATTTGGTGGTCGGAACCGCCATTGCGGATCACATAAATCAAACCGTCTTTGGTAATGTAATTCACAAACCAGGAAATTTCATCGGCATGAGCCTCAATCACAACCTTGTATTCTGCTTTCGGATTGATTACGCCGACAGCAGTGCCATAATTGTCTACATAATGCTCATCGATAAAGGGCTTGATGTAATCGAGCCACATCTTCTGGCCTTCCCACTCAAATCCGGTAGGCGATGGGTTGTTAATGTACTTCTCAAAAAAATCGAGTGATTTTTTGGTCACTACGGGAATGTGTTTCGCTTTTTCTTTTTGCTTAGCCATAGCTCAATTTATAAATAGATTTCCATGATGACGAAATCGAATCCGTCTTTAAAATAAGTTTGTTCTGTTTTCAAAAAACCGTAACGTTCATATAAACCTGACACATTGGTTCGAGCATTCATCCAAACCCTTTCCATGCTTTTCGAACGAGCGAAATCAAGTGCGAATTCAATCATTTGCTTGCCATAGCCTCTTCCTTGGAATTCATTTCTGGTAGCGAGTTTTCTTAATTGCATTTCGCTTGCTTTTTGAAAAGTTGAAATTACTGTCATCAGCTGATTCTGATCAAAAAGACCAAAATGAATACCATCATCATCATCGGGCAATTTTACCTGCTCCAGCTCAAAGTCCGGGTACATCACTTCTTGGCGGAGGTGCCAGGTCATCGCTGCCGGAATTTGCTCAATTGAAGCCATCGCTTTAGCCTATTATAATGGGATGTTGCCGTGTTTTTTACGCGGATTGTTGACCACTTTGTTTTCCAGCATACGATAAGCCTTAATGAGTTTGGCACGGGTTTCTGCTGGCTCAATTACCTCATCCACAAAACCTCGTTCTGCGGCACGGTATGGATTGGCAAATAAGTCTGAATATTCTTTTTCTTTTTCCAACCATTTGGCTTCCTGATCGGCAGCTGAGCTGATCTCTTTTTTAAAGATGATCTCTGCCGCACCTTTAGCACCCATCACCGCAATTTCGGCACTTGGCCAGGCGTAGTTCATGTCGGCGCCGATATGCTTGGAGTTCATTACGCAATAGGCACCGCCATATGCTTTGCGGGTGATTACCGTAATTTTAGGCACAGTAGCTTCGCAGAAAGCATAAAGCAATTTGGCTCCATTGTTGATGATGCCGTTCCATTCTTGGTCGGTGCCGGGTAAAAATCCGGGTACGTCTTCTAAAACCAGTAAAGGGATGTTGAAGCTGTCGCAGAAGCGCACAAAGCGGGCACCTTTTACCGAGGCGTGATTATCTAAAACGCCTGCTAAAAATGCTGGTTGGTTGGCTACAATGCCAATACTTCGGCCTGCCAATCGGGCGAAGCCTACCACAATATTCTCGGCGTAATCTCTGTGAATTTCGAGGAAACTACCTTCGTCAATGATCTGCTCTATGGCTTCTCTTACATCGTATGGCTGATTGGCATTTTCAGGCATCAATTTATTTAATGCAGGCCTATTCTCGTCGCCAGCCTCATAAGCCAATGCAGGCGCTTGTTCTTCACAATTCTGCGGCATGTAGCTCAGTAATTTTTTGATGTGGTTGATGGCGTCAATCTCATTGGTGCAGGCAAAATGGGTGACGCCCGATTTGCTGGCGTGAGTACTGGCCCCACCCAATTCCTCGGCAGTTACTTCTTCGTGGGTAACGGTTTTCACCACGTTTGGTCCGGTAACAAACATGTAAGAAGTGTTTTCCACCATCAGGATAAAATCGGTAATGGCAGGGGAGTACACTGCACCTCCGGCGCAAGGGCCCATGATGCCCGAAATTTGAGGCACTACGCCTGAAGCTTGGGTATTGCGATAAAAAATATCGGCATAGCCACCTAAAGAAACTACGCCTTCCTGAATACGGGCACCACCCGAATCGTTTAAACCGATGATGGGTGCTCCATTCTTCATGGCCATCTCCATGATTTTACAGATCTTTTCTGATTGTGTTTCCGAAAGTGATCCTCCAAAAACAGTGAAATCTTGAGAATAAACGTAAACCAATCTGCCGTTTATGGTTCCAAATCCTGTTACTACACCATCTCCATGGTATTTTTCTTTTTCCATCCCGAAATCGGTGGAGCGATGAGTTACCATCATGCCGATCTCTTCGAAAGAGCCCTCGTCTAACAAAAAATGCAAGCGTTCACGTGCAGTAAGTTTTCCTTTTTTATGCTGACTTTCAATTCGGGTTTTTCCTCCTCCTAAAAGGGCTTCTTCTCTTTTTTGGTGGAGATTATCAATTTTCTTGTCCAAGATGTAGCAAAATTAAATGTAAGTGGAATTCAAAAATACAAAATGCGACTGATTATTAAATCAGAATCGATATTGGGCACGAATGGTAAAAATATCATCTTTCAAATCTTCCGTATAGTCTGCCAAACTGGTGCTTTCATTCACCGGATGATCGTAATAAAGCGTGAATTTTACCTGTTTGCTGAAGTAATAAACGAATCCAGTGCCAAAAGTATTAAACCTGATGTCGCCGGCTGTGGTATTGCTTCCGTTTTGTCCGATTTGTTTTCCTTTAACGAAGCTATTCGGGTCGTAGCGATCGTAATTTGCAATCCATTGCAATTGTGTACCCGGAATTTCTTGAATCAGCCAGAGGAAAAAACCATTAAAATTACGATTGTAAATATCATTGATGATGAGTGTCCCTAAACTACGGCTAGCTTGAGCGCCGGTAATGTTCATAGATGCTGCTTGTCCGGGTTGTTTACCTGAAATAAACTCCCCTTTGATCCATGTTTTGCCAAGTATCCATCTGAAATCCGTTTGAAAATTCATCCCGGAATAACGTTTTTGGGCATAAGAATTCATTAACTCAGTTGAGGTTTCTGCAATAAAACCTCTTTGTCCGTTAATAACCGCATTTCTGTACCGGGTAGGGCCCCCATACTTTACGAATCCATTATAATAGGATAGACCAAAGCCTAAATTCCAGTTTTCTTTTAATTCCTTGAAATTGAATTGCAGTGAAGTAGAAAGGTCTTTCCGGCTATCATAGTCTTTGGCGTTCATCCCTGAGCCATTAAATAGCCCAATTTCATAGTCTATAAAAGGAAATTTTGGGAGTTTAACCGATAACATAGCGCCCAAATCACGTTCACTTGGTAACAATGTTTGGTGCAAACGAGGACGTTCGGGAAATTCACGGCTTGCAGATGAATAAGAAAGAATATATCCAAATGGTTTAGTGAACTGGCCTGCAGTAAGGGTAAACATATTCCATTTTGGATCTTTAACTTGAATGAAACCGTCTCTGAGGCTCACACCGTCTTGCGTGGCATCCAATTGGAATACCACGTTTGTTAGCTTGTCCACCCGGTCAAATTTGAAACGCCCTCGTCTGATCATGAAGCGGTTATCTACATCTTCAAGGAAATCGCCTCCGGTAAATGAAGGTGCTCCTTTTTCTTGCGCTTTCTGAAATTGGAATTGAAAATAGCCGCTTATGTTTAAATCATGTGGATTGTTGTCGGAAGGCGCATTGTTGCTTTGCGCTTCTGAATGCTGATAGTAAAAAATAAATAAAATACCGGCAAAAAGCGCCTTTTTCATGACGAATTTTTTTTTTTAAAGGTAATGTTTAACTAAGAGAAATGCTATTGCATTATAGATCAATGAAGCGGATGAGCATTGATTTTGACAGAAATTAGATCAATATGGTGATCATGCGTTTAAATTTTATCACACAGGTCCTGATAAAACTTTTCTGAGCATTTAATGAAAGCTAAACCCGACCCCAAATCCTATTCCATGTAGTTTGATAGGTTCTAAATCCGGCTTGTATTGCAGCACTTCCTGATATCGGTAGTTTAAACTTAAATTCCAGTTAGAGTGTTTTCTCCGGCTAAATGGGTAGGAAGCGCCTAAGCCCAACATCAAACCTTTGCGCCAGGCTGGATCTATCTTTAGAGCATAACCGGGATTGAAATAGATTGCTAAACCCTGAAGTTTATTTTGAAAAAAAAACCGGCTATCAAGAAAAATGGAGAACAAATTATAGTTTTCGCCAAATACTTCCTGATCCACTCTATGATTACCCTGGCCCACTCCAATTCCAACCCCATAGCTGGGTTTGATTTTATAGTTAAAAGTGGTACTAATGTTGAACATGTCACCTTTTTTTTCATGTTCATTATCTGCTATTCCGAAAAAATAGTTAAAGCTAGTATGATTGCTAAACCTCCTGAATTTTTGAGCTGACATCTCCTTAAAAGAAAGAAGACAAAATGTAAGCACTAAAAGCGTTGTTTTTTTCATTTTATGTATACTTAAAATATCAATCCGATTTTTAGTGCCAAACTGGCAATTCTGGGGTTTTCATTCGGTTCGTCGAATCCCTGTTTTTTTCTAAAAAGATAATGCTCATGATAATCAATGCCCCAACTGATAAGTTTGCTGGAATTGATTTTATACCTCTGTCCGAAACCCAATCCCCAGAACAATCTGGGCTTACCTTCATTATTATCTAATTTTAAGAAACTGCCAATATCCGCGGTCAAGAAAGCAGATTCTGAATTATTTCTGAAATAATACCGGGCCTCTCCGAAAATGGGGATGAAATGGTAGGTGGTACCGGGAGTTGGAACTTGTTCAAATCCAGTTCTTCCGTTTACAACTACAGGTTTATATGTATGCCCTGCGCTTACTTCAACGTATTCATAACCGGAACCTATCCCTGCATAAAGTTTTTTATTTAACGGCCATAGCCATCTATAGCTTAATGAAGGAATTCTTACTAAATCATTATGTGAATAATGAGAATTATTTCCGATTACTTCATCCACGTAATGACTACCAAAAGCCCATCCAATATCAATTATCTTTTGAGCATACAGTTCAGATCGGGCTTTTGTTTGTGCAATTAAATTAGGCTGATGGAAGTAAATAAAGAAAAGAACAATGCAATTAATTCGTTTCATACTCATCTTTTTAATCATGTATATTTACCATTAGTCGAATACCTAACCATTTGCCGTTGTGATTATCCTGGCCCACTCCGATTCCAACCCCATAGCTGTGTTTGATTTTATAGTTAAAAGTGGTACTAATGTTGAACATGCTACCCTTTTTCATTTTATGTATACTTAAAATATCAATCCAATTTTTAGTGCCAAACTGGCAATTCTGGGGTTTTCGTTCGGTTCATCAAACCCCTGTGTTTTTCTAAAAAGATAATGCTCATGATAATCAATGCCCCAACTGATAAATTTGCTGGAATTTATTTTATACCTCTGTCCGAAACCCAATCCCCAGAATAATCTGGGCTTACCTTCATTATGGTCTAATTTTAAGAAACTGCCAATATCCGCGGTTAAGAACGCAGATTCTGGATTATTTCTGAAATAATACCGGGCCTGTCCGAAAATGGGGATGAAATGGTAGGTGGTACCGGGAGTTTTAATTTCTTTTTCATATTCCATGCCGTTAATAATCACGTTTTCAGTATCCCATCCGTGACCTACATTTATGTGGTGGTATCCAGATCCAAATCCGGCGTAAATTTTTTTTGATATACCCCAGAGATGTAAATAATTGATAGAGAAAACATGAATACTTTCATTATGTGTCTTGTACCCATTGGGCCCAGTTTGCTCATCATAATATCTGCCGCCCCATCCCACTCCCAACTCTATTGTGTTGATAGGGTCGATCTTTTCTTGTCCAAACGTTCTTATTAGTCCTGAAAAAATTGTCAGGATGAGGATTATAGAAATTGTTTTCATTGCTCGGTTTTAACTTTTAATCTGATTCCAATCCATTTGCTGCGGTGTTTTACTGTTCCAAAAACATCCTTATTTTCAAATTCATTGTTGTGTGATCCGGCTAGACAGTGACTTTGTAAAAGATTTGAATGTAACATTCAGTGATGCGGATATTCCGGGTAAAATTTTCGCTATTACGGATGAATATTTAAAATAATAATAGTCTCTATAATACTCTTGTTCCGTTTCTAACCTTTATGGACGGCTCTAATAGAATGGTTCCTTCTTCCTTACATACTCCTGCTAAAACCAACACTTCTGACTTCACGCCTGCTACTTGTTTTGCTGGAAAATTTATTGCTGCAACTATTTGTTTTCCCTTGAGGTCGGCTTCTAAATAATTTTCAGTGATCTGTGCCGAACTAATCTTAATGCCTAAATCGCCAAAATCAATCTTTAGCTTGTATGCTGGCATTCTTGCCTTTTTATTCTGTTCTACCTCAATAATTGTACCTATGGCAAGACCAATTTTCAGAAAATCAGTAAATTCTACTTTTTCAAGTTCGAATAAATTGTACATATCCTAATGGTTAAATAATTGGAAAATTTTGTGGAAAATCTGGATGAAAATTTAATGAATCGTATCTAAAAGTACTATGAGATTCTGATTTTGGTCTTCTTGAGAACAAAATCAACATATCACGATATGCATCCTTAGCTTTATCAATAGCATTAACAGAAGAAACGGAATGCTTTAATTCACTATCCACTATAAGTAGTGTATCTAAAAAATGTTGATGTTGGAATTCTCCTAGAACATGTTCCTTTTTGATTTCTTTCCAGCTAATACCTGTTTCCTGATTTTTGCTATGAATCTGAGTGATTGCAGAAATATCATTCATGTTTTGGGTGTAAAGTAATGTCGTCATTGTGTGTTCAACTCCATCACTATGTACACCTTCTTTGGCTGGTTCACCGATCATTTGAGCCGTTGTAATTGTTCGTAATTGAAAGATAGTTGAAACCCAAGTGTCATCACTGTCAATCAAATTTGGTCGGTTCAATATTTTAACTCCCTCAATTATGAGTGCTTTGAATTTAATCAATCCTTGAAATGCCTTGTTTAGTTGAATTCGGTCTTCTATTCCTCTAAAGTGTCTTAATTTACCCGAGTCGTTACGGATAAAGTCTTCTTCTTTTGATAAATCAAATGGTTGAAATTCTAAACGCGAGATACTATTTTTATTAAAATCAATAAAAAAACGTCCATTTCGAGACATTCTGAATAATAAAGTAGGATCGGTATGTAGATGACTTCCAGAATATTCTAAATCCCTCAAATCTTTCTCAGAAGCACCTAAAAATCTTAAAATCTCCTTCATCCTGTTGCCCGGAATAAACGTATATCTATTTTTTAAGTAATCTTTTTTAATTGTTGATAATGTTGATATGAATGGGTGATTAGGATTTTGTCTTTGTTTATTTAATAAGTAGCACATGAGTTTTCCAATAAACAATTGTTTTAACCAGTTTTTAAATTCTACTACCCGCCTCCACCCTTCCGTAGTCCTGACTTTAGTTCAGCTTTATTTAAAGTGATTTGATTTGAAAATTGTTTTGGAAAAAACAAAAAAGCCCTCCCGTTATTTGGGAAGGCCTTAAAAAATTATGGTATTGGAAGATTATTCCTGCTCCAGAAAAGGATAACGGTAATCCTTAGGCGGATCAAAAGTTTCTTTAATGGTACGAGGAGATACCCAACGCAGCAGGTTGATCATGGATCCTGCCTTATCATTGGTTCCCGAGCCTCTGGCACCACCGAAAGGCTGTTGGCCCACTACTGCTCCGGTACATTTATCGTTGAGGTAGAAATTCCCAGCGGCATTGCGCAAAGCATAAGTCGCTTTATCCAAGACATAGCGGTCTTGAGCCAAAACAGCACCAGTTAAGGCATATTCAGAAGTAGTATCTATCAATTCGAGCGTTTTATAGAAATCGGCATCCTCATAAACAAAAACAGTCAATACCGGTCCGAACAATTCTTCACACATGGTTACATATTTCGGATCTTCGGCTACAATCACAGTTGGCTCAATAAAATAACCTTTGCTCTTATCGTATTTACCTCCGGCAATAATTTCGACGCTGCTGTCTTTTTTGGCGGCATCAATGAAAGAAGTTAGTTTGTCGAATGATTTTTCATCGATCACGGCATTCACAAAATTGGAGAAATCTTCCGTGGGTCCAACCTTGATGCTGGCCAGGTCGCGTAGCATCATTTCCTTCAATTGCGGCCAAACCGATTTAGCAATGTAAACTCTCGATGCAGCCGAACATTTCTGTCCCTGATATTCAAACGCACCACGAACGATGGCTGCATTGGCAGCTTCCACATCGGCAGAACTATGTACCAGGATAAAATCCTTACCTCCGGTTTCACCTACAATTCTTGGATAGGTTTTGTAACGGTGGATATTATTTCCGATGGTTTTCCAGATGTCCTGGAATACACCGGTTGAGCCGGTGAAATGGATACCTGCAAAATCGCGGTGATTAAAGATTACTTCTCCGGCATCAGGACCTGAAACGTAGACCAGGTTGATCACGCCATCGGGCAATCCCGCTTCGCGGAAAATTTCCATCAACACATTTGCTGAATAAATCTGGGTGTTTGAAGGCTTCCAAACCACTACGTTACCCATCATGGCAGCCGAAGTAGGCAGGTTTCCGGCAATGGCCGTGAAGTTGAAAGGCGTCAAGGCAAATACAAACCCTTCTAATGGGCGCTGTTCCACCCGGTTCCAGGCACCACGTGGCGATACCGGAGGCTGCTGCTCATAAATCTCGCACATGTATTTCACGTTGAAACGCAAGAAATCGATCAGCTCGCAGGCAGCATCAATCTCCGCCTGAAAGGCGTTTTTCGACTGCCCCAACATAGTGGCTGCATTGATTTTATAGCGATAAGGACCTGCAATCAGGTCGGCTGCTTTTAAAAAGATGGCGGCACGTTGTTCCCAGGGCAAGCGTTCCCAATCTGCTTTGGCAGCCAGCGCTGCTTTGATGGCGGCTTCCACATGACTTTTGTCGCCTTGGTTGTAATAACCTAAAATATGTTGATGATCATGCGGAGGTCGCATGGTCACTTTTTTCTCTGTGCGTATTTCCTTACCTCCGATGTACATGGGTACATCAATTTGTTTGGAGCGTGCTTCCTGCAAAGCAGCTTTCAACAGGCTACGCTCTTTGCTTCCCGGAGCATAACTCAAAACGGTTTCGTTTACTGGTGTTGGAACGTTGAAAAAACCTTTCAGCATAGTGTCTCAATTTTTTTGTAAATATATGCTTTTTTGCCTTCTGAGAGCCTTACTTAAGTGGTATTCGTGCCCTTTTTGATTTTAAAAACGTAATTTAGCGATAAATGATGCTACGGTTGCTGCGTTGGTTGCTCTTGCCCTTCTCCTTAGTTTTTGGATTGGGTATCTTGCTGCGTTACGCAGCCTATCGTTTCGGTATTTTTCGTTCTTATTCCTTCGATCTTCCGGTAATTGTGGTGGGTAATTTAGCAGTTGGCGGTGCCGGTAAGAGCCCCATGACGGCTTTTCTGATTCGTTTATTGAAAGATGAATACCGCTTGGCTGTACTAAGTAGAGGCTACGGTAGAAAATCAAAGGGTTTCAGATTGGTCACACCCGATGATTTGGTGGTACTTTCGGGTGATGAGCCATTGCAGTTTAAAAGACGTTTCCCGGATCAAACCATTGCTGTTTGTGAAAGTCGGGTAGAGGGGATACAAAAATTGCAAGCCGATCATGAGTTAATTGTATTGGATGATGCTTATCAGCACTTGTCCCTCAAACCCAGTTTTCAGATCTTATTGTTTGATTTTGCTTCGCTCAAAAAAATAGATTTCTTACTGCCAGCGGGTAATTTACGCGAACCAATTTGGGCAAAAAACAGAGCTGATATTTTGGTGATTAGCAAATCGCCTAAAGGTTTATCCCCTACAGAGAAATTACAAATCCGCAAAAAACTGCAGCCTAAAGCACACCAGGCTTTGTTCTTCTCTTATTTAAAGTATGGCGATTTGGTTTCGTTGGATGGTACATCCACCCGAACATTGGATTCGATTACTGAGCAAACTCAATTATTAGTACTGAGCGGAATTGCCAATCCTGACCCTATTTTGCAGGAACTGAGAAAGTACACCCGCTTTGTTGAGCATCATGATTATCCAGATCATCACGTTTTCACTCAAAAGAATATCCTTAAATTGGCAGCTGCATTTGCGCAATTAAGTGCAGCTGATAAATTGATAATAACTACAGAAAAAGATGCCCAGCGCTTGCGTTTGCCAGAGCTGAAGAAGCTAGTTTCCAGCATACCTATTTTCGTGCTACCTGTGGAAGCTGATTTTGAAGAACCCGATAAAGAAGATTTTGAGCATTTATTGAAACAACATGTTAGAGAACATTCAAAGAACCACTGAATTTATTAGAAGTAGAATTGGCGATTTTAAACCGGAAATCGGCATTATTTTAGGAACAGGATTAGGAGCATTGGTTGATGAAATAGAAATAGCCTATCAATTTCCTTATTCAAACATCCCAAATTTCCCGATTTCTACACTCGAATTTCATTCAGGAAAATTGATATTCGGTACCCTTTCTGGCAAAAAAGTGGTGGCCATGCAGGGTCGACTTCATTATTATGAAGGCTACGACATGAAGCAGATCACTTTTCCGGTAAGAGTGATGAAAATGCTCGGAATAGAACGCTTATTTGTATCCAATGCCAGTGGATCTCTTAATCCTGAATTTAAAAAGGGTCATTTGATGATCATTGCCGATCACATCAACAAACAGCCCGATAATCCCCTTCGCGGAAGAAATTTGGATGAATTTGGTCCGAGATTTCCAGATATGAGCGAGCCTTACGACCTGCAAATGCGGAAAAAAGCCTTGGAAATCGCCAAAGCGCATCACATCATTTGCCATGAAGGAGTATACGTTTCTGTTGCAGGACCCAACCTGGAAACCAAAGCGGAATATCGTTATCTAAGAATTATTGGAGGTGATGCTGTGGGGATGAGTACAGTCCCCGAAGTTATTGTAGCAAATCACATGGGTATGCCGGTTTTCGCAATTTCGGTCTTAACCGATGAGGGTTTCCCTGAAGAACTACAGCCGGTCTCTTTGGCCGAGATCATTCAAACTGCCAAAACAGCAGAGCCTCAAATGACACTTATTCTCAAAGAACTGATCAAGGCTTTATGAGAAAAAACTGGTTATTTTTCATTTCCTGTTTCTTTCTAAATTATCTGACCGCGGATGCCCAGCAACGCAACTTGCCCGGCATTAACAATCAAGGTAACGCTCCTGCACAATCGATCAGCCTGGATTCTTTGCGAAAAAAAGAAGAGTCGAGAAGAGATTCGGTGGTGCCTACTGCCAAATACATCCGCTATGCGAATCTATCCATGCTGAAAGACAGCATTTTCACCCTTCAAATAGACACCTCCTTAAAAGATTTCCAACATTATAATCCATTGAACCCGCCAAGTCGGCCCAGCATTAATTTAGGGGGAACCGGACTGGCTTATCGCGATTTATTATTTGAACCCAATCGCAGCATTGGTTTTCAGTCGGGTTTTCGTGCATTAGACCGTTATGTATTGCGTTCTGATTCGGTACGTTATTATATTGCCCGATCACCCTACACAGAATTGTATTATGTAAGTGGACAAGCTCAGGAGCAAATTTTCAGGGTGACGCATACGCAAAATGTGAAACCCAACTGGAATGTAGGGGTGAATTATAACCGGATTGGGGGCGATGGATTTTATAAGAATCAAAACCCTGATCACCTCAATGCAGCTGTCTTTAGCTGGTACCGTGGGCCTAAAAATAGGTATCAACTCTTGGCTCATGCTTTGTTCAATAATCTAAAAGCAGGAGAGAATGGTTCTACAGTACGAGAAGATTTGTTTGAAGGGGAACAGTTGTTTAGTAAAGATGCTGAGTTTGTGCGATTGGGTGCAACGGGTAAAGACCGGCCCCGGCAGACCTGGAGGGAAAATACCATCTTCCTGAAGCAAACTTTTGATCTGGGCAGACAAGATACACTTGCCTCCGATACCAATTCTACCTTATTGCCAACCCAGCGAGTCGCGTATACTTTTAGTTATACCAAAAACAGGTTCAGGTTTTTTAGAAATGAACCCGATACCTACCTGGTATTTCCGCATCCGCAACCAGAAACAACCAGCCTGACAAACGATACCACCGAAATTGCCCACTTCAGCAATGCTTTCGACTACAGTTTTTATCTGCGGAGTCGATCGGTGGGTTTTTTGAGAAATGAATTGAAGGTAGATATTGGAGCTACTCACGATACTTACCAGTTTTTGCAAATGGGCAATGAAAAACAATTCAATAACACTTCTCTCAGGGCAGGATTAAACTACCGATTTAATGAGCGGGTAAATCTGCAAACCAATTTTCTTCAAATTGCACAGGGAACTCAGGCGGGTGATTATTTGTATGAAGCCAAGAGCATGGTTCTGCTGAGCAAATCTGCAGGTAGAATCATTTTGGGGGCTTACTTGCAAAACAAATCGCCAGAATATATTTTCAACCAGATCAATTACCAGTTCCACCAATGGAATTTTGATTTTAAGCGAACACAAACACGAAACCTGAATTTTGCTTACGAGAACCCCGCTCAGCGACTATCCCTTAGGGCAGCTTATTTCAATATCGACAATTACCTCTATTTCGAGGAAACAGCGGTGCCCAATCAAATCACTTCTGTTCAGGCAAATAAGTCTGTTCAGTTAATCAAACTCAGCCTCTCTAAGCACTTTAAACTGGCTTGGCTAAATTTAGAACATCTTTCTGTTTACCAAAAGTCGACAGATTTAACGCTGCTCAGGACGCCTGAGTTTTATACTTTTAACAGTTTGTATGCAGACGTTAATTTATTCAAAGTTTTGCGGACGCATTTCGGAGTTGATGTACGCTATCATACAGAGTTTAACAATCCGGCTTATGCTATCAATGCCGGACAGTTCTACAATCAGCAAAATGCCCAACCATTGCCTTCCTATCCGGTAGCCGATGTGTTTGTAAGGGCCAGTTTAAAAAGAGCCAATCTGTTTGTGAAATATGATTATGTAAATCAGGGTTGGTTATCGCAAGGGTATTACACAGTAGACAGGTATCCGATGCCCGATCGAATATTAAAATTTGGCGTGAGCTGGAAATTCTATAATTAACAATCAATTTATAATTCGATTAGTATCTTAGCGGCCTGAAAATATTATGAGTAAAGCAATTATAAAAACCGAAAAGGGCGACATGACCGTATCATTCTACGATCAGGATGCGCCAAATACCGTTGCCAATTTCTTGAAACTGGCTAAATCCGGATATTATGACAATGTAACTTTTCACCGTGTGATTCCCAATTTTGTGATCCAAGGCGGGGACCCTACCGGAACTGGTGCAGGTGGTCCGGGTTATAAAATTGATTGTGAGTTGGATGGTGGCAATCAATACCACGACAGAGGCGTACTTTCCATGGCACATGCAGGCCGAAATACAGGAGGTTCACAGTTTTTCATTTGCCACAGTCGCGATAATACCGCCCATTTAGATCGTCATCATACTTGTTTTGGTAAAGTGATCGAAAATGTGGAAGTAGTAGATGACATCCGCCAGGGTGATAAAATTTTAGGAATAGAAATTATAGAAGATTAGTACTTGTTACTGAAGGAATATGAATTTAAGAGGAATTGTAGCCGTATCGGGTAAACCGGGATTATTTAAACTGATCGGACAGAATAAGACCGGTTTTATTTTAGAAGGCCTGGATGCGGCTAAAACCAAATTAGTGGTCAATATGTCGAATGCCAAGATGGCTTCTTTAGAAGATATCACTGTGTTTGGCGAGGATGAAGATTTGAAATTGATTGACATTTTTGAAAAGATGTCAGGTAGCAAATCCATTCCAGATCCCAAGGCAGATGGAGCCACTTTGAAAAACTTTTTCAAGGAGGTAGCACCTAATCATGATGAGGAGCGTGTTTATACTTCCGACATGAAGAAAATCATCAACTGGTTTAACATCATTCAGCCGCTGCCCATTTTTACCGAAAAAGCACCAGAGCCAATTGATGAAGAAACCATGAAAGCGGCTGCTGTTAAAGGAAAAGAAATAGCCCCGAAAACAGAAGCTAAATCTTCAGGTGTTCAAAAACCGACCAAGGGTGCCGCTACAACCAAGCGTACCTCTTCCAAAGCAAAATAAGACTTAAAAAATAAGGCGAGAATCGAATTCTTGCCTTATTTTTTACATCGCACATTCAGCGGCGCAAGTTCTGCAGGCCTCTGCGCATTGTTGGCAATGTTCTTCCTCGTGCTTTTCGCAAGCTTCTGCACAAACTCGACATACTTCGGCACATAATTGACACAATGCCTCTGCGTGTTTTGATCTTCTTGCACTGAACCTGGCGCACAAAGCGCAAATATCAGCACAATCGCGACAGCTCTTTATACATTCGATAAAGTCGCCACCCTTTTCTTCAAGAGAGGCATTGGCACACATTTCACAAGCTTCCAGGCAAGCCAGACAGGCTTTTATACAGGCATCTAAATTTTTCATATCATGATTCTTTGCGATTAAAACGAATCGGGGATATAAAATGTTTCATTTTAGTCTAATTTAAAACGAAGCCCCAAAGGCATGAAATGCCAGGCACTGTAAACGTCGCGGTTTTCAGCAAGTTTGTTGGGACTGACAATAATTCGGGATGGAGGAATGACAAATAATGGGCTGCCCTCTATAAATATATTTTTCCCGATACGGAGGTTCATGGTCATACCAATGTTAATTGCAGGCTGAACAGCATGTTTGCCATCACCATGTAAATACATTGCTCCTAATCCAGCAGAAAAATCGAATATTATCCGGGTATTTCCCATTCTGGATATGGAATGTAGGTCTGCGCTTAAGTAGCTATAATTCAGTTCTGGAGGTGATGCTACACCTGGCTGTAACTTCACAGATGGAATACCGTTTAAGCCCCTCCGTTTATTATCCATGCTAATCCCCCAGAATATTTTCTCCTTGTTCTTAAAACGTTTACTATAGCTTGCCTGAAATTTGGGTCCCGCGGAATAGTAGTTATCCCAGGTAATGCCCGTGCCAAGGCTGAGATATTCATTTGCTTCAGCCTTGCCAGTAGTTTGTCCCAAGCAGTCCATTGTAAGTCAAATAATCATGATGATTAATGTCGTTTTCATATTAAAAATTATTTACTGGGCATTTAAGTAATCTTGTTCGGTGAAGGTGAAGTTATAATGATTGAGAATCGTATGTTTCGTTTCTTTGTCTATTATAAATTCATAATTTTTTATGTTCATTATGTTACGGTTATTCTCAAATGAGAGCTCTTTTGGGTTTTGAGCTACTGTTTTTAAGTGCACAACTGTAAATTGATTATCATAGATGACTTTTACGTAATCATAAGGCTTTAAAATATCCGCATAACTTGGCTTTATAATTTTACCTCGTTGATGCATCTGAAAAACCAGTAACTTTTCTTCTGGATTGACCAGTTTAATAGCATCGACTTGTTCAGATCCATTTAGGTAAGGCACAACTTTAATTACGTGAGCACTTTTATTTATTAGAAATGATCTGGTTGAGCCAGCGTCTTCTATAACGCAAGAAGAAAATGCTAACATGGCGATGATTAAGATTGTTTTTACCGGTTTCATAAAAATACTTTCTTATGGGTTGGCCTCGAGATAATCCTCTTCGGTGAAGGAATAAGCATAATATCCAGTAACAGAATGTTTCGATTGACTCACAATTATCTTTTGATAACTAATCTGATTCAATAGGTTTCTATTATTGGAAAATGGAATACCATTTTGGTTTTGAAAGTCCGCTCTGTAGTGAATTATGCTTTTCTGGTTATCGTAAATAACTTTTACAGAATCCCAACCTTGAAGTAATCCCCAGTAACTCAATTTTGGAAATTCACTTGTCCCCATTCCTTTCATTTCAGCAACAATGGTTGTATCCTTGGGCAAAATTTCGATATAATCTTCCATACCGCTACGATAGCCCATCATCTTTATGGTATGGTTCGTGAGATTAATATATTTAATATGTACATTCTTATATCTGTCAACTATGCAAGAGCTGGTAGACAATAGGGCTAAAAGGAAGAATATTACAGTTTTTTTCACTTTTACTTATTTTAATAGTAACTCAATAGTTTGTCAATATCAGCATCCGTTACACCGTTGGGTTTATGAGCTTTGAGCTGTTTTCTCAGAGTTTTTAACGTGAATATATGTCTCAGCATATTTTCATCTATATATGCTAGGGTATAACCTTTAACGTTATCATCTGTTGTATTGAAAAGAGCTTTTTCATTAAAATCATCAATAATATTGATATAAACATTGGTGTATTTCCAGTCATAACTATGTGTCCATTCTTGATAAGCTCGGTAGTTTGGGTCTTGAACTGGTGCTAAATAACTCCAATCTCCATAGTTGGGAATTCCTCTGGTGTTTTTGTACTCTAGCTTGGTTACCCACCATTCTACTCCGATAGCCCAGCTTTCTTGTAGCCAAAAACTCACTGTAAAAAAGCTCAGGGCTGCTAATACCATATGTCTTGCATGGCTGGTATGGGCTGTCTCATGACAAGTGGTTGAAAAAACTTCATCAGAATCATATTCAATATTTCCATTATGATACCGGCTTATTCTAAGAACAGGTACAGCAATGTAATTGTTACCCGAATTACCCATATCGTCATCAACACCAATATACCATATCCTCGGAGAAGCAAGACTATATGGTCTTTTCAAGCCATCGATGAATCCGTAACTATAACGGTATGCGGCTCTAAAAATGTGTCCAATAAAGCGATTATATCCATCATTTATGTCTACATTCCAGTCTTCTTTTTGTTTTGGCCCATTTATCCATGCTGTCAAATCAATTAAATGTGGTTTTACGGTAAAATCGGATTGGCTAAACCATAGCGAATAATTACATGGCCGTTTAAAAGTGTCTGCCATACGGTAATTGCCCCAGAAGTCGGTTTGGGCATGCAAGGTCGTGAACCAGCGGCGGGCACGCATATCTACGCCTTCCAGCCCGATTAACTTATTTAAACGGGTGTCGAAAATCTGAATTTTACCGCCCGGATGATAGGACTTTTTCTGGCTTATACCCTTATCGCTTTTTAGCGTGTCCTGGTAATTGCGGGTAATTTTGTAGGCCTCATCCAACAGGGCATCCAGGTATTCTTCATGCTGCCCCTTACTAAATGTGGGGTCTTCTTCGGGGATGTATAATTCAGCTAGTTTTTGGTGTACAATTCTGGAGTTTAATCGCTGGTTAATACTAACCGAAGCATATTGCCAGGCATAATTATCTTTGCCTTGTGCGGGATCACGGTAAGCATTGCCGGTACGAATAATTTCATGATCTAGAGGGTAGGGATAAAGTGTAAGATTTTTCTCATTGTCCAATAATTGAAATTGAAGAGAGTCTGTCGGCATGAATTTCATGTAGTAATGGCTCGCTTTGATTTTGTCGGGATCCAAAAGTCGGAATCCCTTGTTTGAGATTTGTGTTGCCGCCTTCCGCATTACTTCTACAGTATAAGGATTCTCCAGTTTGCGCCCTAAAATGGTTTCACCTTCAAGGTCTGTATTTGCCCGGAGCAATTTTGGCTGTTCCATAGGGGGGTAACCCTTGGAAATTTCCACTACCTGTATCCCTTCCTCTTTTCTACAAGCTGTAGCTGCGACCAATATGGTCAGCAGTGCCACAACAAATCGATTTTTCATTTCAATCTATTTAAAGTTTAAAAAATCGATAAGGCGGTTGTTACGGATTTAGTCTGAAATACGGTATCCGATTTTAACCATAACGCCTACGGTTAACAATTGTTTTAGTGGTTGTGATAAAACAATAGAAGTTTTCTGGAGAACTTAAAAGCTATTAGCATTGGTGCCTAAGAATTTAGGAATGGTGATAAGGCTCTCCCTTAAGGATGGTGAAAGCCCGGTATACCTGCTCTACAAAGAACAGGCGAACCATCTGGTGGGAGAAGGTCATCCGAGAAAGCGAAATTTTGCCCTGAGCTTTCTCGTAAATGTTTTGGTCGAAACCGTAGGGGCCGCCTACTACAAACACCAAGTTTTGTACACTGGCTAGCATTTTCTTGTTCAAGTAGCTGGAAAATCCCTCAGAACTGAGTTCCTCGCCATTTTCATCCAATAAAATCAACTGGTCGTTGGGTTTGAGTTGTTTAAGTATGAGTTCCGCTTCCTTGCTTTTTTGTTCGGCCTCATTGAGGTGTTTGGTGTTTTTTATATCAGGGATTTCGAGGTATTGAAAGGTAATGTAATGTTTCAGCCTTTTGAGATATTTTTCGATTCCCTCACGCAGGTAAGCTTCATCGGTTTTGCCTATAACCAGGAAAGTGATCTTCATAATATTCCAAGTTTACAAAAAAGCCCCGTTCTAAAGAACAGGGCTTTCGAATTAGGTTGGTAATCTTAGGCTTTTTGACTGTTTCTAATAATATTCAGTGCGCCACCGGCTTTAAACCATTCTATTTGCTGTGCATTATAAGTGTGGTTTACAGCAAAAGAAACACTACTACCGTCGGCATGCGTTAATACTACTTTTAAAGCTTTACCCGGAGCGAATTCGGTCAATCCAACAATGTCAATTATATCATCTTCCTGAATTCTGTCGTAATCTTCCGGATTGGCGAAAGTTAGTGCCAACATACCTTGTTTTTTTAAATTGGTTTCGTGAATCCGTGCGAAAGATTTTACCAAAATGGCACGAACGCCTAAATGGCGGGGCTCCATGGCCGCATGTTCACGTGATGAACCTTCTCCGTAATTCTCATCTCCTACCACTACGGTGCCAATCCCGGCAGCTTTGTAGGCTCTTTGTACGGCTGGTACAGGGCCGTATGAACCATCCAATTGATTCTTGACATTGTCGGCTTTGTCATTAAAGAAGTTGATGGCACCGATCAGCATGTTGTTAGATATATTATCTAAATGACCGCGGAATTTTAACCATGGGCCAGCCATAGAAATATGGTCGGTGGTACATTTTCCTTTGGCTTTGATCAATAACTTCAGGCCGTTCAGGTCGGTTCCTTCCCATGCCTTAAATGGTTCTAGCAATTGTAAGCGGGTAGATTGAGGATCAACAATGACAGCTACTTTGCTACCATCTTCTGCTGGTGCCTGATAACCAGCATCTTCTACTGCAAATCCTTTAGGAGGCATTTCAAGTCCCTTAGGCTCGTCCAATTTTACTTGTTCTCCCTGTGCATTGGTTAAGGTATCCGTTAATGGGTTAAAGCCCAGATCACCTGCAATAGCCAATGCAGTTACAATTTCTGGCGAAGCCACGAATGCATGCGTATTTGGGTTCCCGTCGTTGCGGGCTTTAAAGTTTCTGTTAAATGAGGTGATGATGGAATTTTTGCGGTTCGGATCGTCGCTATGACGAGCCCACTGCCCGATGCATGGTCCGCAAGCATTGGCCAACACCACACCACCCATTTGATCGAACGTATTCAAATAACCATCACGTTCAATGGTGTAACGTACCAATTCTGAACCTGGTGTAATGGTAAATTCGGCTTTTGCCTTCAGCTTTTTATCAACAGCTTGTTGAGCAATGGAGGCAGCTCGGGTAATATCTTCGTAAGAAGAGTTGGTACAAGAGCCAATTAAACCTACCTCTAAATCCTGGGGCCATCCATGTTCTTTTACCGCTTCTTTCAGTTTAGAGATCGGCCAGGCCATATCCGGAGTGAACGGCCCGTTTACATGTGGCTCTAATGTAGAAAGATCAATCTCTATCACCTGATCAAAATATTTTTCAGGGTTGGCATACACTTCATCATCACCGGTTAAGTGCGACTTCACCTGATCGGCCAAGGCTGCAATTTCTGCTCTTTTGGTGCCTTTCAGATAATCTGCAATTTTCTCATCATATCCGAAAATGGAAGTAGTTGCTCCAATCTCTGCACCCATATTACAGATAGTTCCTTTTCCGGTGGCCGATAAAGAACGTGCTCCTTCTCCAAAATATTCAACAATGTATCCGGTACCACCTTTTACAGTTAAAATTCCGGCAACTTTCAGGATCACATCCTTAGCTGAAGTCCAGCCAGATAATTTACCGGTTAATTTTACACCGATGAGTTTAGGGAATTTAAGTTCCCAGGCCAATCCGGCCATCACATCGCAAGCATCCGCACCACCTACACCAATAGCGATCATGCCCAAGCCACCTGCGTTTGGCGTGTGAGAGTCGGTACCAATCATCATTCCTCCAGGGAAGGCGTAGTTCTCTAACACCACCTGGTGGATAATTCCTGCTCCCGGTTTCCAAAATCCAATACCGTATTTGTTCGAAACAGATGCGAGGAAATCAAAAACTTCTTTATTCTGTGTATTTGAAACGGCTAAATCTGTCTTTGCACCCTCTTTAGCCTGGATCAGGTGATCGCAATGCACCGTTGATGGAACTGCCACACTTGGACGGCCAGCCTGCATAAATTGCAATAGGGCCATTTGTGCCGTTGCATCTTGCATGGCAACACGGTCTGGTGCAAAATCAACATAGTCTGTACCTCTTTGGTATGCCTGAGCCGCATCACTATCCCACAAGTGGGCATATAAAATCTTTTCTGTTAATGTTAGAGGTTTACCTACCAATTTACGGGCAGCAGCAATACGCGTTTCGTAGTTGCTGTAAACCTTTTTGATCATGTCTAAATCAAATGCCATGTTTATAATTGAGCTGATGTTTAATACGAATTTTTAATGCAGCGAAGTTAAAAAAAATATCATCCTCTTCCTTATCAGATTTTTAAACTTAAATATGGATGATGATTTAACTATTATTTTATATTATTTCCTTTGTAATATTTTTTATATTCGCTATTTGAATCTTTAAGAAAACAATAATTATGAAGAAGTTTTTTTTAATCATGCTGTTTAGTGTTGGGTTTAACTTGGCATTTGCGCAAACGATAATCAAGGGTAGAGTGAGTGATGCCAAGGGGATGCCCTTGCCCGGTGTGAGCGTATCAGAAAAGGGTAGTGGTAAAGGTACCGCCACTAATGCCCAAGGGGAGTTTAGTTTGGAAGTCAGCAGTCAGGCAGCCACGATTAGATTTTTTATGCTTGGATTCCAAGTCCAAGAATTAGCAATTCCAGAAAATAGACAGTTCTCAGTTACCCTTTTAGAAAGTGCCACCAGCCTTAGCGAAGTAGTGGTAGTAGGCTCCAGAAGTTTGCGCAGGAGTGCAACAGAGACTGCCGTTCCGGTAGATGTTATCGATATGAAAGCAGTAATGAAGCAAACTGGAAAGTTGGAAGTAAACCGTTTGTTAGAATTTGCTGCGCCATCTTTTAATGCCAATAAGCAAACCGGATCCGATGGTGCCGATCATATCGATCCCGCAACTTTGAGGGGTTTAGGTCCAGATCAAACTTTAGTTCTGATCAACGGTAAACGCCGTCATCAATCCTCATTAATTAATTTGTTTGGTACCCGTGGTCGTGGTAACACTGGTACCGATTTGAACGCCATTCCGGTCGCTTCCATCGAAAGAGTAGAGGTCTTGCGTGATGGAGCCTCTGCCCAATACGGTTCCGATGCCATTGCCGGTGTAGTGAATATCGTTTTGAAAAATAAAGTGAATGAATTTAACGGATTTTTAAATACAGGGGCTTATGATGCACAATATAGAACCGACAATCGCTCTTTTGACGGTGAAACTATACAGTTTGCAGGGAATTACGGCGTGGGGATAGGTGAAAGGGGCTTTATTAATTTTTCTATGAATTTTCTGAATAACCAAAAAACGCAAAGAGTTCCTGCACCCGATCCAAATACACCGGATATATGGCGTCGTCAATTTGGGGATGCCTCGGGCCGCGATTTCGGTACTTTTGTGAACGCCTCTATTCCGCTTGGGAATGGTGCTGAATGGTATGCTTTTGGTGGATTTAGCAATCGATTTACCGATGCTTTTGCCTGGAGTCGATTTGCAGGTGATAAAAACAATGTAGATGCCATTTATCCAAATGGTTTTGATCCGAGAATTCAATCTAATATTGACGACAAGTCAGTTTCTACTGGCTTAAAAACCAAATGGAAAGGCTGGGATGTAGATTTCAACAATACCTTTGGTACCAACCGCATGCATTACTTTGTTGATGGGACTATCAATGCCAGCTTGGGCATTAAGTCACCAACCTTTTTTGATGCTGGCGGCTTCCAATTCTCTCAAAATACCACTGGTATGAGCTTTACCAGAGCTTATGATGGGGTAGCTTCAGGATTAAATGTGGCTTTCGGTACTGAGTACCGCATAGATCGCTACTTGATTTTTGCTGGAGATGAGGGATCTTACAAAAATTACAGTGATCCCAACAATCCAATTCCCGGAGGATCACAAGGTTTTCCTGGTTTCCAGCCCCGTAATGAAGTGAATGTAAGCCGTAGCAATCTGGCTGCCTATACCGATGTAGAATTGGATTTGACCAAGCAATATTTAGTAACTGCCGCGATTCGTTACGAAAATTACAGCGATTTCGGTGGAACGCTCAATGGTAAGTTAGCCATGCGTTATAAATTTTCTGATGCATTTAATTTAAGAGGATCGGTTAGTACCGGTTTCCGTGCCCCATCCCTTCAGCAGATCTACTTTAATACCATCTTTACCAATTTCGAAAATGGACAACCAACCGAGGTATTGTTGTCAAATAATTTTAGTACAGTAACCCGTACACTGGGCATTGAACGTTTAAAACAGGAACGCTCTACCAATGAAAGTTTAGGATTTACCTGGAGACCATTGAACAACCTGAGTTTAACTGTTGATGCTTATCAGATCAATATTAAGGATCGCGTCGTATTAACCGGAAATTTTAAAGACGATGATAATCAGATTGGTACTGATTTAAAAGAACTCGGCGTTTCTCGGGCACAATTTTTTACCAATGCCATTGATACCCGAAACCGGGGAGTAGATATCATCTTGACTCACGATGCAGTATTGGGAGAAGGCCGTTTGGTGACCTCTTTTGCAGCAAATTTTAACAAATTATCGATTTTAGATATTAAAACGAATCAAAAATTAGCCGGCAAGGAGGATATCTATTTTAGTCCTCGTGAGCAAGCTTTTGTGAGAGCTTCGGCCCCTCCTAGTAAAATGAATTTAAATTTTGATTATTCTCAAAATAAATTCAATGCTAACCTGCGTTTGGTACGATTTGGTGAAGTAATGCTCTTAGGCTTTGGAGATAATGTTTATACCCCAAAAATCACTACAGATCTGAGCTTTGGTTACAAACTGAATAAAAATTTGAATTTAAATTTTGGTGCAGATAATTTGTTTAACGTGTACCCGGATAGACAAGATCAATCTCAAACGGAAGCCGGTGGCGCCTGGGATTCCGTCCAGATGAATTACAACGGCCGCCGTTATTTCTTACGTTTAGGAATGACATTCTAAATCCCGGAGGCTCAGAAATTAGGAAGAGGCTGCCAGTACTTTGAACTGGTAGCCTTTTTTTGTCCAGTATTCCAAAGCCTTGGGTAAAACGTATTCCAGTCGCTCCCTGGCCTTTAAACTGTCGTGAAAAACGACGATCGAACCATTGGTAGTTTGTTTAATCACATTTTCAAAACAATCCTTGGGTTTCAGTCTGGGTAGATAGTCGTGACTCAAAATATCCCACATGATGATCTGCACATTGGGAAATCGGCGTTTGATCTCAGTAATTTGGCTTCTTTTTATTCTTCCGTAAGGAGGTCTGAACAAATTTGAATTGACCAGAGCATCGCATTGCGCCATGTCCTGTAGGTAAGTTTTGTTGCTACTGGTCCAGCCATTTAAATGGTGATAGGAATGATTACCAACCGCATGTCCCTCATCCAAGATCTGCTGAAATACTTCCGGATGTTTTCTAATGTTATCACCAATACAGAAGAAACTGGCTTTGGCTTTGAATTTTTTTAATGTTTTTAGAACAAATGGTGTAACAATAGGAATAGGTCCATCGTCAAACGTGAGGTAAATTACTTTTTCTTGCCGGCTCTTGTTCCAAATTAAATTGGGATAAAGCCACTTAAGCCAAAAAGGTGTTTTTACCAGATACATCTCTGCTAAATTAAATATGAAAACTGATTTAGCGCAATAAATGAGATTTTTTGCCTTTAAAACGGATGATTTTAAAATAGCATATGAATATAACTTCTACAATTAGAGCCTCTTTTGCACGAGTAATGTCTCTAAGCCTCTTCTTCATGCTCACCGCATTGGCGAGCTTTGCTCAAGAGAAAATTAGTTTGGAGCAAGCAATTGACCTGGCACTACAGAATAACATACAACTGAAGCAGGCCAAGTTCAATGTGGCTATATCAGAAGAAAACCTAAAGCAATCAAAATGGAACCTTACTCCAAGTCTGAATGCAAGCTCTAACTATAACTACAGCTTGGGTAGAACTTTCGATCAGTTATCTGGACAA
>CANGZD010000017.1 GCA_947458875.1 Sphingobacteriaceae bacterium
TGATTTACATCCAAAAAACTATAGATTAGTGGTTTTCAAAGACATGTCTAACGACTATGCTTTCTTGACCAAATCATGCATTGAAACTAAAGAAACCACCAAATGGGAAGATGGAAATGAATATCCATTGGTAAAATTGGAGATTTCTCACACTTCGCATCCATTCTTCACCGGTAAGATGAAATTGGTAGATACCGCTGGTCGTATCGACAAATTCAAAAACCGTTACGCAAACAAGAAGTAATTTATTAACCCAAAATATACCGAAGTCCCGGCCTAACAGTCGGGACTTTTTTTATTTTTGTTAAATGCGCATCATTCTTTTTGACGAACCATCTCGAGAGCGTCTGCTTCCCTTGACTTACACGCGGCCTGTTGCCGACTTGCGTATCGGGATTTTAACCATCGCCGAGAAATGGGCTAAACGATTTTCGAATAAGCCGGTATCTTTTAAGACCGTAGATTATTTACAGTCAAAGTTCCCTTTGCATATCGATGAGGATAATTTATTGATCAATGGTTCGGTTTGTCCCGATGAAGCGCTTTGTGAGGCAATGCTAGCCCTGCAATTGGGAGAAGCTTTGGTTCAGGATGAATTCCTCATCGCACTTCGCTTGGATACGGAAGGTGTTCAATCTTTCGAAATTGATTCCAAATCATACACATCAATTACCTACAAGCATGATTTTGTGAAAATCGGCTATCCGGAAGATTTATTTAAGCTCAACGACATCGAACTTCGTAAGGATTTCGAACTACTTACCTCCGGACGTAAATCCGCCTCGATCGACAGTAGCAACACCATTTTAGGAGATGATTTCTTCGCAGAAGAGGGTGCAATAGCGTATTGCAGCACTTTTAACACATTGGAAGGCCCCATTTATCTGGCCAAAAATACCCAGGTTTGGGAGGGTAGTCATATTCGTGGCTCTTTTGCCTTGTGCGAACATTCGCAGGTTAAAATGGGATCCAAAATTTATGGAGCTACCACCATTGGTCCTCATTGCCGGGTGGGTGGTGAAGTAAACAATTCGATTTTACAGGCTTATTCTTCTAAAGGTCACGAAGGTTTTTTGGGAAATTCGGTATTGGGAGAATGGTGTAATATTGGTGCCGATACGAATAATTCCAATATGAAAAATAATTACGCCGAAGTCCGTTTGTGGGATTATAAGAAACAAAGTTTTAGAAAAACTGGATTGCAATTTTGCGGACTCATCATGGCCGATCATGCCAAATGTGGCATCAATACTATGTTCAATACCGGAACGGTGGTGGGCGTAAGTGCCAATGTTTTTGGAGCGGGCTATCCACGCAATTATGTTCCCGACTTTGCCTGGGGCGGAGCTCAGGGTTTTGAAGTGTATGCTTTAAATAAAGTCTTTGAAACCGCCGAGTTGGTTTATAGACGCCGGAATAGAGAATTTGATCAAAAAGAGAAGGATATTTTGAGCAAAGTATTTGAATTAACAGAACAGTATCGGAGATTTTAAACCTCCATTTATAGAAATATGAGAAAGAAGATTGTTGCAGGAAATTGGAAAATGAATCAGGATTATACTTCTGGTACCGCCTTATTTTCAGAAATTTTGACCATGGTTGATGATGAAGTGCTTGGAAATCAAGAAGTTATTGTTTGTCCGCCATTTATACATTTAAGTACACTCAATCAATTGGCTAAAAATAGTTCAAAGGTGTTTATTGGTGCTCAAAATTGCCATCAGGCAGATACAGGGGCATTTACAGGTGAGGTTTCGGCTGCCATGATTCAGTCTGTTGGCGCTAAGTACGTCCTTATAGGTCATTCGGAGCGCCGTCAGTACTTTGGAGAAAGTGATGAATTATTAGCAGAAAAAGTAAAATCTGCTCTCAAAAATGGACTCAGCCCAATTTTTTGCATTGGTGAGACCATTCAAGAACGTGAGTCGGGGAATTTTTTAGCCACCATCGCACAACAATTAAACAAAGGAGTGTTTCATTTGGCTGCTGCAGAACTCAAACAGGTAATACTGGCCTATGAACCCGTTTGGGCCATTGGTACCGGTCTCACTGCATCGCCCGAACAGGCGCAAGAAGTGCATGCATTCATCAGAAAAACCATTGCTGATGCATATGGTGCTGCACAGGCAGAGGAGATCAGTATTTTGTACGGAGGTAGCTGCAATCCTAAAAATGCCGCTGAATTATTTGCTCAGGCAGATATTGACGGTGGATTAATTGGTGGGGCTTCGCTAAAATCACGTGATTTTGTAGATATCGTGAAAACCTTTAATAGTCGATGAGCCATTGCAAAATTGTTTTTACCCAAGTTAAAGGGGAAAATTTTCATCAGGATCTCTTAATCTCCGAATTGGCCGATCTGGGTTTTGATACTTTTGAAGACACAGATGCTGGCTTTGACGCCTATGTTCCTTCCAATTTATATAATGAAGACTTATTGGAGGATGTGCTTAAAGCGAATCTAACAGTATCTGAGTTCACTTTTCAAAAAACAGAGATACAAACCCAAAACTGGAATGCTGTTTGGGAAAGTAATTTTGAACCTATCATCATTGCAGATCAAATTTATGTGCGAGCCACTTTTCATCCCGCTCGTCAGGAATTTCCATATGAGATTGTGATCGATCCGAAAATGGCATTCGGTACCGGACACCATCAAACTACCTCGCTCATCATGGCAATGATGTTGGAGGAAGATTTTGAGGATAAAAAAGTATTGGATATGGGCTGTGGAACGGGCATTTTAGCCATTTTGGCCGAGAAATTGGGTGCCGAGAAATTAGATGCGATTGACTATGATCATTTATGCTTTGAAAGCACCATCGAAAACACAACACTGAATGATTGCAGCTGTATCCAGGCTTACTGCGGATCAAAAGAAGCGATCCCTAACATATCATATGATATCATTTTGGCTAATATCAACCGAAATATTTTACTCGATCAGTTGGATCGCTATTCGGAGGTACTCCTCCCGGGAGGCAAACTGTATCTGAGTGGGTTCTATGAGCAACCAGATCTGGAGATTTTGAAAGAAAAGGCATCTTCACTTGATTTGGTTTATCAAGAACACCGGGTAAATAAGGACTGGACGGCCGCCAAATTCATCAAAAAATAATATGAAAGTACATTTTATTGCCATAGGTGGAAGTGCGATGCATAACCTGGCTATTGCACTGGCTAAGAAAGGCTATGAGGTTACAGGTTCTGACGATGTGATCAATGAGCCCTCAAAATCGCGTTTGGCCCGGTTTAATATACTCCCGGAAGAGACCGGCTGGTTTCCTGAGAAAGTCACTTCAAATTTGGATGCGGTGATATTGGGCATGCATGCCCGGGTTGATAACCCTGAGTTATTAAAAGCCCAGGAATTAGGACTTCGAATTTACTCTTACCCGGAGTACGTCTACGAACAATCTAAGCATAAAACCCGTGTGGTCATCGGAGGTAGTCATGGTAAAACCACCATTACCTCCATGATTTTGCATGTTTTGCAATTTGCCGGCAAAGATTTTGATTATTTGGTAGGTGCCCAGCTCGAAGGTTTCGATACCATGGTGAAAATTACCGAAGAGGCACCCATCATTGTGATTGAAGGCGATGAATACCTGGCATCGCCAATTGACAGAAGACCTAAATTTCATTTGTATCAAGGCCATATCGGTGTGATCAGCGGTATTGCTTGGGATCACATCAACGTATTTCCAACCTGGGAATCGTATATCCAGCAATTCGATTTATTTATAGACACCCTACAGTCGGGAGGTTGTTTAATTTACTGTGCATTAGATGAAGAGCTGAACAAATTGGTTAGCAATAAGCAAACGGATATTGAAAAGGTTCCTTACCAAATTCCTGCCTACGAAATTGAACATGGTGTAACTTATTTACACGGACCTGAGGGGAAAGTTGCCTTGCAGGTTTTTGGGGAGCACAACCTCCAAAATTTAACTGCTGCAAAAAAAGTTTGTGAAAAACTGGGCATTACCAATGAGGTTTTTTATGAGGCTATTGCCAGTTTCAAAGGAGCTGCTCGACGTTTGGAACTGTTAGGAATGACCGAAAATGCGACTGTTTACAAGGATTTCGCCCATTCGCCCTCCAAGCTAAAGGCAACAATACATGCGGTTAAACAGCAATTTCCGGAAAGAGATTTAATTGCCGCGATAGAATTACATACTTTTAGTAGTTTGAACGCCGAATTTCTCAAAGAGTATGCCGGCACCATGGACGAAGCAGACCAACCGATTGTGATTATCGATCAAAATACTTTTAGGCAAAAACAAATGCAGCCCTTTGAAGAAATTGTCGTGAAAAAGTCATTTAATAACGACAGATTAAAATTTTTTGATAATTTTGAAAAATTCGAAACATATTTGGGCTCAATTCCTTTTAATAACAAAACCTTTTTACTCATGAGTTCGGGTAATTTTGGCGGAATTGATTTAGGGGAACTAAAAAAAAAATTATTAAAAATATAAACTTTTAATTAATTTTATCACACACCAAACATTCCAATTAAATGAAAACATTAGGCAAAAAAATCAGATTGTTGAGACATCAACGTTCATGGAGCCAGGAAGATGTTGCTAAACAATTAGACATCTCAATTCCTGCCTTTTCTAAAATTGAAACCGGTATTACGGATGTGAATTTATCGCGTTTAGAGCAAATCGCAACTTTATTTGGGATGAGCATTGTTCAATTATTGACTTTTAATGATACTGAAGAACAAGAAAAATATAATAATGAGGTGGAGGTGCTTAGTAAAAAATTACAGGAGCGAGAAGCTGATGTAATTGACTTGCAGAAAAAAGTAATCGACCTTTATGAGGAGTTACGCCGTGCTAAAGTAATGGCCTAATTATTGGATGTTATAAAAAAGCCTCTGCATTGCAGGGGCTTTTTTTATGCATTTTGGATCTTTAAAATGTCTTCCGCATGGTTAAATGCCGCTTTCCAAATTTTGCTCCTGTAGCCTGATGAATGGCAAGCATCTTATCGTTGAAATCTCCAACCCACGAAAGCTCAAGTTCTTTATACCTCTTTTGAGGCATCACATATCTCTTCAATTGAATAAATAAAGCAGACTCTAAGCCGTGTTTCTGAAAACCGATTTTAGTACCCATCACCACTGCACGCAGTCGAGATACACCCCTCCATCGCTTATAGATAAATTGTAGTTTCTGCCACCAACCCAATTTTCCTTTAAAAGATTTGATTAACTGATTAGCATCGGGTAAGATAACTACGAATGAGGCAGGTTCGTTGTTAACATAAGCAAACCAAATCAGTTTTTCATCCATGATTGCTTTCATTTTTTGAAAGCTTTCCATCACCACCTGCTTTTCTAAAGGAACAAAATTTTCAAAATTTTGCCAGGCATCATTATAGATCTCAATAAAATCTAAGGCGTATTTTTCTATCTGACTCGATTTTAAATATTCGAATCGGTATCCCGGTTTAGCACTTACCCATTCCGCGATTTTAGTAAATCGTTCAGGAAAAGGAAGGTGCAAATCCAAATGATTGGTTATTTGTTCGTATTGCGTGGTAAAACCGTAGTTTTTAAATAACTGATGGTAATAAGGTTTATGGTAATTCATGCCATAGGAGGGAGGCGTAAATCCATCTACTAATAAACCCCAAAAGGTATCGTTTTCGCCAAAGTTAATGGGGCCCTCCATAGCTTTCATGCCTTGTTCGCTCAACCAGTTTTTGGCAGTATCAAAAAGAAGTTCGGCTGCATGCTCATCATTTATACATTCGAAAAAGCCCATTCCGCCCGTTGGTATTTCGTGTTGATGCGCTTTTTTATCGTTTATGAAAGTAGCTACTCTCCCCATTAATTTGCCATCATCAGATTTTAAAATCCAACGGGTACAAACACCATGCTGATGAAAACTGTTCAGTTTTGGATTGAAAACAGCTGCTACCTCCTGATCTAAAGGGCAAATCCAGTTTTCATCATCCTGATAAATTATCCTGGCAACTTCCAGGAAATCAGCCTGGTCTTTTGGGGTGTTAACCTCTACAATATTCATTGAGATAAGTATACAAAAAAGCATCCGATTACATTCGGATGCTTGAATAATTTTTATGAATCAAATTTAAAAATCGTCGTCCTCGTCAAATGAATCCAGATCATCCAACTCCACATCGTTAATGGGTAAATCAAAATCATCCTCATCTTCATCCGCAATTAAACCAGGATTAGATTGGGGCTTCGGTTTGCTCAAAGCAGATTTCTTCTCGGCTGGAGCAGCGCTTTTCTTAGTAATATTCTTTTTGGGCGTTTTCATCAGCAATCAGAAAAAGTTCACATCCTAAAATTAATAAGATTTTATAATTCAAAATGCAGAAAATAAAATTTTATGGTATCAAATTTCTGCTTGTTCCCCAATTTCATTTTCTGAGCTCATGATGTCTTTGAGCTGGGGCAGATCGACCAAATTTTTTAGACCAAAATAATCCATAAATAGCGTGCTGGTTTGGTAAAGCAGGGGTTTCCCTACGGTTTCTGCCTTACCGGCAATATCTATCAATTCTTTTTCCAGCAATTTTTGAATGGTATAATCGCAGTTTACCCCTCTAATTTGCTCAATTTCCAGTTTGGTAATAGGTTGCCTGTAGGCGATAATGGCGAGGGTTTCAACCGCAGCCTGGCTTAATTTTTTCTTAGCACGGTGAATTTGAAGCTGATGAACAGTTGTATGGTATTCTTTTTTGGTCAAGAAAACATAACCGCCTGCTAACTCTGTTAAGCTGATAGCCAGTGTTGTTGCAGCATATTTTTCTTTGATCTGATTCAGCGCATCTTGAACCTGATCTACGCTCAGACTTACTTCTAAAGCGGCCTCAGTCACACTTTTAATCTCATCCAGACTGATACTTTGCTCAGCAGAAAAGATCAATGCTTCAATATGATGAACTAAATTTTCCATTCGGCAAGCAAATTAAGTAATTAATGAAAGCCTGTCAAATGGGCTGGTTTAGTAATTGATTACCTGTTCCTCAATTTGCTCAGGTAAATCGCGGAATTCATATTGTTGAGTACGCAATTGCGGTTCAAAACCGGCTTGTCTGATGGCCTCTTGTATGCCTTTGGAGGTGAATCGGTGTGGAGCACCTGCTGCCGAAACCACATTTTCTTCAATCATGATGGAACCAAAGTCGTTGGCACCTGCATGCAGACAGATTTGAGCCACTTCTTTGCCCACCGTTAACCAGGAAGCCTGGATATTTTTGATATTGGGCAGCATGATGCGGCTAAGTGCGATCATTCGAATGTATTCATCACCCGTAACCTGATTGCTGATGCCCCTTATTTTTTTCAAAAGCGTTCCGTCATCTTGAAAAGGCCAAGGAATAAAAGCAATGAAACCTTTCGCATCTGCCGGTTTTTCTGATTGAACCTGTCTGAGCCAAACCAAGTGTTCGAAACGCTCCTCCAAGGTCTCCACATGGCCAAACATCATGGTTGCAGAAGTGGTTAAATTCAATTGATGGGCAGCCCGCATCACATCAAGCCATTCTTGCCCACCACATTTACCTTTAGAGATGAGCCGCCTAACGCGATCGTTCAATATTTCTGCACCAGCACCTGGTAAGGAATCCAAACCGGCTTCCATTAGTGCGCTGAGCACTTCGCTGTGGCTCATACTTTCGAGTTTAGCAATGTGTGCAATTTCGGGTGGCCCCAAAGAATGTAACTTGAGTTGTGGATACAATTTTTTAAGCTCCCTGAACAGGTCTACGTAAAATTGAAGTCCCAGATCCGGGTGGTGTCCGCCTTGAAGCAACAGTTGGTCGCCACCATAGCGAATCGTTTCCTCTATCTTGATCTTATAAGTCTCAATGTCGGTTATATAGCTTTCCTCATGCCCCGGTCTGCGGAAAAAATTACAAAATTTACAGTTGGCAATACAAACATTGGTGGTATTTACATTGCGGTCGATGATCCAGGTGACCTTGTTGTGTGGTACTTGTTTTTTTCGCAGCTCATTTGCTACAAACATTAATTCGGTGGTTGGAGCTTCTTTAAAAAGAAACAATCCTTCCTCGGCCGAAAGAAAGTCAAAATTTAATGCCCGTTTTAGGAGTTCAGAGCTGTTCATGTGCTTACAAAGATAAGCAAAGCCTTTAGGCATCAACAAGCATCATCATCATTCTTGTCTAATATTTTAGGCTTGATTTTTGGACAGCCCTTTGAGCAGTCTTTAAATGATTAAATTAGCAACTCACAAAAAAAATATGGTTTCTTTCGAACGTTTTACATTAGCCAACGGATTAAAGGTTTTGGTGCATGAAGATCCAACCAATCCAATGGCTGTTTTAAATATTTTGTACGATGTTGGAGCTCGAGATGAAGATCCCGATCAAACCGGTTTTGCCCATTTGTTCGAACACCTCATGTTTGGCGGCTCTGTTAACATTCCTTCTTATGATGAGCCCTTGCAGCGGGTTGGTGGCGAAAACAATGCTTTCACCAGCAATGATATCACCAATTATTACATCACCCTGCCGGCTGTCAATTTAGAGACGGCTTTTTGGCTCGAAAGCGACCGAATGTTGAGTTTGGCCTTTTCGGAGAAAAGTTTGGATGTACAACGAAATGTGGTTTGCGAAGAGTTTAAACAGCGTTACCTCAATCAGCCTTACGGCGATGTTTGGCTCAAGCTTCGTCCCTTGGCCTACCAGACACATCCCTACCAATGGGCAACCATCGGTAAGGAGCTTTCGCATATCGAAAATGCAAGAATGGAAGATGTAAAAGCATTTTTTCATCGATTTTATGTGCCTGCTAATGCCATCATGGTGGTGGCTGGGGCAGTGAAGCTTTCAGAAGTAAAACAATTGACCGAACGCTGGTTCGGTCCCATCCCGGGAGGAGAAAAACCCAAGCGGAATTTACCGCAGGAGCCGGCGCAAACTACCGCCCGCCAAGAAGTGCTTACAGCAAAGGTGCCTTTAAATGCTATTTATAAGGCTTTTCACATGCCTGCAAGAAACGATAAGGACTATTATGCTGCCGATTTATTGTCAGATATTTTATCGAGGGGCAATTCGTCCAGGCTGTATCGCAAATTACTGAAAGAGCAAAAGTTATTTTCAGACATTAATGCTTACCATTTAGGAAGCATTGATCCAGGCTTAATGGTGGTGGAGGGTAAACTTGCGCCCGATTTAAGTATGGAGGCCGCAGATGAGGCCATTTGGGCAGAATTAGACCTGATTAAAACGGAATTAGTGAGCGAGGAAGAACTGAATAAAGTGAAAAACAAGATGGAGTCCACAATGGTTTTTGCGGAGATGAGTCTGTTGGATAAAGCAATGAATTTGGCCTATTTTGAACTGCTGGGCGATGCTAAAGAGCTGAACCAAGAAGTGGATAAATACCTACGTGTAAGTGCAGAAGAAATCAGGCAGGTTGCCCGAAAAATATTTTGTCCGGAAAACTCCTCTACCTTATATTATAAAGCAGAAAATCATGATTAACAGAAGTGTTGCGCCCGCTTTCAGAGAAGTTGAGCAGATAGAACTCCTCAAAGCCAACCCTGCCAGACTCGACAATGGCCTACCTTTTTTCGTTATCAATGGAGGAGAACAGGAGTTGGTACGCATCGAATTTATTTTCGAAAATGTGTCATGGGACCCTGCCAAACCACTCCAGGCATTTGCTACCAATGCTTTGCTCCAAGAGGGCACCTCTGTTTACACCTCAGCCGAGTTAGCCGAAAAACTGGATTATTATGGTGCTTTTCTGCAAAAGGACTTTTCCTTCGATCATTCGAGCCTGGTGCTCTATACTTTAAACAAACACCTCGAATCGGTTTTACCTCTACTGCGAGACATTCTTACGGATGCCATTTTCCCTCAGCACGAACTCGATACTTTTGTTCGTAATCAAAAACAAAAACTTCAGGTTAGTTTAGAGAAAAATGATTTCTTAGCCCGAAGGGCGTTCAATCAGATTCTTTTCAAAGAGACGCTCTATGGCCATACGGCACAACCAGAAGATTATGACCACCTGAAACAGGCTGACCTGCTTGCCTATTACCAAGCTGCTTATCAGCCCGCCAATTGTACGCTCATCGTTTCCGGTTTGGTAAACGACCAATTGATCAAATTGCTCAACAGGGAGTTTGGTCAAACCTGGTCTTCGGTGAGCAACCCACACAAAAATGAGTTTAGTTTTTTGCCTGGTAAGGGTGAATTGCATTTAACTGAGCGTAAAGATGCTTTGCAATCAGCCATCCGCATTGGGCAAGTATCCATTAACAGAACGCATCCCGATTTCCCGGCATTACAGGTGCTCAATACCATTTTTGGTGGCTATTTTGGCTCACGTTTAATGGCGAATATCCGCGAAGAAAAAGGTTATACTTATGGCATTGGTTCAGCATTGGTGTCTTTACAAAATGCCGGTTATTTCTTCATTGCCTCAGAAGTTGGGGCAGAAGTTTGCCATGCAGCGATCGGGGAGATCGAAAAGGAAATTAATTTATTAAGATCCGAATTGGTTGATCAGCGGGAATTACACTTGGTCAGGAATTACATGATGGGATCCATGCTTGGAAGTTTGGAGAATGCTTTTTCACATGCCGACAAATTCAAAAATATTTATTTTTTTGGATTAGGTTACGATTATTACGATCGCTATGTCCAAACCCTCAGATCCATCAATCCTGAGTCGCTTTTAAATCTGGCCAATCAGTACCTTAATTTTGATCAATTAGAAAAAGTGATTGTTGGCAAGCAATAAATTCGTGATTATCAAAGAAAAGCGATAACTTTGTCTGGCAAATAATAATTCTAAAACATTATTTGCTATGGAGCTTGATCCTCAAAAATTTGTCGCCGAAGGCCTCACTTACGACGATGTACTTTTAATCCCTGCTTATTCCGAAGTATTGCCACGTGATGTGGATACCAGCACCTGGTTAACTCGTAAAATCCGTTTGAATATCCCATTGGTATCTGCAGCCATGGATACCGTTACGGAGGCTGAACTGGCCATTGCGATTGCGCAGGCGGGCGGTTTGGGTATGTTACATAAAAACATGAGTATCCAGGCCCAGGCAGAAGAAGTACGCAAGGTGAAACGCTCGGAAAGTGGTATGATCCAGGATCCGGTTACGCTACACGAAAACTCTTTAGTGAAAGATGCTTTTCAGATCATGCGTGAGTTTAAAATCGGTGGAATTCCGGTTATTGATGCAGAAAACAAACTAAAGGGAATTATTACCAATCGCGATTTGCGTTTTCAGAAAGACATGAATCGTCCGGTAAGGGAAGTAATGACACAGGAAGAATTGGTGACTGCTCCGGAAGGCACCGACTTGCTGAAAGCAGAAGAAATACTTCAAAATTATAAGATTGAAAAACTCCCAATTATAAATAAACAAGGTTGTCTGGTGGGTTTAATTACCTTTAAAGACATTCAGAAATTCAAGAATTTTCCAAAGGCTTGTAAAGATGCCCACGGACGTTTAAGAGTGGGTGCTGCCGTGGGTGTAACTCCCGATACCATGGATCGAGTTGCAGCGCTCGTAAAAGCTGGAGTCGACGTGATTGCCATTGATACGGCACATGGTCACTCAAAAGGGGTAATCAGTCAGCTGAGAGAAGTTAAAGCGAAATACCCTGATTTGCAAGTGATTGCAGGAAATATTGCAACCGGAGATGCTGCCAAAGCATTGGCTGAAGCCGGTGCGGATGCAGTGAAGGTTGGAATTGGTCCCGGCTCTATTTGTACCACCCGAATCATTGCCGGAGTTGGTGTGCCCCAATTGTACGCTGTGTTTGAATGTGCCAAAGCTTTAAAAGGTACAGGTGTTCCGGTAATTGCCGATGGTGGAATTAAGCATACCGGAGATATTGCAAAAGCCATTGCAGCTGGTGCCAGCTCCATCATGGCAGGTTCGCTATTTGCCGGAGTGGAAGAATCGCCGGGCGAAACCATTATTTACGAAGGCCGTAAGTTTAAATCGTATCGGGGCATGGGTTCGGTTGAAGCCATGGAGCAGGGTTCAAAAGATCGCTATTTTCAGGATGTAGAAGATGATATCAAAAAACTGGTGCCAGAGGGTATTGTGGGCAGAGTGCCTTTTAAGGGCAGCTTGTCGGAAGTAACTTACCAGTTTATTGGCGGATTAAAAGCCAGTATGGGTTATTGTGGAGCAGCCACCATTGCTGATTTGCAGGAAGCTAAATTTGTAAGAATTACCGCTTCTGGTATTCGTGAAAGTCATCCGCACGATATTACCATCACCAAAGAAGCACCTAACTATTCACGCTAAGCCCATGAAAAGCATCTGTGTTTTTTGCGGTTCCAACTTTAATGGAGACCCTTCACTGTTACAGGCAGTTGAAGAGCTGTCTGATTTGATGGTTAATAAAGACATTGCGCTCGTTTACGGCGGTGGCAGGGTAGGTGTTATGGGTTTAATCGCCAACAAGATCATGCAAAAAGGTGGAAAGGCAATCGGTGTGATTCCGGAATTTTTGATGAACAAGGAAGTGGGGCACGAAGGACTCAGCGAATTGATCATCACGGAAAACATGCATCAGCGTAAGCAAAAAATGGCTGATTTATCAGACGGAGTGATTACACTGCCAGGTGGTTACGGTACCATGGAAGAATTTTTTGAAGTGTTGACCTGGCTGCAATTGGGCCTTCACCACAAGCCGATCGGTTTATTAAATGTGGGCGGTTTTTACGATCCATTGTTACTTCAGCTGGATGTAATGGTGGCGCAAAAATTTTTAAAACCAATTAATCGGGAATTAGTTTTAAATGATGACAAAGCGGGGCCACTGATTACGAAAATGGAGCTCTTTGATGCCCAGCCTGATGATGTATGGTTCAGAGATCGTAACCTTACTTAATCCATCTGGTTTTTAATTCAATTCAAAGCTCCTAAACCATTGATTTGGAACGATTTTTGTGGTAATAAAATCTCGAAAATTTCTCCTTTAAATTTGATAAAATCATCAAAAAATCAATTTAATTTCGGGTTTAATGTTAACTTTGCTTTTTCGAAAAATAGCATCCCAAACTTTCAATGAGACAACTTAAGATCACCCAGTCTATTACCAACCGCGAATCGCAGTCTTTGGATAAGTATTTGCACGAAATTGGTAAAGTAGATTTGATTACTGCCGAAGAAGAAGTTATCCTGGCTCAAAAGATCAGAGAAGGGGATCAGGCAGCTTTGGAGCGCTTAACCAAAACCAATTTACGTTTCGTGGTATCGGTGGCCAAGCAGTACCAAAATCAGGGTTTAACTCTGGGCGATTTGATCAATGAAGGAAACCTGGGTTTGATTAAAGCAGCAAAACGTTTCGACGAAACAAAAGGATTTAAGTTTATTTCTTATGCCGTTTGGTGGATTCGCCAGTCTATATTGCAGGCCATCGCTGAACAAAGCCGTATTGTGCGTTTGCCATTAAACCAGGTAGGTTCTTTGAGCAAGATCAGCAAGGCATTTTCCAAACTAGAGCAGGAGTATGAGCGTGAGCCTTCACCTGAAGAACTGGCCGACATGCTGGAAACTACCGTAGATAAAATTTCAGATACCCTGAGTAATTCTGGTCGTCACGTATCTATGGATGCGCCTTTTGTACAGGGGGAAGAGAATACTTTATTAGATGTACTGGAAAATAAAGATCCTGAAACAGATAGCAGCCTGATTAACGAATCGCTATCTGAAGAGATCAAAAGATCTTTATCAACCTTAACAGACAGGGAAAGAGAAATTGTGGTTTTATTTTTTGGTCTGAGTACCAGCCAACCACTTTCACTAGAGGAAATTGGTGAGAAATTTAACCTTACCCGCGAACGAGTTCGACAAATTAAGGATAAAGCCTTACAGCGACTCCGACATACATCGCGAAGCAAAATATTAAAATCTTATTTAGGATAATTTAAAATCGGGCAAATGCCCGATTTTTTTGTTTGAACATATTGTATTTTTTACACTATATCATTTTATTAAAAAATTAACATTCCATCTATTTTATGAATCACCAATACGAAACCGAATTTAAAAATTGGGTTGAGAAAGAGAAAAAAGCCATCGAATTGATCAATGTGGTGGGCCAATTATGGTTTGAACGTTCTATTGAGCTGGTATTGTTTCGAAAGCCATTATTTGATGTCAGCAGCAGCGAAATCCTCGCTCATCATCATTATGCCCGTCAGATTACCAAAAAGGAAATTTCAATTCATGAGACATTGGCATTGGCAAAAGCAATTGCCGCATCCAACTTGGCTCCTTCTAGGATTGACATGGGCCGCTTGGCTGTTGAATGGCTCAATGAAGGTGCCAAGTTTAACACAGCTCACGATTTTATTTTATCGAAACTGTCAAAATATGTCGGAAAAGATAAAATTCAATTACAATCGAAAGATGTAGTATTGTACGGCTTTGGCAGAATAGGCCGGATTGCCGCACGTGAATTGATTCTGCAAGCCGGAAAGGGAGAGCAGTTGCGTTTAAGAGCGATTGTTACCCGCACTAACTCTGATGAAGATCTCACCAAACGTGCTGAATTATTGAGAAATGACTCGGTACATGGCTCCTTTACCGGAACCATTATTGAAGATTTTAAAAATAAAGCCCTCATCATCAATGGCCAAATGGTGTACATGATTGCGGCTAAAAATCCAGAAGAAGTGGATTACACTGCTTTTGGTATCAAGGATGCTTTATTAATTGATAATACTGGTGTGTACAGAGATCGTGAAGGCTTATCTAAACATATGATGGCCAAAGGTGTTTCCAAAGTTTTATTGACTGCTCCGGGTAAAGGAGACATCCCAAATATTGTTCACGGAATCAATTATCAAGATGCTGACCCAGCCGAAACGATCTACTCGGCCGCTTCATGTACCACGAATGCAATAGTTCCGGTGTTAAAAGTGGTGAACGAGTATATGGGTATTGAAAAAGGACACATTGAGACCGTACATTCTTATACCAACGACCAGAACTTGCTGGATAATTACCACAAAAAATCACGTAGGGGCCGTTCTGCAGCCTTGAACATGGTAATTACCGAGACCGGTGCAGATAAAGCGGTTTCAAAGGTTTTACCGGTTTTGTCGGGCAAGTTGACCGGAAATGCCGTCAGAGTACCTACCCCGGATGTTTCTTTGGCCATTCTGAACCTCAGCCTCAGCAAAAAAACCTCTAAAGAAGAATTGGCCAAAGTATTGAACGATGCTTCGCTCTACGGGAATTTGGTGGAACAGTTGGAATATTCAATTTCTAACGAATTGGTTTCCAGCGATGTCATCGGTAACAGCCATGCTTCCATTGTGGATGGTCCGGCAACCATACTCTCCGCCGATCAACAATCGGTGGTCTTGTACGTGTGGTACGATAATGAATATGGTTATACCCGACAGGTGATCCGTTTAGCTAAAATGATTGCTGGCGTGATTCGTTTAACATACTATTGATCACACAATCCGGTGTTCTTGGCAAAATCCACTATTTGCGCCAATATATACAACTGTTAGTAGCTGTAAGAAGATGTAATTCGCTCATGCACATGTTTGAGCAAATAGGTCGGGTGTATTTACCAAAGAAAATTGTAAGCACAATTTTCATTCTACCCTGTCATCAATTAAGTTTGGAGCACAACTAAGCGATGCTATAGCGTTGTTTAGTAAAATACAACATACCTGTGCCTGCCAGTCAAGCACATCATAAGCATTAATAATGAGCCATGCGATTACTATCCTACAAACACGGCTTTTCGATTAAATTTAATAACTGTATTTTGGAGCCATGAATATCCCAATTTATCAGGTGGATGCCTTCACCAATCAATTATTTGGAGGAAATCCGGCTGCGGTTTGCCCCCTGAAAGAATGGCTTCCTGCTGCAACTATGCTTCAAATTGCTAAAGAAAATAATTTAGCTGAGACTGCATTCTTCATCCCCAAAGGAGATGATTATGAATTGAGATGGTTTACGCCAGAAATAGAAATAGATTTATGTGGACATGCTACGCTGGCCACGGCGCACGTTATTTTTACCCAGCTTGGCGAACAAAGAGAGAGCATTTATTTCCACACCCAAAAGGCCGGAATACTGAGTGTCAGCTGTAAGGATGATTTATATGTGCTCGATTTTCCTTCCAGAATTCCTGAACCCACCATACTGCCTGAGGGTTTACTTGCTGCAATGGGTGGCCCAGCACCTAAATTCGTTTTGAAATCAAGAGACTATTTTTTGGTTTATGAAAACGAAGTTGAAATAGCCGCCCTCAAACCTGATTTCAATGCGCTTAATAAAATTGATGCCATTGGTTTCATTGTTACTGCACCTGGAGAAAAATGTGATTTTGTTTCTCGTTTTTTTGCCCCTCAGGTGGGAATTAACGAAGATCCGGTGACTGGATCGGCACATTGTAACTTGATTCCTTATTGGGCAGAAAAATTGGGTAAAAAGCACTTACACGCTTTTCAGATCTCTGAACGTAGAGGAGAGCTTTGGTGTGAATTAAAAGGCGACCGGGTGTTAATGGCCGGCAAAGCAGTAACGTACCTAAAAGGGGAGATTTTTGTAGGATAAGCTTCCAGTCATCAGTTTTTAGCCCGCAGTCAAATAAAACTGACGACTAAAGACTGAGACTGCAAACTCATTAGAAATTCGGTTTCAATACGTACTTATCGTAGAAGCGGAAGATGTGTTCTGCGGCATCTTCGGCCGTATCTACCAGTCGGAAGAGATTCAAGTCTTCTTCATTGATATTGTGCTCTCTCAATAGCATGGTTTCCTTCAACCAGTCAATTAAACCCTTCCAATAAGAGGTTCCTACCAATACAATAGGGAAGCGGGCAATTTTGCCGGTTTGGATGAGCGTAAATGCCTCAAACATCTCGTCAAGCGTTCCAAATCCACCAGGAAGCACAATAAACCCTTGTGAATATTTCATAAACATCACTTTGCGTACAAAGAAATAATCAAATTCTAGGAGTTTGTCACGATCGATATATTTATTGTGGAATTGTTCAAACGGCAATTCAATGTTCAATCCTACCGATTTACCTCCGGCCTGGTAAGCTCCCTTATTGGCTGCTTCCATGATACCCGGCCCGCCACCAGAAATAACGCCATAACCGCGTTCGGTTAATAGACGTGCAATGTCTTCGGCCATTTTATAGTAAACATTAGTTTCCTTGGTTCTGGCCGATCCGAAAATGGAAACACAAGGGCCAATTTTTGCTAATTTTTCAAATCCATCTACAAATTCGGCCATAATTTTAAAGATCTGCCAAGAATCAGTCACCTTGATTTCTTGCCAGTCTTTATTCTCAAATGCATTTCTAATTTTTTCTTCGCTATTCATGGTATCTGTAATCTATATGCTTAAGAATTAATAATTTACTGCTTGCTTATTCGGTTTGCTGATCAAACACAGGCCGGCAAAAGTAAGCAATCCGTTGATTAAAATGAGCTCAGTATCAAAAATATAACCGTTTAATAAAGTTTTAGAATTTAAGTTCAGAAAATAACATAAAAGCGGAGCAATCAAACAAATGAAGGGAACCCATCGGTCGCTTAGGTCTCTTTTTCGCATGATTAGTCCAAAGCCATAAAGCCCTAGTAAAGGTCCGTAAGTATAGGAGGCAACCGTAAAAATAGCACTTACCACTGCCGAATTATTTACTGCATTGAAGAAGATAATTACTAAAAATAAGGCTAAAGAAAATCCGATGTGCACCCAATGACGCGTTTTTTCGGCACCAGTTTTGTGTTTATTCTCTGCTTTATCCATCCCCAAAAAGTCTACACAAAATGAGGTGGTTAGGGCTGTTAAAGCCGAGTCGGTGGTGGCAAAAGTTGCAGCCGTCAAACCTAACATGAAGATGATCCCCGGAATGAGTGAGAGGTGATTGAGCGCAATTTCAGGGAACAGAAAATCAGTCCGAACATTACCGGCTGCATCTGTTGGAATGGCAATGCCGTTCTTTTCTGCATATATGTATAAAAGTGCACCCACACTCAAAAAGAAAATATTGATCACCACAAAAATTCCGGTAAAAGTGAACATGTTTTTTTGGGCTTCACCGATGTTTTTACAGCTCAGGTTTTTCTGCATCAGATCCTGATCTAAACCCACCATGGCAAGGGTGACAAAGATGCCACCAAGAAGCTGTTTTCCGATATGAAATTTATTGCTGACAAAATCTTCAAAGAAGAATATTTGAGAATAAGCGCTGTTTTTTACACTTTCAAAGGCTTCTGTAACAGACAAGTTCAAACTGGAACAAACAAAATAGATAGTGAGGAAAACAGAAGCTACCAAGAAGGTGGTTTGTAGTGTATCGGTAATGATAATCGTTTTTAGCCCGCCTTTGAAGGTATACGACCAAATTAGAAGAAGTGAGATCAGTACTGTTAACCAGAAGGGGATGTGGTAAGCATCAAAAATAAATCGTTGTAAAACAATGATCACAAGATACAATCTAAACGCTGAGCCAATGGTTCGGCTGATGAGAAAAATGCCAGCGGCCGTTTTGTAACTATAAAACCCAAGTCTTTGTTCAATGTATCCATAAATGGAGGTGAGCTGCATACGGTAATAAAGCGGCAGCAGAATGGTGGCGATGAGGATAAAGCCAATCGCATTGCCCAGTACAAATTGAAAATACTGAAACTGATCGCCACTCAGCGCACCTACTTTGCCAGGCACCGAAATAAAGGTAACGCCCGAGAGCGAAGTACCAATCATCCCGAAGGCTACCAAGTACCATTTAGAATTTCTGTTGGCCAGAAAAAAAGTATCATTATCCGACGAATTACGCGAAGTGTAATAAGATATCGCAATTAGAATGAGGAAATAGATGATAATAAAACTGAGTAATACCGCAGGACTCATAAATCATTTAATGGTTAACCAGATAAATGTAATAAAATAAGAGAGAAAGGCGCAAAAACGTCGATAAAAGCTAAATTAGCTAAATGAATTTCTCTTCCAAGCTGCTCGAAAACGCAGTAAATGAGTTTGCAAAATTGCCCGGTGTAGGCCAACGTACGGCCTTGCGCTTGGTTTTACACCTTTTAAATCAAGATAAAACGGAGGTCAGTCAATTTACCGAAGCGCTCAACCGGTTAAGGGAGGAGATCAGATTTTGTCAGTCTTGTTATAATATTTCAGATGTTGCTGTGTGTGAGATTTGTGCCAGCCATAAACGCGACCATTCCATTATTTGCGTGGTGGAGGATACCCGTGATGTGATGGCCATCGAAAATACTGCTCAATATCAGGGCGGTTATCATGTTTTAGGTGGATTGATCTCGCCAATGGATGGTATTGGCCCTTCAGATTTGAACATTGAGCCTTTGCTTGCAAGGTTGAAAGCAGGTGAGGTAAAAGAAGTAATTTTGGCTTTGAGTGCTACCATGGAAGGCGATACGACCATCTTCTTTTTATACAAGAAACTAAAGGACCTGCCTGTGCAAATTTCTACTATTGCCCGTGGTATTGCTTTTGGTGGCGAGTTAGAATATGTGGATGAAATTACCCTCGGAAGGTCCATTGCAACTCGGATTCCTTACGAGAATTCACTGTTAAAATAATGAAAATGAATTTAAGCAATAAAACGGTGGTGATTACTGGAGCTTCTTCAGGTATTGGCCGTTCATGTGCCGAATCTTTTGCCAAAAGAGGTGCAAATGTAGTGTTGGCTGCCCGTCAATACGATACCTTATGCCAAATTGCACAGGATCTCGAAAAATCATACGGTATCAAAGCATTAGCTGTGGCCTGTGATGTTGCGCAGGAGAATGATTGTAAGCAATTAATGGAACAGGCAATCAAGGCTTTTGGCAGGGTAGATGTGCTGATCAATAATGCGGGTATTTCCATGCGAGCCTTGTTCAAAGACTTGGATTTGGTGGTCATCCGAAATTTAATGGAAGTGAATTTTTGGGGAACGGTATACTGCACCAAATATGCTTTACCCGAATTACTGAAAAATAAAGGCTCGGTGGTGGGTGTGTCTTCCATTGCCGGTTACAAAGGCTTACCCGGCCGTACCGGTTATTCTTCTTCTAAATTTGCCATGAATGGCTTTTTAGAAGCCCTCAGGGTGGAAAACTTAAAAACAGGCTTACACGTGATGCTGGCTTCGCCGGGATTTACTGCTTCCAATATCCGAAATGTGGCCCTGGTAAAAGACGGCTCCTCGCAAGGTGAAACGAGCATGAATGAGGAAAAAATGATGAGTGCTGATGAGGTTGCAGAGATCATTGTAGAGGGAGTGATAAATAGAAAACGCACCCTGATTATGACAGGACAGGGTAAACTAACTGTTTTTTTAAGTAAATGGTTGCCTGGCCTTTTAGATAAATTGGTTTACCAACATTTTACTAAAGAAAAAGATCCATTGATCCGATGAAAACCAAACTATTCCTGCTGATGCTGTTTTACATTTCCAGCTTAACTTCAGTTTTTGCTGTATCAATCAAAGTAAAAAAAGACCTTGTCTATCCTTCCAGTTCTACATTGGGACGTAATCGCTTGGATGTTTATTATCCTAAAGAGATCTCGGCACCTAAAGATGTGTTGGTGTTTATCCATGGCGGAGCATGGGACAGCGGAAAAAAAGACATTTATTGGTGGCTGGGCCGGAATATGGCCAGTAAGGGAGTGGTTACAGTAATTATCAATTATCCGCTCTCGCCACAAGCGGGCTACGAAGATATGGCCCTAAGTTGTGTGGAGGCCTTAAAATGGGTTAAAGATTCTATTAGCAATTATGGAGGTAATGCTGAACGGATATTTGCGATGGGACATTCGGCGGGTGGACATTTAGCTGCTTTAATCGATGCCGATCCCCGTTTTTTTGCCGCCAAGCAGATCACCAATCCGCTAAAAGGAGTGATCTTAAATGACGGATTTGGATTAGATATGTTCGAATACTTGAGTATTTCAGACAAATCAGAAGGTCATAATCCAAGTTTTCTGAAAACATTTACCAATGACCCTGAAAACTGGAAAAAAGGTTCTCCCTTAACCTATTTCAATGAAGTTAAGCATCCATACTATGTGTTGGTAGGAGCAGAAACCTACGAAGCCATCAGAATTCAGTCGAAACGATTTTACGAATGGATGACGGCGGCTCAAAAGCCAGTAAAATACGAGGTGCTCCCAAAGAAAAAGCACATCCCTATGATCAGTCAGATGATTTTTGGTGCTAATCCGGTTTATAGCGGTATCATCGATTTTATGAAGTCGCACTAAGCGTTCATTATTTTACCGTCAGGGAAAAGCTGGCTTTCACCTCTATGTATTGCATATTAACGGAAAAAACCGAGTTTTTTATAGCCTAGACTTTTGAAGCTTTTTTTCCAATTTGTTTGAGGAATTGGAAGCCAATGAAGCCGGCCATTAAGGAAGTTATCAATACAGCGAATTTAGCTTCAGTTTGAAACGCTGGTTTGTCAAAAGAAAGCAAGGCTATAAATATTGACATGGTAAACCCAATACCGGCCAAGATACCCAAGCCCAAGAGGTGTTTCCAATTGCTTTGAGAAGGCAATACACACCAGCCCAGTTTAACCGAAATCCAAGAAAATAGAAAAACACCTAATGGCTTTCCGATGAGCAAGCCTGAAATGATTCCTAAGCTCAGCGGACTGAACAGCCCGTCCAGCAATCCGCCATTTAAAGTAATATTGGTATTGGTCAGCGCAAATAAAGGCATAATGAAAAAATTTACCGGTTTTAGCAGGTAGTGTTCCAGTTTTTCTAAAGGTGAAGTTGTTTTTACAGGATTGGTTGGTATGGTGAACGCTAATAATACTCCGGCAATTGTGGCATGTATTCCAGAATGATGCACACAATACCAGAGTAAGAGGCCTGGTATGAGGTAAAATATCAATCTTTTTATGCCAAAATAATTAAAAGCGAATAACATTAGGAGAATCACAGCGCTATAAGCTAAATATTCAAAGTGTATATTCTGGGTATAAAAAATTGCAATAACCAATATGGCTCCGAGATCATCAACAATGGCTAGTGCGGCTAAAAATATTTTGAGGGAGGCGGGCACTCTTTTTCCCAATAAGGAAATAATAGCTAAAGCAAAAGCTATATCTGTTGCCATTGGAATGCCCCATCCACCGGCACTTTCTTTGTCGAGGTTAATTAAAGTAAAGAGAAGTGCGGGAACCAACATGCCTCCAATTGCAGCAAATACTGGCATTGCAGCTTTTTTTGGGGAGGACAATTCGCCTTCCACCAGCTCCCTTTTAATTTCCAGACCCACCAACAAAAAGAAAATTGCCATCAGACCATCATTAATCCAAAGTAAATTGGCATAACGGAGATCAATCAATGAGTTTTGATATCCCCATTCTAAAGCTAAAAATTCTTCAAATCTGGTACTAAAGCCTGTATTGGCAATTAAAAGTGAGATACTGACACAGAAGAGTAGTAAAATGCCTCCCACCTGACCAGATGCTAGGAATTCTTTGAAGGGCTTTAAATTGATCAGTTTTGCCATTTGTGAACTAAAGTATGAATTTTCTGATTGTCCTGCTAAGGCAATTTACCCACTATTGAGATAAATTATTGTCTATTAGTTATCATTCTGTATGATTTTTGTTACCTGTATTTAGCTTTTTAACTCATCAAATAAATTGCCTGATGATTATTAACATTAATTATTAATAGTCATACACCAAAACGAAATAAAACATGAAAAGGTATTATTCGAAGGCAAATTGTCTTCTCTTTGCCTTTTTTACGCTTTTTGCGTGCAAAAAGGACAATCAATTTGAATTAAACCAAGTATTCGAACCCTTTCATTTTGGGATAGTAGGAGAGCTGTATCCTAGCATAAAAAATGAAGCTACCCTATCCATAAAGATCATTATTCCCCAGGAAAGTGCCACGAGTCACCTACAGGCTTATATTGAATTAACAGACGAGTTGCAGGCTTATCTGAACGGGGTTCTCATTACAAATAGGGAAACCATTATACCGTATTCCAAATCTATCAGCTTAAGTTTACGCAATCAAGAGCTTGGAGCTGAGCAAAATTGGACCATTTATATTCAGCTCGAGTCTGAAGCCTATGGCTTAGGCTCTTGGCAGCTTTCTGCAAATAATTTGAATGTGGACCGTAATTTCTATGCTGATCAGTATAATACGGGCGAGAATTCGATAAACAATTGCGGACCTGCGGTGGCAGCAATGGCTTGCAGATGGGCAGATTATTCGTTTAGTGAATCGGTTATGGGAATTAGAAATACCATCAAGACCGAAGGTGCGTTATGGTCTACTTCAAATATGATAAATTATTTAAAATCTAGATCAATTGATGCTGAAATGGTTTATTTGGGACAGGTAGAGACTATTATTAAAAAACATATTGACGAGGGCCATATCCTGATTTTATGTTTAGATATGTTTTATGTGCAGCACAATCCAGATCCGATTCAGAAACGAGGGAAGTTTTATACCAATCGAAACCAGGGTAAAGGTCATTTTATCTTGGTAAAGGGATACCGAGTAGTTGACAACGTTTTTTACCTGGAGGTGTACGATCCAAATTCAAGCGGACTTACTTATCAGCTCAATGGCGAGCCATTAGGTAAAGACCGTTATTATTCCGCCAATGAAATCAAACAAGCTACGGAGAATTGGTGGAATTATGCAATCGTGGTTAGTCCTAAGAATTAAAACTCGGCATTTTTAGGTGTTCTTGGGAACGGAATTACATCACGGATGTTGGTCATACCGGTCACGAAGAGTACCAACCGTTCGAAGCCCAGACCAAAACCCGCATGTGGCGCTGAACCGAAACGGCGAGTATCCAAATACCAGGACATTTCTTCGGCAGGGATATGCATTTCGGCCATGCGTTGCTCGATTTTTTCGAGGCGTTCTTCACGTTGTGAGCCGCCTACGATCTCGCCGATGCCTGGGAAAAGGATGTCCATTGCTCTAACAGTTTTGCCATCCTCGTTTTGGCGCATGTAGAAGGCCTTGATCTCTTTTGGGTAATCAGTGAGGATGACCGGTTTTTTGAAGTGTTTTTCTACCAGATAACGTTCATGTTCAGACTGCAAATCAGCGCCCCAGCTTTCGATGAGGTATTTGAATTGCTTTTTCTGGTTGGGTTTAGATTGCTTCAGGATGTCGATAGCCTCAGTATAGGTGATGCGCTCGAAATCGTTTTCCAGACAGAATTTCAGTTTGGATAATAAATCTAATTCAGAACGTTCATTCTGCGGCTTCTGTTTTTCTTCTTCTTCCAAACGGCTTTTAAGGAAGTCGAGTTCAACAGCACATTGGTCTAACGCATATCGAATCACATATTTCAACAGGTCTTCTGCTAAGTCCATGTTGTTCTCAAGGTCGTAAAAGGCCATTTCGGGCTCGATCATCCAGAACTCTGCCAGGTGGCGGGTGGTGTTAGAGTTTTCAGCTCTGAAAGTAGGACCGAAGGTATAAATATCGCCCAAAGCTAAAGCGGCCAATTCGCCTTCCAGCTGACCGGATACGGTGAGGTTGGTTGCTTTACCGAAGAAATCTTCTTTAAAGTTGATCGTGCCATCGTCGTTACGTGGCGTATTGTCGAAATCGAGTGTGGTTACTTTAAACATTTCGCCTGCTCCCTCGGCATCTGAAGCGGTGATGATTGGAGTATGCAGGTAAGTGAAGCCACGTTCGTTGAAAAATTGGTGTACGGCAAATGCTAGGGCATGGCGTACTTTGAATACGGCATTGAAAGTATTGGTGCGAAAACGCAGGTGTGCAATTTCGCGAAGGAATTCTAAGCTATGTTTTTTAGGTTGCAGCGGGAATTTTTCGGCATCACTGTCGCCTAAGATTTCGAGGCTTTTTACCTTGATTTCTATGCTTTGGCCTTTACCTAATGACTCTACTAAATCTCCAGTTACGGCAATGGCTGCTCCGGTAGTCAGTCTTTTTAACAAAGCTTCTTCGAAATGGTTGAAGTCAACTACCGCCTGAATGTTTTGAATACTTGAACCGTCATTAATGGCGATAAACTGATTGTTACGGAAGGTTTTTACCCATCCCATAACGGTTACTTCTTTTCCAAAAGTGGTCTCGTTCAGCAGCGCTTTAATTTTGGTTCGTTTCATGTATTTTTGTTATTCAGGGCGCTAAATTACGAAAAGTATTGAGTAGTGAGATAGTAGTATTGAGATTGGAGTTTAAAGTCAAAAATCAAAATAAAAAAAGACTGAGGACTTTGAACTATTACGCTACTTCCCGCATGTCGACAGCTACGACTTTGGATACGCCTTGTTCGACCATGGTGACGCCGTAAATGATGTCGGTGCTGGCAATGGTGCGCTTATTGTGCGACACGATGATGAACTGCGACTGGTTGGAGAATTTGCGGATGATGTTGTTGAATTTGTCGATGTTGGTGTCGTCTAATGGGGCGTCGACCTCATCGAAAATACAGAATGGGGCCGGCTTGAGCAGGTAGAGTGAGAAGAGGAGGGCGGTTGCCGTGAGAGTTTTCTCGCCTCCGGAAAGCTGATTGATGGACAGCGGGCGCTTGCCTTTAGGGCGGGCCATGATGTCAATATCTGACTCGAGTGGGTTCTCGGGATCGGAGAGGACGAGGTCGCAACTGTCTTCTTCGTTGAAGAGGGAGCGGAATACATGGATGAAGTGTTCACGTACTTGTGTGAAGGCTTCCATGAATTTGGCTTTGGCGGTATCGTCTATTTCCTTAATGGTTTCGAGCAGCGATTCTTTGGCATCCAGAAGGTCTTTTTTCTGGGTCTGGATGAAGGTGTAGCGTTCACTCATTTCCTGATAGGCTTCCATAGCCATCGGGTTGATGGCGCCGAAATCGTCTATCTGGCGTTTCATGCGCTCGGTCTTTTCCCTTAGCTCGTCTTCGCTTTCGCCTTGCGGAATCTCGGCATCGAGCAAATCATTGATGTCGATGTTGAATTCTACGGCCAGCCGCTCCTTAAGGGCGTTGAGTTCGATCTTGAGGTTGGTTTTCTTGTCCTTGATTTCGTTGGCCAGGAATTCTGCCTGTTCTTTGCTGCGGCGTTTTTCGGCAATGGCATTTTCGGCTTCGTTAATGGCGCCACGTGAGGCGTAATAGTCTTGCTCGAGTTCCTGAAGTCCTTTTTCGAGGGCTTCTTTTTGCTCATACATGGCTAGGAGGTCCCCGTCGGAATGGTCGACGTGCTGCAGCGTTTCTTTCATGCCAGCCTGTGTTTTTTCGAGTTCGGCGGTATTGCTTTCAATACGGCTGCTGAGACTGCTGTGCTGGCTGTTGCGGTATTCAAGGTCTTTTTGCAGGCCTGATACTTTGTTCTGCTGCTGGTGGAAACGGATATTTTCCTGGTTGTATTCGGTAGAAGCGTGGGTGACTTCGTCGGCCAGCAGGGTGTATTCCTGCTGTTTTTGAAAGAAGTTGTTCTCACGGATCTCTTTTTGTGCCTTTATTTCGGCCAGGCGTGGTTCGGCCTTTTCGATGTCGGCGGCAATACTTTCGAGCTTGGCTTCGATGTCCTGCTTGCGGTTGCGGCTGTTCTCGATAAAGGCAAGGTATTGTTCCTGCTTGGTTTTTACCAAAATGTATTCGTTTTGGAGGCTGTTGAGGGTCTGTTCTTTTTGCTGGTTCTCGCTTTTCTGCGATGCGGCTTTGAGCGTTTCGTATTTCTGGCTTTCCTGCTCAATGCTGCTCAGTAGTTTGGTGAGGCTGCTCTCCAAAGTTTTGATCTCTTTGGCCAGGTTCTCCAAGTTTTTGGCACGGCCGATACGTTTGCCTTCGAATAGGCCTACGGAACCGCCGGACATGCCGAAACGGTTCTTGCTGAATTTACCGCTGCAGCTCAGTATGATTTGATCTTCTGTCGGCAGGGCGGTGTTCAATTCTTCCTCGTTGGTAACGAGATATACCTGGTGCAAGAGCATTTCGCAAAGCGGACGGTATTGCTTGTCGACTTCTATGATATCGAGGGCGGCAATGAGACTTTTATCGGCTGTTGCACTTCCTTTTTTTGGTGTTTTTACAGCATCGAGGATAAAGAAATTGGCCCGGCCCTGTGCGGCATCGCTTAATAACTGGATGGCTTTTACGGCTTCTGCCTGGCTTTGCACTACGTAATGGTTCATTACGGGCTCGAGGTAATTTTCTATCGCAATGCGGTATTCTTCTTTACAGAATAGGATGTCGGAAAAGAGGGGGGCTTGTTTGGCCCATTCGGCATTCTTTTTCAGGAAACGGATAGACTCAGGAAAGCCTTCCAAACTATCCACCATGGATTTGGTGAGGTTGTACTCGTTCTGTTTGGCGTCGAGCTTGCGGCTTTGGCTGTTGAGTTCGAGTTTGTGCATTTCGAGCTTTTCCTGGGTTTGCTGGATTTGTTCCTGCAGGTCGTTCTCCAGTTTTTGGGCGAGTTCGAATTCCTGCTTCTGGGTTTGGAGGCGGGTTTCAAGTTCGGCCAATACTTTGTTGAATTCATTCAGCTCGGCTTCCTTGCTCTGGGCGTCGCTCACGTTGCGGGTGCTTTCCTGCTGGAGGGCATCCCGCTGGATGTGGAGGATGGCCAGGTCTTTTTCGAGCTGGTGGAGTTCATTCTGGAATTGCTGGTTGTCGCGGTTCAATTGGTCGACCTCTGTTTTGGCTTCCTGCTGTTTGATGCGGCGGGCATCGAGGTTTTCCTTCAGCTTTTCAAGGGCATCCTGCAGCGTTTTTAAGCTGCTGCTATCCTGCTCCAGTTCTTCGTTAAGCCGGTTTTGGTTGTAAATAACGTGGTTGAGCTGGTGTTTGTCTTTCTCCAATTCGTCTTTTAAACGACTTTCTTTGTCTTCGAGGAAACGGAGCTGCTCATTTTTGAGTTTTTTATCGCTTTCGTAAGCCCTGATCTTGGCTAGGTATTCGTTGGTGGCTTTTTGCTGGGTAGAGAGGTTTTTCTCTTTATTCAGGTTGTCGAGCTTTTGCTGCTGCAGGGTGGCTTCTAGAGCATCAATAGCGGCGGCAATACCTGAGCGTTCTTCGGCTTGCTGCTGCTCTTGTTTTTCAAGGGTATCCAAAGCATCGCGGAAGCCAATGATGCGGAAGGAGGCCAGCATGACGCTCAGGGCTTTGTATTGCTCTTTGAGTTTCAGATAGCGTTCGGCCTTTTTTGCCTGGTTTTCGAGGGTTTTGAGATTTTTATCTATCTCAAATAAAATATCTTCCACCCGGCTCAAGTCGACTTCGGTATCCTTCAGTTTATTGAAGGTCTGCTTTTTACGCAGTTTGTATTTAGAAATGCCCGATGCTTCTTCGAACAGGGCCCGACGTGAGTTTTCTTTATTGGCGATGATCTCATCGATCATCTTTAATTCAATGATAGAGTAGGAGTCGGAGCCGATACCGGTATCGAGGAATAGGTCGGTGATATCTTTCAGACGGCATTGCACGTCGTTAAGTCGGTATTCACTTTCGCCGGTGCGGTAAAGTTTTCTGGTGATGGTCACCTGCGAAAACTCGGTAGGCAGCACATTCTTTGTATTATCAAAACTCAGGGAAACTTCTGCCAAATTAGAGGGCTTGCGGTTTTTGGTACCGTTGAATATGATGTTTTCCATCTTTTCGGAACGGAGCATACGGGTACTTTGTTCGCCCAATACCCAGCGAATGGCATCTACCACGTTCGATTTCCCACAGCCGTTAGGACCCACAATGGCGGTTACCCCCTCGTTGAAGTTGATGGTGATTTTGTCGCCAAAGCTTTTGAAACCTTTTATTTCTAAACGGGTGAGCTGCATTTAATGAATACGAAAGCCCGCTAATGTAAGATTTAGCGGGCTTTTTTCCAATATGTTATGGTTTTATAATTCGCTGAGTTTAAATGTTTCGCTAACGCGGATGCCTTTTTCGGTTTGCTGCAGGGTGCAGCATTCGTTTACGGCATCGTGCTCAAAGTAGAGGATATAATCGCCGGCAATGGCTTCTTCCAAAAAGGCTTTCTTTTCTTTAAGGGTTTGGAGGGGGAACATATCGTAGGCCATTACGTAGGGCAGGGGGATATGTGCCGTGGCTGGCAGCAGGTCTGCCATGTACACAATGGTGCGGCCTTTGTATTCAATTTGCGGCAGCATCATGGCATCGGTATGGCCATAGGCGAAGCGTACTTTCATGTGCTCTGAAAAATCGACGCCGTCCTCAGTTTCCACGAATTTCAATTGTCCGCTTTCCTGAATGGGCAGGATGTTCTCTTTTAGAAAGGATGCTTTTTCGCGGTCGTTGGGATAAACGGCCCAGTCCCAGTGCTTGTCATTGCTCCAGTAGTGGGCATTTTCGAAAGCAGTTTTGAGTTTATCGCCTTCGCGGATGATAGAGCCCCCACAATGGTCGAAGTGTAAGTGTGTTAAAAAAACATCCGTAATATCTGAACGGTGAAATCCTAATTTATACAGGGATTTATCTAAAGTATCTTCCCCATGCAGCTGGTAATGCCCCATAAATTTTTCGTCCTGCTTGTCGCCCATACCGTTATCAATTAAAATCAGACGATCTCCGTCTTCAATTAATAAACAACGCATGGCCCAGGTGCAGAGGTTGTTCTCATCGGGAGGTACGAGTTTCTGCCATATACTTTTAGGTACTACGCCGAACATGGCGCCACCGTCGAGTTTAAAAAGGCCGGTATCTATAGTATGGAGTTTCATTTTATGAGTTTTAGGGATTTTATGTTTTAAATATAGGATGTAAATAATCTATTACGAAAGCCGGGTAGATTTTTTATCTGGTTCTAAATGTTTACTTTAATCTTTCCAATTGAGTCAACATGAAAAGAACTATCCTCTTATTAAGCTTAATCCTGGTGTCGTTCGGAGTATCGGCACAAAAAAAATCGAAACCCGGCGTAAGCAGTTCCAAATATGCTTACGACAGTGTTATGTACACCAACCTGAAATATCGATTGATCGGACCGTTCAGGGGCGGCCGAAGTGCAGCCGTAGTGGGCGACCCTAATCAAAAAAATGTGTTTTACATGGGTGCCACCGGTGGCGGGGTTTGGAAAACTACCGACGGGGGCAGCAACTGGAAAAATATTTCGGACAAATATTTTGGCAGCACCATCGGTGCGGTAGCGGTTGCGCCATCGGATCCCGCGGTTGTTTATGTGGGTGAAGGCGAAAATACCATGCGGGGTAATGTGAGTGAAGGCTTGAATGGGATGTGGAAGAGCGAAGACGGCGGACGTAGCTGGAAGAATATCGGCTTAAAAGATGCCCGTCATATTGTGCGCATTGTGGTGCATCCGAAAAATCCCGATGTGGTTTGGGTGGCTGCCACCGGTCATTTATTCGGTCCTAACGAAGAAAGAGGTGTATATAAAACCATAGACGGCGGTAAAAACTGGCGCAGGGTTTTATATGTTAATAACCTTTCCGGCGCAGTCGATCTGGTGATGGAGCCTGAAAATCCGAAAGTATTTTACGCCAGTACCTGGCGGGTGATACGTACGCCGCATAGCCTGGAGAGCGGTGGCGAGGGTAGTGCGCTTTGGAAAAGCACCGACGGTGGTGAAACATGGAAAAATATATCCCGCAGTAAAGGCTTGCCTAAAGATACGCTCGGCATTATAGGCGTAGCCGTAAGCGCCACTAATCCCGATAGGATATATAGCATTATTGAATCGAAAACTGGTGGTTTATTCCGTTCGGATGATGGGGGTGAAAGCTGGACTAAAATGAATAGTGATAATGAGATCCGCCAGCGGGCCTGGTATTATACTAAGGTGTTCATCGACCCTAAAAATGACAACCAGGTATATGTGTTGAATGTGAATTTCTTGCGCTCCCGCGATGGGGGGCGGACTTTTCAGTCTATACGTACGCCTCACAGTGACCATCATGATCTGTGGATCGATCCGAAAGATCCAAACCGCATGATCGTGGCAGATGATGGAGGTGGTCAGGTGAGTTTTGATGGCGGTGCCAACTGGAGTGATATGAATAATCAGCCCACGGCTCAGATTTACCGCGTAAGCACGGACAATCATTTCCCTTACCGCATTTTGGGTGCGCAACAGGATAATTCTACTATTCGCATTTTATCGAGAACCTATGGTGGTGCTATTACCGACCGCGATTGGGAGCCGACCGCCGGTGCCGAATCGGGCTACGTGGTTGCCGATCCTTTGAATCCGGAAATTGTCTATGGCGGAAATTATGGTGGCTATCTGTCGAGATTAGACCATCGTACCGGAGAGAATCGTGCAGTTTCGGTATGGCCGGACAATCCAATGGGTTCAGGTGCGGATGTGTTGAAATACCGTTTCCAGTGGAATTTTCCGATTTTCTTCTCGCCTCACAACCCTAAACGCCTATATGCAGCAGGAAACGTATTGTTCAAAACAGAAAATGAAGGCCAATCTTGGGAAGCGATCAGTCCTGATTTGACCAGAAATGATAAATCAAAACAAGGCCCAAGTGGTGGTCCGATCACCAAAGACAATACCAGTGTAGAGTATTACGGTACTATTTTTACCGCTAGCGAATCTCCCTATGAAACGGATCTGTTATGGTCGGGCAGTGATGATGGTTTATTGTATGTCAGTCGTGATGGTGGTAAAAACTGGCAGAATGTTACACCAAAGGGTATGCCCGAATGGATGATGTTCAATAGTATTGATGCTGATCCTTTCAAAAAAGGTGCAGCTTATGTGGTCGGTACCCGATACAAATCTGATGACTTCAGACCATATATCTATAAAACGGAGGATTATGGTAAAACCTGGAAACTGATCACAAACGGTATACCTGAAAAGCATTTTGTGAGGGTAGTTCGTGCAGATCAAAAACGCCCGGGTTTATTGTATGCTGGAACAGAGTATGGTATGTATGCTTCGTTTGATGACGGTGCCAACTGGAAACCTTTCCAATTGAACTTGCCGGAAGTTCCGATTACCGATTTGACCATTAAAAACAACGATTTGATTGTGGCTACACAGGGCCGTGCTTTCTGGGTGTTGGACGATCTATCGACTGTACAACAGTTGGAATCTGGTTTAAGTACAAAAAACCTACATGTATTTAAACCAGGTGAAAGTTACCGCATGGCCGGTTTTGTGAATCCAAATGTGCGTAATGCGGGCCAAAATCCGCAGAACGGAGCTATTATTAATTATTATTTGAAACAGGCCAGCGATACTACCAAATTATCGATTGCATTGTATGATGCCAAGAATAAATTAATTCGTACCTACAGCACTACTGCCGCCAATGCAGACAAGATTGAGGTGAAACCGGGTATGAATCAATTTGTCTGGAATCTGGATTATCCGGCCGCCGAAAGGGTAGAGGGTATGATCTTGTGGAATGGTGCAGTGGGCAGCCCGAAAGCCATTCCGGGTAATTATAAGGCGCTTATTAAGACAGGTAAAGATTCTGTAGCTGTTGATTTTGTAGTTAAACCAGATCCAAATTATCAAATGTCTCCTGCTGATTACGAAGCCCAATTGAGTTTCCTGATTCAGGTGCGGGATAAATTCTCTGAAACCCAGAAAGGTATTCAGCAGATCCGTAAGATCCGCTCTCAAATTAATGAGCTGGTGCTGAGTCGTGGTAAAGAAACACCGAAGGAGGTAAAAGAGAAAGCAGAAGCGATGGTAAAGCAACTGACTGCCATTGAGGAAACACTTTACCAAACTAAGGCGAAGAGTGGTCAGGATGTATTGAATTATCCGATCCGCTTGAACGATAAACTGTCCGGTGTGTTTGATGTGGCTTCATCCGGTTACAATGCGCCAAGCAAGCAGGTTAAAGAGGTTTATGCTGAACTTTCAGGCCAGATTGATGTGCAATTGGCGGCCTTGAAAAAGATCAAGGAGGATGATTTGAAGGCTTTGAATGAGTTGATCACCAAAAATGCAGTGCCTTTAATCAGAGTGAATTGATTTACCTCTCAGTCCTTCGGACAGCTCCCCTAAAATAGGGAAGTATAAAAAAGCCCCCGCCAATCGGCGGGGGCTTTTTTGTTGTCATACTTCGATGAACCCATCCTTCGACAAGCTCAGGATGACGCTTATTTATAAGTGAATCACTTCACCGTAAGCATCGGCAGCGGCTTCCATCACGGCTTCACTCATGGTTGGGTGAGGGTGTACGGTTTTCACGATATCCATGCCGGTGGTTTCCAGTTTACGGGCTACCACTACTTCGGCGATCATTTCGGTTACGTTCGCACCGATCATATGTGCACCTAAGAATTCGCCGTATTTGGCATCAAAAATTACTTTTACAAAACCATCTTTGGCGCCAGCCGCACTGGCTTTGCCTGATGCTGAGAATGGGAATTTACCTACTTTAATCTCATAACCTGCTTCTTTGGCGGCTTTTTCGGTATAACCTACAGAGGCGATCTCCGGAGAGCAGTACGTACATCCAGGGATGTTATTATAGTTCAATGGTTCCGGGTGATGACCTGCAATTTTTTCTACACAGATGATACCTTCGGCAGATGCTACGTGTGCTAAAGCCTGACCCTTAACGATATCGCCAATGGCATATACGCCAGGGATGTTGGTCTGGTAGAAATCGTCCACCAAAACGCGGCCTTTATCTGTTTTTACACCTACTTCTTCCAGGCCGATATTTTCAATATTAGGGCTTACGCCTACGGCAGATAAAACGATATCACACTCTAAGGTTTCTACACCAGCGGCGGTTTTCACCTGCACCTTGCAGCCTTTACCTGAAGTGTCTACCGACTCTACATTGGCGCCGGTCATGATATTAATGCCGGCTTTTTTGAAGCTGCGGAGCAGTTGTTTTGAAATCTCTTCGTCTTCTATGGGAACAATATTGTCTAAATATTCAACGATGGTTACCTGAGTGCCAATGGAGTTGTAGAAGTAAGCGAATTCAACACCAATGGCACCTGAACCTACTACAACCATTGATTTTGGTTGTTCGGGCAAGACCATAGCCTGGCGGTAGCCAATAATTTTCTTACCGTCTTGTTTTAGGTTTGGCAATTCTCTGGAACGACCTCCGGTGGCTAAAATGGTGTGTTTTGCTGTCAGTTCTTGGTTAGAACCGTCGGCGCTCAATACCTGCACTTTACCTCCCGCTTTGATTTTGGCAGTTCCCATGATGACGTCGATTTTATTCTTCTTCATCAGGAACTGGATGCCTTTGCTCATGCCATCGGCTACATCACGACTACGTTTTACAACAGCATTGAAATCAACTTTGGCATCGCTTACTTTTAATCCATACTCTTCTGCATGATGGATATACTCAAATACTTGAGCACTTTTTAACAAAGCCTTGGTTGGTATACATCCCCAATTCAAGCATACGCCGCCCAAAGATTCTTTCTCTACAATGGCTGTTTTCAAACCTAATTGAGCAGCACGTATGGCCGCTACATAACCTCCTGGACCACTTCCAATCACTATTAAATCGTAATTCATAATTTCAAAATAGAATGAAGCTTCAAAGCTAAACAATTGCTTCGGCTCCTTCAAATGCTATTTCTTGATAAAAGTTGATAGATGATGATATTGAACGCTATGAGATCAGATTGCAAGGGAAGGTGTGAAGAATTATGCTATTGTTGAAAAATATGGTTGATGTTCATTAATGTTTACAATTCCTTAATATAAAATTACGCTCATTTTCAAAATAAGGTAATTATATTTGCAAAGTTTAAACACCAAAAATTAATCCATTATTAACACCAAATTATGATGAAAAAATTACTTTATTCATTAGTTCTTGTGTTTGCCACTGTAAGTGTGTTTGCACAAGTAACTACAAGTAGTTTGACGGGTACCA
>CANGZD010000018.1 GCA_947458875.1 Sphingobacteriaceae bacterium
GTTGTGTCAACAGCAGTAGTATCTACAGCAGTAGTGTCAACAGCAGCAGTGTCAGTAGCAGTTTCTTCAGTTTTGTTAGAAGAACAAGCAGCAACTGATAAAGAAATAGCTAAAGCTAAGAAACCGAATTTGAATAAATTTTTCATGTTGTTTTTGTAAAGGGTTAATTAATAATTATTAATAATTTGTTGTTAATACCGCAAAATTAAAAAGGTAACCCGTAATTCCAGAAAAAAATTAAAAAAATATTTTCCTATCATTGGGTTACTATTAAAGAATTATTGTATTAACAGTGAAAGATAAGATAAATAGTTCAATTCCAGACGATAAAGAGATTCTTCTTGGCATCCGGAACGGAACTAAACAAAGCCTCGAATTAATCTATCAAGCACATTTTCCTATGATCCTTCAAATGGTGATTAGTAATAATGGTGATGAAGAGGAGGCCAAGGATATTTTTCAGGAATCGATCATCGTTCTTTACAATAAGGTTAAAGCTGGAAATTTTGAGCTGAACAGTAAGCTGAAAACTTATATCTACGCTATTTGCCGAAGACTTTGGCTCAAAAGGTTGAATCAGCAAAGTAAATTCACGCATCAATTGAGTGTTGCGGAAGAGGTGGAGGAAAGTACCACTGATCTAGAAGAATACGAGCATCAGAATCGCCAATTTCAGTTAATGCAAACTGCCTTAAGCCAGCTCGGAGAACCTTGTAAAACGATTATTGAAGAATTTTACTTGCATAACAAATCCATGCAAGACATCTGCGAACAGTTTGGCTATACCAATGCCGACAACGCTAAAACGCAGAAATACAAATGTTTACAAAGGCTTAAAAAACTATTTTTCAAAGCCTAAAATAATGGATCATGAAAAATCTGAATTTGATTAACCAGATTGAGGCTTACCTGAGAGGGGAAATGAGCCCGGAGGAGCGTAAGGCTTTTGAGCAATTGCTCATGGAGGATCCGACGGTTGATCAGCAATTTAAAGAGCATCAGCAGTTGATGGCATTTATGCAAGCCTATGGCGAGCGCCAGCGTTTGCAGCATGCCATGAATCTGATTCATGAGCAAATAGATGTAAATGCGCTTAAAAATGAATTGATGCCATTCTCCACCAAAGTGGTTCGATTGTGGAGATCGTATCGTAATTATGCCGCAATTGCAGCTGTTGCCGCTATTGTTACGGTATTTAGTACTTTAATCTTTTCCGGACACCTTTTCGAAAACAATGCTTCTTACAGCGCTCTTCGTCGCGAAATAAATAAAATCAAGCGTTCGCAAAACGATTTGGTTAAAGACATCAAAGGAAAAGCTAAAGGCCCTTTAAACCCCGGTGAATTTGGCGGTACCGGTTTTGCCCTTTCTTCAAATGGTTACATCGCCACCAATTACCATGTGGTAAAAGGAGCCGATTCACTTTACATTCAAAATGCGGCGGGAGCTACCTACAAAGTGAAGACCGTTTACCTCGATCCGGCTTATGATATCGCAGTATTACAAATTGTAGATCCTGAGTTCGAAAGCCTTGGGAAGTTGCCTTATACTTTTAAAAAATCGAATGCCGATTTAGGGGAAGATGTTTTCACCATTGGTTTCCCAAGAGAAGAACCAGTTTATGGCAAAGGTTACCTGAGTTCAAATACTGGTTTTGACGGTGATACAGTTGCTTATCAGGTTTCTATTCCGGTCAACCCCGGAAATAGTGGCGGGCCGCTCTTGGACAATCGTGGTAATGTGATTGGAATCATCAGTGGCAAACAGGACCGGACAGATGGAGCAGCATTTGCTATTAAATCTACTTATTTGCTGCAGTCTATTAACGAGATTCCGGAAAAGGATTTGGATAGAAATTTGATTTTGAACAAGAAAAACAGCCTTTCTAATCTGGCCCGTAAAGAGCAGATAAAAAGGATACAGGATTATATTTTTATGATCAGGGTTTATTAGTTTAAATAACTGATAGTAATTTAAAAAGCCTTTTCGTTCAATTTCGGGGAGGCTTTTTTTATGGAGCTAATCTTACGATTTTCCAGTTATTCTTATCCGCTTTGCGGTAAACAATCCGGTCGTGCAATCGGCTCGATCGACCTTGCCAAAACTCAATTACTTGCGGCTTAACCAAGTATCCGCCCCAAAAAGAGGGTTTAGGGATTTCCTGATCGGCATATTTCTTTTCCAGCGCTTGCCAGTTCTTTTCCAGTAAGCTACGATCTTCAATCACCTGACTTTGTGGAGATGCCAGGGCGCCAATCTGACTTTCCTTAGGACGCGACTTGAAGTATTTTTCAGACGTTTCTTTACTCACTTTCTCAATAGTTCCTTCAATTCTTACCTGGCGCTCCAGTTCTGGCCAAAAAAACACTAGCGCCACTACAGGGTTTTTTGCTAATTCCTTGCCTTTTCTGCTAAGGTAATTGGTGTAAAAAACGAAACCATCCTGGTTAAAGCCTTTGAGCAAGACAATTCTGGCTGCAGGTTTTCCATCCGAGCTGGCAGTAGCCAAAGTCATAGCATTGGGTTCGTAAATGCCCGATTTCAAAGCTTCATCAAACCAATGATCAAATTGCTCAATGGGATTCTTTTTTACATCTGTTTCCGAAAGTTTTTCTGCACGGTAATCTTTGCGCAGGTTTTCGAGTGTTGCCTTGTCAGTTTTCATATCTCTTTACAAACTTAACAAAAGCACCGGCTTTTGGCGTTGATTTTGATTACAGATTATTTAGTTTTGATGAATTATCTGTTTCTATGAGCACCATCAATCAATACATTCAGCCTGGGAGCTTGCTTATTTCTGAGCCATTTATGCCCGATCCTAACTTCAAACGCTCGGTGGTGCTCCTTACCGAACATGGTGAAGAAGGTACGGTAGGTTATATCTTAAATCAAAAAAGCAACCTCTATCTCAAAGATCTCATACAAGATTGCTGGGAATCAGAATTTCCGGTTTATTTCGGTGGTCCGGTGGCAACAGATACCCTTCATTTTATCCATAGGGCCCATGATCGGATGCAAAGTGGAGCACAAATAGCTGAAGGTGTGTATTGGGGTGGCAATTTTGAAACGCTGAAACTATTGGTCAATCACCAACAAATACAGCCCGAGGAAGTAAAGTTTTTTGTTGGATATGCCGGTTGGGAATCTGAACAATTGGCAGAGGAACTGCTTCAAAAATCCTGGATACTCAACAATAAATACCCACATTCACTGCCTTTTGAAACGGAGGTGGATGAATTGTGGAAGGAAGTAGTATTGGCATTAGGCCCCAATTTCGCCCATTTAGCTAATTTTCCTGAAAATCCGATGTGGAATTAAGACGGATCTAAATCTTTTGCACTTTCCTCGATCTTTTTGCGGAGTTCTTCTTTGTATTGGATGAGTCTAGTTGCTATAATTTCATCTGAGGTACCTAAAATTTGCGCAGCCAACAGACCGGCATTTTTAGCGGCATTAAGGGCTACCGTGGCTACGGGTATGCCATTAGGCATTTGTAAAATGGATAGGATGGAATCCCAGCCATCCAGGGAGTTACTCGATTTCACCGGCACACCGATCACCGGTAAATGTGTGATAGAAGCTACCATACCCGGCAAGTGGGCTGCACCGCCTGCACCGGCAATAATCACCTTCAATCCTCTTTTAGAAGCATTTTCGGCATATTCGAACATGCGTTTTGGGGTTCGGTGAGCAGAAACCACATTGATTTCAAATGCTACGCCCAAGTCTTTGAGTATATCTGCTGCCTCCTGCATAATCGGAAGGTCAGATTTGCTGCCCATAATGATGCCTACTTTTGCCATTTTATGCTTTAACTTTTAATAATTGCTGTACTTTTCTGGCCTTTTCAATAGCCGAATCCCTGTCTTCATCTAAAATAGTCACATGTCCCATCTTGCGAAAGGGTTTAGTGAATTTTTTTCCATACAAATGAACATAGGTGCCACTCAGTTTTAAAACTTGTTCCAATCCCTCATAAATGGCAAGCCCTTCATAACCATCTTCTCCTAATATATTTACCATAACAGCATGTTGCAGCGATTGTGTATCGCCCAATGGTAAATTGTAAACAGCTCTTAAGTGCTGTTCGTACTGGGAGGTGTAATTACCTTCTATGCTGTGGTGCCCGCTGTTATGTGGGCGAGGGGCCAATTCATTTACCAAGAGCCTGCCGTCTTTTGTTAAAAACATCTCAACTGCCAAAACACCCACCATTTGTAGGCTTTCAGCTATCTTAATGGCCAATTCATCGGCTTGTTTTAAAATGCCTTCGGGTAATTCTGATGGGGAGATTAAAAATTCGACCAAATTGAGATGTGGATTGAAATCCATCTCTACTAAAGGAAAGGTTTTGATTTGCCCCGATTCATTCCTTGCAACCATCACCGCTACTTCCTTTTTAAAGTCCACCCATTCTTCTACCAAACTCGGAGCTTCAAATGCCTCCTCATAATCTTTTTCAGAATGAATTTTGTACACACCCTTACCATCGTAGCCATCTTTTCTCAGTTTTTGAATGTATGGTAAAGGAATTGCTGTATTTGTTAGATCTTCTTTTTTGTTGATCAGCTCAAATGGAGCAGTAGGAATGTCGTTTTCTTTAAAAAACTGTTTTTGGGTGCCTTTATCTTGTATCAATCGAATTACTCTGGATGGAGGATAAACTTTTACGCCTTCTTTTTCTAGTCGTTCTAGTGCATCTACGTTTACCTTTTCGATTTCGATGGTGAGGTGAGTGGCGTTTTTCCCGAATTGATAAACGGTATCGTAATCACCCAGCGAACCTTGTTTAAACTCATGAACCAGTTCCTTGCAGGGCGCATCGACATCTGGATCCAGAACTCGGCAAGAAATATTTAGGTTGATGGCTTCCTGGATGAGCATACGGCCCAATTGTCCGCCTCCCAGTATGCTTAGTTTAAGATCGCCTTTCATTGATATGTCAAATTTAAGCAAATTGATTGAAATGACAATTTGGAGGCACTGTGGAAAACTTTTGTAAGCTTAACACAGTTAAATAAATTAATTTTAAATGTTTTTGGTTCCCGATAAAACGGGATGAATAGGGAATCCGGTGCAATTCCGGAACTGTCCCGCAGCTGTAAGCTCCAAAACCGATGTCCATTTTTCTAGTCACTTTCCTTTAATGGATGGGAAGACCGGGCCTCGGGGAGTAAGTCAGAAGACCTGCCAATTACAATAAATTCATAGCTTTCGGGGATTGAAGCTTGGATGAATTACCATTTGTGTATTTCATTTAAACACCTTCTAAACTGTTTGCTGTGAGCAAAACTCACAACAACATGAACAAAAAAACGCTAAAAGTGTGGGCAGGCCTGGGGCTTGTGCACCTGGCATTATCTCAAAATGCCTTCTCGCAAGAGAAAATCAATCAATTAAGTGAAGTGGTGGTTACCGCCAGCCGGTCGCCACGTAAACAATCGGAAACCGGAAAGGTCGTTCGGGTAATTAGTAGTACCCAACTGGCGCAAAGTCAGGGTAGGACCCTTCCTGAATTGCTCAATAACATTGCCGGTTTAACCATTGGAGGTAATGGGAATAACCCGGGTGATATTAAAGCAGTTTATTTAAGGGGCGCTGGAGCGGGCAATACACTCATTCTAATTGATGGCGTTGCGGTAAACGATGCTTCCAGTATTTCTGGAGAATATGATATTTCGGCCATTCCCATTGACCAAATTGAACGAATTGAGATTCTGAAGGGTGGAAATTCCACGCTTTATGGTTCTGATGCAGTAGCCGGAGTGATCAATATCATCACCAAAAAAGGTACAGATCAATGGAGATCCAATATGATCCTCAGCGGAGGTTCTTACGGCACCTCTCGTCAGGCCTTTGCGCTCAACGGTGCACTTGGAGCAACTAAAATTGCATTGAATGCTTCTCATCAATACAGCGATGGTTTTTCGAGCGCCAGATCCACCAATCCGGAAGCCGAATTTGAAAAAGACGCTTTTCGTCAGCAAGGTTTGAGCTTTAATCTGCAGCGCCAAGTAAACCAACGACTTAGGTTAAATGCGAACTTGCAGGCCAATTTAAATCGTGCTGATCTGGATGATGGGGCTTTTGTCGATGGTTTAGACAATAACTACCAGAAAGAGTCTTATTTACTTGGATTGGGTGGAAAATACATCGCAGGTGATGCCGTAATCGATTTCAACTTCAGTCGAAATAGGGTAAATAACGAATTTGTGGCTTATGGTGACCTGACTCAAAATGTAGGTGAGATTACCAATCTCGAAACCACCGTTTCTTATCCTTTAGCGTCCTTTGTCGACCTCATTTCTGGTCTTAGCTATAAGCATGCTGGTACCGTTCAGGAATCGCCTTGGGGCAACCTGGATGCGGATAACCGAATTACCAGTTTGTTTTCCTCTTTCTTTTTAAAATTTAATGATCGTTTTAGAACAGAACTGGGCGGACGTGTAAACCAGCACAATGTTTACGGTACCAACTTTACCTATACCTTCAATCCTTCTTATTTGATTGCAGGAAACTACAAGCTGTTCTTCAACCTTTCATCAGCTTATAAAGTGCCTTCTTTATATCAACTCTTTTCGCCTTTTGGTAATTTAGAGTTAAAGCCGGAAAGCACCCGTACCTTCGAATTAGGTGCCGATATGGACCTTATTCCTGGTGTTTTTCGTCTGAATTTGGCTTATTTCAATAGAAATATTCAGGATGTGATTGATTTCGGGATGAATTCAAATAATGAATTCAGATACCTGAATCAGTTTAGTCAGAAAGATAGAGGTTTTGAATTGGAGGGTTTTTATCAGTTGAATGCTAAATGGAGGTTAGATGCATTTTATGCTTTTGTTACCGGCAGTCAATTAGGCTCCATGGGCGAGCTTAATAACCTTTACCGCAGGCCTAAGCATAGTTCGGGCATTAATTTAAATGGTAAGCTGAATGATAAATTCACGATGGCATTCATATACAAATGGGTAGGTAGCCGTCAGGATCGTTATTATGATGCTAATTTAAACAAGTCTCAAACCGTGGATCTGGAAGCTTATCATCTCTTGGATGCTTACCTGCAATATCAACCTAAGAAGAATCTCATCTTCTTCGCCGACATCAAAAATATTTTAAACGTGGATTATGTTGACTTTTCAGGTTACACCACTAAAAGATTCAATTTCAATGCAGGATTGAAATTTGATATCAAATAGGCTCAGGACAAATGAACATAAAAAAGCCTTTCTGGATTCAGAAAGGCTTTTTTTTTATAAAAGATTATTGGAAATTTATTTGGCCAGGCTTGGATAGCGCTGAGTTAATAAATAAAAACTTCCAAAAAGTAAAGTACCGTAAATCAAGTTACCGGCGAGCATATTATTCAGGAAAGGCAGTGCCGCCACATAAGAAGCGATAATGCCCGAAAAATTGTGCGGATACATACTCACCGGATAAAACAAAGCAAAGTTGGTAATGAGGTAAAAGATAATGGCACCTGCAATACCACTTAAAATCAAATTAGGTAGGCTTTGACGTTTATTTACCAGCATGCCACATACTACCATGGCGATAAATCCACTGTATACTACCGCGTCAAACCCATTGCCAATGAACAGATCGGAAAGAGCCATAGCTGCCAAAGGCATGAACAAGGCAATTCTCTTATCCTTAAATTGGGCTCCTGCGAAAATGGCAAGCGCACCTACCGCGGTGAAATTCCAAATGTGAGGGATAAATAAGGGTAGGGCTCGGGTAGCGGCTGCAGCCAGTACCATCAGGCTTAATACCAAGAATCGGGGGGATTTAATACTGTTCATCATGTCTCAAAAATAAGATTTTTTTTGTTTCGTTAAAATTTAAAAGAGAGGGCTTGTAATAGCCAGGAATTGAAGTTTGTTAAAAAATCGTTTCTATGAAAATTGTAATTATTTTATTCATAATTAATTGTAAAACAGTTATTTAAATATATTTATATAAAGTGATTGATGTCTTAATTAAATTCTTATGGCCTTTAATTAAATTCAATTATGATGTTAATATTTATAAATATAAGTTATTGTTTTACAGATTGTTAAATCTATTGTTTTGAACTATTTGTTATGGCTCATTTCTCTGATAAGCAGCATTAAAGTCATCACGCATTTCTGTAAATCTTTGAACAACACTCTTAAGGAACGCTTCGTCTAATAATTGAAAAACGCCATTTACTCCCTCGCTCACATCTAATTCACTCAGTTTGTAAGTTTGTTCAAAAGCACCTTTTTCCAGTTTGATCAAATATTTCTGATTCATGGAGAATATGGTGATTTTGCAATCAGGATGGGGAAGTTCAGCAATCGTTCTCATATCACTTTTCTTGATGTGTTAAATTCAAACTGGCAAGCGGGTTGATGCCACCCAAACTACCGATGGTTTTGAGGGGTTTAAATCGGGCAAAGAGTTCTTCACTATACCAATCTTCTTTTCTTGTTTTACGTATCACCTCGGCATGTTCTCTCGATTTGTAGGCGAAATTTTTCACTTCATCGAGACTTTCCCAAACCGAAAATGTGGCTTGTAGATAAAATGGAGCTTCACCTATACCCACAGAATAGAGATAGCCCGGTGCAGCGCTCATCATTTCGGCCACATTGGCCACATTAGCCCAAAAAGATCTCAATTTAGTCAAGCGTATTTGCGCCCTGGTGATTACCGCCACCGGACCTTGGTAACCTTGATCAGTTCCGGGGTTTTGAAAGGGATTTTGGCCACTCCACAATCCATGACTACTCAAAGGCTCACACAAAATACTCCATTGCTCCATCCCGAAAAAACGCCACCATCGAGCTACAAAAGAAAATTGATAAAATTCTTGAAAGTCAGCTTCATTATCCCAAACTGCCAGTAGGCCCCATTGTTGAAAATCAGGATTTAAATCAAAGGTTCCATTTTTTCCACAACCCATTAGTTTCCAAAACCGACATTTTTTATGGAAAAAAAGTGGAATACGATGAATGGCCATCGCTAAAAATACAAATGGAACTGCTCGCTTACGGTACCGGATTAAACTCAGGGAAACAATCATAATTCCCTCAAAAATAGACTAAGAATGGTTTGTTGCAGTCTTAATTCTTTCCACAATAGCACAAATAAGTCACATTATCCAATAAAATACCAGTAATCCAGCTAGCTTCTTATTTTTGTAAGACTATGGCAGAAGATTTAACCATCGTTAGGGGCGATAAAATCACTCAATACCAGTCATTGCTACCACAAATTGCAGCTTTACTGGAAGGGGAGGATGACCTTATTGCCAATTTGGGCAATGTTTGCGCAGCGCTTAAAACCCAGTTTGGCTTTTTCTGGGTTGGTTTTTATTGGGTAAAAAATGATGAATTAGTTTTAGGGCCTTTCCAGGGTCCGGTAGCTTGTACCCGCATAAAGAAAGGAAAAGGTGTTTGTGGTCATGCCTGGGAAAAAGCTAGCACGCTCATTGTTCCTGATGTGGATGCGTTCCCCGGACATATCGCTTGTAGTACACTCTCTAAATCTGAAATTGTGCTTCCTGTATTTAAAAATGGACAAGTATGCGGCGTATTGGATGTGGATAGTGAGTTTTTAAATCATTTTGATGAAACCGATGCTCTGTACCTAGAAAAAATTCTTCAACTCATTCCATTAGGCAATTAATTCATACAAAATCAGTTTAATAGAAAACAAAAACATGAAAAAATATTCATTCTTAGTGATGTGTTTCTTGTTGGCATCCACAGCCAAAACATTTGCTCAAACCAGTACAACAGCAGCACCTATATCACGCTTCAAAAGCAAATTAGATTCAGCCAGCTACGCCATGGGGGTGAGTATTGCTCAGGACTTGAAGTCAAGATCTATCAAAGAACTCAATTACACGCTCATGGTTCAAGCCATGCAAGAGATATTGAGTGGCGCCAACCCGGCTTTAGATACGAGACAGTGTCAGGAAGCCATCATGAGCTATTTTTCACAAGAGAAAAAGAAGATCACTGAGCCACTTAAGGCTGCTGCCATCCGCTTTATGGAGGAAAACAAAAAACGAAAAGGTGTTTTTCTGACACCTTCCGGCCTGCAATACGAAATTTTAAGGCCAACTACCGCCCCCCAGCCCCAATTAACAGAACAAGTAACGGTACATTACAAGGGAACCTTGATGGATGGAAAACCGTTTGACAGTTCCTACGAGCGCAACGAGCCAGCCAAATTTCAGCTGAATCAAGTGATTAAGGGTTGGACAGAAGGTGTTCAATTGATGACCCTAGGTTCAAAATATCGGTTTTATATTCCGTATGATTTAGCCTATGGTGAAAATGGTGCAGGTGCAGATATACCACCTTTCAGCGTGTTAATTTTTGAAATCGAATTATTGAAAATAGGCCAATAAGCTATCTGAAATGCAGTTTAACGCTACTCCTGATTTTGCACAAGCCGCAGATGCGGCAGATTCACTCAGATCATTTCGCGAGCGATTCCTGATCCCTCAAAATGCCGGACATGATATTGTTTACTTATGTGGTAACTCCCTGGGTCTACAGCCAAAATCCGCAAGCCAACATCTTGATAAACTATTAGACCAATGGCAAAATTTAGCGGTGGAGGGATGGTTTGAAGGCGAAACTCCCTGGATGACCTACCATAAGGAATTACAACAGTTATTGGCTCCGATTATAGGTGCAAAGCCTCAAGAAGTCATCCCGATGAACAGTTTGACGGTCAATTTGCACCTGATGATGGTGAGCTTTTACCGACCAAATGGAAAAAGGAATAAAATTTTGATGGAAGGAGGGGCTTTCCCGTCCGATCAGTATGCAGTGGAAAGCCATTTGCGAGCAATAGGGGTCGATCCTGAGGAAGCAATTATCGAAATCCAAGCCCGGGAAGGAGAGGAAATCCTTAGAACAGAAGATATTATAGCAATGATCAATCAGCATGCCGATGAATTGGCGCTGGTACTTTTTGGAGGGATCAATTATTACACCGGACAGTTTTTCGATTTAGCAGCCATTACACGTGCCGGACAAGCTGTTGGCGCCAAAGTGGGTTTTGATTTGGCTCATGCTGCCGGAAATGTTTCTCTGTCTTTGCATGATTGGGGCGTAGATTTTGCCTGCTGGTGTTCTTACAAATACATGAACAGTAGTCCGGGTGGAATTAGTGGTGTTTTCGTTCATGAAAAACATTTCAATGACCCCGCCATGCAACGATTTGCAGGTTGGTGGGGTTATCAGGAATCAACCCGGTTTAAAATGCAGAAAGGTTTTGTGCCCGAACATGGTGCAGAGGGCTGGTTGTTGAGTTGTAGTCCTATGGCTCTATTGGCCATACACAAAGCTTCGCTTGAAATTTTTCAAGCAGCTGGTGGAATGCCTGCCTTAAGGCAAAAAAGTGAGCAATTGACTTCCTATTTAGCTTTCTGGATCCAAAAAGTAAACGAAGATTTGGCAGAGGAACAATTCCGGATCATTACACCTGCAGATCCAAAAGCTAGGGGATGTCAACTTTCGCTCATGGCAAAGCGCAACGGTAAACAAATATTTGATGAATTGGTGAAGCGAAGAATTGTAGGAGATTGGAGGGAGCCCAATGTGATCAGGATCAGCCCTGTTCCATTGTATAATTCTTTTCAGGATGTTTATCGCTTCGGTACAGAACTTGCTGATATTTGTAAAACATCGTTTTAATAAAAACAGTGATGATTAGTCGCATCAGAACTTTGTCGATCTTAAACTTTATTGCCTTCTTGGTGGCCTTTCTGGTTTCCAATTTAAGTCAGTGGGGCTTATTGGGTTTAAATAATACCATGGCAACGGTTTCGGCTAAGTATGAAAGTGTTTTTACTCCTGCTGGTGTCACCTTTGCTATTTGGGGGATTATCTACATCTCCTTATTTGCTTTTTGCATTTATCACATGGTTCAGGCCTTTACGCAACATACAGATCAAAGAGTCAATCAGGATCTCAACAGGATATCTTGGCTTTTTGTGCTTAATAATGTGGCTACCAGCCTTTGGGTTTTTGCCTGGTTATCCGAAATGTTGTGGGCATCCGTGGCGCTCATGTTGATTCAGCTTTTGAGCTTGCTGCTGATCCATATACGTTTAGAAATTTACAATCCACGCAGGGCCCTATTCGGGAAAGCATTCAGTCAATTCCCTATCAGTATTTATTTTGCCTGGATTTGTGTAGCCACCGTGGCCAATATCAGTGCTTTTTTGGTTGCCATTGCTTGGAACGGATGGGGAATCAGCCCGTCTAATTGGGCCATAATCCTGATCGGAATCATCACTTTATTGTGTCTTTTTATGGTTTTCATCCGTAGAAATGTGTCTTTTGCGATGGTTATTCTTTGGGCTTTGTATGGAATTATTCTGAAAAGACAACAAATAGATGAATCACTTTATGCCGATGTGATTTTGGCAGCTTGGACGGCTTTTATATTCATTGCCGTTTCAGCCATCGTTCAATTTATTAAAAATATCCGTTCACGTCCTCAACTACATTAGTTCATTTTTGAAAATCGCTTTCGATCCAATTTATGCCCATCCATTGCCAGAGGGGCATCGTTTTCCGATGTTGAAATATGAATTGATTCCTCAGCAGCTTTTGCATGAAGGACTGATTTATCCCGAAAACTTATTTTCCCCTGATTTATTGGATGATGAAACGGTCATGTGGACTCATGATGCTGATTACTACCAACGGTTAAAGAGTTTAAGTCTCAGTGCCCAGGAGGAAAGAAGAATTGGGTTTCCGCTATCCGCTCAATTGGTAGAGCGTGAGCTGAGAATTGCCAAGGGGACGATTGATGGCGTTCAACATGCCCTGCAATTTGGGCTTGCTTTTAATGTTGCCGGTGGTACGCACCATGCAGGAAGCAATTGGGGAGAAGGTTTTTGTATGCTGAATGACCAAGCCATTGCTGCGAATTACCTGTTGAAAAAAGGATTAGCTCGACGGATTTTGATGATTGATCTGGATGTGCATCAGGGTAATGGAACTGCTCAGATTTTTGCTAATCATCCGGATGTATTTACCTTTTCTATGCATGGAGAGAAGAACTTTCCTTTTCGCAAAGAACAATCTGATTTAGATATCGGTTTGGAAGATGGCATCGCCGACGAAGCCTATTTATCTATTTTAAATCAGCATTTAGACTATTTATTTGAAAGTTTTGAGCCAGACTTTGTTTTCTATTTATCGGGTGTAGATATTTTAGACACCGACAAGTTAGGTAAGTTGGCTGTTTCTAAAAATGCCTGTAAGCAAAGAGACCGCATGGTTTTTGAGCGATGCAAAAGCAGAAACATTCCAGTACAGGTAAGTATGGGAGGTGGTTACTCACCACAAATTAAAGATATTGTAGATGCACACTGCAATACCTTCAGAATGGCATTGGAACTTTATTATTAGGCAAATTTCGGAGCAACTACCAGCTCTTTGCTACCCGAAGTGTAAGTATAGAATCCGCTGCCAGATTTCACTCCTTTTTCTCCTGCGGTTACCATGTTTACCAATAAAGGACACGGGGCATACTTAGGATTGCCAAAACCTTCATGCAGAACATTCAAAATCGCTAAGCATACATCCAGGCCAATAAAATCGGCTAGTTGTAGCGGACCCATTGGGTGCGCCATGCCCAATTTCATCACCGTATCAATTTCATGAACCCCGGCTACACCTTCGTAAAGCGTATAAATGGCTTCGTTAATCATTGGCATCAGGATTCGATTGGCCACAAAACCCGGATAATCATTCACTTCTACCGGCACCTTATTTAATTTTTCAGATAGTTTCATGATTTCGGCAGTCACCGCATCGCTGGTGGCATATCCGCGTATCACTTCCACCAATTTCATCACTGGCACTGGATTCATAAAGTGCATGCCAATTACCTGAGTACCTCTTTTAGTAACTGATGCGATTTTGGTAATCGAGATAGAAGAAGTGTTTGAAGCGAGAATTGCTTCGGGGCGGCAAAATTGATCCAGATCTTTGAAAATTTTCAGTTTAAGGTCGATATTTTCGGTTGCAGCCTCCACCACTAAATCAGCATTAGAAACGCCCAATTTTAAATCTGTAAAACTCTTGATATTGGACAGTGTTTTGGCTTTTTCATCTTCAGAAAGAATTCCCTTGCTTACCTGTCTGTCGAGGTTTTTAGCAATGGTTTGTAAACCACGTTCTAAAGCTTGTTCTGAAACATCAATTAAAGCTACAGAATAGCCAAATTGGGCAAAGGTATGAGCAATGCCATTTCCCATGGTGCCCGAGCCGATCACTGCAATGTTTTTCATATTAATGCTAATTGGTGCGCAAATATACAGAAATGGAACTTCGAAAAATCGGGGACTTTTACTTAGTTTTTTAAGTTAGAGATAGATTTCTGCATTTGTGCCATCATTTGTGTTAGCGACTCGAGTGTAGGTTCGGGGCTTGGCTGAGGGAATTCGGAGCTGATGAATGCTTTGGCTTTCCAAATCTCTAGTATATCATCTACCGGAATGGTATAAGGTTCATAAACCGGGTTATCCGATATTAACTTCAGTGTTTTATTGTCTTTTAATTTGTTTCCCGCTCTTTTGTAAACCACCCCTTCATTCAAACTGATGATTACATAAGTTTCACCAGCTTTTACATCATTCCAATTCTCTACATATTCTCCTATCACAATGGTTCCGGTAGGCAGGGGGAGCATAGAATCGCCTTTAATTTCAAAAGCACGATAGGTGCCTTGGTTAAAGAAAGGTAAATTGAATTTGGGCAATTCGCCAACGAACTGAGGATCGGCATAGCCATTCAAATAGCCGGCACTCGCTTTAACAGGTACAAAATCAATTCTTTGTTGATCATCCTGGTCAACCGTAATGCTCAAAACCCGAATATTGCTGCCGTCTCCACGGGTTTTTGGCTTCCATTGGTCATTGATCTTTTCGTTCACCAATTCATCCATAGAGAGCTCATAAAATGCTGCGAATTTTTTTAGTAATTCGTATTTAGGCTCTGCACGATCTTCTTCGTAGGCGCCAACCAGCGATCGCTTAATTTCCATGCTATCTGCAAACTGTTGCTGTGTTAGGCCTTTTTTCTTTCTCAGGTATTTGAGATTGTTGGAGATTTGAGACATTTTAAAATTATTTTTGTTTTTACTAAAATTGTTAGTAACATTGTGCCAACTAAATTAGTAATTATTTATAAATCTACAAAATAAATGCTAATTGATTTAGTTATAAATTGAAGAAGCAAATGAAAAAGTACGTTTTTATCATCACCGACCGTAACCGCAATAATTTACATGTGGGATTGAGTACCGATTTAATGAAGACCATGGATTTTTACAGTGCGATGCCTTGTTTATTTTTTGATCCGGGACAGCAATTGAGTCGTTTGGTGTATTTCGAAGAATATGATAATGAGCAAATGGCTAATTCGAGGTTCCGACTGATTAATCAGTTTACCAAGATGCAAAAAGAGCGTTTGGTTAGGTCGGTTAATTTAGATTGGATCGATTTGACACCGGCGCTGCATCAAGAAGCTGCATTGCATTTACAGGCAGATTTGCTTAACCTGGCAAGAGTAGCCTGAAGCCCTTAATTAATATTTTAAATTAGTAAGGGAGTCTGCAATAATCGCAGGCTCCCTTTTTTTTACCATCCAGGGGCAAAGGTCATTCCAAATACCCCTCTGTTGATATTTTGTCTCTGGAATGGAATGGCGTAATAGGGTTCAAGCACAAAATAGCCAAATACATTCACCCTGAGCGATAATCCGGCACTCATGGCAGGAACCCTGCTGTAAACGGGGTTGTTACCCACCATCCCAATTTGTTCTGGTTTTTGAGCAAAACGAACTTCAGATGCCGAATTATAAGCTAAACCGATATCGAAAAATGCATTCAAATCACTAAATAAAAATTTAGATTCAACAGCACTTAGTTTTTTAGGCCCGGTAAAAGGCAAGCGTACTTCAAAATTGGCAATGGCCATTTTACTACCTACCAATTGTTCGATGTTGAACTCACCGGGAGCAGAGCTGATGTCGCCTTCACGATAAAATGAATTGTATTCGTAACCTCTGATGAAAATCGGATTACCCACAAATTGCTGCGCAAAAAATTGATTATTGCCACTGCCAAAAGATGAGCTATTTAATATTCTTCCCGCCAGGGTAATTTTATTCAAGCGTACGTATTTTCTTAAATCAACCGTGGCTACGGTCAAATCGAAATTACCAAACATCTTATTTAATCCGATGCGGTAACGATATCCTTCCAGGGGAGCAACTATACCGAAGTTAGAATTGTCGCCAACAAATGCGGCGTCAAAACCATAAATATTGAAATTCTGAAAATTGATGCCATAAGCCTGGTTGTAGAAATTGTTGGCTTCCTGCATTGAAACTTTCTCACGATCCGCTCCAAGGAAATAGGCCGGTATGCCGTTTACCATCTCATAATATTGACTAAAACGGTCAATTCGATAGTAATAAGTGGCTGCAGAAGCACCCATTTCAAAACGAGTTGTTTTGGAAAATGGGTACGATCCGAATAGTTGTAGTTTATCTTCAAAAGTTCGGATGATATCGTAGCTATCGCGGAAAACCTGTCCAGCATCGGTATTGATCAAATCCTGAGAAAGATAGGCCGTAATGTACGGAATATGAGAAACACCCGCTCCCCAGTTGACCCTTCCTTGTTGGTTCACATAGGCAATTTGGGCCCCAAAATCATAAATCTCGCCATTTACAGCTGCTGCAGTATAAATTTGATCCCGACCCAGAATATCGGAGAATATTCCCTGAATACCGCTGGCCAAACCGGTGCCAAAACGACCAACTGAAGCTCCAATTCCATTTCCTGATAAATAATCGAGTTTAAATTTAGAACGGAAAGGAACAGGCTCAATTTGATAATCGCTGATCTGCTCAAATCGCTCAAAATTTTTAAGGTTAGCATTGATCACATCAACTCCAGCCTGACGAGGAGGAGGGAGGGTAGCCGCGTCAAAATTCAAGGCCTTTGTATCTACTTCCCATCCTTTAAAATCAGACGCTTGGGCACTGTAAATTTGGTATTTCTGTGCACGATAATAGGTATAAACTATCTGATCTGTTTTAGAAACACTCAGCGCAGGGGCAAATTCTGTAATACCGCTAATTCCTGTGAAATAGTCGGTTAACTGTTCCACAATGCGATCATCAATATGATAGCGGTACATATTCCTGAATCCATCACGGTTAGAGAGGAAATAGATATATTCATCATTACCGGAAAATTGTGGATTTAAGTTATTGGCACCGTTAAATACCGGAATGTCTCTAACCCGAAGGCTCACCAGGTCAATAGTGGCTAAATTATAAGTGATGTCGATGCTTTTGTCACTGTCCTCGAGGGTAGTCCGGTCAGTGCTGAATACGATTTGTTGGCCATTATTGGCAAAACTTGGATGATAATCAGAATAAGGGTCGTTGGTTAATTGTTCTAATTTTTTAGTTTTCAAATCGAACAGGTATAAATCACTTTGTCCCTCTTTTAAACCAGAAAAAGCAACACTGCTGCCATCGGGCGACCAGGTAATGTTACTGAACTCTTCTACATCTCCCATCGATTCGGTAGCTACTGTTCTACCTGTTTGGGTATCTACCACAAATAACTTATTTCTTCCCTCTGCGAATGCACTGAATGCAAAACGTTTACTATCGGGCGACCAAGCTCCAGCCGACTCAATGAAATTAAATTCGTCGATATGTGAGTTTCTTGTTTTACTGGTCAATTTCCGGATGATTTTACCGGTCTGGGCATCGGCCAGAAAGAGATCAATACTAAATAACTCTTTTTCAGACAAAAAGGCAACATATTTACCATCAGGCGATACCGAAGGGGCCACATTCATTGCACCAGCGTTCTTGTCATCTATAATGCGTTTACCGATCGGGGTTTGGGTCGTATCCTTTAGGAATGGTTTATAAGCGTTCTCAATGCTGGTTTTCCAAAGACTGGAGAGTGTACTTTCTGTAAAGCCGAAGGTTTTTATAATAGCTCTTTCATAACCAAAACGGGCTGTTTCTTTAAATAATGGCACAATCACGGTATCGCCATAAGTAGAGCCGATATATGACCAAAAAGCCTGCCCATATCGATAAGGGAAATATTTATTACTGGTGGTAAGATCTCTTAATGAGGGAATGTCCTTATTCAAATATGCATCTCTCATCCACATAGAAGTGAATGCATCAACTTTTCCAATGGAGAGATATTCGGCCATCCCCTCCACCATCCATAGAGGCAGATTTCCGATATTTTCCAAGGTGGTAGAATCGCCTTCTATCAGCGAATGGTATTGAAAGGCATGCACCAATTCGTGTCCCAATACATGTCGGGTTTGGTGATTCAACTGCGAAATAGGCATTACCACCCTGTTCTTCAATCCTTCAGTCACCCCGCCTGTTCCAACACCGATTTCTCCTTGAATGGCAGTAGTTTGTTGAAAATCCGGTGCGTTGTTGTATAAGATGAAAGGGTTTTTACGCAGAAAAGTATCTCTAAATACTTGTTGATGCAATCTATACCAGGTTTCAGTCTCTTTTGCGAAGCGTTTTACCAAGTTTTCATTATTTAAATAGTGGTAAAACTCAAAGTGAGGTGTTTGGTAAACCTTGAATGGGAGTTTTTTATAACGGACTTTGTTTTGCCCGAAATACTGGGCCTGGACACTGTTGCTCATCAGTCCGGTCAGGACTAAAAAAAGAACGAATATTAATAGACGTTTCACGGTGCGAATCATTTTGAGAATGAATTGAAAAGATACTTTATCAACTAAATTTACTAATTATATGTGTTTTAAAAAGTATTGTCTTGTTAAGCCTAATTCAGCTGATCTTTTTTAGAAGGCTTCGCATTAGGCTCCGTACTTGTTTTAACAGGAAGGCTGTTTCCTGTCCCAGTTGTATTTTCACCGCTGGGTAATTCACCATCTACCGGTGTATTCAGGGTGCTGTCAATCAGCAAACTATCGGTCTGTGTACTGTCGGCCAAAATTCTTGGCGATTCGCATTGATAAGACCGGGTAATTTTTACACCTGCTTTTGGAAAACGGCCTGGGCGAATTCCGGTGCTTGGATCATTGAGTACCTTTTCCATGAACTTGCCATAAATAGGCAAGGCGGTACGAGAGCCCTCACCGGTTTCGGAAGTTTTGAAGTGGACACTTCTTTCATCGCATCCCACCCAAATTCCGGTTACCAGATCTTTACTGATGCCCATATACCAGCCATCTACATAATCGGAGGAGGTACCAGTTTTACCACCAATCTGATTGCCTTCTTTCCAAATATCCCATTCCCAGAGCGCCTGCGAGGTTCCACCCGGTTCTTCCATACTTCCTCTAAACATGTAAAGCATCAGCCAGGCAATCTCTTCGCTGATGGCTCTTTCCTGTTTCGCCTTAAATTTGGCGATGGTGACACCTTCATTGTCTTCGATACGCTCTACCAGGATGGGTTCAGTTTTAACCCCCTTGTTGAGGAAGGTTCCGTAAGATTTTACCATCTCAAATACCGAAACATCATTTGAACCTAAACTAACCGAAGGAACAGATTTTAAAGGACTTTCAATACCACATTGATGTGCTGCTTTAACCACATTATCCCAACCCACCTTTTCAGTGATTTGAGCAGTAATTGAGTTAACCGATTTACCCATAGCCCAGCGTAGTGACATCTCTCTGCCCGAAAATTCGAAATCTGCGTTTTTAGGTTCCCAGGTCTCAGTTTTATCGTTCTCTTCGTAAACTATTTTTATCGGTTTATCAATGTATTTATCACAGGGATTCATGCCTTGCTGTAAAGCCGCTAAATAGGCAAAGGGTTTAAAAGTGGATCCGGCTTGTCTTTTAGCCTGATCTACGTGGTCGTATTTGAAATATTTATGGTTGATTCCACCCACCCAAACCTTAATGTGACCATTAAACGGATCGAGGGTCATCACGCCGGTATTGAGCATTTTTGCATAATATTTGATGGAATCCATCGTGCTGAATTCTACTTCTTTTTCACCATCCCAGCTAAAAACTTTGATCTTTTTAGGCAGATTCAGGTAATGATCAATGGAGTCTTTATTTTGATCGAATTTCTTACTCAAGTAATCATAGTAGGGAAGCCGTTGGGCAGCTTTCTCAGGAAAATCAACCAGTTCATTTCCATCTTCGTCACGCCATGGATTTTCATTTCCCCATACATTTTGGAAACGTCTTTGCAGCGTTTTCATCTGACTGGCCACGGCCTCTTCTGCATACTGCTGCAATTTAGAATCGATGGTGGTATAGATCTTCAGACCATCTTCATATAAATCATAATCATTTTCTTCGCACCATTCCTCCAGGTAGCGCGCTACAGCGCCCCTGATGTAAGAATCACCCTCGGCCACTTCTTGCAGCTCGGTTGGCTTTAATCTTAGTGGTCTGGTGACGTATTTTTTGAATTCCTTTTCGCCCAGAAAGTCATATTTCACCATTTGTGATAAAACCACATTTCTTCTCTCCAGACATTTATCGGGGTTCTTTAAAGGATTGTAAGTACTGGTGGCTTTGAGCATACCGATCAGCATGGCTGCTTCATCCACTTTTAAGGCCCCGGGCTCTTTGCTAAAGTATCTTTTCGAGGCAATTTTAATGCCATAGGCATTATTCCCAAATGGAACGGTATTTAGATAAAGCGTAAGGATATCATTTTTGCTATGATAGCTTTCCAGCTTCAAGGCGCTGATCCATTCCTTTAATTTATAAACTACGGTTCTGAGAACCGGGATGTATTTGATCCAGCCCTGCGATTTTTTACCTCGGGTACTGTACAGATTTTTTGCTAATTGTTGAGTAATGGTACTTCCACCACGTTTATCACCTTTTGCGGTAGACAGCGTACTCGATGCAAGTGATAAGATATCTATACCGCTGTGCTCATAAAATCGGATATCTTCAGTGGCTACCAAGGCATCAACCACACTGGGTGCAATTTCATTGTAATTTACCGGAATGCGGTTTTCACGAAAATACCTGCCAATAAGTTTACCGTCTGCAGTATAAAGCTCCGAAACCAGCTGTAAACTGGGTGTTTTAATGTCTTTGATGGTAGGAGAAGAGCCGAAAATCCACAAGAAGTTCAATTCCATGGCACAGAAAAAAAGTACCAGGAAATACAAGGTGATGCTAAAATATCTTACTCGCTTACGCTTGATCTCTTTGAACATGTATGGTATTTTTTGCGTGCTAAAGATGCTGATAAAAAAGATTTTTATTGTCAAACAATTCAAATAAGACCATATTCTTACATTTTATTGAATGATCACCTCATCGATGAACAAAATGGCCTTCCCACCTTCGCCATAACCTAAATGCCATGAAGGCAGATCCCCAAAGTTTTTTGCCACCACCTTTATGTAACGAATGGTTGTATCTGTTTTTAACTCAAAGTCTTTTAATTGAACCTGATAATCGTCGGCAGGGATGGTATTTTTCACTTTCCCTAAAAGTTCGAAATTTGTTCCGTCTGCAGAGCCATAAAACGAAATTTCAGTTGGATAAATGATCCAGGATCGGGTATCCTGCATGCAACCCAGTGCAATATTACTTACTTCCTTCAGTTTGCCAAGATCAATTTCTGCTTCGAAATCCGTTAGTTGGAAACCTTGCCAAAAATTCCCCAGTCTGAAATTGTCTTTACCTCTTATACCATCTACAAGAGCAAGCGCACCTCCACCGGTGTACGATTGCATGAAAGGATACTTGATATTTACTTTTTTATCACCCGGATTCTTAAAAAACTGCGCTTTTACAGTGAAACTGCTTTTTCCACCGGCATAAGCTTTTGCTTTAATGGTGGTGCTTTTTTCGATTTGGAAGGGACCGCTGTATTTGATGCCATTTAAAGAAGGTTCGCTCTCGTCAAGTGTATAATAAACTTCGGCTGCTTCCGTGGGCTTTATGATGCTTACCTCCATTTTGTCGGCAAAGCTGATGGAATTGGTTTCAATAATCGGGTTGCTCACAATTAGTTCCGTTTCAGCTTCAGAAAAAGGTTTTTCAAGACTTTGCATAAAGCTTACTGCAGGCGTTTTTCCCATGTTGAAATTTAACACACCACCGTTCTTAAAGTCTTCAAACCTGATGAAAGACTTTCGGTACGCAGCATTGTTCAGTTTAATGTCTTGGAGATAAATAGCCTCATCGGTGTATTCAGGTGCTTCAATCACAAATGATTTTCCATTTTCGAGATGGATGGTGCTTTTTTTGAACCAGGGTGTCCCAATCAGGTACTCATTACTCGCCGGGTTGAGCGGGTACCATCCCAAAGCACTCATTACCAACCATGCCGACATTTGTCCACAATCCTCATTGCCAGAAAGCCCATCGGGTGCATTGCGATACTGTTCGGCCCTAATTTTCTGTACATAGGCAGCAGTTTTATGCGACTTATTGGTAAAATTATAGAGGTAGGCCATGTGATGGCTGGGTTCGTTTCCGTGAGCGTATTGACCAATTAAACCGGTAATGTCCACCTGTCCACGACCTGAAAGACCCGCATTGGTAGTAAAAAGCTCGTCTAATTTCTTTTCAAATCCATTTAAGCCACCCATTGATTGGATGAGTCCTGTTACATCATGAGGCACATAAAAACTGTATTGCCAGCTGTTCGCCTCTGTGAAATTATTATTCACTTCGGTAGGGTCAAATGGTTTCCACCAGCCGCCATTGGCCCGAGCACGCATAAAACCCGTGTTTGCGTCGTAAACATTCTTCCAATATTGGGCACGCTTGCTAAACTCTATATAATCATTGCTTTTGTTCAAAGCCTTTGCCATTTGAGCCACACACCAATCGTCGTAAGCATATTCGAGCGTTTTTGAAACGGATTCATGTTCATCATCAGCCAATACCAAACCATTGTTACGATAAGAATCTAAACCAAATTGGTTACGGTTAACGGCTGATTTCATCGCTTCGAAAGCACGCTCGGTATCAAAAGAAATCCCTTTCTGATAAGCATCCAATATCACCGGAATCGAATGATTGCCGATCATACAAAAAGTTTCATTTCCGGCCAGTTCCCAGATGGGCAAAAGGCCTCCGTGTTCGTAATGCTTTAAAAATGTTTTGACAAAATCTGTACTTCTTTTTCGATCGATGATATTGAGTAGGGGATGCTCGGTTCGGTAGGTATCCCAAAGAGAGAAGACGGTATAATTCTCAAAGCCCTCGGCTCGGTGAATCTTTTTGTCGATCCCGAAATACTGACCATCTACGTCCATGAACAAGTTTGGGCTTAAAAACGCATGGTAAAGGGCGGTATAAAAAACGGTCAGTTTGTCCCGATCTTCACTCTCCACTTCAATTTTTTGTAATTCTTTATTCCAGGCATTTTTAGCTGCCGTCAGGGTTTTTTGAAAATCAAAGTGTGGAATTTCAGCCTCTAAATTTTTCAATGCGCCTGCTTCACTTACTGCCGAAATCCCCACTTTAGCGAGCAATTCTCCAGGTTGATCGAACTGTATAAATAGTTTCAGTTGTTTTCCTTCAGCTCTTTTCAGTCCTTTTTGCAGTACATCTTTGATGGCAATACCATAAGTTTTGATGGGTCTGTTGAATTTAGCATGGAAATAAACCGGCTGGTTTTCTGCCCATGCTTTTGATCGCCTGAAACCCCTGATCTCATATTCATTGATCACCTCAATCCAAGCCTCGCTGGTTTCGTCGCGATGTTCTAAATCGACAATGATATTGGCTTTGTTGGTTTGAGGATAAGTATAACGATGGATGCCGGCTCTTAAACTGGTGGTGAGGGCAACTTTTATCTGATATTTATCGAGAAAAGTTTCATAATAGCCCGCTCCGGCTTTTTCATTCGATTTTTTGAAAGGGGAGGCATAAGCCGAATTCTTAAATTCCGGCTCTCCGGTGGTGGGCATGAATAAAATATCCCCATAATCCGATACGCCGGTACCATTCAGGTGGGTATGTGAGAAGCCGTAAACTACGGTATCCGAATAATGATACCCTGAGCAGCCATCCCATCCGGTCAAACGTGTATCGGGCCCGAGTTGCATCATTCCAAAAGGAAGGGTTGGGCCCGGAAAGGTGTGTCCGTGGCCTCCTGTACCAATAAACGGGTTCACCCAGCGGGTGTAATCTTTATTCTTTTGAGCAAAACTTGGGAATTGAATTAACAGGGCAAAAAATAGGATATGGACTTTTTTCATGTCTAAATACAAGCATTAAATTTTTTAAATATCTAAGTGGAAACGATCGGTATCTCTCAGAAAAGGGAAGATCCTTCTCGATTTAGTGATTTCCTCCTTGCTGATGCTGAAGGTGTACAAATCTTCATCATTCGGTTTGTAATACACTACGTTGCCGTTTGGTGCAATACACATGGAACCGCCAGAATGGAAGACTTCATTGCCATCATGTCCTACCCGGTTGACAGCCACTACGTATGCCTGATTTTCGATGGCCCGAGCCGGTACCAGCGTACGCCAATGAAGGGCCCGTTTATCGGGCCAACTGGCAACCAATAGTAAAATATCATAAGGATCTTGCGGATCATTTCTTAACCAGACAGGGAAACGCAAATCGTAGCAGATGGACAGGCAGATTTTCCATTCGTTAAGCATGACGAACTTTTTGGCTGTCCCACAACTAAAATGCTTGTCTTCATCGCCTAAACCAAACAAATGTCGCTTATCATACTGCTCATAACTACCATCCGGACGCATCCAGATCAATCTATTGTAAAATTTGCCGGCTTCTTTAATGATGAGACTTCCGGTAATTACGGCATTATATTTCTGTGCCTGGTGCTGCATCCATAGCATGGTTTGCCCACCCATTTCTTCTGCCAGCTTTTCGGTATTCATAGAGAAACCAGTATTGAACATTTCGGGCAGAACAATTAAATCGGTGTGCTCTCTGATTGCAGATAGACGCAAAGCCAGGTTATGCAAATTTTTTTCGGGGTTCTCCCAAAATAAATAGGCCTGAAAAGTGGTGATTTTTAGTGTCTCCATCAGCGTGACATAATTTTTAAACTTTCATGAGTGCTTCGGCGGCTTTTTCTAAGGTCGCTTCTTTTTTAGCAAAACAAAAACGGAGCAGATGATGATCGGTATTTTTTGAATAGAACGCAGAAACGGGAATGCTGGCAACTCCATGCTCTTTAACGAGCCTGGCTGCAAAATCAATATCTGATTCTTTAGAAATATCTTGATAAGAAACCAATTGGAAGTATGATCCATGGCAATCCATCAGCTGAAAGCGACTCCCCGTAATCAGTTTTCTGAAAAAATCTCTTTTTTCCTGAAATAAGACCCCCAAGTCCTCAAAATCTTCTTTTTTCTTTAAATAGGCAGCAATGGCATGCTGCAGGGGTGTATTCACACTGAAAACCATGAACTGATGTATTTTCCTGAACTCCTTCATCAATGTCTCCGGAGCCAGGCAATAACCAATTTTCCAGCCCGTGGTATGAAATAATTTACCAAAGGAGGCTACAATCAAACTGCGTTCTTTTAATTCCGGATATTTCGCCATGCTCAAATGTTTCTTTTCATCAAAAATGAGATGTTCGTAAACCTCGTCGCTTAAGATCAAAATATTGGTATTCCGGGTAATTTTTTGCAGTTGTTGCAGGTCTTCTTCGGTCCATACCATTCCGGTCGGATTGTGGGGCGTATTGATGATGATCATACGCGTATTGCCATTGGTCAGTTTTTGCACCTGTGTCCAGTCAATCGCGAAATCAGGCGGATTTAAAGGCATGTATTTTACCATGCCACCCATGGCTTTAACCGCAGGAGCATAGCAATCATAGGCTGGTTCAAATATGATGACTTCATCATTAGCCTGAACAAAGGCCGTTATAGCCGTAAAAATAGCCTGTGTGCCGCCAGCGGTAACGGTCACTTCATCATCAGGGTGGTAATCGGCCCCATGTAAACGATTTACTTTGGCTGCAATCTGTTCCCTCAAGTCCAACAAACCGGGCATGGGTGCGTATTGGTTGTATCCCGCATCGTATGATTTTTTAACCAATGCCAGCAATTCCGGATCACAATCGAAATCGGGGAAGCCCTGCGAGAGATTGATCGCCTGGTGCTCATTGGCCATCTGAGTCATCACTGAAAAGATAGATGGGCCAATGCCTTGTAGTTTAGAGTAAATTTGGATCAAGTTCGGTGTGATATTAAACTTTAAATATAGGATAACTATTAAAAAATACCTTACTTTAAGTCATAAACCTGAATCATGACTTACAAAAGCAAGGAGAGCCGCCTTCTACTGATACTGGGCACATTTTTCGTCGCCAACGCTATTTTAGCCGAATTTATTGGCGTAAAAATCTTTTCGGTCGAAAGTTCACTCGGTTTAAATAAGTTCGACATCGATTTGTTTGGCGTTCCCGATTTGTCTTTTAACATGTCGGCAGGGGTGTTAACCTGGCCCTTGGTCTTTATCATGACCGATATCATTAACGAATACTTCGGATTGAAACAGGTAAGGTTCCTCTCCATTTTAGCCTCGGTGCTCATTGTTTTTGCTTTTTTAGTCATTGGATGGGCCATTAGTCTTTCTCCGGCAGATTTTTGGATCAATCAGAACATGGAAGGGCAGCCCTTGAACATGAACTTGGCATTTAAAGCCATTTTTGGACAAGGCATGTGGATCATTGTAGGTTCCATCACCGCATTTTTGATTGGTCAAATTGCCGACGTCATGATTTTTCATAAAATCAAAGTGCTCACCGGCGAAAGGGGACTTTGGTTGAGAGCAACCGGATCCACCCTGGTTTCTCAGTTCATAGACAGTTTTGTGGTTATTTTCATCGCATTCTACCTCAACCCCCAATACAATTGGAGTTGGCAAATGGTAGCTGCCATCGGTCTGGTAAACTATACCTATAAATTTTTAGTGGCCTTGGGTATGACGCCTATTTTGTACTTAGTACATGCTGTCATTGATCAATTTTTGGGAAAAGACCTGTCGCACAAAATGCTGAAAGAAGCGGCAAAAAATTAAGTTTTATCGAATCCCCTCAGCCAGCTTGCGGAGGTCTTTGGTCAATTTATAGCAGAGCTGCAACTGCTCATTCAGCAGGTGTTCATTCCAGTCTTCCGGCTTAACAGGCTCAAAGTACGCCGGTATTTCCGGATAAACCGCTTTGAATTGTTCATCGCCTGGTGTTGCTAACACTTCAATGGTAGCTTGCAGATTGAACAAACATTTCCTTACCCATTTAATATGGAGCGAATTCATTTCATGGTTTTGCTCTTGTTGCAAAACACCGCTCAGGTTGGCTATATAAGAAGATAAGAGGTGATTCAGTATCGTAAACTTGCCGATATGTTTTGCATTTCCCTGCTTTTTTTTAGGTTCAGATAACATCCGCTGAAAAGAGCTGCCCAAATTAGCCGAGCTCAGGTATACCTCTTTTCTTACGAGCTTATAGTCGGTAATATCCCAGTTCTGGCCATGTATGGCTTCGGCCAGTTTCAGGCAATAAAGATAATTAGCAATCAATGCTTGTCGCATGGCCGATTTCAGCTGTCGCGATTCCCAATTGGGGAACACAAAATAGCTGGCTAAAAAGGCAATAGAAGAGCCTACCAAGGTATCGATGATGCGCTCTTTGGCCACCACAAAATTATTCTCGCCCAAAAAGCTGAATAAAATAAGCAGGTAAGGAGTTAAGAATAATACACTGATCTTGTAATTGAGCCGCTGAAAACTGTAAGCCCCAATCATACAAACCAACAATAGTAAGAACCGGATGGTTTCATCTTTAATGAGGATGATGATGGCTACCCCCAACAGGCCGCCCACCAGGGTGCCCACAATACGCTCATAATTTCGCTGTTTAGTCAAACTGAAACTGGGTTTCAAAATCACAATGATGGTCAGTAAAATCCAGTAGCTGTAATGGCCCAGCGGAAAAATTTTAGACACGGCATAACCCAGCAGGCAAACAATGGCCACCCGGAGGGAATGCCTGAAAATGGCAGAATCAAAGCTCAGGTGTTCCCTGAATATTTTTAAATCAAAATCCTGATGCGAAACAAAACGGGGGAGGTCTTTCTGACTGCGGATTTGTATGCCATCTTCCTGTTGAATGCCAAAATAGCTGTACACTTTTTCGGTTCGCCTGATCATGTTCCTGATGTTGATCAGTATTTTCTTCAACACTAAATTGGGCAATCCAAACTCCGTTTCCACTTCATCAATACGTGCTTTGAGTTGATTCAACTCTTTCAAAAAATCCCTCGAAGGCCGCATGGACTCTTCGCTCAGCAGCTGAGCAGATAAATGATCCAGCTCATCAGACAGGCTTTTTAAGGTTTTATGTATGGCCTTCAATGCCTTGGTATGGCCATATTTTTCTCTCAAGGATTGGTAGTCATATAAAGTGGCCATTGATTCTTCAAACAAATCGATCATATCCACCAATACCATGATCAGCTGCCTGCCATATTGATTCGGGTCTTTAATCATGCGGTCCTGAAAAAGCAAGGCCCTCAGTGCTTCCTGCTTTTCGTGAACCACCACCTGTTGGTCAATCAATTGAATATATTGTTTTTCTATAGCTGTTTTTTGCTGATAAAAGCCCGCCTTCAAGCGTAAATAAACAGCAATCTCCCCAATGCATTCGGCTAAAGCCTGTTGTGCCAATCGGTAAGGCCTTATTTGCGAGAGTGATAAGCTGAAAACCAGGTACCAAACTCCGCCCACTAACAATTGTGCCGCATTTTCCAGGTTGGCAACAAAATCGCGTTTCTCATCCAGGTGCAATACCATTACTACCAATGCAGCTGTTCCAACCGCCGAGGCCCGGTTCCCAAAAACATTGAACATGGAGAAAAAGAAACAAAGCAGAAAGAGCTCCAGCCCAGCCAATAATGGATAGCGGTTGAGCAAACCCGTTAAAACAGCAGTTAAAAAGATGAATAAATTGGTGTAGAGCATCGCATTGCGCTTGTGCAAAGCAGGCCCGGGATTATCCACAATACTCACACACAAGGCCCCCAATGAAATGGTAATGCCCAGTAAAAAGTGCCCCAGTTGCGCAAAAATTAAGGCAGGTAACACAATGCCCACACTAATTTTGAGGCCATCAGCAAAATAATGGCTGTAAATGAAATTCTTTATTTTTTGCTGGTACTTCATTTTGGAGCGGGCCACTAGCAAATTAGGAATAAAATTATGGATGGCAAATGCTAGAAACAAAAAACCCCCTCCGGTGAGGGAGAGGGTTTGAAAAATGTATATTGTTATTAACCAACAACTTTCACATTTACGGCGTTAAGGCCTTTTTTGCCATTCTCCACTTCGTATTCAACCTTGTCGTTTTCACGGATTTGGTCAATTAAACCTGTAGTGTGCACAAAGATGTCACCTTCGCCTGATTCCGGAACAATGAATCCGAAACCTTTAGTTTCATTAAAAAACTTTACTGTACCTAATTTTTGCATTATTTTATTGTTATTAATTGACTGCAAGGTAGGTATTATAAAATGAATTCGGGCCGATTTTAAAAAATAAAAACATGTAGGCGGCTCAGGTGTTTGCTATATGAACATCAATAAAATAATATCAAATGAAAAAATACAGCGCATACCTCATTTTAGCCTTCGTGGCACTCGCTTTAAGTCAATGCAGAAACGCCGGACGTAAAGACAGTACTGAAACCGCTAAAGAAACCAATGAGAAAAAGGAACTTTCCTCCGAAGAACAAGCTGATTTTCTGGTGGAAGCCGCCTCGAGCGGTATTTGGGAAGTAGAAATGGCCAAACTAGCCGAAGAAAAGGCACAGCATGCCCGGGTCAAAAGCTTCGCTAAATTAATGCGGGATGAGCACAGTAAGCTCAATGAAGAAATCAGGAGCTTGGCTGCAAAAAAACAGCTGACCCTGCCGGGAGTCTTAGACCCCGATCATCAAGACCACCTGGCGGAGCTCAAACGATTAAGCGGTAAAGATTTCGACAGGCGTTTAATAGAAATGATGGAAAAAGAACATGAAAATGACATCAAAGACTTTGAAGATGCCTCTGAAAATCACAAGGATAGCGATATACAAACCTTCGCTGCCAAAACCTTGCCCTTGCTGAGGGCGCATTTAGACTCCGTAAAAATGATCAGAACCGCCATAGGAGGGAGATAACTAGCGAACCAATAGCAGCAAATTCGTCTATCGAATGAGCTGGAAAGCCATTCCTTTCGGGGGATGGCTTTTTTTATTTTTAAATCACCAAACCATCTTTTTTTAATTCGATAAAAAGACCCATCAGCTTAATTTTACACCATTTAAAAAATGAATGTTTTTGAGCGTAGTACCAAAATGTGGATAAATAATCGATTTGATAGATTTCTTACAAGCACTTGTATAATAATCAGTTATCATTGCTTATAATACACCATAATCAGTGAATCACATAAATTCACTTATTTGTCATAGCATTGTCTTTGAAAATTCATATTTTTGGGACTGTGGAAATATGATAAAATATCTCATGTTTCCTCTTTTTCGAAATCATCAAGCATTTTTTCGAACACCATATTGAACCTGTCAGATCTAAAACGATCAAAATTTGGCTTGGTTGCAGCACCCCGAAGGTGATCACTGTGACTCAGGAAAGCGAAGCTCTGGACTTATACTTGGATATTATTAGCTATTATTATTAAATTCGCTTAGATGTCTAAACCTTTACTTGCTGAAAATCAGGCTTCCTGGTATGCGGTTTATACCAAGCCCCGCTGGGAAAAGAAAGTAGCTGAACTCTTGCTTAAACGCGGAATTGAACATTATTACCCATTGAATAGGGTCGTGCGTCAATGGAGCGACCGTAAAAAAGTCGTAATGGAGCCCCTTTTTAGCTCTTATGTTTTTGTGAGAGTGGCCGAAGATCGCAAATGGCAGGTGAAAGAAGTAGATGGCGTGTTAAATTACGTGTACTGGCTGGGTAAACCCGCTTCCATTCCCGATGAGGAAATTGATTTGATCAAACGTTTCCTCAACGAACACGAAAATGTGCAGGTCAAATCCAATAAATTAAAACTGAACGATAAAGTCCGCATCATTGCCGGTCCTTTTATCAATACCGAAGCCCAGGTAATTGCTTTCAAAGGCAACCAGATAGAGGTAGAGATTCCATCTTTGTCCTTGTCTTTAACAGCTACCGTCAAAGCCTCCGCTTTAGAAATGCTATAAAACTCAAATTGTATCTCAAAGAAATGAATAAATATTCTCTTAAATTTTTCGCTTTAATTTGTTGCTTGACCTTGGCATTTGGCTCAGCCAGTGCCCAGTCTGTCAATCCTCAAAACCTGAGTAATGTCAAAGTAAATCAACTGAGCGATGCTCAAATCCGTGCTTTTATTCGTCAGGTAGAAACTACCGGTTTGAGCGATGCACAATTGGAACAGGTGGCAATGGCCAGAGGCATGAGCCAGGAAGAAGTACAAAAATTGAGGGTCAGAGTAGATCAGATCAAAAAGCAAGATCAAAACAAAACAGAAAAAGACAAGAAAACCACCAAAGCCAACGAACAGCAGGTACCCAAAATCAATGCCGGTCGTAAAGCCCCCATCGATCCCCTGCAAGACAGTTTAGAGCGCAAAGACCCTGAAACTGAAGCCGAAAAAGCCTTATCAGAGTTGAAAACAAAAATTTTTGGTGCGGCTTTGTTCAAAAATACCAACCTCACTTTCGAACCTAATCTACGTTTAGCCACACCGGCCAATTATATATTGGGTCCCGATGATGAAATCGGTTTGGAGTTGACAGGCTACAACGAAGCCAGCTACAGCCTGCCCATTTCACCCGATGGCAATATCAAGGTAGAATATGTTGGCTTAATCCCATTAAATGGCCTTTCGGTGGAAGCAGCAAGCGCCAGAATCAAATCTCGTCTGGCCAAAGTTTATCCGGCCATTGCGCAGGGCCGTACCCAAGTCACGGTCACTTTAGGTAACATCCGCAGCATCAAAGTCACCGTTTTGGGCGAAGCCATCAAACCAGGTTCCTTTACTTTACCATCTTTGGCTACTGCCTTTAATGCCCTTTATGCAGCCGGCGGACCTTCAGAGAACGGTTCGCTCCGTCAAATTGAGATCATTCGTAACAATAAGATCATTCGTAAACTCGATGTGTACGATTTTCTGCTTCGCGGCGATCAGGCCAATAACATCCGCCTCCAGGATCAAGACATCATCCGCATACCGCCTTATCAACAACGAGTGGAGTTTTTGGGCGAAGTAAAACGCCCGGCTATTTTTGAAATGCTGTCCGGCGAAAGCCTCGATCAACTCATCAATTTTGCCGGTGGATTCACAGAGTCTGCCTACACCGCCCGCATCAAGGTATTACAAAATACCGATAAGGAGCGCCGCATGAAGGATGTAGCCGCTGCCGATTTCAAAAGCTACCAGCCGCAAATGGGCGATAAATTTTATGTAGAACCAATATTAGAACGCTTCGAAAACAGGGTGAGCATAGAAGGTGCCGTTTTCCGCCCGGGTAATTATGCCTTGAGCGAAGGACTCACCTTGAGCCAATTGCTGCAAAAGGCAGAGGGTTTAAAAGAAGATGCCTTTACCCAAAGAGCATATTTAACCCGTTTAAAATCCGACAATACCTTCGAATTAATCGCTTTCGATTTGGCTAAAATACTCAATGGCGGTACCGACGATATCCTGCTCAAAAGAGAAGATCAAATCCAAATCGCTTCCATCTTCGATTTAAGAGACGAATACAAAATCACCATCGACGGAGCCGTTCGCTTACCCGGCGAATTAAAATATGCCGAAAACATGGCTTTGGAAGATGCCATCATCCAGGCCGGTGGCTTTACCGAATCTGGATTTGCGAAACGTATTGAAGTAGCTCGCAGGGTGAAAAATGCAGAAGAGTCCTCATCGGCTAAAACCGCCGAAATTTTTCAGATTGATGTGGATCCGCAACTCAAGTTCAGTAAAACCCAATTTAGCCTCGAACCATTTGATATCATTTCCATACGCAATGCACCCGGATTCGAAGAGCAGCGCCAAGTGGTACTCAAAGGGGAGGTGAAATATCCCGGAGCTTATGCATTGAGTAGAAAAGACGAACGCATTTCCGACCTCATTATCCGTGCAGGCGGCTTAACCGAATTGGCTTACCCCCAAGGAGCTTCCTTAAAGCGCCCGGGACCAAAGGCCACCGGAAAAAAAGACCAATACGAGGCGGATGAAGAAGAATCCAAGAAATTAGTATTGCAGCAACGCTTGCAGAAAAAGTTAAACGATACCAGCAGTGTCGATATAGCCGAAGAAAAAGCCTTAAATATTGCCGTGGGTATCCAATTGGCAAAAATCATGAACAGACCGGGCTCCAATAGCGACTTAATCATGGAAGCCGGCGATACCATCAGCATTCCTAAAAAACTACAAACCGTAAAAGTGAGTGGCGAAGTGCTCTCCCCAATCACGGTGGTATACCGCTCCGGTAAAAGCCTCAAAACCTATGTTTCCGAAGCCGGCGGACCCAGCGAAAAGGCCATGCTCAAGCGGGCTTATGTCATTCAGGCCAATGGCGGTGTAAGAAGTACTGCGAAGCTGCTCTTCTTTAAGTTCTATCCTAAAGTAGGTCCCGGGGCCGAAGTATTCGTACCCACCAAAGCCGATAGAGCTAAATTAAGTTCCCAAGAATTATTGGGTATTACCACAGGCATTGCTTCTCTGGGAGCCGTTATTTTAGGGATCATTAATTTAACCAAGTAAGTAGATATGGATCAGGTAAATCAGCAAACCCCACACTTGGCCGAAGACGAAATTTCTTTAAAAGAACTCCTCCAAAAATTAGGCGAGTACTACCAATACCTGCTGGGCTATTGGAAACTCATCTTATTGGCGGGACTGCTTGGCGGCCTCTTGGGCATCGGCTACGCCTTCCTCAAAAAGCCGGTTTACAAAGCGGAGTATTCTTTTGTGTTGGAAGATGAAAAATCAGGTGGTTTAGGTGGGGCACTCAGTTTGGCTTCCCAATTTGGATTAGATGTAGGTGGCGGCGGCGGAGGTGCCTTTGCCGGCGATAACTTGATGGAACTGATGAAATCACGTTCCTTAGTGCAGCAAGCCTTATTAAGTCCCGTAGAAATCAATGGCAACAAACAGTCTTTACTAGATTATTATATTAGCATCAACAAATTACGCGACGAATGGTCCGACCATCCTAAACTGGCCAAACTCAATTTTCCTATTAATGCCAATGCCAGCCAATTCAGCAGAGAACAAGATAGTATCGTGAAAGACATTCACGAAAATTTGACCAAAAATTTCCTCTCCGTAGCTAAGATTGATAAGAAGTTGAGCATCATTAAAGTGGAGGTCAAGTCAAACAACGAATTATTCGCCAAGCACTTTGCCGAAGCCCTGGTGGCTCAGGTATCCCGCTTTTATGTCGATACCAAGACGCAGAAATCAGCTAAGAATGTGGCCATCCTGCAACACCAGGCCGATTCGGTACGCCAGCGTTTAAATGCGGCCATCAGTGGAGTGGCACTGGCGAATGATGCCAATCCGAATTTGAACCCGGCCATGCAGGTATTGCGTGCACCCTCACAACAACGCCAGGTAGATGTGCAAGCCAATACCGCCATCCTCACCGAATTGGTCAA
>CANGZD010000019.1 GCA_947458875.1 Sphingobacteriaceae bacterium
CTTTTAAATCTTTTTAAAGTGAATAATGAATGATTAAAGAATCGCGTAGATATCAGACTCACGCATAATTAAGTACTCTTTTCCTTCGTAAGTAATTTCAGTACCGGCATACTTGCCATACAATACCTGATCACCTACTTTAACGGTTAAGGGTTCGTCTACTTTGCCGTTTCCAACCGCTACTACCTTACCACTCTGAGGTTTTTCTTTGGCGGTATCAGGGATGTAGATACCCGAAGCAGTTTTTTCTTCTGCCGGAGCTGGTTCAATTACCACTCGGTCAGCAATAGGTTTAATTGATAGTGCCATAGTATGTTTTATTTTTTGTTTTGATAAATTATAAAATTGAACTGTTCCATTGTTAACATGAATTGTGCCAATGGGTTTTGACAAAAATCTATTGCCAAAATTTCATCTCGGATGCTGAAAAACCAGATTTTTGGTGTCAGGCTGTCAGTTTTAAAGCAAAAAAGGCTTCCCGAAACCGGGAAGCCTTTTTGATAAGGCTCGAATTTTATTTTCCTGTACCGTTTTGTGGTGCGGGAGGTAAACTCACAGGTGCCTGGCTTGGCGCCGTTTTCTCGATTTGTTGTTGTATTTCGTTGGCTTTCTCATTTACGGCAGCTCCTTTCGGAATCACTACATTAATTAAGATGACCAAAACCATTAGGGTAACAGCCAGAAACCAGGTTCCTTTTTCCAGAAAATCACCGGTACGTTGTACACCCATGATGTTGTTCGATCCGGCAAAACCGGAAGATAAGCCACCACCTTTTGGGTTTTGAATCAGGATAAATAATCCTAAAACAGAACAAACAATGATGGCGATAATTACAATTGCGTAAAACATATGTTATTGAATTAATTTTTTTTGCGCTCTAATAGACTAATTTGGTCGGCAAAGTACGTGCTTTTTTCGGGAAATTTCAAACTTAATTTCCGGTAGGTCTCGATAGCTTTGTCGAGGAGCATTTGTTCGGTATAAATTTGAGCCAGGGTTTCAGACACTAAATCAAGGGAATCTTCGGCACTTTTTCGGGCTTTATTTTCATTGCCCATTTTATCTGCAGATGGTGGTGAGATTTGAGGCTCTTCGGTAATGAAGCGCTCAATGATCTCTTCTTCTTTGGTTTTTACTGCAGCTAATTTTTTTGTTTTTTTCTGCTTGCTTTGTGTACTGATTTGAGAAAGATCGAAATCTGCGATCGGGTTTTCTGGACTAGAACTGGCTGATTTACTTTGTTTAATTTGCTGGCTAGTGTCTAACTTAAAACTTACGTAAGGCTGATAAGTATCTGCATGTTCTTTTCGAGTTTTGTTGAGCCACCACAAAAAGGTATAAGGCATTTGGTCGTCGTCGTAACGCGATACTTCTTGAGAAATGGGTTCCGGTTCGATGGTTTCAGATACTTTATCTTCCAATGCGAAAAAATCAGCAGAAGCAATACTTTCCAGAATGAGTTGTTGGGTATCATCAATGATGGTGGCTGTCTCCTGATCGACCTCTGTCAACTCGGCCTCCAAATTAACTTCGTCACTGTGCTCTTTAGCCAATGGCTCAGTATTCAGGTCTTGCGGTTCATTTACTTCCTCTTTGATGAGCAACTCCAAAGTTTCGGGAGCCTGGATAAATCGCTGCCATAATGGTCTTTCTGAAGCATAAATAGCGGCCTCTTCCGGATTTTGTTCCAGCTTTTTTCGTGCAAATTGAAGGAGTGCAGCATAAGGGTATTTATCGGCAAGCTGGATAACAGTCTCCAGGTTGGAGACTTCTAAACCGGCAGGCTTGCGGATGAGCTGAGTGAAAAATTCCTGGTTTGTTTCTGATGACATCCTGATCAAATTACCAATTTGCAAACGCTGCGTTAAAAATATCTTCTGTAAGCATCACATTGATGGATTTGATCAATTGTTGCTCCTGTGCTTGTAGAGGTCGTCCCTGGGTCGAAAAGTCTAAAAAGCGGGTAAAACTTTTCTCAAAATTTAATTCCGGATTAAGTACATTGGTGTATTTTACTGATACGGTGATGGTTAGGCGTTCTAATCCGGCACGTTCATTACCCTGGATGGCTGATGGCCTGATGCTGTATTCGGTAATGCGCCCCTGAAAATTGGCGTCGGCATCAGACCTCACTAAACTCAATGTTGATTGATTACGGATCCTGTCTTTAAGATCTTCAGTAAATTGTTGACTGAGATAAGGGACCACTAAACTGGCATTATTCTCAAAAAACTGCACCGAAACAGTTTTCATTTCGTTAGGGATAGATGCTCCTGAAAAGGAATAAATGCCGCAAGCATTTAGCATCAAGGCAAAAACAATGAGGCTAAATCCCGCTATTTTAAGCATATATTTTGGCATGATATTCATCAATTCAAGTGGAGTTCTTTGATTTTTCTGTACAAAGTACGCTCAGAAATACCTAATTCTTGTGCTGCTAATTTACGTTTACCCCGATGTTTTTTCAGCGCTTTTTTAATTAAATCTGCTTCTTTATCGATGAGTGACAGCGATTCCTCTGCTTCTTCTTCGTGCTGCAAGATATCAAAATGATGATGATCCTGGCCCGGCTGATGGATGGTTAAGGTTGGCTGTGCAGGTAATTCGGCTACTGTACCCGGTAATTCAATGTCCTGATAAAGTTGGTTTAACACCTGTGGGTTTGCACTTAAATGTGCTGCATTGCCGCCATGCTGAATAATTTCTGCCACCAGTTTTTTAAGTTCGAGCATGTCTCTTTTCATGTCGAACAAAACTTTATATAAGATATCACGTTCCGAAAAGTCTTCTTTTTGATTTTTTTCCAGCTTCATGGGCAGGCTGCTGCTCGTTTCGTGCGGGATATAATTCAAAATACTTTTTCCGGTGATGTTTCGGTCTTTCTCTAAAACAGCAATCTGTTCTGCCACATTTTTCAGCTGACGTACATTACCTGGCCAGCTGTAATTAGTCAATATTTGTTGTGCTTCTGCATCTAGTTGTACTGAAGGGCTGCGATATTTATCGGTAAAATCGGCAATAAATTTTCTAAAGAGTAAGTAAATATCTTCTTTGCGCTCTCTTAATGAAGGAATCTTAAGAGGAACCGTATTCAATCGGTAGTACAAATCCTCTCTAAATTTTCCTGCTCTCACTGCATCGTATACATCCACATTGGTAGCTGCAATGACTCTTACATTGGTTTTTTGGACTTTTGATGATCCTACACGCAAGTATTCACCTGTTTCTAGTACTCTCAGTAATCTGGCTTGCGTTCCCAAGGGTAATTCAGCAACTTCATCCAAAAAGATGGTTCCACCATCTACCACTTCAAAATAACCCTTACGGGATTCATGCGCACCGGTAAATGAACCTTTTTCGTGACCAAAAAGCTCCGAATCGATGGTTCCTTCGGGGATGGCACCACAGTTTACTGCAATGAAAGAGCCATGTTTGCGGGCACTCAGTTGATGGATTATGTGTGAGAAAACTTCCTTACCACTTCCACTTTCGCCGGTAATTAAAACCGAAATATCGGTTGGAGCTACCTGAAGGGCAACATCAATGGCTCTGTTGAGGAGCGGGGAGTTCCCTATAATTCCGAATCGGTTTTTAATATCCTGCATATCCATCTTTAATCAATTATTTTACCAATCAAGGTTGCTTTTGTGCAGCTTTCGGCCAATACTTTTACATAATTGCCGGGCTGAAACCGCTCATCTACCGGGAAAATGACCGTGGCATTTTGATCGTTCCGTCCCGAAAAATCATGTTTAGATTTTTTGGAATACCCATCAATCAGTACTTCCTGTACTTTCCCAATCTGTTTTTGTAATTGTTGGTGGGCCGAAGCTTGTTGTTGAGCAATCACCTCGTCCAGGCGACGACTTTTTACCTCTTCTGGAACATCGTCTTCAAAACGTTTGGCAGCCAAGGTGCCTGGCCGCTCAGAATACTTGAACATGTAAGCAAAATCATATCCAACCAATTTCATGATGCTTAAGGTGTCATGATGCTCCTCTTCTGTTTCAGAGCAAAAGCCCACAATAACATCTGTAGAAATGGCACAGTTGGGCAAAATACCTCGAATGGCGTCTACTCGTTCCAGGTACCATTCTCGGTCGTAGGTACGGTTCATTTTCTCCAAAATACGGGAGTTGCCTGATTGTACCGGCAGGTGAATGTACTTGCAAATATTGTGGTATTTGGCCATGGTATGCAACACCTCGTCGGTGATGTCTTTAGGGTGCGAAGTTGAAAAACGAACCCGCATTTGAGGATCTACTTCGGCCACCATGGCCAATAGCTGAGCAAAATTGACCGATTGAGAGCCGTCTTCGCTGGCCCATTTGTACGAATCGACATTTTGACCCAATAAAGTCACTTCGCGATAGCCCGCCTGTGAAAGTTCTTTGGCTTCTTGTACAATGGAGTGTGCATCGCGGCTGCGTTCGCGTCCACGGGTGAAAGGCACCACGCAGAAGGAACACATGTTGTCGCATCCACGCATAATAGAAATAAAAGCGCTGATACCATTACTATTTAACCGTATCGGGCTGATATCGGCATAAGTTTCTTCTCTTGATAAAAGTACATTTACTGCTTTTGCACCTTCATCGGCCTGATTGATCAAGCTGGGCAGGTCGCGATAGGCATCGGGTCCCACCACTAAATCAACTAATTTTTCTTCTTCTAAAAATTTGGCTTTCAATCGCTCGGCCATACAGCCCAAAACACCAATAACGGCGTCTTTCTTTGTTTTTTTGATGGCTCCAAACTCCCGCAAACGATTGCGAACACGTTGTTCAGCGTTTTCGCGGATTGAGCAGGTATTGATGAAAATGACATCGGCTTCTTTGTAATTGGCGGTGGTTTCAAATCCCATATCTATCATTACCGAGGCAACAATCTCAGAGTCTGAAAAGTTCATGGCACAGCCATAACTCTCAATGTATAATTTACGACCCTTGGTGTTGCCCTGCTTGCCATCCAACATCAATGCCTCTCCCTGTCGACTCTCATCGTGGTCTTTCAATGTTATTCCCGTCTTCAATAGTTCTTCCATAACGATGCAAAAATAAAGATTATTTTAGAAATAATGACAGAATGGCAGTATTTCATTTTTAAAAAGACTGGTAAAAAAAAGCCCGGCTTATGACCAGGCTATGTATTTCTTAAATCAAATGATTCCAGCCAAAAGGATCAGGAACAAGTCCGTAGCGAATTTCTTTTAGTGCTTGTAAAGCTTTGTTCGAAAATTCTCTGCTTGAAGGCTCAGGTAAAGTATACTTTTTGCCTTCATAAGTAATTTCAGCAATATGAGCGATGGTTGCGGCAGTACCGGCTCCAAAAGCGTCTTGCAAAGTACCATTTTGAGCAGCTTCAATTACCTCAGTTACGGTTACCCTGCGTTCTTCTACCGGCATTCCCCATGAACGTGCTAAGTCCAATATACTGTGACGAGTTACACCATCCAGAATACTGTCGCGAGTAGATGGAGTAATTAAAGTATCATTGATTACGAACATCACATTGGTGGTTCCTGACTCTTCAATGTATGCATGTTCTTTGGCATCGGTCCAGATTAATTGATCGAAACCTTCTTGCTGAGCCAGTTTGGTTGGCAATAAGGAGCTGGCATAGTTACCAGCAGTTTTGGCGTAGCCAACGCCACCTTCCACCGCACGGGTGTAATGAGTTTCAATTTTAACTTTTAAAGGCTTGGCATAATAAACTCCTACCGGACCAATCAGGATGACAAATTTGTAATTGGAAGACGCATGAACCCCTAAAATAGGATCGGTTGCAAACATTACCGGACGAATGTAAAGGGAATAGCCTTCTTGTGAGGGTACCCAATCGCGATCCAGCTCAAGTAATTGCTGCATGCCCTGCATAAAAATCTCTTCCGGAACAATCGGCATGGCCATACGCTGGGCAGAAATATTGAATCTTTCCAGGTTTTTGTAGGGTCTGAAAATACTGATTCGTCCGTTGGCCTGTTTGTAGGCTTTGATGCCTTCAAAAATGGCTTGACCATAATGTAAAGCGGATGCTGCCGGACTGATTTCAATGTTTCCGTAAGGAAGAATTTGGAGGTTTTTCCACTCTCCATCTTCAAAATCGGCGGTAAACATATGGTCCGAGAAAACACGTCCGAAAGGGAGGTTTTCAAAGTCGGTACTTTCAAGGCGGGATTGTGGGGTGCGGCTTACTTTAATGTCCAAGATATCTATCACGTTTTTCATAGTATGAATACCTTGCAAAAGTAGAGAAAATTACACGTTGCTACGAATGATTTTTTCGTTACAATGGTGTACGTAGTACACTTAAAACCCAATTTTTGCCCCAATTTTCTAATTCTTCATCAGTCCAAAGCTCTGGGAAGAAAATGCGCTTTTGAAAGCGTGGGGGCAGGTATTTTTGCCAATTGGTTCCTCCGGTTGCTTTGATTTCTTCGGGTTCACGGTTGAGGTAGCGTACAGCTGATTTATAATGTGAAAGCGGCCAGTTAACATTAACGTTTACATCCAATTGACGAAGTTCATTTTCCAGACTTGTGGTATCTTCTCCTTTGGTCTTTAATTGACGCAAAAGGTGGCGGAAATTTTTATCCTGACAGGACTGTGCCAGCTCCATAAATGTTTTCGAATATTTCTGCTCGAATTGTTTGAGGGTGAGCGTTTTTTTACCGGTTGATAATTCTGTGGCACCATGTTTCCAGTAAATATGCTCGAACTGTGTTTTTAGATCGGCCTCTGCTAAATCATCCCGTTTCTCTTTATCTACCAAACGGATGAAATCGGTCGCATAGATTTCGATCATACGATATTGGCCAGATTGAAATCCGCTGGCCGGCAATAAAGACATCCTGAATTTCAGAAACTGTTCTTTTTCCATTCCCTGTACCATGATTTCGAATGAATTGGTGAGGGCTTCAAAATAACTGTTGATGCGTTTAACACGTTGGCTAAAAAAATCAGCAGTTAAGGCCGGATGTTCGGCAATTTGTTTGCACTCATGCAGCGATAATTTGAAATAGAGTTCGGTAATCTGGTGGTAAATGATGAAAATCTCTTCATCGGGGAAGGATGTTTTCGGGTTTTGTAGACTCAAAAGGGTATCCAAATGTATATAATCCCAATAAGTTAAAAAATCAGCATACAGTAAACCGTCCAGGTAAGAAACCATGTCTTGCCCCATGGCTGCATATTTCTCCTGTAGCTTTTCAATTCTCTCTTTTATTTCTGCATTCACTTCCATAGATGTGGTATTTAAAATAAACGTACCAGCCAGCTCCCCAAATATAAGCCAGCCACGCTGAGCGCAAAATTTGCAACGATATTGCCGATTACCATTGCTGATTGACTTTGTTTAAATAATTCTACCGTTTCTGCCGTAAAACTGGAGTAAGTACTAAAGCCTCCACAGAAACCGGTAATGATCAATAGTTTGAGCGGATCGCTCAGGTTGATTTTTTCAACGCCCAACACCAACACCGCCCCCAAAACCAGGCAGCTCAGAAAATTGGCCGTTAGGGTGCCCAAGGGTAAAAGGCTGATGCCTGCAGGATAGATTTTACTCACCAAAAATCTGGATACACTCCCCAGGCCGCCTCCTGCAAAAACAAACATTAACTGTTTCATCAATTCAAATTAATACAATATCCGGAATTTAATGGTATGCTGAATTTGTTTTAACTCTTTTAAAACCGCTTTTTCGTACTGGGCGCTTACATCGGTAATTACGTAACCAATTTTCGGATTGGTCATCAGGAATTGACCGAGGATGTTGATTTGATGTTGAGCAAAAACCTGATTGATTTGTGCCATGATGCCGGGTACGTTTTTATGAATATGAATTAGCCGGTGAGCATTCGCGATTTTGGGTAATTGTAAATTCGGGAAATTGCTGCTCAAATAGGTATCGCCTTTATTGATAAAATCGGCCATGCGCTTTGGGATGAAGTTGGAGTTTCTGGGGTTGGTTTTCGCATCGTCAAATAAAACAATACCCATCTCAGTGCAAATATCCTCCGAAATCTTGGTCTTACTACTTCCTAAAACACCCAAGGTTTTTAATTTAACCGCCCGCTTCAATTGCTCATTAGGTATTTTCTCGCCCTGCCCCAGTAGCAGCATTCCCACATCGGCCACATATTTCTCTTCAAAACTACTTTTGTGCCGAATAGAAAAGCCATCTTTTTTCAAGATTTCCAAACTTTCTTTGGGAACATCACCCATAGCCAGACATAAAATTCGATTCTTGGGATACGAAATTGCTCTCGGAAGTTGGTTTACATACAAGAACTCGTCAAAACTCGGAGTGATGTGATCTGCTTTTTCTAAAACGGATTTTCGTTCAATATTTTCAGTAAAAGCATAAAATTTTTTGATCTGTCCGGATTCTTTCAATTGAAAATCAGAGTGACCGTCGCCAATACCATACAATTCGCCTTTCAAGTCTAGTTGCTTGAGCAATTTCACCTTTCCGCCCTCGGTGGCTAAGGGATTTTTTTCATCAAATCCGATGATTTTTCCGTTTTTGTCAAAACGGAAGGTATTGGCATAAATATTTTCCTTAGGGATGTGATAAGGAAGCACCACCGGCGTGATGAACTCCTTAAATCCGCCCGAAACGATGAGTATTTCTGAGGCATGTTTTTTAAAAAACAACTTATTTCGAGAAAACGAGGCAGATACCTTTTTCTTTAATCGACTCACTAAGGGGTCTAGGTGTTCACGGTGTGCATCCAGCAGTCTCACTCTTTCATATAGGCTTTCGCTGAATGAAAGTCGTCCTTCCATTGCCGCATTAGTCAGCTCATCAATTTGCGCTAATCTTTTTTCTCTTTCCGGATGATGTTGAAGGGAGATACGGGCCAGTTCATCTAGTGCTTCCACCTGTGTGAAAGTGCTGTCGAAATCGATGATGTAGAAACGTGATTTCATTTCAAACTCTGGCAAATTTCGGCAATGCTTTGCCTGATGGGGCTGAATTGAAAATCGATGGTTTTTCTAATTTTTTCAGTAGAAAATTCCGAAATTTTTGAAGCACTTCTGGCGGTTTCTTTAGTTAGTCCAAATTTTTTTCCGTTTAGCCTGCTGATCCACTGAAGTACCTTGGCAGCGAGGAGGAGTTGCCACTCTTTCACTTCTTTTTGTGGTCCTTTTATCCCAAATTGACGGGCAATCTCCTGAAATAAATCTTTATATAACCAATTTTCACCATTCAAAACAAAACGTTCAGCACTGATGGAGCTATGCATTAGCTGGATCATCGCCTTCGACACATCTGTTACCGTAACCAATCCGCACGAACCAAGAGGATAGCGGCTCAGCCCTCGTTCCACCGCACTGAATAAACTCCCGCTGCCTTTCCAGCCACATTCTTTCCCTATAATGATGGAAGGGTTTACAATAAGGGCATCCAGCCCTTCGGCAATTCCCCGCCACACCTCCATTTCGCTTAAATGCTTAGATAAGCCATAGACACTGCCATGATTCGCATCTTCCCAAAAGGTATTTTCATTAATCAGCTGTCCTTTTTTCGCCTTGCCCAATGCAGCCACCGAGCTCACATGAAGCATCCGGATGTTGGGTTTTTCTAAGCACAAATTCACCAAATTAGCTGTGCCTTCTACATTGGTTTTAAACATTTTTGCTTTATCCTTCGGCTGAAAAGAAATGGTGGCTGCTGTATGGTAAACCTGTGTGATGTCTTGGAGTGCAGCTTCCAGCGAAAAAAGGTCGTTTACATCTCCATCTACCCATTCTATATTTTTTTTGTTTTGTAAAAAATCGGGGATTTTAGAATTGGATCGTTTGAGGGCACGTACCGACTCGCCTTGTTCGACTAAATTCCGGGTTAAAACGGAACCTAAAAAGCCGGTGGCACCTGTAACTAAGATCATTCTGGAGATATTGCTTTATTGCTTTCAAAAGTAATTGAATAATTGGATATTTGGGTGATCACATATAGCAAAGCATGTCTCTCATCGATTTTTTCTCTCCACTCGATATAAACCAACTCCGTCCGGCCGATGGTTTCTATTCCACTCAGCTCGGCAACCTGTTGGATATTTACTCCGATGAATTTCCGGATCTAGATAGCGGAAATTATCAGTTGGCTATTTTCGGGGTTTTAGACGATCGAAATGCCTTAAATAATCAGGGCTGTGCTTTGGGCCCTAATTATATCCGGGAGCGATTTTATACCTTAAATGAGGGGAACTTCTCCATTAAAATGGCCGACTTGGGAAACATTAAGGCGGGTAAAACTGTTACCGATACTTATATAGCCGTTAAAATGGTGGTGGCCGAATTGATCAAGAAAAATATTGTTCCAATCGTTTTGGGAGGAGGGCAGGATATTACTTACGCCCAGTACATGGCCTACGAAGAGTTGGAGCAAAAGGTAGATCTGCTGGTGGTCGACTCGCATTTTGATCTGGATGATAGTCCGGAAGATACAATAGAGACTAGTTCTGCTGCCTATTTACATAAAATTTTGATCCATCAGCCCAACTATTTGTTCAATTTCTCTAATCTGGGTTACCAAACGTATTATGTAAACCAGGACAGTATTAAGGCGCTTGAAAAATTATATTTCGATGCACATCGATTGGGAGAGTTTTCTGGTAAAATTCATACAGCAGAACCTTTAATTAGGAATGCCAGCATGATCAGTTTTGATATTTCTGCCATCCGTTCGTCTGATGCAGCCGCGAATGCCAATGCCAGTCCGAATGGTTTTTATGGAGAAGACGCCTGTCAAATTTGCCGTTATGCGGGCATGAGCGATAAGCTGAGTTCGATCGGTTTTTATGAGTTCAATCCGGCCTTCGATCAAAACGGACAAACCGCTACCCTGATGGCTCAAATGATTTGGTATTTTGTGGATGGATTTTATCAGCGGAAAAAAGACTTGCCACTGCAGCCTAAATCGCAATACCTCATTTACCGGGCAGCCATGAAAGAAGACGCTTCTGAACTTGTGTTCGTGAAAAGCAAAAAAACGGATCGCTGGTGGATGCAGGTGCCTTATCCTTTAAAAAACTCAAAAAACGAGCGCTTTCATCTGGTGCCTTGTACCTATGAGGATTATCAAACAGCCGTATCGGGAGAAATGCCAGATTTATGGTGGCGTACACAACAAAAACTCATTTGATTATGAAAAGAATTTATAGTTGCCTTTTAGGCCTGGCTCTGTTGGGAACCTCCCAATTAAGTATGGCACAAAGTAAAACAGATATTGGCGCCATGGCCCCAGATTTTACAATGAAAACACCTCAGGGGAAGGCCCTGAGCCTTTCATCGCTGCGTGGAAAATATGTTCTGATCGATTTTTGGGCGGCCTGGTGTGGGCCATGTCGATACGAAAATCCGAACTTGGTAGCTGCTTACCGTAAGTTTAAAGATAAAAACTTCACCATTTTAGGAGTTTCTTTAGACCGGAGTAAGGAAAGCTGGTTGAAAGCGATCAAGGATGATGAATTGACCTGGCCACAGGTTTCTGATCTCAAATATTGGTATAATGATGCTGCCAGGTTATATAACGTAAACAGCATACCGAATAATTTCCTGCTCAATCCGGAAGGAAAAATTATAGCCAAAAACCTTCGTGGAGAAAGACTGGAGGAAGTGCTGTCGGAATTGCTCCGTTAGTTGATTGTAAGTAAATCTGCTCCTATATCCGAACGGAAATATCGCCCGTCGTAATAAATTCTTCCTGCATCGGCAATGGCACATTGTACTGCATCGAATAAATTATCCTGAAGCGAAGTCACTGCAATTACGCGTCCTCCATTGGTTTTAATTATCCCATTATCGTTTTCAGTTCCGGCATGAAATACCATTGAATGGCGAACATTTTCCATGCCACTCATCGGTTTCCCTTTTTCATACTCACCGGGATAACCACCGGCCACCAACATAACAGTAACCGCAGTTTTAGCGGAGGTTTTGAATTCTTTTTCGTGCAAATTTTCTTGCGCAACCCCCAATAAAAGTTCAACCAGGTCACTTTCAATACGAGGCAATACACTCTCGGTTTCAGGGTCACCCATCCTAACATTGTATTCAATTACATAGGGTTCTCCATTCACGTTCATCAAGCCGATAAAGATGAATCCTTTGTAAGGAATACGGTCTTTTTTTAGGCCTTCAATGGTAGGCACCACGATTCTTTCTTCTACTTTTTTCAGGAAATCGCCCTGAGCAAAACTCACCGGCGAAACAGAACCCATACCTCCTGTATTTAAACCGGTATCACCTTCGCCAATTCTTTTATAATCTTTGGCTTCGGGTAAAATTTTATAGCTGTGGCCATCAGTTAGTACGAAGACGGAGAGTTCGATGCCACTTAAAAATTCTTCAATCACCACTTTTTCACTGGCTTCACCAAATTTGGCATCGGCCAACATCGCCTTGAGTTCGGCTTGTGCATCGGCCAGGCTTTCGCAAATTAAAACCCCTTTCCCGGCTGCCAACCCATCTGCCTTCAAAACAATGGGTAAGGATTGACTTTCCAAATATTTTAGGCCTTCTTGCAAAGTTTCTTTGGTAAAAGAGCGATAAGCAGCCGTAGGAATTTGGTGACGTTGCATAAAATCTTTAGAAAAATCCTTGCTTCCTTCCAGCTGAGCTCCTTCTTTTTGAGGGCCAATAACCGGGATGTATTTTAGACTTTCATCCGCCAGAAAATAATCATGAATACCTTTTACCAGCGGTTCTTCGGGCCCCACCACCACCATTTCAACTTTGTTTTTTAGCACAAAATCTCCAATAGATTTAAAATCGGTAGGCTTCAGGGCGACGTTTTTGCCAAAATTGGCAGTACCGCCATTACCGGGAGCAATAAAAAGTTGAGAACAGTGTTTACTTTGGGCCATTTTCCAGGCAAAGGCATTTTCGCGACCTCCCGAACCTAAAAGAAGAATATTCATGCTACAAAGGTATTACAAATGCCGAAGCTTTATATGCCGCAAAATCAGTATTTTTACCCATCCCACTGCCAGCATGGCTGTATTTTAGCCGTGGCAGCATTATTGAGATGCAGAGGGCTTATTGATTGTATAAACATGTTAGGAATTTTAAATAAAGTATTCGGAAGTAAATCTGATAGAGATATCAAACAAATTCAACCGCTGGTTGACCGTATAAAAGCTATCTATCCCTCACTTGCAGCACTGAGTCACGATGAGCTCCGTGCTAAAACTCTAAATTTTAAACAAAAAATTCAGGCCGATTTACAAGAGATAGATCAGGAGATTGCCGCCGTAAAAACCAAAGCCGAAAACCTGAGCCTGAGCATGGCCGAGAAAACCTCGGTTTACGAGCAATTAGACCGGCTGCAAAAAGAACGCGACCAAGAACTGGAAAAAATATTGATAGAGCTCCTCCCAGAGGCTTTTGCCGTGGTGAAGGAAACGGCCCGTCGTTTTACAGAAAATAAAACAATCGAAGTTACTGCTAGCGATTTCGATCGTGAATTGGCCGCTCGTAAGCCCAATGTGGTCATTAAAGGAGACAAAGCCATTCATCATAATACCTGGAACGCTGCCGGTAACGAAGTAACCTGGAATATGGTGCACTACGACGTGCAGTTGATTGGTGGTATTGTACTACACCAGGGTAAAATCTCTGAAATGGCTACCGGTGAGGGTAAAACTTTAGTCGGCACTTTGCCTGCCTACCTCAATGCATTGGCCGGTCAAGGCGTTCACATTGTGACGGTGAACGATTACCTCGCCCGCCGTGACTCTGAATGGAATGGTCCGCTTTTTGAATTCCATGGTTTAAGCGTGGATTGCATCGATAAACACCAGCCTAATTCGGAAGATAGACGTAAGGCATACTTGGCCGATATTACTTTTGGTACGAACAATGAATTCGGTTTCGATTACCTGCGTGATAACATGTCATTAAGCCCGGAAGGGTTGGTGCAGCGTAAATTGCATTATGCCATGGTGGATGAGGTCGATTCGGTTTTAATTGATGATGCCCGTACCCCGCTGATCATCTCTGGCCCCATACCCAAAGGGGATGAGCACGAATTTTATGAATTGAAACCTCGAATTGAGCGCTTGGTTACCGCTCAGAAAAATTACATCAATTCAGTATTGAATGAGGCTAAAAAATCAATAGGTGACGGAAAATCAGGTCCCGATGACGGTGGTTTGGCTTTATTGCGGGCTCATCGTGGCTTACCCAAGAATAAAGCACTCATCAAATTCTTAAGTGAGCCCGGTATGAAACAGGTGCTCAACAAATCGGAGAATTATTACATGCAAGACCAAGGCAAAGAAATGCCAAAGGCCGATGCGGAATTGTTTTTCGTGATTGATGAAAAAAATAATTCGGTAGAACTGACTGAAAAAGGAATTGAACTGATCACCAGTTCTGGTGAAGATCCTCAGTTTTTTGTGATGCCAGATGTGGGTACCGAAATTGCCGAACTCGAAAAGTCATCGCTCTCTAATGAGGAAAAAATCGCCAAAAAAGATGCTTTGATGCGTGATTTTTCTGTGAAATCGGAGCGTATTCATGCCGTTAATCAATTATTGAAGGCTTATACCTTGTTCGAAAAAGATGTGGAATACATCATCGACGAAGGCAAAGTAAAAATTGTAGACGAGCAAACCGGCCGTATCATGGAAGGCCGCCGTTATTCGGATGGCTTGCATCAGGCGATTGAGGCCAAGGAAAATGTAAAGGTGGAAGACGCCACCCAAACCTACGCCACTATCACCTTGCAAAATTATTTCCGTATGTACCATAAACTCTGTGGTATGACGGGTACGGCCACTACTGAGGCGGGTGAGTTCTGGCAGATCTACAAACTGGATGTGGTGGAAATTCCTACTCATGTTAAAACCAAGCGTCAGGATAAGGAAGATATGGTTTACCGTACCATGCGTGAAAAATACAATGCGGTGGCCGATGAAATTGTAGAATTAACCCAAGCCGGACGTCCGGTATTGGTGGGTACCACTTCGGTGGAGATCTCTGAATTGCTGAGCCGTATGCTCAAACTTCGTGGAATCCGACATAATGTGTTGAACGCCAAATTGCACCAGAAAGAAGCGGATATCGTGGCCGAAGCCGGTAAAGCCGGTACCGTGACCATTGCCACCAACATGGCAGGCCGTGGTACCGACATTAAATTAGGCGAAGGGGTGAAAGAAGCAGGTGGTTTGGCCATCATTGGTACCGAACGTCACGAATCGCGAAGAGTAGACCGCCAGCTGCGTGGCCGTGCCGGTCGTCAGGGAGATCCCGGATCTTCTCAATTCTTTGTTTCGCTCGAAGACAACCTGATGCGTTTATTCGGTTCTGAGCGGATCTCTAATATCATGGTCCGCATGGGGATTGAAGAAGGAGAGGTGATCCAGCACTCGATGATCACCAAATCTATTGAGCGTGCCCAGAAAAAAGTAGAGGAAAACAACTTCGGTATCCGTAAGCGTTTGCTGGAGTATGATGATGTGATGAACGCACAACGTACGGTGATTTACGCCAAACGTAAAAATGCGCTCTTTGGCGAACGCTTGGATGTGGATTTGAATAATACCATTTTCGACGTAGTAGAAGAAGTGGTAACCGAATACAAGGAAAGCGATAATTATGAAGGTTTCCAGTTGGAAATGATCCGTATTTTCTCTGTTGATCCGGAAATTAATGTGAAAGAGTTTTCTTCTTCCAGCTTGGCTGCATTAACAGATCGGGCATTTGAGGAAGTCACTGCCTTTTATCAACGTAAATCGGATAGTATTGCCCAGCAAACTTTGCCGGTACTCAAAGAAGTATTTAAAGAAAGAGGCCAGCAGATCGAAAACATCCTGGTTCCATTTACCGATGGACAAAGAGGTTTACAGGTGGCAAGTAATTTGAAAAAAGCAGTTGAGACCGAAGGCAGGGAAGTTTTTAAATCGTTTGAAAAATCGGTGGTGCTGCACCTCATCGATGATGCTTGGAAACAGCACCTGCATGAAATGGATGAGCTAAAGCAATCGGTGCAAAATGCGGTTTATGAGCAAAAAGATCCATTAATAATTTACAAAATGGAAGCCTTCAATTTATTTAAAGAAATGCTTTCGAATGTAAATAAAGAAGTGGTGAGTTTCTTGTTTAAAGGGATGATCCCGAACCAGGGGCCAGATCATGTGAAAGAAGCTCGTCCGCAGCCAAAATCAGACCTTAGCAAACTGAAAATCTCTAAACCTGAACTGGCTCAACAAAGCAATGGCATGCCCTTAGAGGATACTCGTGAAATTCAGAAAACGCAACCGGTACGTGTAGAGCAGAAAATTGGTCGAAACGATCCATGCCCATGTGGAAGTGGTAAGAAATTCAAGGCCTGCCACGGTCAGGGGATGGTGTAATAAATTTTCATTTACGATGCTTAAAGAAAGAATTCAACAATTAGCCACCGAGGTTTTGGATCAAACCATTCAAAACCGAAGACATTTGCATGCTCATCCCGAATTATCTTACAAAGAGCATGAGACAGTTGCTTTTGTAGCCGAAAAACTCGATGAATTAGGCATCTCTTATCAAAAAATTGCCAATACGGGTTTAGTCGCCTTAATAAAAGGCGATAAGCCTTCAACTGAAGTGGTGGCACTTCGAGCCGACATGGATGCCCTACCGATTGAAGAAGCAAATGAAGTGCCCTACAAATCAACCAAACCAGGTATCATGCATGCCTGTGGTCACGATGCCCATACGGCTTCGCTCTTGGGTACTGCAGCTATCCTGAAGGAAATGAAAGCAGAATTTGCTGGAACGGTGAAATTGATTTTTCAGCCTGCTGAAGAAGTATTGCCGGGTGGTGCCAGTTTAATGATTAAAGAAGGAGTACTTGATAATCCGAAGCCAACAGCAGTTTTCGGGCAGCATGTAATGCCGCTTATTGAGGCAGGGAAGGTAGGCTTTCGCTCCGGGAAGTACATGGCCTCTACCGATGAGCTCTACGTAACCGTCAAAGGTAAGGGTGGACATGGGGCGCAGCCGCAGCAAAATATTGATCCGGTAATCATCACCGCTCATATGTTGGTTGCTTTGCAGCAGATTGTGAGTAGGGTGGCCGATCCGAAACTACCTTCTGTACTTTCTTTCGGAAAAGTCATCGCCAACGGCGCCACCAATGTGATCCCGAACGAAGTGAAATTGGAAGGCACTTTTCGTACTTTAGATGAACAATGGCGTACAGAAGCCCATGCCAAAATGAAAAAAATGGCCGAAGGGATTGCGGAGAGCATGGGTGGATCTTGTGACTTTGAAATCCGTAAAGGCTATCCATTTTTAGTTAACGAAGAAAAACTCACGGAACAAGCGAAGATCTATGCCCAAGAATACTTGGGAAAAGACAATGTAATTGACCTCGATATCTGGATGGCTGCTGAAGATTTTGCTTATTACTCCCAAGCTGCCGATGCCTGTTTCTATCGCTTGGGAACCCGTAATGAAGCGAGAGGGATCACTTCATCGGTTCATACGCCCACTTTCGATATCGATGAACAAGCATTTGCCATTAGTACTGGTTTAATGGCTTATTTAGCGCTCAAGAGATTAGGGAACTAAGCCTCAGAATACCACATTTATACATCGCACCAAATGAAAAAATTTATCTCTACCATAGGTCTGCTTGCTTGTTTCCTATCCGGATATAGTCAGCAAATCCCCAGATTTAATCCCGATACGGTCTTAACCGTTACCATCGATTCGGCGGTTTTAATCACTTCTACTCGATTAACAGCTCAATCTTTCATCGATGAAATCCTAAATGACACCAGCTTTTATCAGGCATTCAGGAACATGAAAAAATACACTTTTCTGGCCGAGAACCGGGTCTTTACCTATGATAAAAGGAATAAGGTAGATGGTAGGATCTATCGTAAAATTCGCCATAATAATGATGGTCCCTATAAGATGGAGTTTCTTGCTAAACAGGATAGCGGTAGGGTTTATAAACGAAACGGAAAATACTCATTATACACCGTAGAGATGTTCGACTACATCTTCATGAACGCCTATAATTCTGACTTTGTGCCTTCCGAATCGCTTACCGGTGGTAAGGGAGAAAGTAACGAATCGTACAAGAACAAACTCAAAACTTTGATTTTTAGTCCCGGCAAACCAGTAAAAGGGGTGCCGTTTATTTCCGGGAAGACGGAATTGTTTACGCCCAATATGCGGCAGTATTACGATTACAGCTTTTATAGTGGCACTTACCTTGATTCTATTCCGGTGTACCGTTTTAAAGTAAAAGTGAAACCCGATTTAACGAATTGGACTAAAGATGGTTTAATGATCAAGGAACTGACCACCATTTTCGATAAACGTAATTTCCAGATCTTGGGGCGCTATGTGGATATGAAATACGATAATTTACTCTTCAGTTTTGATGTGCAGATGAATATTGAATTGGGTTATTTCGATCAAAACGAGGCATTGCTGCCTACCAAGATTTCTTACCAAGGTAACTGGGATATTCCGCTAAAGCGGGAAGAAAGGGCGAGCTTTTTGATCTTACACAAAGGTTATCGGCCTGGCAAAGATTAAAACTTAGCGATTCATCCAAATTTTATATAAATTTAAATCCCTGATTTAGATTTATTTTGATCCCACAAGAAACTGTTGATAAGATATTAGAGGCTTCCCGGATTGAGGAAGTGGTGGGAGATTTTGTACACCTCAAAAAGCGGGGTACCAGCCTCATCGGCCTTTGCCCTTTTCATAACGAAAAAACGCCTTCATTCAATGTTTCGGTAACCAAGGGCATTTATAAATGCTTTGGTTGCGGCAAGGGGGGCGACTCGGTGCGCTTCATCATGGATCATGAAAAATACAGCTACCCGGAGGCACTAAAATACCTGGCCAATAAATACAATATTGAAGTAGCCGAAACCGTATTTACGCCCGAAGATCAGGAGCGCAACGACCGCCGTGAAAGCTTATACATTGTTTCGGCCTGGGCTGCTAAATTTTTCCAGCAGCAATTATGGGAGACCGAGTCTGGTCAAAGCATCGGGCTGAGTTATTTCAAGGAGCGGGGCTACCGCGAAGACATCATCAAAAAGTTTGAATTGGGCTATTCGCCCGAAGAATGGGATGCCTTGCTGCAGCGTGCCAAGGCAGAAGGTTATAAGGAAGAATTTTTGGAAGCCACGGGCTTGAGCGTCACCAATGATAGCGGTAAAACCTACGATCGTTTTCGGGGCAGGGTGATGTTTCCCATCCATAACCTGACGGGAAGAATCATTGGTTTTGGTGGCCGAACACTTAAAACTGATAAGAACGTTCCTAAGTATGTGAATTCGCCCGAGAGCGAAATTTACCATAAATCGAATGTGCTTTATGGCTTATCGCAGGCCAAAAAAGCCATCCGAGATGAAGACAATTGTTACCTGGTAGAAGGTTATGCCGATGTACTTTCGGTGCACCAGGCAGGTTTGGAGAATGTGGTGGCCTCATCGGGTACTTCGTTGACCACTGAGCAGATTCGCCTGATTGGTCGTTTCAGTCAGAATGTAACCATTTTATATGATGGTGATGCGGCGGGAATTAAGGCTTCACTCCGCGGACTGGACATGATTTTGGAAGAAGGACTAAATGTGAAGGTGGTCCTCTTCCCGGACGGACACGATCCGGATTCGTATGTGCAGCAAGTAGGTAGCTCGGCCTTTAAAACTTATATTGAGCAACATCAACGCGATTTCATCCTTTATAAAACAGATATTTTATTAAAAGATGCCGGGAGTGATCCATTGAAGCGTGCCGGGGTGATCCGTGAAGTAGTGGAAAGCATTGCAAAAATCCCCGATAGCATTAAGGCTTCGGTATTTCTAAGAGAATGTAGTTCTTTATTACAGATCGAGGAGCGGGTGCTCATTACCGAGCTCAACAAGATTCGCCAAAACAAACAAAGAAAACCCCCGCTACCAGAACCGGCACAAACTTTAGAACAAGTTGCCGATGCAGATCCGGACTTGGCAGCTTTGTCGCAAACCGACGAAAGCCAGGAAAAGGAGATCATCCGTTTGTTGTTGAATTATGGCCACGAACTGGTGCATTGGGATGGTATAACCGATACTTACATCGCACCTTACGTAATTGGTAATTTGAGCGATGTGGAATTTGAACATCCGGAATGCCTTAAAATCATCGAGATCTATAAATCAGAGTTATCAAATGGCAAATTGCCTTCGGAACAGGATTTTATCAAGCACGGCGATACAGCATTGGCCGATTTGGCCATTTCGCTTGTGGCATCGCCTTATGTATTGAGCGATAACTGGTATGCGAAGCGGAAGATTTATGTACGACACGAGTCGGAAAATTTACGCAGCACCATTTTGGGCGGAATTTTTCATCTGAAGAAGCGAAAGGTAGACCGCATCCTGAAAAATATCCGTGAAGAAATACAGCAGGAAACAGATGCCGATAACCAGGCCATTCTGATGAAGAAATACCTGCAGGTTAAAGAAGTAGAGAAGGGGATCTCCAAATTTCTCGGTTCGGTAATAGTAAAATAAATGGCTGATCATTTGAAATTGGGCAGGCAAGGGGAGCAACTGGCGAGGTCATACTTCCTGAAACAGTACTATGAAATTTTAGAGGAAAACTGGACACAGGGTAAAGCTGAAGTAGATCTAATTGTTTATCAGGATGGTGTGATGGTGTTTGTGGAAGTGAAGACCCGTACCGGCACCGCCTTCGGCCAGCCAGAAGATTTTGTAGATGCGGCCAAACAAAATCAAATGCAACTGGCCGCCGAGGCCTATATCCAGTTAATGAGTCACCAGGGAGAAGTACGCTTTGATATCATTTCCATTCTGATTAACGGCTCCGCGGAACCTCAACTCAAACACATACCCGATGCTTTTTGGCCGGGACAAGATGAATAATATGAACAAAATAGCAATCTTTTTTTTGCTGCTGGCGGGCAGTTTAATGACGGCTTGTAACAGCAGTAAAACACAAAGTCAATCAGCAGAATTCAAATCTCCTGAATCTGGGGCGGTTATAGAGGCCGGCCAGCCAATGAGTTTAGAGTTGACCCTCACCAATACCGAAGGCATCGATTCAATTGTGTACTTTTTGGATGAACAACGATTGGCATCGACCAAAGCTGGTGAATCTTATTCTTTAGCCACTGATAGCCTGAAAATGGGTAATCGCTTGCTCACCGGACGAATTTATAAGGCTGGAGCGGTCCAGGAAGTTACGGCCAGTGTGCTGTTGAAGCCTGCTTTGGCACCTCTCAAGTACAGTTATCGCTTGGAAGCCACCTTTCCGCATGATACCAGCTCTTATGCACAGGGCTTGGAATTTCACGATGGTATTTTTTACGAAAGTGATGGAGAATACGGTAGCTCCACGGTGCGCAAGGTAGACCTGAAAACGGGGAAAGTACTGAAGTCGGTAGATTTCCCGGACGATTATTTTGCGGAAGGACTTAGCCTAATTGGCAATCGCATTATTTTATTAACCTGGCAAGAGAGAAGGGGCTTTGTACTCGATAAATCCAGTTTGGAGATGATATCCGATTTCCCTTATCAAAATAGTCGAGAGGGTTGGGGTTTGTGTAATGATGGCAAAAGGCTGTACAAATCGGACGGAACAAACATGATCTATTTCCTGAATCCGGAAACTTACCAGGAAGAAGGATTTATCGAGGTGTATGATCAAAACGGCCCCGTTGATCAGTTAAATGAGTTAGAATTTATTGATGGCAAAATTTTCGCCAACATCTACCAAAGCCGTCGGGTGGTGATCATCGATCCGAAAACTGGAGCTGTTACTGGTGAAATCGATTTTACAGGATTAACAGTATCAAATGCCAATGCGGATGTGCTCAACGGTATTGCTTATGATAAAGCCACAGGTCGCATTTGGCTTACCGGAAAGAAATGGAATAAACTGTTCCAGATCAAACTCCTGAAGAAGTAAAATTATTTATCCGGGTTTGGCTCAATATAACCATAATAGCTGATGGCTTGCCGGTAGTTATCTCTCACACTCAGGGTTGCATATCCGTTCTCATTTATTTCCAGTATCAGGCGGTAACTCTCTTTCACATCCATTGTCCTGATTAGGATTCGCCAAGCACCCTTCTTTCGTGCTATCAACTCATAAGTAAATTTAGTGGAACTGAATTTGATGCCATTATCGTTCAAATTGTTAGCCGGAATAAACGTACGTCCGAAGTAGGGCAAATAGGTGTTCAAGCTATCCGGGAAAACCCTCAAATCGTAATCCAATCCGTTCAATTGGATAGTGCTGCCTCCCGAATTATTTAGCTGGCTTAAAATCTGATATAGGTCAGCATTGGCGAGTGGGGTGGCCGTTGTGGCTTTAAAAACAAATTTTTTGGACTCGAGTAAGGTCGGAAGTGCCTCCTTTTTTACCTGAGCTAAACCCAAAATCGGGACTAATAAGCCGATCAAAAGCAATTGTAACCTGTTCATCGTCTGAAATTTCGCTCTTTTAAATTTACGGAAAATTGTCCGCCCGAAAAACAGCTTACCATTTATCAGCTCAAAGTAACGGTTCATCCTAAATTTTATACCATTCGTCATTTATGCTTAACTGTAGGCGATGGATAATTGTTCTCCCTATAAAATCGAATCGCTATGAAAACGAAAATATTTTTGCCCTATCTGTTAGGGTCCTTTTTAATTCTTTTTTCTTGTAAAAAAGACCGGTCTGAACTGACTGTTAAAGACATTGATGGAAACATCTACAAGACTATTAAAATAGGTGATCAAATTTGGATGGCTGAAAACTTGAAAACGCACAAGCTAAATGACGGGACACCCATTGCCTATGTAACTGCTGACGCTACTTGGGCTGATATGAATAATTTAGAGCCTATGATGTGTTATTATGATAATGACGTGGATAATCACAAAGACAAATACGGCGCATTATACAATTGGTATGCAGTAAATACTGGAAAATTAGCTCCTGTAGGCTGGCATGTACCCACAGATGCCGATTGGCAAAAACTGCAAGATTACCTCATTGCTCAAGGTTACAATTATGATAGCAGCACGGTTGACAATAAAATTGGCAAAGCCTTGGCAGCAACCTCAGGCTGGGATTTTGATCCAACTTCAGGGAACATAGGGAATGATCAGGCCAGCAATAATAAATCAGGTTTCACAGGCTTGCCATCCGGACTCCGTTCTTTTACCGGAGACTATCATTTTTCTTCAGGAGCGGGTTCCTGGTGGTCTTCAAGTAAGGGTAATAACCTTGCATCCTGCTTTAGCTTGTATAATAACGATCAGATGCTTAGTGCTGACTTTGCTGATGCCCATTGTGGCTTAGCAGTTCGTTGTGTAAAAAATTAAAATTTAAAAATCATGAAAAAGTTATCGAAAATAAGTTGCTGTATACTATTGATTGTGTTACAGCTCTCCTGTAAAAAAGACGATAATGTTGCCCTGGAATACGGCACGGTGACCGATATCGAAGGCAATGTGTATAAAACTGTAAAAATTGGCGATCAGGAATGGATGGCTGAAAACCTCAAAACGCACAAGCTAAATGACGGGACACCCATTGCCTATGTAACTGCTGACGCTACTTGGGCTGATATGAATAATTTAGAGCCTATGATGTGTTATTATGATAATGACGTGGATAACCACAAAGACAAATACGGCGCCTTGTATAATTGGTATGCAGTAAATACTGGAAAATTAGCTCCTGTAGGCTGGCATGTACCCACCGATGCCGATTGGGAAAAATTGAAAGATTACCTGATTGCCAATGGCTATAATTACGATGGAACTACTACTGGTAACAAGATTGCTAAATCATTGGCTGCAAAAACCGTATGGGTACCCGATCAAGAAGTAGGTAATGTGGGAAATAATCAGGCAAGCAATAACAAGACAGGATTCAATGCACCACCAGCGGGATACAGGACTGAAACCGGTTCATTTGTAGGTTTTGGCAATATGGCATTTTATAAGTCTGCTGGAGATTCATTCAACTATTGGGGTATTGATAAAGATTCTCCTTCCTTAAGTTTCTCTGCTATACTCCCCAATGCAGGCTTAGCCGTTCGTTGTGTGAAAGATTAATCTTCGCAGGAAAGCGATAACTCTGAGTTCACTTATGAACTTATTTTGGCAGTTCGGTATCCTTTTATGTCCGTTCGTCGGAATACTGTTGAGTAGTTACAAGGCTTAAGCGAAATTGCATTTTATATTAAATAGATTAATCATGAAAGCAAAACTTATTCTACTATTTGTTGGCCTCAGCGCTATCCTTTTTTCTTGTAAAAAAGACAAAGCCTCCGGCCCACAGTATGGCAGTGTAACCGACATTGAGGGGAATGTCTACAAAACTTTACAAATTGGGGATCAAGAGTGGATGGTAGAAAATTTAAAAACACATAAGCTAAACGACGGTACCCCAATTGCCTATGTAACTGCCGATGCCACTTGGTCTGATGTCAATATTACCGATCCGATGATGTGTTATTATGATAATAATGACCTAGAAAATAAGGATAAATATGGGGCACTGTACAATTGGTACACCGTAAATACTGGTAAACTGGCCCCTGCAGGTTGGCATGTACCCACCGATGCCGATTGGCAAAAACTGCGGGATTACCTTATCGCGAATGGTTATAATTTTGATGGCAGTACTACAGGAAACAAAATTGCTAAATCACTGGCGGTTAATACTGGCTGGGTTGCAGATGCAACGCTTGGTAATGTAGGGAATGATCAGGCCAGTAACAATAAAAGTAAATTTTCTGCCCATCCGGCTGGATACCGAAGTCCATTGGGCTCATTCGGACTAATAGGTAATGGTAGTTATTGGTGGGCCTATAATAATGCAGCAAAGTCTAATTGGGGGATTGAGACCAATGGTATGAATTTGGCTTCTGGTGTCGGTGATGCTAAAACGGGAATTTCTATCCGTTGTGTAAAAGATTAAACACTACCGTCACCTTGAGCTTGTCGAAAGGTGTATCATCCTTCGACATGCTCAGGATGACAAAATGTACATGGTTGACGGGTGTTAAATTATCTCCAAGCTTTATACTGGTTGATCAAACCGTTGGTGGAAGCGTCGTGGGACTTGATATCTGCTTGATTTTCCAACTCTGGCAGGATCTGATTAGCCAGTTGTTTGCCCAGTTCCACACCCCATTGGTCGAAACTGAATACGTTCCAAATGATACCCTGCACAAAGATCTTGTGCTCATACATCGCAATGAGTGAGCCTAAAACTCTTGGGGTGATCTTTTTCACCAATATGGAATTGCTCGGGCGGTTGCCGCCGAAGACTTTGAATGGAGTCAGTTTTTCGATTTCCGCTTCGGATTTTCCCGCTGCTTTAAACTCAGCTACCACTTCATCATGGGTTTTCCCGTTCATTAAGGCTTCGGTTTGGGCAAAGAAATTGGAGAGCAATAATTGGTGGTGCTTGCCGATCGGGTGATGACTTTGCGCCGGAGCAATGAAATCGCAAGGGATGAGTTTGGTTCCCTGATGGATCAATTGGTAGAAAGCGTGCTGTCCGTTCGTACCGGGTTCGCCCCAGATGATCGGGCCAGTTTGGTACTTGATGGCATCGCCATTGCGATCAACCTGTTTGCCATTGCTTTCCATGTCGCCTTGTTGAAAATAGGCGGCAAAGCGGTGCAGGTATTGGTCGTATGGCAAAATGGCCTGACTTTCGGCACCGAAAAAATTATTGTACCAGATGCCCAGTAAACCCAAGATAACCGGCATATTTTGGTCGAAATTGGCGGTGCGGAAGTGCTGGTCCATGGCATGTGCACCATCCAGCAATTCGCGGAAGTTTTTGAAACCGATGGCACAAGCAATGCTGAGGCCAATGGCACTCCACAGCGAGTAACGTCCGCCTACCCAATCCCAAAAGGCAAACATGTTCTGGGTATCGATGCCGAAATTTTTCACCCCATTCTCGTTGGTGGAGATGGCCACGAAGTGTTTGGCCACATCGGCGTCTTTGGCGCCGCTCTTCAGGAACCACTCACGTGCCGTAAAGGCATTCGCCATGGTTTCCTGGGTGGTGAAGGTTTTGGAGGCAATCATAAATAGCGTGGTCTCCGGATCTACTTTTTTCAGGGTTTCGGCAATGTGGGTACCATCTACATTAGAAACAAAATGGAGTTCGATGTGCGGATGCTGATAGGCTTTGAGTGCTTCGGTGACCATGACCGGACCCAGATCGGAACCGCCGATACCAATGTTCACGATATGTTTGATGGCTTTGCCGGTATGGCCTTTCCAAGTCCCGGAACTTACCGCATTGGAGAATTGCTCCATTTGCTGCAATACGCGGTGCACATCAGGTAGTATTTCTTCGCCGTTTACTTTAATGCCAGAAGTATTTGGGTTGCGTAAGGCGGTGTGTAATACGGCCCGGTTTTCGGTTTCGTTGATGGATTCGCCAGTATACATGGCTTCTATTGCGGCTTTCAGCCCGCATTCTTCCGCCAGGCCGATGAGTAAAGTTCTGGTTTCGGAAGTAATTCGATTTTTAGAATAGTCGAGTAAGATGTCTTCGAAACGGATGGAAAATTCGTCAAAGCGTTGTGGTTCTTTTTTAAACAAGTCACGCAAGTGCAGGTGTTGTACTTGCTGGTAATGCTGGCTTAACTGCTGATAGGCTTTAGTTTGGTCGAATCTTACTCGTGCTAACATGTTTGGTGTTCTTTTTTGGCTAAGATACGGATTTGCGTTTGGAGTTGATTAGCACGAGCGATTTCTCAATCGTTCGAAATGACGGCTTTATTTTAGTAATTCCTGCGGTTTTTTCCTATTCCGTCATTTCGACGATCCCGAAAATTCGGGAGAGGAGAAATCTCTCTATACATTTTTCCTGTTTGAACCGTTGTGGTTGAATGGAAACAGGAGGTTACGTTTACATCCTTACCAACGAGATTAAATCTACCCTTTACATCGGTGTTACCTCTGATTTGCGCAGTAGAATCTATGAACATCGAGATCATTACTATCCCAACAGTTTCTCTGCAAAATACCAATTGCATTTTTGTATTTATTATGAGCAATTTACCAGTATTGAAGAAGCGATACAGCGTGAGAAACAAATTAAAAAGTGGCGTAGAGAAAAGAAGGAAGTCTTGATTAATCGTGTTAATCCGGAATGGAGGGATTATTGGCCGGAAATTGAAAAATGGTAATCATTTTCAGGAGAGATTTCTCTCCGCCTTTGGCGGATTCGAAATGACGTTAGGTAATAAACCCGATTGCAGCGGTTATGCCGCAGGGCGGCATTTGAGCGGAAAGCGGGGCTGCAGGGATTGTTTATTACTGACAAAGGTTTTCAAACATTAATCTTATTTTTGCAGCATGACCAAAGAACAGGTACAAGATTTAAGGGACAGAGTAACGGCCCTGAGGAGGCATCTTTGACATCGATAAGCGACTCGATGAAATTGCCAAAGAACAAGAAATTACGCTAGGTCCTACTTTCTGGGACGAGCCCAAACAAGCTGAAAAAGTTTTGCATGCCATCAAATCTAAAAAGATTTGGACCGATGCTTTTGCGGAAGTGAATGCGGCCGTGGAGGATGCTTGGGTAATGTTTGAATTTTTTCAGGCTGGCGATGCCAGCGAAGCAGATTTAAAGGAGCAGTATGCTGCTGCTCTGAAAACCGTGGAGGAATTGGAGTTTAAGAATATGTTGAGTGCGGAGGAGGATCAGCTCAATGCGGTGATGCAAATAACGGCGGGTGCCGGTGGTACGGAGAGTTGCGACTGGGCCAGCATGTTGATGCGGATGTATATTATGTGGGGCGAGAAGAATGGCTACAAGGTAACGGAGCAGGATTCGCAGGAAGGTGATGTGGCCGGTATTAAAACGGTGACGCTGCAGTTTGAGGGCGATTTTGCTTATGGCTACCTGAAAGGGGAGAATGGGGTGCACCGCCTAGTGCGGGTGTCGCCTTTTGATGCGAATGCAAAACGCCATACTTCCTTTGCTTCGGTATATGTGTATCCGCTGATTGATGATACCATTGAGATTGAGATCAATCCGGCAGACATTGAATTTGAGACTTTCCGCTCTGGCGGTGCCGGCGGGCAGAACGTGAACAAGGTGGAAACGGCGGTGCGCTTGTACCACAAGCCTTCGGGGATTATTATTAAAAACCAGGAATCGCGTTCGCAATTACAGAATAAGGAAAATGCCATCCGTTTATTGAAATCGCAGTTGTACGAAATTGAATTGCGCAAGCGGATGGAAACTACGGCAGCTATTGAAGGTTCTAAAAAGAAAATTGAGTGGGGATCGCAGATCAGGAATTATGTGCTGCATCCCTACAAACTGGTGAAGGATTTGCGTACGAATCATGAAACCTCTAATGCCCAGGCGGTGCTGGACGGAGATCTGAATGATTTCCTGAAGGCTTATCTGATGGAGTTTTAACAACAAAGCCCCCGATTTAAATCGAGGGCTTTGTTGTTACGGTATCAGCAACACATCCAATAATTCGTTGAGTTCGCTAACTTTCTCGGTTTGTCCGAGGTTTTGGTAGGAACTGATGAGGTTTCGTAATACCCTGATCAGGATATCGGTATTGCTGCAGGTTTGGTAAAATTGAGGTTCGGGTTTGAGTTGCAGCTGGCGAAGGAAGGCATCCACATCACGTTTGTAAAAAATAAAACCTTTGTTAAAGGCATTGATGTAAAATAAAATGCCGCCCTTAGGGTCGTATTCTTGGCTTTCGTCAACATAGGCCAGAATGAAATGTTGGGGCAGGTTAACGCCATACACCGGAATGTCTAATTTTTGGGCGATGATGGAATAGATGATGGCCAGGGAGATTTGGTTCCCCTTTTTACTTTCTATAACCTGACTGATGTAGGAATTCTGTGGATCCTGATGGTTGCTGGTGTTACCGGAAAAACCATGAAGATTGTAAAATACATGGTTCATGAGCTTAACTTTCTCAAGAGCACTCATGTCGTAAATCATTTGCAGCCAAACATCCCGTTTAATATTTTCTATGCGATTGATGATTTTTTGTTCGTCCAGATCGGGGTATTGGTAACGGTTAATGATCAGGATGCCCTGCAGTAGATCGAATCCACCACTCATGTGCCAAAGCTGTAACTCGGTTTTTACATTGGCGAACTGGATCTTATGCACCAGGTTTTCGATGCGTTCCTGCAGGAGGGCATCGAAGGATTGTTCCCAGGCATTTTCGAGGTATTCGATCACTTCTTGTCCGTAGCTCAGTAGTTTTTCTTCTACATGCTGAGCTACTTCCTGGTCCTGGTCATCGAGTAGTTTAATGAGTGCTGCAATCTCCTTCGTGTTCATCTCACTAAAAATAATCAATTCATCGGCCATGCCAAAGCTTTCGCTATTTTTGAACCGTGTTTCGACAAAAGCTTGACTATATCGCTCATTGGTTATGGTCGCATTCGCGGCATGGCACACATTCGCCCTTTGTTTACCGACTGGTTGATGAAGTGTTATACAACTACCATGCCGTAGTTCTCGACCGGGTTAATGGCATAAGACCTGCTAAAGTAAATGCCTTAATTAACCGTATCCTGGGTTTTTGGCTAAATGACGATGCTGAAAAAAGAGATTATGTATTGATGAAACCTGAACCTGATTATTGGACAGCTTTCATTCAATTATTACCAAAAGTGCATCCGGGTACCCTGCTCATTTTTCAAAAAATCTATCAATCTAAAGCCAATAAGGTTGCTTGGAGGAAGATTATCCAGCACGAACAAGTAACCGTTGCAATAGATTTATACTACATCGGTCTGGTTTTTTTCAGAGAAGGCCAGGCTAAAGAAAGTTTTAAGATCAGGTTTTAAAAGGATTCGCCTAGGGAAATGTAAAATCCGGAAATGCGTTTTTCTCCAGCTGGTTTTTCGCCCATGCCATAATCTAATCTCAAGCTCATGCTTTTCTCCACGTCAAAGAAATAGCGGATGCCTGCTCCATAATTAGGCTTTAAATTCCTGAAAGCGGAGAAACCGGTGGGGTATACATTTCCTCCTCCGGCAAATGCCGCAATCCCGAACCGGGGTACGGGCCTGAACCTGAGCTCGGCTTGCGCCGCTAAGAGGTTGGCTTCGCGATAACGCCCCAAATAATACCCACGCATAATTTGATCGCCACCCATTTGCGACATCATGTAGAAGGGATTACCTCCTCTTCCGTCAACTTTATTGTAATTAAGGTTGAGGCCCAAAATCAGTTTGGGCTTTATTTTTTGGAAATTTCGAAGGTCGAGCCGAAAGGTTGAACCTGTGAAGTTTTCACCCCCAAAAAAATCGGGAGCATATTGGTAAGTGACTTTTATATACGAGCCCTTGTCGGGATAAGTATTGCTGCTTCGTGTATCAATAATTTGAGATAATCCCAACGTCAATACCCTACCACCATCGCGGCCTTTAAGGTTGGAAGCTGTTTGATAAATTCCTCCAGCTACATCATCGGTAAAAAATTGCTGATCGTATTGGAGGTTCAGTCCCACATAGACCTTTTCCCCAAAAGCTTTTTCAGCCTCTGCTAAAATTCTGAATCTTTTGAGGGTAAGCTTGTCTTCATCTGCCAGCGTGGTTTGGTTGCCGGTACCATAAAAATTGAAAGGGAAATTAAGGTAGCGAAACTCGCCCTGATAGTGGTATTTGTTGGCTTTTGACCATATGTCCCATTTACTTACCAATTGGTAAGAACCCGTGGTGGTGTAAATGCCCGACACGTAAAAGTTTGAAGGTCTAATGGTGGGGTTTTCGGGCTCGGTATAAAAGGCAAATAAACCTGCCAATCCGAATTCGAACCCCAATTCTTGCGTGTAACCAAGCACAGGAACGGGTAAAAAGCTGTTATGCCGTGTGGTATCGTTCTTCAAGAAACGTTCGATTAATTTCTTTTGTGCATGCAAATTGTTTAAGCAGCAGCAACAAATAATCAGGCTGAGTAGTTTTTTCATGTGTTTGGTGGTTGAACAAAAATACAATTTCGGATGACAAGTATATTTTCTGTTCGTGCTTTAATATTCCTATTTTTGCCCAAAATTTAAAAAAATGAGTGTAGCAAGAGGTCCTGTCTCCCAATTTATCGAAAAGAATTACCTGCATTTTAATGCTGCGGCATTAATGGATGCTGCCAAAGGTTATGAAACCCATCTGGCCGAAGGAGGTAAAATGATGATCACCCTGGCTGGCGCCATGAGTACCGCCGAACTGGGCATTTCATTGGCAGAGATGATTCGTCAGGATAAAGTGGCCATTATATCTTGTACAGGAGCCAATCTGGAGGAAGATATAATGAATCTGGTAGCCCATTCTCATTATAAGAGAGTACCTCACTACCGCGATTTAAGTCCGCAGGATGAATGGGATCTCCTGGAAAACCACTACAATCGAGTAACCGATACCTGTATCCCCGAAGAAGAGGCATTTCGCCGTTTACAGAAGCACATTCACCAGGTTTGGAAAGATGCAGATGATAAAGGAGAGCGTTATTTTCCGCATGAATTTATGTACAAAATGCTCTTGAGCGGCGATTTGGAGCAGTACTACGAAATTGATCCGAAAAACAGCTGGATGCTGGCTGCCGCCGAAAAGAATTTGCCGATCGTGGTACCCGGATGGGAGGACTCTACCATGGGTAATATTTTTGCTTCCTATGTAATTAAAGGCGAGCTAAAAGCCAATACCATGAAGAGCGGTATTGAATACATGACCTGGCTCGCCGATTGGTATGTAAAGAATTCATCTGGTAAAGGAGTTGGCTTCTTCCAGATTGGTGGCGGTATAGCTGGCGATTTTCCTATTTGTGTGGTGCCGATGTTGTATCAGGATATGGAAATGGAGAACATTCCGTTCTGGAGCTATTTCTGCCAGATTTCTGATTCCACTACTTCTTTTGGTTCGTATTCTGGTGCGGTGCCTAATGAAAAAATCACCTGGGGAAAATTAGATATTCATACACCTAAATTCATCGTAGAATCGGATGCAACCATTGTGGCGCCGCTGATTTTTGCCTGGATTTTGAAGCAATAGATTTCAGGTCAGGATTGGCTCTTATTTAGAATGATTATAAATTATTTTTAGTAGTCAACAAATTGTTAGGCCTATTTGAATAAATGATACTTTTGTCAACTGAAAATGGGGATTTCCTATTGTTAGAAACCCATTTTTAAAGATTTTAAACTCAACAATTTAAAGCATAACATACTCAATATGAGAAACATCTCCATGTTTTTTAGAAGTGGTATCCGGACTTTAATTTTTGCATTTTTTATACTCTTATTGTGTCAAGTTTCGGCCAATGCTCAGAGTGCTGCAGAAGGAGCCGCCTTATTTAAGCAAAAATGTACGTCCTGCCACGCTCTTAACCAGAAAGTGGTTGGTCCGGCATTGAAGGGTGTAAGCGATCGTCGCTCTGAAGAATGGTTGATTAAATGGATCAAAAATTCGCAAGCCATGATCGCTTCCGGAGATCCGGATGCAGTTGCTTTGTACAAAGAGTACAACGAGGCTGCCATGACCGCATTCCCCGAGTTGAGTGATGATAATGTTAGAAGCATTTTAGCCTACATCAAAGAAGAAGGTGACAAGCCTGCCGCAGCTGCCGGCGCTGCTGCAGCTGGTGGCGCAGAGACCAAAGGTGACGAAATCAGTAATTTGATGGTTGGTGGGGTGATCATTTTGATCATCATTGCTTTCTTGGTGATTCTGGTATTGAATCGTGTAATTGGGACTTTAGAGAGCTTGTTTAATAAGAAACAGGGTATCAAGGAAGAAGCTGTTGAGCCTAAGGCCAGCTGGAGCGATCGGGTGGAAGCCTTCAAACTTCGCTTTAAGAATAAGAAATTTGTATTTTTTGTGGTATTGCTCGGTTTGATACTTTTGGGCTCCTACGCTTCGGTAACTATGTGGAATACCGGTGTGCACCAAGGTTATCAACCAGTTCAGCCAATTAAGTTTTCGCATCAGCTACATGCCGGTGTAAACCAAATCAGCTGTCAATATTGCCATAGCGGTGCATTTAAATCGAAAAATGCCTCTATTCCTTCACTCAATGTTTGTATGAATTGCCACAATTATGTGCAAGCAACAGAGAAGTACAACGGGCAAATCTCTCCTGAGATTGCAAAAATTTACAAGGCTTTAGATTACAATCCAGATACCAAGGAGTATGGAGACAACCCTAAGCCGGTAGAATGGATTCGTATCCACAATTTACCTGATCTGGCCTACTTTAACCACGCTCAGCACGTAGCGGTAGCCGGTATTGAGTGTCAGAAATGTCATGGTCCGATCCAAAATATGGAAGAAGTTTATCAATATGCTCCTTTAACAATGAAATGGTGTATCAACTGTCACCGTGAAACAGAAGTGAATCACAAAGACAATGGTTATTATGACAAGCTGATTGCGGCTCATGAGCAATTGAAAAAAGGAGAGAAAGTGACAGCGGCTGTATTGGGTGGATTAGAGTGTGGTAAGTGTCACTATTAATAGATAATTATTAAGCATCGAATAACAGTTATATAGCTTACATGGAAAGCAATAAAAAATACTGGAAAGGTTTAGAAGAACTGAAACAAACCCCCGAATTTGTTGAAAAC
>CANGZD010000020.1 GCA_947458875.1 Sphingobacteriaceae bacterium
AACATGAAAAATTTATTCAAATTCGGTTTCTTAGCTTTAGCTATTTCTTTATCAGTTGCTGCTTGTTCTTCTAACAAAACTGAAGAAACTGCTACTGACACTGCTGCTGTTGACACTACTGCTGTAGATACTACTGCTGTTGACACAACTGCTGCTGCTGCTGACACTACTGTTGCTGCTCAGTAATTAAGAAACAAAGCAAAAAGGAAACCGTCTGGAATATCCCGACGGTTTTTTTATGCCTTATATTTAAAAAAGAAGCGGGTATCCTTTACAGGAACCCGCTTTCTTTTTACCAATAAACTTATTAAAACTATTTATCTGATGACTTTAACCATTTTTTAATCCTGGAGCTGTTGTTTGCTGAAAGCAGATACATACATGGGACTAGAATAAGGGTAAGGAACGTAGCAAAACTTAATCCGAAAATCATGGTCCAGGATAATGGGCCCCAGAAAGCTACGTTATCTCCACCAAAGTAAATATGCGGATTAAATTCGCTGAACAAGCGGGCAAAATCTATATTCAAACCCACCGCCAGGGGAATTAAACCCAAAATTGTTGCGGTAGCGGTTAAAAGCACAGGGGTCATCCTTGTACGCCCGGCTTCAATTACCGCCTCTTTCACTGGCATTCCTTGTGAGATCAGCAAATCGGTAAACTCAACTAATAGAATACCATTTCGAACCACAATACCAGCCAGGGCTACAATGCCAATACCCGACATCACGATCGACATTTCCATTCTGAACAAGGTAATACCCAAAATCACGCCAATGATACTGAATAGGATTTCGATCAGGATGATGATCGGTTTAGAGATGGAATTGAATTGGGTAACCAAGATAATTAGGATCAGCCCCAAGGAGATTAAAAGCGCATTACCCAAAAAGGCAGCCGTCTCTTTTTGTTCTTCCTGCTCTCCTGCCATCCGTATACTTACTCCATCGGGACTGTTAAATTGACTAACTTCTGCTTCTACCGCAGCTACTACTTCGTTGGGGTTATATTCGCCCAATACATTTGAAGAAAGCGTGATGATTCGTTTCTGTTGTTTGCGCTTTACGCTGCCATAAGTATTCACAAAATCTATTTCTGCAAATGAAGCCAAAGGTACCTGACGAATCATTCCGCCCATACCCATGTCACGATAGGTAACCTTCATGTTTCGTAAGGCTTCGAGATTATTGCGCTGATCTGTATTGGTACGGAGATTGATCTCGTAATCCTCATTCAGATCGCGGAATTTGGAAATTTCTTTTCCATAAATGGCTGTACGAAGATCCATCCCAATTTGTCCGCTCGAAATCCCTTCGCGGTTTGCTCTTTCACGATCGATATCAAAGATGATTTCAGGTTTATTGTTTTGGAAATCAGATTTCAACTCCTCCACACCGGCAATTTGCTTGCCCTCCAAAAATTTCTTCAAACTTTCTGAGGTACGCACCAGTGCATCCAAGTCATCCCCCGTGATCTCAATTGAAATTGGCTTAGAAGTAGGCGGGCCATTTTGTTCTTGCGCCACGGTAATCTCGGCACCGGCAATCCCTTTTACTGATTGTCTGATCTTATCGAGGTAGGCAGAAGTGCTTTCACCATCACGTTTACCAAATTCAACAAAGGCAACGGTCACCTTTCCGCGGTTAGGATAATTACCCTGATCCTCATCTTGCGGATCAGTAACTCCCACCGTTACATTTGAAATAATAGAAGAAACAATCGGATTATCTTTCCCTACGATCTTAGTTACCTTCTCTTCCACTTTTTTTACTACTTCATTGGTATATGCCTGATCGGTACCAATTGGAAGATTGACATAAACATAAATAAAATTAGGATCGCTGGTTGGGAAAAAGACCACTTTAGGCGGTACAATACCCATTAATAAAATGGAGAAAACGAATAAGCCCACGGTACCCCAAAGCATTTTTTTAGGACGCTCCACTGCCCAGGCCAATAATTTGACATATTTATCCTGAAAACGAGGCCAGGTTTCTTGCTGAAATTTGGTAACAGCTCCGGTTAAATAAAAATGGTTGAGCAGATATAAACCACCCATGAAGATGACAAAATTCCCAAAACCGATATTAATGATGTATGATGGTATGGCTAAAGCTCCAAAAATGTAGAGTACTTTTTTGACCTTTTGATCAAAGCTTGGTTTTTCTGGGTGTTGATCATGGGGCTTCATAAAATCGACCGCAAAAACAGGATTGATGATGTAAGCAACCAACAAAGAAGCCAGTAAAGTGATAATTAAAGTAATGGGCAGGAAATACATGAACTCTCCAATTACACCCGGCCAAAACAATAAAGGAACAAATGGTGCCAATGTGGTAAGCGTTCCTGAAAGTACGGGCAAAAACACTTCTCCTGCAGCCATTTTAGCGGCTTTCACAATGGGCACCTTCCCATTATCAAAAATGCGGTGCGTATTCTCAATTACCACAATGGCATCATCAACTACAATTCCTAATCCCAATAGGAAAGAGAAGAGAACGATCATGTTCATGGTGAAGCTGAAGCCCAAGAAACCGCCTAAAGCCGGCATGGCCAAAAAAGCCACAAACATGGACAAAGGAACTGACAGGGCAACGAATAAGGCATTAGTTACCCCCATAAAGAACATCAGGATGAGTGTAACCAATATGAAACCGATGATGATGGTATTGATCAAATCGTGCAGGGTAACCCTGGTTTGATCTGACTGATCGCCGGTGATGGTAATGTTCAGATTTTTAGGAAGGGAGCTTTGCTGCATATCTGCTATCAAAGCATTGATCTTATCAGAAGCCTCAATTAGATTTTCCCCACTTCTTTTCTTCACATTTAGCGTAATCACATTTTTGCCGTATAAACGGGCATAACTCTCTTGTTCTTTGAAAGCGTCCTTTACCTCCGCTATTTCCTTTAAATAAACGGAAGCACCGGTTGGAGTTTGAACAATTAGATTTCCAATCTCTTCCGCACTTTTAAATTCTTTTTTGATGTTCAGGGTTCTGCGCACCCCATCCATTTTAACGGTACCGCCCGAAATGGTCAGGTTTTCGTAACCTACTGCCGCTTCAATGTCTCTGAAAGAAATTTGAGCAGCTGCCATTTTATTCAAATCGGCATTGATCTGAATTTCCGGATCGAGCGCACCCACTATGTCTACTCCTGAAATTTCTTTCAATCCCTCAATCTGATCTTTCAAATCATCGGCATATTCTTTCAGTTTCTTTAAATCATAATCACCCGAAATATTCACATACATGATGGGCAAATCAGCCAAGTTGATATCCATTACGTTGGGATCCTTTGGTAGATCGTTGGGCAGGTCCTGACGTGCCTTATCAACTGCATCTTTAACCCGCTGCTTGGCATCTTTGATATCTACATCTGTATTGAATTCTGCGGTAATTACCGATACATCCTGATAAGAGTTAGAAGTTATTTTTTTAAGCCCGGGAGTAGATTTAAGCTGTTTTTCTAATTGCTTGGTCACCAGGTTCTCCATGTTCTCCGGAGAAGTACCCGGATAAATGGTTTGCACAAAAATCTTCGGGATCACCACCTCCGGAAAATTCTCTTTCGGCAAATTTTGGTAAGCCGAATATCCCATCACCACCAAAATAAAGGTGAGCACATAGATGGCTGTTTTATTATCAATGGCCCAACTGGAGGGTTTAAATTCTTTAAATAGATCTTTCATCTGTTTTGTTGCCAAGATTAAAACTTAACTAAATCACCTTCATTTAAATCAGACAAGCCGGTAGTGATCACTTTATCACCCGCTTTTAAGCCACTGAGCACTTCTGCTTTCCCTTCAGAAACTTTACCCGACTGGATACTTACTCTCTTGGCTTTTCCCTGAACGGCCACGTAAACGTAATCGCCATTTTCAGACTTCTGAATAATATTTACCGGAACTGCTATGGCGTTGGCTTTCTTATAATCAACAATTTTTAAAACCGCTACCATATTCTGACGGTAAGTTTTAGCAGCAGGTAGTTTAACTTCTACCCCAAAGCTGCGTGAGGTAAGATCGATGGTTTTGGCTGCAAAGCTTAAACGAGTGCTGATGGTATCGGGTACATCAGGCAAAATCACGCTCACTTCGTCCCCTTGGTTTACCCTGCCGGCATAGGATTCGGCCACCATGGCTTTTACCTTTAAATTAGAGGAATTTACCACTCTTACACCCGGCATGCCTGGCATTACAGCCTGTCCAACTTTCAAATCAAATTGATCTACCACTCCGCTAACAGGTGCTTTGATTTTGTAGAGTGCCGCTTGAGATTTCAGTGCAGCCATACGGCGATCTAAAGACTGTTTTTGGGCTTTGGCGTTGAGATATTGTATTTCGGTACCTATTTTCTGATCCCATAAATTTTGTTGACGCTGGAAAACGGTATTGGCCAAATCAACCTGAGCTTGCAATTCGGCAATGCCCTGACGCAAAATTTGATCATCAATTTGAGCCAAAACCTGCCCTTTAGAAACCTGTTGACCAGGTTTAACGTATACAGCAGTAATGATTCCCTGTGCTTCCGGGCTTACTTCTACGTTTTGATCGGCATCCAACTTTCCTTGAATTTGCAGGAAATTGCGGAAGGTTTCTGATTTTAACTCAATCACATTGACTTCTTTGATATTGTTTTCGGCATTTTTAACACCTATTGACATTTCGAGTGCCGTAATTTCACGATCTAATGCCGCTCTTTCTTTCTTCAGCTCAGCCAATTTTGCCGATTCATCTCCCGATTTACCGCAGGCTGCCGCGAATAATACTAAACTGATGTAAACTATTTTTTTCATGTTGTGTAAGGTGTTTTGTTTTAATACGTGATTTTTCCTAATGCCCTGTCGAGGTTAACTTTGTTGATTAGTAAATCGTACAAGGCATTGATATAATTATTTTGAGATTCTTTTAAGGCTGTTTCGGCTGAGGTGACTTCTAAACTTGAACCTACCCCCTGCTCATACTTAATCTTGGCTACCCGAAGTACTTCTTTCGAAAGCTCCATATTTCGTTTCTGATTTTCGAGCGATTGGTAACCATTCTGATAGCTGGTTTTAGCCTGTGCTATTTCGAGGTTGATCCCATTCTTTGCATTAGATAGATCATTTGCTGATTTTTTAACCTCCAATGCAGCACTCTTGATCTTGAAAATACGCTGGCCGCCGCTGATGATGGGTAAGCTAAGTCTCAGACCCACAACCGTGGTTGGAAAACGGGTATCGTACAATTGAGCGAAATTGTTATTCTGATAAATTGAAGAAGTGCTTCCAAAAGCCGCAATTGAAGGTAAAAATTCGCTCTTGTAACGTTTCAGATTTAATTCATTCAACTTTTTTTGGGTCTGCAATAAGCTGTACTCCACCCGATTGCTGTAAGCATTGCTGTCTGGGAGTAAAACCTCAGTATCTATTTGAATATCTGCAATGCCATCCGTCAACTTCAATCCGGCGTCAATGGGCATTCCCATTTGAAATTTGAGCAATTTGGTATTCAGGTCTAATAACCTGATCACATTCTGACGTTCCGTTTCCAAATTATTGCTCAGTACTTTGAGTCGGTCCAGATCGATTTTCTCCACAAAGCCATTTTTAAAATAGGCCTCTGTATCATTTAATGATTTTTTAAGCCGAAGTAGATTGGCATCTAGTAAGTTCAATTGTTCATTGCTCACTAACACTGAATAATAAGCCTTGGTAACGGCCACCGCAGTTTCAATTTTGGTCCGCTTGCTATTCCTGATGGATAACTCTTTAAAAGTTTTGGAGGCCTGTAGTCCTACCAAATAGGAACCATCAAACAGCAATTGAGAAGCTTCTAAACTCAATGCAGATTGATATTTAACACCAAATTGTACCGGTATAAAAGTACCTGCGGGCTCACCAAAAAACTCACCCGGAATTAAACTGACCGGAACTTTAACAAAATCCTGAAAACTAAAATTAGTGCTTACTTGTGGCAAGCCAATACCGGTAGTTTCGTTTACCTTGTTTTTGGCGATTTGCACATCAATATCTGCATTTAAAACTGCAGATTGGTTTTTAAAAGCAAATTCAATGGCCTGCTGTAAACTAAATTGATACGGTTCAGCTTGTTGGGCTTTGAGCGTTAGCAGACCGAAGCTGAATAAAATAAGGAAGATGGATTGTTTATATTTCATGTATTTATCTGGATTCAATGATTTTCTTCGTAATATTCAATTAATTCAAAACCCTTAAGATTGGCAATCCCATAAACAAAGTGTAGGGTAAGTTCCTTCGCTACTTGCGACATGCTGAATTGCTGAACTGGGAAAATCTGTTGATTAAAAGACATCTCAATTTGTTCAATTCGCATGCGACTGACAATTTCAATGTCAATTTCAGGTCGGTAATAACCCTCTGCGATGCCACGCGTTAAATTCTTCTTAAACTTCTCCAGCAAAACATTCTCCCTGAAATCCTTGAAATAAGCCCAGGCCTCGGGATAAAATTTTTGGAGGTCGTAAAACATGGTCGGATTCGTTCTTGAAAGCATCTCCACCAAATTGGTAATGGCGAAAAACACCTCATGAACGGCATTGTCAGCACGATCGCAACATTCATCAATAATGCAGGCGTGGGTCTCCATTTTATGCCTCATCAACTTCAATAACAAATCGTTTTTATCATCAAAATGCTGATAGATGGTTTTTTTAGACATGCCCATATGCTTGGCAATATCATCCATCGTAATACTCTTAATGCCATATTGGCTAAAAAGTAAGTCAGACTGCTGGAGTATAAAAGCTTGGGGTTCCAATTTAATTTTAATGAGTCGGTAAAACTATGGAAACTTTTTTCAGTTCCAAAGTTTCCATAAATATTTTATGTCATTATTTTGTTAATAATTTGTTTGTAGACATAAATCTATTTTACAAATAAATAATTATAAATTAAATTAATTTCAAATATTAGACTAAATAATTACAGCAAAAAGGAGTAAATTTGCATTAAACCTGATTTTCATGAGTTTAACTACTCTTACTGCTATTTCTCCTGTAGACGGACGTTACCAACAACAAACAGCATCTCTTTCTGCCTATTTCTCGGAGGCTGCCTTAATCAAATACCGGGTACTAGTTGAGATTGAATATTTTATAGCGCTGGTTGAATTACCCCTGCCAGCTTTGCAAAATTTCCCGGCAAGTGGTTTTGTTAAACTCAGAAAGATTTATGCTGATTTTGATGAAAATGAGGCATTGGCGGTCAAGGAGATTGAGAAAACCACCAACCATGATGTAAAAGCTGTAGAATACTTCATTAAAAATAAGTTTGATGCTTTAGGTTTTGGTAATTACAAAGAATTCATCCATTTCGGATTGACCTCACAAGACATTAACAACACCGCAATTCCACTTTCTTTTAAAGAAGCCTTAGCCGATGTTTATTTACCGGCCGTGGATGAATTACTCAAAAAAATACAAGCCCTCGCCAAAGAATGGGAAGGAGTTCCGATGTTGGCACGTACGCACGGGCAGGCAGCCTCACCTACTCGTTTAGGTAAAGAAATCTTGGTATTTAAAGAACGTTTGGAGAAACAGCTCCTTGCATTAAGAAATATTCCGAATGCAGCAAAATTTGGAGGGGCTACAGGCAATTTTAATGCTCACCAGGTAGCCTACCCAGGTGTCAATTGGGTGGATTTTGCGAATCGCTTTTTGAAAGACAAATTATTAGGCTTAGAAAGATCTCAGCACACTACTCAGATTGAACATTACGATCAATTTGCAGCCCAATGCGATGCACTTAAACGTATTAACAACATTCTGATTGACATGGACCGCGATTTCTGGTCTTATATCTCCATGAATTACTTTAAACAGCAAATTAAAGCTGGCGAAGTAGGTTCATCGGCTATGCCGCATAAAGTAAATCCGATAGATTTCGAAAATTCTGAAGGTAATTTAGGATTGGCCAATGCCATTTTTGAACACCTGGCGGCCAAGCTGCCTATTTCACGCTTACAGCGAGATTTAACAGATTCGACCGTTTTGAGGAACATCGGAGTACCCATGGCGCATACCTTAATCGCTATTAAATCTACCTTAAAAGGCTTAAATAAACTTTTATTAAACCCCGATGCCATCCAGGCAGACTTGGAAAACAATTGGGCAGTGGTAGCAGAAGCGATTCAAACCATCTTGCGAAGGGAGGCTTATCCAAATCCTTACGAAGCACTCAAAGAACTCACCCGAACCAATGAGCAGGTGAACGCAGCAACAATAGCCAACTTCGTAGCCACTTTAAATATTCCTGAATCAGTGAAGGAAGAAATCAAAAAGATCAGGCCTGATAACTATACGGGCGTTTAATCGGCAGTCACTTTTAGGTCATAAATTTCCTGGCGGGTCTTTTGAAATTTAAAAAGGCTAATTTTGTATTTCAGTTTAAGTTATGAGCAATTCTACCATCAACGTATTTACCGAAAGTACCCCAAATCCGGCTACCATGAAGTTCTTAGTGAACAAATTATTGGTGAACGGAAGTATTGATTTCCCGAGCAAAGAAAGTGCCGAAAGTTCTGCTTTTGCCAAAGAATTATTCAAATTCAATTTTGTAAAGGGTGTATTTTTTGCTAGTAATTTTGTAACTATCACCAAAAGTGAAGACAGTACTTGGGAAGATATTGAATCGATTCTGAAAGAATTCGTTAAGGGGGCGGTAGAAAGCGAATTAAAAATTCAAGATCAGCTGCAGGAGGAAGTAAATTTCGAAGGCACTGAGGTTGAAAAGAAAATTCAGCAAGTACTTTACGATTATGTTCGTCCGGCTGTAGAACAAGATGGCGGTGCCATTGCTTACCGTTCATTTAATGAAGGAGTGGTTACCGTTGAATTACGTGGTGCATGCAGCGGTTGTCCATCTTCCACCATCACCCTCAAAGCGGGCATCGAAAACCTATTGAAACGAATGGTTCCTGAAGTGACCGAAGTAGTTTCGGAGGCCTTATAAAGTCTACAATTACTCTACTTTGATGCTATCTCTGGTGGCTTTGGCCCAATCAGACAATAGTTTACGTTCTTCTGCGGTTAATCTCGCTTCAGCATGAATAAAAGTATAAGAATTGAGCGGCATTTCGTGTATTTCTACTTGTTCTGCCACTTCTTCCAGTTTATGACGGGCTTTTTTGGGTTTATAAGATGCAAATTCTGAGAAGTTCAATTCTCCTTTACCTTCTTCAATATGATGATCTATCCACCAGGCAAGGGGTTGAACATTTGCATACCATGGATAATTGGTATTGTTGGAATGACAGTCGAAACAAGCCTTCTTTACAATCGCCTTTACCTCATCAGAAGCCGGATGATGTTCAAAAATTGCATCCTTCTCTGCAGCAATCGATTGATTCTTTTCAGGTTGAATGAACTGGATAGCCAGGAGCGTTAGTCCAAGCGTGAGGGATATTTTAGTGCTTAGTTTCATTTGTGTTTGACTTGAAGTATTTAGCAATAATATGAAGCATTTCTTTAGAAATCAAGCTATTTGTGGCAACCAGTTCTCTTTTTTGGATAAAATCGGTACCGCCGGAAAAGTCAAAAAGTTCCCCTCCCGCTTCTTTCACAATGAGTGCCCCTGCTGCCACATCCCAGGCATTGAGGTTATATTCGAAATAACCATCAAATCGGCCACAGGCAACATAAGCCAAATCAACCGCAGCTGATCCAATGCGGCGTAAACCATGACAATTTTCCATCATTTCCTGGAAAACTTTTAGATAAGGCTCTTTCTTTTCAAAATCGTAATAAGGAAAACCGGTGGCAAGAAGGGTATTGGAAAGCTGAGGTACTTTTGAGACATGGATTTGACGATCATTTAGCCAAGCAGATCCGCCTTTCCAGGCATAAAAACACTCATCTCGATTGATTTCATACACCACGCCCAGTACTAACTCCTGATTTTGCTGCAGCGCAATACTCACAGAGTAAGTTGGAATACCGTGAATAAAATTGGTGGTGCCGTCCAGCGGATCGATGATCCATTGAAAAACCTCCCCTACCGATTCCCGGGTCTTCTCTTCTGTCAAGAAACCAGCTTCGGGCAAAAGGCTTGATAAAGCCTGTACCAATTGTTCTTCGGCAGATTTATCAACATAAGAAACCAGATCATTAAAACCCTTGTATTCAATTTGATCAGGCTGAAATTTTCGGCTTTCTTCTCGAATAAAGCCGCCCACTTGCTTGGCAATTTCAACCGTTTGAACGCATAGTTCAGCTAAATCCATATCAAGCAGCAAGGGTATTTTTTGAACGATTCACAGACCAAATTGCTCCTGCCATACCGATGAGGATGAGTACTGTAGCGATCAACTCAGCTTGTGTAAATCTAAGACCGGCTACATGGTATTCTGAATTCACCCTGATCTGCTCAATGGCAAAACGCTCCATGCCGTTCAGGATGAGATAAATAGAGAACATCAATCCTGGAATATTGAACGATTTACGAATAGACCAAAGGAAAATAAAAATAGCGGAAGCCATTAGTACCTCATAAAAAGCAGTCGGATAAACCGGTAAGGGTAATTCCATACAGAAGTTCCCCACGCAGTCTTTAATGGGTACTCCTTCATTCAAAACATTATGAGGATACTTAGTTGCCCATACCCAATCTGGTGCCCAGCTCAACCAGGATGGTTTTGGTGCTAAATTATTGATACCCCAGTCGCCATCGCCAGAAAGGTGACAGCCGATACGGCCAATTGCATAAGCAAGCATCATTCCCGGACCGCCCACATCGAGCATATGCAAGGGTTTAATTCCATTTTTATTTGCGATATACAATACACCGGCACCTCCACAAATCAATCCACCATAAAAAGTCAAACCACTGAATGATAGCAATCCATCGATTGGATCTTTCATGAAATCACTGAAATACTCCAGGTTATGGAAAATTTTAGCTCCTAAGAATCCGGTGAGCGCAGCCCATACTAAAATGGTACCCATGTGCTCATGTGGCCTTACCGACTGGGAAATGGTTTTAGGTTTTGGCAGCTCATTTTTCTTCGCTTCGGCATAAACCCAATAAGCAAAAAGAGCGGCCATGATCAATCCCCCCAATAAACTCCCTTTGGCTGATAAAAGAAAAGATTGTGGATTGGCAGTAAAAGCGCTGTAATTCAATACGGCATCGAGTAATTTATATCCAATCAGGAAACCAAAAATGGCATTCAAACCAATCTCTGTGATACTGGCAGGTTCACCTACTTTAATATTTTTGATTACAGGTTTAACCAGCCCCAGCGCTTCTTTACGCTTCATCTCTTCACTAAAGGCCCAGTAGCCAGCGGCGAAAGCCAAAGCCACAAAGAAGCCAAAAGTTTGTATAGGTAGTGGTATATGAATACCCGTGAGGTATTCAATCAGATAAGTAATAGTAGGAAACATACTTAAATATAGGTATTAGATTTGAAATGCGACAGCTCAATGTACCAGCACTTCTTGTTTTTCAATGATCTCTACATCGCCATCAGCAGCGATGTTTACTAATTCTACTGTTTTTAACTCATTGATCAAGATAGGGTCATAAGGTGCCTTCACTTTTACATAATTACGGGTAAAACCATGCATGTAACCACTTTTCTGATCAGCCTCAAACAACACTTCAGCAGCATTTCCTAACTGCGATTCATAAAAAAATCGACGTTTCTTATCGGATAGTATGTGAAGCATCTTGCTACGATCGGCCCTTTGTGCACCAGGAACGGAACCAGGCATTTCGGCAGCCGGTGTATTTTCTCTTTCTGAATAGGTGAAAACGTGCAAATACGAGATCTCCAGATCGTTTAAAAATTGATAGGTATCAAGAAAATCTTCGCGGGTCTCTCCAGGGAAACCAACAATTACATCGACGCCAATACAACAGTCAGGCATCAAAGATTTGATCTTGCTCACCCGCTCGGCATATAATTCTCGACGGTAACGTCGGCGCATTAAACCTAAAATTTTATTCGATCCAGATTGGAGCGGAATGTGAAAATGCGGCACAAATCGTTTGGAACCTGCTACAAACTCAATAATATCATCGCTCAATAAATTTGGCTCAATGGAAGAAATACGAATTCTATCGATGCCTTCTACCTCATCCAAAGCTTTCACCAGATCAAAAAAACGATCCTCTCGCTGTCCGTTTCTGATTCCGAAATCGCCCAAATTAACTCCAGTTAAAACAATCTCTTTCACTCCGCTGGTAGCAATTTCTTCTGCTTGTTTGATGACTTCAGTGATGGTATTACTCCGGCTGGAGCCTCTCGCCAAAGGAATGGTACAAAAAGTACAAGAATAATCGCAACCATCCTGAACTTTCAGAAAAGTTCGAGTACGGTCGCCAAAAGAATAGGAACCAATAAAACTTTGGGTTTCCTCAATCGGACTATTATAAATTTCGGCCTTCGATTTTTTAGTCAGATCGGAAATGTGTTCAACCAGCTGGAATTTTTCTGCCGCTCCCAATACCACATCCACTCCAGGGATTTCAGCAATTTCTTGTGGTTTTAGTTGTGCATAACATCCTACAATCGCAATGTACGCTCCCGGAGAATGTTTTAAGGCCTCTTTAACAACTTTCCTACACTTTTTATCGGCATGATCGGTTACCGAGCAGGTATTGATCACGTATACATCGGCTTGATCAGTGAAATTCACGGTTTGAAAACCAGCTTTTTCAAATTGACGGCCTATAGTAGATGTTTCTGAATAATTCAGCTTACATCCAAGTGTATAAAAAGCGACCTTTTTGTTCATAGAGAGGTCAAAAATACGTAAATAATGTTTTATTGTTCGCCCCAGCGATAGGATTGATGATCGAAACCGGCTAGATCAATCACCCGGTTCACCACCGTAGCTGCAATTTCTTCTAAAGTGGTGGGCAAACTATAAAAAGATGGAGTAGCGGGGCAAATGATACCTCCTGCTTCCGTGATGGTCTTCATATTGTTGATATGAATGAGATTGTAGGGAGTATCCCTGACTACTAAAATGAGCTTTCTACGCTCTTTCAAAATCACATCTGCAGCACGTGTGCAAAGGTCATTGGACAGGCCACTGGCAATACGCCCCATGGTGCCCATGGAGCATGGACAAACGATCAGAGTGTCATATTGTGCGGATCCTGATGCAAAAGGCGCCATGAAATCATGACTGTTATAAAAATCGAAACCGTAATCCCGATAAGATTGGTTACCCAACTCTTGCTCCCAAATCATTTTGGCATTATCGGAAAAGATAACGCCCACCTTTTCAATTTGGCCTTGTAATTTCTGTAACTGATCAAATAAAACCTTGGCGTAGATGGCACCGCTGGCACCACTTACAGAAACAACAATTTTCCGTTTTTTCATATCACTGCAAAGTTAGAGAAGTTGAAAAGATTTATTGTAAGCAGAATATCAAGAAAAAAGGGCCGAATAACTTGTATTCGACCCTACATCTACCTATGAAAAACATGCCCTTTAGAGGGGCAGAACAAATATAGTTAATTAAAAAATTGACTTCCAAATTTTTAATGGAAAAAATGTGTTATAACTTTTTATTTTAAAATACTGATAATCAATTACTTGAAAATAACGATGGTGTTATAGTTACAATAAGTATGTTTTTGGTACAATAAAATTCAAGTATCACAATTTAAATCAACCTCAACTGCTTTCCTCTTCACACGATCTTTATAAAAAAGCAACTTTGAAAGGATTTGACCATCCGTGCCATTAAATCTTTCGTTTGTCGGATGCAGGATACCATTGGTCGGAATTAAGTTGAATTTTTCACGATGGATTTACAGATTGCTGCAGAATTGTAAAACGATTCCGATCTGATCCATGCGTTACACCTTTTCACCAACACCCAATTGTAAATGGTTTTATAAATTGGACTTAGAAACTAATCCGGCTCAAATTATGCTCTACCAATTTGTTGGAGCGAAATTTGAAGCTCATTGTTTATCAGTTGATAATACTGAAGAGATTATAGAGATTTTGGAAGAAACTTACGCAATTGCTCCTCTAAGGGAAGCGATATTAAATATTGTCTTCCAACCTTATTATGCCGATTATGAATTCGAAAGGGTGTTGGAAAAGTTATGCAGTCTGAGAGATGAACTAAAATTGAAAAATATGTAACCAGTTATGTACTTATTCCGTATAAGTACACATGAAACGGAAGATTTATCTGGTTGAAGAAGGTGTAGATGTGATGGGAGATTTACAAATGCGTACCATCAGGGCATTTTTATGTAAACAAACTGCTAAAAAATTTGCTGTATACAAGAACCAAAAACTGCTTCAGAAAAAAAGGAAGGTTCAACATCTTGACCCCAGTCGGCTGAATTTAATCGGCTCAAAAACACACCAGCAAATTGTGGAAAAATTTCAAAAGGTTTTATCTGTGAACGAATATTACTTGAAAGAGGTAGATCTTTATTAAAATAAAAAAAACCGCTCCTAATTTAGGAACGGTTTCGGGTGGATGATGGGGCTCGAACCCACGACCCCTAGAACCACAATCTAGTGCTCTAACCAACTGAGCTACAACCACCGTGTTTGAGGCTCCAAAAATAGACATTCCGACTCATTTTACAAATTTTTTCATCAAACAAAATGTAATAAAGAACAATTCCTTATCATTGTTTAAGTTAATTAAGCATGATAGAACTTTTTACAGATGGTGCTTCTAGTGGCAATCCGGGTCCTGGCGGATTTGGGGTCATTTTACGATCTGGAAGTCATTATAAAGAATTAAGTGCCGGTTACCGTAAAACTACCAATAACCGAATGGAACTGTTAGCGGTAATTGCTGGACTGGAAGCCATCAAAAAGCCAAATCAACCAATCACGATTTATTCCGACTCCAAATATGTAATTGATGCCATTGAGAAAAAATGGGTATTCGGCTGGGTGCAGAAAGGATTTGCTGGCAAGAAAAATAAAGATCTATGGCTCCGATTGCTTCCCCTACTCAAAATTCATCAGATCAGTTTTGTTTGGGTGAAAGGACATAACGGTCATCCCGAAAATGAACGATGTGATGAACTGGCGGTAGCCGCCAGCAAACAAAAAGAGCTTTTGATTGATCAAATATTTGAAACTACCAGCGAAGAAACCAAGAAATTACTTTGAGTAAAATCAGCTGGCTTTTAACTTCTCAGTTTCCACCGAAGAAAATTCCCGCATCATTTCTTCAGCCTTCAGTACCATATTTTCTGAACCAATAAAAACCGCCGAACGTTGGTGCAAAGAACTCACCTCCATATCTAAAATGCGCTCAAACCCATTTGAAGCACGTCCACCCGCCTGTTCAATAATAAAAGCCATAGGGTTGCACTCATACACCAAACGGATTTTACCATTAGGTGCTCCAGAGGTTGTGGGATAGATGAAAATACCACCTTTAATGATACTGCGATGAATATCAGCCACCATTGAGCCAATGTACCTCGAGGTATAGGGTCTGGAGCTAGCTTTATCTTCTACTTGGCAATACTTGATATATTTTTTCACCCCATCTGGAAAATGAACATAATTACCCTCATTAATAGAATAAATGGTGCCTTCTTTTGGAATTTTCATATCCGGATGAGATAAACAGAATTCACCTATAGATGGATCTAAAGTAAATCCGTTAACACCCTTTCCGGTAGTATACACCATCATGGTAGAGGAGCCATAAATTACATAACCTGCTGCAACCTGATCCACTCCTTTTTGCAAAACATCTGATAATTCGGCGAGACCTTCGGATGATTTTCGACGATAAATAGAAAATATGGTTCCAACCGCTACGTTACAATCTATATTAGAAGAGCCGTCCAAAGGATCAATTGCTACGATGTATTTGGCATTTTTCGAAACTTCAGAATCAATTCTTACTATTTCATCGTTTTCTTCGGAAGCCACTATACAACATTCACCACCACTCGACAGGGCAGCAATGAATTGCTCATTGGCATAAACATCTAATTTTTTTTGGCTTTCTCCCTGTACATTCGTCATTCCGTAATCTCCGAGAATATCCACCAAACCGGCTTTATTTACTTCACGGTTCACAATTTTGGCGGCAATACCAATATCACGGAGCAGTCGGGAAAGTTCTCCTTTGGCAAAAGGAAAATCATTTTGTTTTTCAATAATAAACTGACCAAGGGTCATTACGCGTTTCATAGGCTTAGTGTATTTTTTACATTATCTCATCCCCAATTCTATCGCTTCTAAGTTATGAATTTTTTTATCAGAAATGCTAAATCTGATCATCGTACGCATTTTATGCCAACCGTGTTTCCCAGCAGCTCCCGGATTTAAGTGTAAAAATTTGAATTGATGATCAGGGATCACTTTTAAGATATGTGAATGCCCACAAATAAACAGATCAGTCTGACTGCTTTTCAATTTTTCTTTAATTTTTGTTGGATACCTGCCGGGATAGCCCCCTATATGGGTCATCCAGACTTTCATTCCTTCACATTCAAAAAATTGATTTTCCGGATGCGCCCTTCTGATGTCCTGTCCATCAATATTTCCGTACACGCCAAGCAAGGGCTTAAATCCAGCCAAGCGATCGGAAAGCTCCAAAGTCCCGAAATCACCGGCATGCCAGATTTCATCACACTCGGCAAAATATTGAAAAACGGCATCGTCCAGGTAACCATGCGTATCAGAAAGCAAGCCTATTCTTTTCACGATTAAAAGATAGTCAAAAAGTTTTGCAGAAGAGCTCGGTATGCCGGATGATACACTTTTTCTGCTTCATAAATACTTAGACTGGAATACTCGATTTCCTGAGACTTAAAACCGAGACTTAAGAGCTGACGATGTGGGGCAGCATCTGGAAATGAATGCACATTTGTTATATCTAAGGGATAAAGTCCTACTTTTTTGGCCAGTTTCAATATTAAACCAGCGGTTTCCAATGGCAAAATCACACAAAACCGACCTTCGGGATTTAAATGCTGAGCAGCCATATCACACAAATCCTTAAAAAAGGAAACATCGGCATGCCGGGCGGTTTCTTTCGCTTTATTCTCAGATTTCAGGGAATCGATAAAGAAAGGCGGATTGGAGACGATCAAATCGAAACGCTTATCCGGGTACACCATGAAATAGTGTTCCACAGCCAAAGGAAAGCATTTCATACGCCTGGCAAATGGACTGACCTCAAAATTCACAGCAGCCGTGGTAGCCGCCAGTTTATCGATCTCCACGGCATCAATTTCAGCTTTTGGAAAACGCTGCGCCAGCATCAGAGCGATAACACCCGTCCCGGTACCAATGTCTAAAATAGTAGTGGCACGACTATCAGCCGTGCCACCTGCCGCCCAGGCACCCAACAAAACGCCATCGGTATTTACCTTCATGGCGCAATGGCTTTGGTCTATACTGAACTTTTTAAAATGAAATACTGTTGAATTCAAAGCGACATTTTGATGCCGCTAAATTAAATTTTAAATAGCAAAACATTCGCACCATTTGGATCGGCAAAATAAATGGTCCTGAAACCGCCTAAGGCCGCCCATTGAAAATCTGCATCTGCAGTTAGGTTTACTGGCACAGTGGGATCATCTAGGTCATATGCATCATTATTAACAGCTAGCACAAGAGCGGATTTTTGCGTTAAAACTGTACCATTGGCTGCATTATAAACCACTAAATTTAATTTGAGATTAAAGCTTGCATCAACACTTACTATTTCCATCTTACCATAATTGCCCGCTGTGGTTTTGAAGAACAAGATTGAGCCGGCCTTGAAATTTGTCAGGCCTTGAGCATCATAAGTAACAGCTTCGGCAATAATATTAGCTTGTTCAGCGAGGATATCAGCCAGGGTATAATCCGCAAACGTTTTAAGCGGCGGCGTAGCGGGATCGTCATCTTTACAAGCGCCCATTAAGACCATACTTAGGCCCAAAATCCATGTTAATGTGTTTTTCATAATTGTTTCGTTTTCATCTTTAACGACGATTACCAAACAATTATTATAAGGAAGCTTTAGAATTATTCGTCTAAGATCCGGTGCAGTACATTATCGTAAACCGATTGAGCTGCAGCAACCGTTCCGAATTTTTCTTCATCTACCAACAGATTGCCCGAGGTTACTGTACCCAGCAGACTGAATTCAGTCTCAGAAGTGGCCATCAGTTCCACAAAAGCTTCCTGAAGTTCCGGTTTTACAGAAACTACTACCCTACTCTGGGCTTCTCCAAACAGGAAAGCATCTTTACGGATATACTCTTCGGTTACAATATCAAAACCCAATTGATTTGGCATGGCCGATTCCAGCAAAGCGATGTACAAACCGCCATCGGCCACGTCATGTGCAGAAGCAATCAAATTTTCTTTGATTAATTGCTTGATGACCTGGTGCATAGCATATTCCTTTTCTAAATCGAAATATGGCGCCGGTGAAGCTGAAATTTGATGATAAGAAGCCAGGTATTGCGAAGAAGCAATATCATTCACGCTTTCACCAATCAGGTAAATCAAATCACCTGCTGCTTTAAAGTCGGCAGTCATTAAGGTATTTTTATCGTCCAATACACCTAACATGCCAATGGTTGGTGTTGGAAATACCGGACCTTCATCAGAAGATTGGTTATAAAAACTCACGTTTCCGCCAGTTACCGGCGTTTGAAACTTGGTGCAAGCTTCCGACATTCCTTTAATGGAACCCACAAACTGCCAGTAAACTTCAGGTACGTAAGGATTACCAAAATTCAGACAGTTGGTAATAGCCACAGGCTCACCACCGGCACAGGTAATGTTCCGAGCCGCCTCGGCTACCGCGATGGCACAGCCTTGCTGCGGATCGGCGTAAACATATCTTGAATTACAATCTACTGTGAGGGCAATGGCTTTATTTGTTCCCTTAACTGCTACGACTGCAGCATCACACGGGCGATTAGTAGTCATATTGGCGGTACCCACCATCGAATCGTATTGGTTGGTTACCCAGCGCTTGGAGGCAATATTTGGATGCGAAATCAAGTGATCAGCCACCGCTTTCAAATCTTTCGGTTCGGCTACCTGATCTATGTGGAATTTTTGATTTTCCTGATAGTAGGCTGGTTCACGGTATTCGCGGTGATAGACCGGAGCACCTCCGCCTAAAACCAGGTCTTCGGCAGGCACATCGGCCACCAGTTCGCCATGCATATAATAATGTAGTCGTTTGGTATCGGTTACTTCTCCAATAATGGCACAGTTCAGATCCCATTTCTCAAAAACCGCTTCTACTTCTTTCTCACGGCCTTTCTCTACTACAATTAACATCCGCTCCTGAGATTCAGAGAGCAAGATCTCAAAGGGCTTCATATTCTCCTGTCGCATCGGTACTTTATCCAAATCGATGCGCATACCATGTTCGCCTTTGGCCGACATTTCTGAATTGGAACAGATGATACCCGCAGCACCCATATCCTGCATACCCACTACGGCTCCAGTTTTAATCACCTCAAGCGTGGCTTCCAACAACAATTTCTCCTGGAAAGGATCACCTACCTGAACGGCAGGCAGATCGTTCACCGAATCTTCGGTGATATCTTTGGAAGCAAAGGCTGCCCCATGAATACCGTCCTTACCGGTAGCTGAACCCACAATATACACCGGATTCCCCACACCATAAGACGTAGCTGAAACGGTTTCTCCAACCTTCACAATACCTGCCGACATTGCATTTACCAGTGGGTTTACGTTGTAGCATTCGTCAAAAAACAATTCACCTCCCACGGTTGGGATGCCGAAAGCATTCCCATAATCGCCAATACCTTTTACAACCCCTTTCAATAACCATTGGTTACGTGCCTGCTGGATATCTCCGAAGCGAAGAGAATTTAATTGAGCAATTGGACGAGCTCCCATGGTGAAAATATCGCGATTGATACCACCCACTCCAGTTGCAGCTCCTTGATAAGGCTCTAGAGCTGAGGGGTGGTTGTGTGATTCTATTTTAAAACAGCAGGCAATGCCGTCGCCCAGATCTACCAATCCGGCATTCTCTTCTCCGGCTTTAGCCAGCATTCTCGGCCCTTCTTTAGGTAGCGTTTTCAGCCACACAATTGAGTTTTTGTAGGAACAATGTTCACTCCACATTACCGAAAAGATAGAGAGTTCAGTAAAATTGGGTGTTCTGCCTAAAATTTCTTTGATTTTCTCGAATTCTTCAGGTAAAAGACCTAGCTCTTTAGCGGTTTCGACGGTAGTCTGCTGGTTGGTTTCCACAATGGTTTTTAGAATGCTTGTTCAAAAGTAGGAAAAAGACGCTGAATTGCCGATTCTTAGCTACAATTTTATCTTTAAAATTTTGCACAGAGATATCAACATTTAAAATCTATACTTTATTTTAAGACTAAATTGTAAATTTTCATAAATTTTATTAACAAATTCCGTTTTTATCCACCTTTTCGATCATTATTTTAAATAATTAAGCTATTTTTGATCAATAAATTGAAAAATTAAAAGAAAAATCATGTCAAATCTCAGATTTAAGGCGTTAAATGCTGTTTTAACACGTACAATTCCGGAAGTTAAGACTCCTTCGAGTAAAATTTCAGAGTTTTTTGGCTCAAATGTGTTCGATAAAAAGAAAATGAAAGAATTTTTATCGAAAGAAGCCTACCAAAGCATCGTTAATTCGATCGAATTAGGAGAAACCGTTAACAGAGAAGTGTCTGAACAGATTGCTTCAGCCATGAAAGCATGGGCGATGAGCAAAGGTGCTACCCACTACACACACTGGTTTCAGCCTTTGACCGGAAGCACTGCCGAGAAACATGATTCATTCTTTGAACCCACCTCCGATGGCTCTGCGATCGAGAAATTCTCGGGTGATGCCTTAGTGCAGCAAGAGCCTGATGCGTCCAGCTTCCCGAATGGCGGTATCCGCAATACTTTCGAGGCCCGTGGTTATACTGCTTGGGATCCTTCCTCTCCAGCCTTCATCATGGAGAGCAAATCGGGAAAGACCTTATGCATCCCTACCGTATTCGTATCGTACACCGGCGAAGCCTTAGATTATAAAGCTCCTTTATTAAAAGCCTTATCGGCGATGGACAAAGCAGCGGTTGATGTTTGTCATTATTTCGACAAATCCATCACCAAAGTGAATGCCTCATTGGGTATTGAGCAGGAATATTTCCTCGTTGATGTAGCTTTATATAATGCCCGCCCGGATTTATTATTAACCGGACGTACGCTATTCGGCCATATGTCGGCCAAAGGCCAGCAATTGGAAGACCATTATTTCGGCACCATTCCGGAGCGTGTATATGCTTACATGCTCGATTTCGAAACTGAATGTCTGAAATTGGGGATTCCTTTAAAAACACGTCACAATGAGGTGGCTCCTTCTCAATTTGAGTGTGCACCTATTTACGAGGAGATCAATTTGGCCATCGATCATAATCAATTGTTGATGGATGTAATGGAGAAGGTGGCCAAACGTCATAATTTCAAAGTTTTACTACACGAAAAACCTTATGCCGGCGTAAATGGTTCCGGAAAACACAATAACTGGAGTTTGATCACCAATACCGGCAAGAACCTGCTGGCTCCGGGCAAAACACCTAAGAATAACCTGATGTTCCTGGCTTTCTTCGTAAATACCATCAAGGCAGTTTATGAGCATGCGGATTTATTGAGAGCTTCAATTGCATCAGTAAACAATGATCACCGTTTGGGTGCTAACGAAGCACCGCCGGCTATCATCTCCATCTTCCTGGGCAGCCAGCTGAATGATTTGCTAGATGAACTGGAAAGCTCACGCATCAGCAAGAAAATTAAAGATGACAATTCATTGTGGCTGGGAATTCCGAAAATTCCGCAGATTTTGTTAGACAATACCGACCGTAACCGCACCTCTCCTTTTGCGTTTACCGGAAACAAATTTGAGTTTCGTGCCGTGGGTTCATCGGCCAACTCTTCTGCGCCAATGACGGTTTTGAATACCATTGTTGCCGACCAGCTGGTTAAATTCAAAGCTGAAGTAGATAAATTGATCAAAAAAGGCGAGAAAAAAGACATCGCTCTGCTTACCGTGATCAAAAAATACATCAAGGAATCAAAAGCTATCCGTTTTGAAGGTAACGGCTACAGCGAAGAATGGGAGAAAGAAGCCGAAAAACGCGGTTTATCAAATATCAAAACCACCCCAAAGGCTTTAGATGCTTACGTAAGTGAGAAAACCACCAACTTATTCTCTAAACTCAATGTATTTAATGAAAGAGAATCGCATGCCCGCCATGAGATCTTGCTGGAAAGCTTCTATAAAAAATTACAAATCGAGGCTCGGGTAATCGGCGAATTGGTGAACAGTGCCATCATTCCGGCAGCCATCGAGTATCAAAGCAAACTGGTGCAAAATGTTCAGGGCTTAAAAGCCATTGGCATGAGCGATGCAGATTGCAAAGCACAGCTGGATATCATCAAGAAAATAGCCACGCATGTCAACTTCATCAAATCTAATGTCGATCAAATGGTTGAAGCACGTAAAAAAGCCAACGCCATTGAAGATGCCCGGGAGAAATCAATTGCTTATGACGAGCAAGTGAAAACTTTCTTCGAACCTATCCGCTATCACGTAGATAAGTTGGAACAGTTAATTGATGACGGACAATGGCCGCTGCCGAAGTTCAGAGAGTTGTTGTTTATTAAATAAACCCTATTAAAAAAGCCCCCGGATTTTCCGGGGGCTTTTTTAATATTTTAATTTGAAACAACTTTAAAAACTGCTCCCAGTTCAGGAGAAATCAACTTAGAACCGTCCCCAATTTTCATATAAGCAAAACTTTGATCTGCATCTGCGAGGGTTTGCATGCCGGCATCCAAGTCAAAATTATAGTTAACATCAACTTGGACTGCTTTTTTAGAAAGCAGCTCGGAACCATCCGGATTGTAATTAACCATATCAATAACGAGCTTATCTGCTTGATTAACAGAGCCATTGTCGACAATCAACAACTTGCCAAAAGTACCTGCTTTGGTTTTGTAGGAAATTATTGCCCCATTTTTTAGCAGATATTGACTATTTGCATTCATCACAACGATTTGAGTGGCTGTCATCTCACCTTTTTGAGCCTCAATTGCAGCATAAGTAAGCTTCTCAAAAGCCGATGTTTGCGGCTGTGGGTCATCTCTTTTACACGAGCTTAACGCAAACAAGGCGAGCCCAGTTAAAAATTGAAATTTTTCATAAATTCTATTTTAAGTTTTATTAAATAATAAACACTCATTTTTTGATTTTATTGTCTTGTAACTCAAAAAGAGATTTTAATAGCATAAGTAATTTCTAACATTTAACTTTACCCTATGTCTGACCAGAAATACCAACAACGCGGCGTATCGGCCGGCAAAGAAGATGTTCATGCAGCCATCAAAAACATCGACAAGGGTCTTTTTCCAAAAGCTTTCTGTAAGATCATCCCTGATATTTTAAGCGGGGATGAAGCCTGGTGCAACATCATGCATGCAGATGGGGCTGGTACTAAGTCTGCCTTGGCCTATGTATACTGGAAAGAAACTGGAGATTTGTCCGTTTGGAAAGGGATCGCCCAGGATGCGATCATCATGAATTTGGATGACCTGCTTTGTGTGGGCGCCACCGACAATATTCTTTTATCATCCACAATCGGAAGAAATAAAAATCTTATCCCTGGCGAGGTAATTGCTCAAATTATTAATGGAACCGAAGAAATTTTGGCTCAATTACGTGATCTGGGTATTGGCATCTATTCTACCGGCGGAGAAACCGCCGATGTGGGCGATCTGGTGAGAACTATCATCGTAGATTCGACGGTAACTTGCCGAATGAAGCGTTCTGACGTCATTTCAAACGATCGCATTCAAGCGGGAGATGTGATTGTAGGTTTAGCCTCTTACGGGCAATCTAATTACGAGACAGCATATAATGGCGGCATGGGTTCTAACGGTTTAACCTCTGCCCGACACGATGTATTCCATAAATATGTAGCCGAAAAATATCCGGAAAGTTATGACCCGGCGGTGCCTTACGAACTGATCTTTGCAGGCAATAAAAAACTGAGCGATCTGATCGATATCCCGGATGGCGAACCTATTACAGCCGGTAAACTCGTGCTATCCCCCACCCGAACTTATGCCCCCGTAGTTAAAAAGATGCTGGATAGCTACCGCGATCAAATCCATGGCATGGTCCATTGCAGTGGTGGTGCGCAAACCAAGGTATTGCACTTTATCGAAAATCTACATATCATAAAAGATCATTTATTCCCCACCCCTCCACTGTTTAAACTCATTCAGGAGCAATCGGGTACTGATTGGCAAGAAATGTATAAGGTGTTCAACATGGGGCACCGTATGGAGCTTTATGTACCAGAAACTATTGCAACAGATCTGATTGCAATCTCTAAATCTTTCGGCATTGATGCACAAGTTATTGGCCGGGTGGAAGCTGCAGAAAAAAAACAAGTAAGTATATTTTCTGAATACGGAGAATTCCGTTATTACTAAACCCGATTGCAGCGGAAAGCCATAAGCTTGTAGCGAAAAGCGGGACTGATGTAAGTTTAGCCGCCCCGAGAATCATTATCAAAGAAACAAACCATGTAGAAGTATAAAAAAAAGCCCCCCGTAAATCGGAGGGCTTTTTTTATGAATTTGATGGATCTTATTAGTTGAATAAGTATCTCACACCAAACTGACCAGACCATGAAGATCCGAAAGCACTAACTACATATCCTGTACCACTTGAAGGTGCAGTGAAGTTGAATCCTCTGTCAGCACTGTTGGTAGTGTTGAAAGTTACCAATGTGGCAGCCTGGTTACTTACAAAGTACTGACGACCCCATTCTTTGTTCAATAAGTTTCCAACGTTAAATATGTCGAAAGTTAATTGAATTTTATTTTTGGTTCCTTTTACAATCGCACCAAAGTCTTGAGTTAAACGAACGTCGAACTGATGCTCCCATGGAGTTTCCGCACCGTTACGATCAACATACTGACCTCTCTTGGTGCTCAAATAAGGATCGGCTTTGATGAATGCATCTAAAGCAGCCCATTGTTGAGCAGGAGTAGCAGAGTTTGGGGCAATAATGGTTTGACTTCCTGATCTGATATAGAAAGGTACTAATTTGATGTCAGCTGCAGTAGCAGGCACATACAATAAGTCGTTAGAGAATGCACCATCACCGTTTAAGTCACCATTGTATAAGTAAGTATACGGTGTACCAGAGCGTCCGGCATAGAATAAGCTAATTCCTGTACCAGATTCTTTGTTTTTACCGTAGTTAAACATGTAGTTTAATGAACCGATGAAACGGTGTCTAACTTGGAAATTTGAGGTTGATAAATCAGGATTGTTTGGATTGTTTACAATCTGTAAGAATTCCCAGTTTGAAAGTGCAGTACTGCTGGTACCATCATTTACCGCTTCAGCTCTACCGTTGGTGTATGCTACCATGGTAGTCAGACCGAAATCAAATGCTTTTTGCAATTGAGCGGTTAAGCTGTAAGTATAACCTCTATTGGTATTGTCTAACCTGACAACGTTGGTAAACGCGGTACTGTTAAATCTACCAGTAAACGCAGGACGCAAATCTTTACCACCTGATAAGTTTGAAGCGATGGTAGTGGTAGATGGTCTCAGGTTCATATCAGAATAAACGATGTTATTCAAGGTTTTAGAGTAGATACCTTCTAAGGTTGCCGTAATACCTAATGGCAATTTAAAGTCAGCAGCTAAGTTATTTCTGAAAACCTGCGGTAATCTGAAATCAGGACTCACTAAGTTCACTTCTGCACGGGTTGAACCTGCACCTGCAGACTTTTGGTTATTAGGATCACTTACAAACGCCAATGGGCTGGATGAAGAAGTTCTTCTATCAACTGTTCCGAACATTACACCACTGTTGGTGAACTGGTTTGACAACCAAACGAAAGGAACACGTCCGGTAAAGATACCAGAACCACCACGAAGCTGGATTGAACGGTCACCTAACAAATCCCAGTTAAATCCGAAACGAGGTGCGAACAATAATTTCTGAGCAGCAGTACGGTCAGTACGCATGTCAAAGTTTGAAATCACTAAGTCGTTACGTAATGGAGTATCCCCAAAAATTGGCAAGTCAACACGTAAACCGGCAGTAATTTTTAATCCTTTAGCTGCTTCAAACTCATCCTGAGCGTAAGCAGACAATTGAGCAGCATTGAAATTAGCTTCCGGGCGAGGATTTCCTGGCAACAAAGAGTAAGTTGCACGAACGCGATCCGGCGCATTGGCTAAGAAATCAGCTACACTGTTGAAATCCCAACGACCATTGAAATTGTTGATAAACAAGTTTCTAAACTTGAAGAACTCATTGTGGGTACCAAAGGTAAAGTTGTGCTTACCTACCGTCCATTTCAAGTTATCAGTAATCTCCAAAACATTCTGATCCAATTCATTCGCAACAGAGCTTCTCTGAGAGCCCAATTCAGCACTGTTGGTTGATTTACCATCAATGTTTAAAATCGTGATCTGTGGGAATAAAGAACCCGCAGTGGTACGCTTATCGCGAATGCTGGTGTAACCTACAATTAAGTTGTTAGATAAGTTATCAGTAAGCTTACTTCTCCATTCTGCAACAGCTACATGCTGTTTGTTCTCAAACTTGTAGGCATTGTTTCCAAAACGGAAGAAAGTACCACTTCTGGAGATGTTATCATCAAAAGCATCAATGTAATTATAACGTACAGTCAATTGATTTTTAGCATCAATGTTCCAGTCTAATTTACCGAAGATTTTGTTGTTTTGAGTCTGAACATCCTGAGGACCATAAGAGCCTACATCATAACCCCACTGAGCCTTGGCATGATCTGCAATTTGTTTTGCTGTAGCTGCTGTAATTGCTGCACCTGCATCTCCTGCGTTGTTAAACAATGGAGACTGAACTCTTTGCAATTCCGCGTTAGCGAAGAAGAATAATTTGTCTTTAACAATTGGACCACCAATGCGGAAACCATATTGGTTGTTTGTAAATTGTGTTGACTTAGCGTTTGTTAACACGTTTTTACCCAAAGTATTTTCATTACGACCAAAGAAATAGGCAGAACCCTCGAACTTGTTAGTACCAGAGCGAGTTACCGCGTTAACACCACCACCGGTGAAGTTACCATAAGAAACATCATATGGTGCCAATACAACTTGGATCTCTTGAATCGCATCTAAAGAGATAGGTTGAGTATTAGCTAAACCACCTGGAGTACCTGAACCGGAAAGACCAAAAACGTCGTTATTAACAGCACCGTCAATTGTAATGTTATTAAAACGGTTGTTAGCACCACCAAATGAGTTACCATTTGCTTGAGGAGTTAAACGAGTGAAGTCTTGTAAACTTCTGCTCAAAGTAGGCAATTGTTCTAACTGATCTTTTGTGATATTGGTAGCCGCACCAGTACGCTTGCTATTGAACAAGTTATCTTTGGTACCTGTTACAACCACTTCTTGTAATTCTTGACCTGATTTATCAAGTACTGAATTCAAGGTAAGGGTCTCACCCAACTTAAGGTAAACATCAGTCAGCTTGTAAGTGCGATAACCTAAATAACTCACTTCGATGGTATAAGGACCACCTACACGCATGTTGTTTAATAGATATCTACCACTTGCATTGGTAGAAGCACCGTAAACCGTTCCGGTTGGGGTGTGAATAGCTTTAACGGTAGCACCTACTAAAGATTCCTGCGAATCTTTGATGGTACCCGTCAAACTACTTGTAGTTACTTGTGCAAACACACTTACAGTGGCAAACACAAGAACTAATGAATAAAGTAATTTTTTCATCATAATTTGGTGTTAATAATGGATTAATTTTTGGTGTTTAAACTTTGCAAATAT
>CANGZD010000021.1 GCA_947458875.1 Sphingobacteriaceae bacterium
GATTTGGCCTTGGGATTATACCCGCTAATTCGTAATTTGTATTTGATTAATTGTGAGGGTGGACCCGGTCCGGGCACAGGTTTTGTCACATTTGTAGCCAGCGAACGCGGACAGCGTTTGATCCTAAAATCAGGCTTACTTCCAGATAAAATTCCCTCGAGAGAAATTATTATTAGAAAATAAGAATAAAAATTAGATATTCGAACCATGGAAATGATGAAAAAAGTGTTCAAGGCAGGCCTTATGCTTGTATTGTTGGGTTCATCCGTTTTTGCACAGTCATTAACTGATGCCAGAAAATCTATAGATGCGGAGCAGTATCAGAAAGCAAAATCACAGCTGAAAAGTTTAATCAGCATGCAGCCAAACTTAGGCGAGAGTTACTTCTTTTTAGGACAGGTGTACTTAAAAACAGACTATGATGATTCTGCTAAAGTGGTATTTGAAGAAGGAGTAGTCAAAAATCCTGCATTCCCGCTTAACTACATCGGTTTAGGTCAGGTAGATTTAGAGAATGGAAACGAAGCTGCGGCTAAAACTTATTTTGATAAAGCAGTTTCATTGTCTGATAAAAAGGACAATAGAGCCAACCTTTACATCGGTCGTGCCTATGCATCTGCAAAAAAGCCAAACTATGAATTGGCCATTTCTTATTACCAAAAAGTATTAACTACCACTAACCCTAAAGGTGCTGAAGTGTTTTTAGCAGAAGCCAACCTTTACCTGGCTGATGCTTATCGTGGTCAGATGAAGAACTCGGAAGCTTACAGCGCTTACCGTACTGCTTTTGATCTCAATAAAAACTTATTGCGCTCTAAGATAGAATTAGGCGTGATCAATAAAATGTCGAAAGCCTTCCAGGAATCGGTAGATGAGTTCAACAGCGTTTTAGCCATCGACCCTAATTATGGACCGGCCTACCGCGAATTAGCTGAAACATATTATTTGTGGGCCAGATCAGACGGCCGTAATTACGATACTAAAATCAAACAGGCATTAGATTACTACAAGAAATACCTGGAGTTAACCGACATGTCCTTAGACTCACGCATGCGTTATGCTGATTTCTTGATCTTGGCTAAAGATTATAAAACTTTAGAGCAGGAAGCCCAAGCCATGGCCCAAATGGATAAGGCCAACAAAAGAATTTTGCGTTATTTAGGTTACTCTGCATTTGAGAACGGAAATTATGAAGCCAGTATCCAAGCCATCAAAGATTTCATGTCAAAAGTAGAACCTAAGCGTATCATTGGTAGAGATTACAGCTACCTGGGTCGTGCCATGATCAAGCTGGGTCAAGATGCCGAAGGTTTTGAAATCGTACAAAAAGCCGTTCAGTTAGACTCTAACCTGGTGTCTGGTATGAGCGAAATTGCCAAAGAGCTTTATGGTTTGAAAAAATATGATAAAGCTGCCGCTGCTTACGAAATCGCAGTTAAAAATCCGCAAAGAAATCTCTTGGATTACTATTATCTAGGTTCTTCCTTCTATTTCGATTATGGAGCTAAGAAAACCGCTGGTCTTCCTGCCGATAAAGAATTGCTGGTAAAAGCCGATTCTGCTTTCAGCTATTTAATTCAGCGTTCACCAACCACCCATGCGGCTTGGCAGTTCAGAGGGCGTATCAACCGTCAGCTGGATGATGAAAACGAAAGCCAGGGCTTGGCAGTTCCTTTTTATGAAAAGTACGTAGAGATTGTAACGGTTACTAAACCAGAATTAGCTGCTAAAAATACCCCGGGAATCATTGAGGCTTATACTTACCTGGGTCAGGTAGCTGCCAAAAAGGATAAAGATTACGATAAAGCTAAAACGTATTTTGGCAAGATTTTGGAGTTAGATCCGGCCAATGCCGTAGCCATGGAAGCCATGAAAGCCATCGGCGGTACAAAATAAAAAAATGACATTCATTTAAGCGCCTTAATCATCCGATTAAGGCGCTTTCTTTTTATATTTGCCGCACCAAAATCAAACGATGGAAGCACAAAGCACTCCCGTAAATTACTTGCCAATTATTTTTCAAATGATCGTGGCACTAGGTTTCGTGGTGGTCACCATGGTGGTAACCCACTTGGTTGGTCCAAAACGCAAAACTGCCGATAAATTGATTCCTTTCGAATCGGGAATCGAGTCGATAGGTAATGCCCGTCAACCTTTCTCTATCAAGTATTTTTTGGTGGCTATTTTATTTGTGTTGTTTGATGTGGAGGTGATTTTTATGTACCCCTGGGCTGTCAATTTCAGAGACTTTGGATGGGCCGGTGTCATCGAAATGTTCATCTTCATGGGCACCCTTTTATTAGGCTTCATTTATGTGCTGAAAAAAGGTGCGCTGGATTGGGAATAAGGTGTTTAAACATTACATTTGGGCGCTGAATAAATAAGTCCCTAAGGTTATAAAAAAGGCAATTATGAGCGAAATTAATATAGTTGAAGCTCCTCCCGGGATAGAAGGCTCCGGTTTTTTTGCTACTTCTTTAGATAAAGTGGTTGGCTTGGCTCGTTCACATTCCTTGTGGCCCTTGCCATTTGCTACTTCTTGTTGTGGCATCGAGTTCATGGCTACCATGGGCTCGCATTATGATTTTGCTCGTTTCGGTTCCGAGCGTCCGAGTTTCTCGCCACGCCAGGCCGATTTGCTGATGGTGATGGGAACTATTGCCAAGAAAATGGCTCCGGTGTTACGCCAGGTATATGTACAAATGGCCGAACCACGCTGGGTAATTGCTGTAGGTGCCTGTGCATCCAGCGGAGGTATTTTCGATACTTACTCCGTTTTGCAAGGTATTGATGAGGTGATTCCTGTAGACGTTTACGTGCCCGGATGCCCTCCCCGTCCCGAAGCCATCATTGATGGATTTAATAAAATACAGGAGCTGGTGAAGAACGAATCACTGCGTCGCCGCGAATCTCCTGAATACAAAGAATTATTAGCCAAATACGGAATCCAGTAATGGACAAATTAAATAACCAGTCATTAATTCAAAAGCTGACGGCTCGTTTCGCAGACCAGATTTCTGTGCCTGAAGAACCCTATGGCTTGTTAACTTTTGAAACCGGTAAAGAAACGATTGCTGAAGTGTTGAAATTCTTAAAGGAAGATGCAGCATTGCAATTCAATTACCTCACCGATATTACCGGAATCCATTACCCAGAAAAAGAACTTGCCATTGGGGTGATTTATCACCTCCATAGTTTGCGTCATAACATCCGGGTACGGATCAAAGTATTTTTATCGGCCGACAAGCCGAGCATTCCAACCGCATCCCATTTATGGAAAGGTGCCAATTGGATGGAGCGTGAAACCTATGATTTCTTCGGAATTCATTTCGAAGGACATCCGGATTTACGCCGTATTTTAAATGTAGATGAGATGACGGTTTTCCCGATGCTTAGAGAGTATCCATTGGAAGACCCTAATCGTGTAGATAAAAAAGATTATTTCTTCGGCAGATGATGAACCATCCGGTATTTACAGATAACGACCCGCAAAAAGAGACGCATACCCTCAATTTAGGTCCCACCCACCCCGCTACGCATGGTGTATTCCAAAACGTATTGGAGATGGATGGCGAACGCATTGTGAGTGGCGTATCCACCATCGGATATATCCATCGTGCCTTCGAAAAAATTGCGGAACATCGTCCATTCTACCAAATCACCCCATTAACCGATCGCTTGAACTATTGTTCATCTCCCATCAACAACATGGGTTGGCACATGACGGTAGAAAAATTGCTCGATATCCAAACCCCTAAACGTGTCGATTACCTGCGTGTCATCATTATGGAATTGGCTCGTATTTCCGATCACTTAATTTGTAACGGAATTTTGGGAGTAGACACCGGAGCATTCACCGGTTTCCTTTACCTGATGGAAGAGCGGGAGCACATCTACGAAATTTATGAAGAAATTTGTGGTGCCCGTTTAACTACCAATATCGGTCGTATAGGTGGTTTTGAGCGTGACTTTAACGATATCGCTTTCGCGAAGATCCGCAAGTTCCTCAAAAACTTCCCGCCAATTATGAAGGAGTTCGAGGCACTCTTCAACCGTAACCGTATTTTCATCGAGCGTACCTCAGGTGTGGCGGCAGTTGATCCGGAAACCGCATTGAATTACAGCTGGTCAGGCCCAATTTTAAGAGCCACCGGTGTGGATTACGATGTTCGTGTAAATGAACCTTATTCTTCTTATCAAGATTTTGATTTCGAAATCCCGGTAGGAACAACCGGCGACGTATACGATCGTTTCATTGTACGTAATGAAGAAATTTGGCAGAGTTTGCGCATTATTGAGCAGGCGCTGGAGAAAATAGAAAAAGAACCTAAAGGCGTTTTCCATGCCGAGGTACCGGAATTTTACCTGCCGGCCAAAGAAGACGTATACAACAATATGGAAGCCTTGATTTACCATTTCAAAATTGTGATGGGTGAAATTGAGACTCCGAAAACAGAAGTGTACCATGCAGTAGAAGGCGGCAACGGCGAGTTGGGCTTCTACCTGGTAAACGATGGTGGACGTTCGCCATACCGTTTACACTTCCGCCGCCCGAGCTTCATCAATTACCAGATGTATGCCCCAATGAGCAGCGGCATGTTACTTTCTGATGCAATTATTAACATGAGTAGTTTAAACGTTATTGCGGGAGAGTTAGATGCTTAAGGTAACCGAAACCCAGGAAATCAATTTCTCGGCCGGGCTGATTGCTCAGTTTGATGAAATCGTAAAACGTTATCCTCAGGGAAAACAAAAGTCGGCCTTGTTGCCGGTATTGCACCTGGTGCAGGCCGAGTATGGCTGGCTAAGCCCTTCGGCCATGGATAAGGTAGCCGAATACCTGAACATCCAACCCATTGAAGTGTATGAAGTAGCTACTTTCTACACCATGTTCTTCCTGCAGCCGCAAGGCAAATATGTATTAGAGGTATGCCGCACTGGACCTTGCCAATTGGTAGGTTCCGATAAAATGATGACTCACTTGGAGAAAAAATTAGGCGTAAAAGAAGGCGAAGTGACTAAAGACGGTTTGTTTAGTTGGAGAGGCGTTGAGTGTTTGGCTGCCTGCGGTATGGCTCCGGTTTTACAAATCGGTCCGGATTATACCTATTACGAAAACTTAACAGAAGATAAACTCGATACCTTAATTGAGGAGTTAAAGAAAAAATAAATGGCTCGTAGACTATTATTTGAACACATTAACGTGCCGGGTATCAACACCTTCGACGTGTATCGTCAGCAAGGCGGATACCGAGCGGTAGAAAGGGCTCTCAAAAGTCTTTCGCCCGATGATGTGGTAGAAGAAGTGAAAAAATCAGGCCTGCGTGGCCGTGGTGGAGCAGGTTTCCCTACCGGGATGAAGTGGAGCTTTTTGGCTAAGCCGGAAGGGGTGCCGCGTTATTTGGTATGTAATGCCGATGAATCAGAGCCGGGTACTTTTAAAGACCGCTACCTGATGACCCACATCCCTCACTTATTGATTGAGGGAATGATCGTATCGAGCTATGCTTTAGGAGCTAATACCTCCTACATCTACGTTCGCGGAGAGATGATGCCGCAGATCCGCATTTTGGAAAAAGCGATTGCGGAAGCCAAAGCAGCCGGATTTTTAGGTAAAAATATTTTAGGTTCAGGTTTCGACCTCGAACTGTATGTACAACCCGGAGGTGGTGCCTATATCTGTGGCGAAGAAACCGCTTTATTGGAATCGCTGGAAGGTAAGCGTGGTAACCCACGTATCAAACCACCATTCCCTGCAGTATCGGGTTTATATGGTTGTCCAACGGTAGTAAACAACGTAGAATCTATTGCTGCGGTGGTACCTATCGTAAACGAAGGCGGCGATGAGTATGCCAAAATCGGAATTGGCCGCAGCACCGGAACGAAATTGATTTCCGCTTCAGGAAACATCAATAAACCGGGCGTATACGAAATTGAATTAGGCGTTTCGGTAGAAGATTTTATCTATTCGGATGAATATTGTGGCGGTATCGCCAATGGCAAACGCCTCAAAGCGGTAGTCGCTGGAGGTTCTTCTGTGCCTATCCTGCCTGCCAACTTGATTTTAAAAACCGTAAATGGCGAGAACCGCCTGATGACTTATGAGTCACTTTCAGATGGAGGTTTCGCTACTGGAACCATGTTGGGTTCGGGTGGTTTTGTGGTATTGGATGAAGATGCCTGTATCGTTCGCAATACCTGGAACTTTAGCCGTTTCTACCACCACGAAAGCTGCGGACAATGTTCGCCTTGCCGTGAAGGAACTGGTTGGATGGAAAAAGTATTGCACCGTTTAGAGTACGGTCACGGTACCATGAGCGACATTGATCTATTGGTGGATGTTGCTAAAAAAATTGAAGGAAATACCATTTGTCCATTGGGAGATGCGGCAGCCTGGCCGGTAGCTAGCGCCATCCGGCACTTCCGCGATGAGTTCGAATGGCATGTAACGCATCCGCAGGAAGCACAAAAAGGCAATTACGGCCTGGCACATTATGCTGATCCACTACCTGCTATTGCAGCAACTGTATAAAGATTTTAATCGTTCACCATGTCTGATAAAGTTAAAGTAACGATAGACGGAATTTCCGTAGAAGTAGAGCCGGGAACCACCATCCTGAATGCTGCAAGGCAAATAGGAGGTGAGATCGTTCCGCCGGCCATGTGCTACTATTCCAAACTGCAGGGTAGTGGTGGTAAGTGCCGCACCTGTTTGGTAAAAGTGAGCAAAGGTTCTGAAAAAGATCCTCGCCCGATGCCCAAGCTGGTCGCTAGTTGCCGTACTACCGTGATGGATGGCATGGAAGTGGAAAATATTACTTCGCCAGAAGTGGTGGAAGCCCGTAAAGGGGTGGTGGAAATGTTATTGATCAATCACCCATTAGATTGCCCGGTTTGTGATCAGGCTGGTGAGTGCAGCTTGCAAGACTTAGGTTTTGAGCACGGTGCTGCACAAACCCGCTACGAATTTGACCGCCGTACTTTTGAACGTATCGACATCGGCGATAAGATTCAGTTACACATGAATCGTTGTATTCTGTGCTACCGTTGTACCTACGTAGCCGACCAGATTACCGATAACCGAGTTCATGGAGTTTTGGGTCGTGGCGACCATGCCGAAATATCTACTTACATCGAGCAGGCAATTGATAATGATTTCTCCGGAAACGTAATTGATGTATGCCCCGTAGGTGCTTTAACCGACAAGACTTTCCGTTTTAAAAACCGTGTTTGGTTTACTAAGCCGGTAGATGCGCACCGCGATTGTCCAACTTGCTCGGGTAAAGTGACTTTATGGTACAAAGGCGAAGAAGTAATTCGTGTAACCGCTCGCAAGGACGAGTACAACGAAGTAGAGGAATTTATTTGCAATACTTGCCGTTTCGATAAGAAAAACACCAGTGACTGGGTAATTGAAGGTCCTCGTGCTATTGCCAATACTTCGGTAATTTCATCTAATCATTACGAAACTTTGAAACCGCTTCCTGTGATACAGCAGAATCCGGCATTAATGGCGGCAAACAAAGAAGAATTCGAAAGAACTAAGAAAAGCTAATGGAAATTGCATTCGTTATAGAGAAATTTGTATTCATCACGGTGATTTTTGCTTTGAGCTTGCTGGTAGCGATGTACTCTACCCTGGCTGAGCGTAAAATCGCGGCTTTCCTTCAGGACCGCGTTGGTCCGAACCGTGCTGGTCCCGGAGGTATGTTCCAGCCATTGGCCGATGGGGTAAAAATGTTTCTGAAAGAAGAAATTATTCCAACGGAGTCAAACAAATTCCTGTTCATCGCCGGTCCATCTCTGGCCATTTTGACTGCTTGTATCGGCTCTGCCGTTATTCCATGGGGTCAGGATATCCAATTGTTCGGTAGAACCATTGCTTTGCAAGCTACCGACATCAATGTTGGTATTTTGTACATTTTCGGTGTAGTTTCCCTAGGTGTGTATGGCATCATGATTGGGGGCTGGGCGTCTAACAACAAATTCTCGTTAATGGGTGCCATCCGAGCTGCTTCACAAAACATCAGCTACGAAATTCCGATGGGCTTATCCATCATCGCCTTATTATTGGTAACCAACAGTTTGAGCTTAAAAGATATTGTAGAGCAGCAACATGGTTTCCAATGGAACGTGTTTTATCAGCCTTTAGGATTCTTGATCTTTTTAGTTTGCGCTTTCGCGGAAACCAACCGTACGCCTTTCGACTTGCCAGAGTGTGAAACAGAGTTGGTGGGTGGTTACCATACCGAGTATTCGTCGATGAAACTAGGTTTTTTCCTGTTCGCCGAATACATCAATATGTTTGTATCCTCAGCCGTAATGGCCACACTGTATTTCGGTGGTTACAATTATCCGGGTATGGATTTCATGAATAATTTATTAGGCCCAACCTTTGGCCCGCTATTGGGCATGGGCGTATTGTTCATCAAAATATTTGCGTTCATCTTCTTCTTCATGTGGGTGCGTTGGACCATTCCACGTTTCCGCTACGATCAATTGATGAACCTGGGCTGGAAGGTGTTAATTCCTTTAGCCATTGCCAATATTGTGTTGACCGGAATTGTGACCGCTTTAGTAAACGGATTTTAAAATGGAAGCATTAAGTAACAGAAAGAAAGTTTTAGAGCAGAAGCCAATGAATTTCTGGGAGCGCATGTACCTCCCGGCAATCTTCAAGGGTATGGCCATTACTTTCCGTCATATGTTTAAACCGAAGGAGACTGTATTTTATCCGGAGGTACAACGTGAGTTTTCAGAAAACTGGCGTGGGATGCACTCGCTGAAACGCGATGAAGAAGGTCGTGAGCGTTGTACTGCTTGCGGACTCTGTGCCTTATCTTGCCCGGCCGAAGCCATTACCATGGTAGCTGCCGAGCGTAAAAAGGGCGAAGAAGCTTTATATCGCGAAGAGAAATATGCCGCTACGTATGAGATCAACATGCTGCGTTGCATTTTTTGCGGTTTATGCGAAGAGGCCTGCCCGAAAGAAGCCATCTACCTGGATGGTCCGATCGTTCCGGCCGATTACCTGCGTAAAGATTTTATTTACGGAAAAGATAAACTGGTTGAAAAACCATTAACCGAATTGACCAAGTAATGAGCCAGTCTTTATTTTACCTGATCGCCTTTCTATCGATTTTCTTTTCGTTACTGGTGATCTTTACCAAAAATCCGGTGCACAGTGTGCTGTACCTGATTATTACCTTTTTCACCTTCACTATCCATTACATTTTGCTCAATGCCCAGTTTCTGGCCATTGTAAATTTCATTGTGTACATGGGGGCCATCATGGTATTGTTCCTCTTTGTGCTCATGTTGCTCAACCTTAACAAGGATGCCGAGCCGGCAAAATCCAACCTGCTTAAAATTGCAGGTGTGGTGGCCGGTATGTGCTTACTGGTTACTTTGGTAGGTTCGGTTAAAGCACTGAACGTATCCAATCCGGTGGTGCTGAACAATCCAAACTTAGGTTTGGTAAAAAACCTGGGTAAAGTATTGTTCAACGAATTTTTATTGCCGTTCGAAATTTCCTCTCTGTTGCTGTTATCAGCCATGGTAGGAGCGGTATTATTAGCCAAAAAAGAAGCCTAAACGCATGGAAAATATTACACAAGCCATTCAGGGCGTTCCATTGAATCATTATATCCTGCTCAGCGCCATCATTTTCGCCATCGGCGCCATGGGCGTATTGATCCGCAGAAATGCTATCGTGATTTTCATGTCGGTAGAACTGATGCTGAACGCAGTAAACTTATTGCTGACCGCTTTCTCGGCTTACCGTGGTGATGCAGCCGGACAGGTATTTGTATTTTTTATCATGGCATTGGCTGCCGCAGAAGTTGCGGTGGGTCTGGCCATTATCGTGATGGTGTATCGCAACACGAACTCCATCGATATCAATGTATTGAACAAGTTAAAGTGGTAATCAGCGCATGATCAATTTAGTTTACTTAGTTCCTATTTTCCCGCTCATTGGTTTCCTGATCAATGGTTTGGGCAGAAATACCTTATCCAAAACCCTGGTAAGCTGGATCGGCAGTTTGGCCATTCTGTTATCCTTCGGATTAAGCCTCGGCATCTTTTTCGAATTACAAGCAGCTGCACATAAGAGCTTTTTGGTTCCGCTTTTCGACTGGATCAATGTGGGATCTTTACAGATTCCGTTCTCTTTTATGGTCGATCCGCTGAGCTCGATCATGCTGCTCATCGTTACCGGAATCGGTTTCCTTATCCATGTGTATTCCAGCGGATACATGCATGAAGATGCTGGTTTTGCTAAGTTTTTCGCTTACCTGAACCTCTTCATCTTTTTTATGTTGTTGCTCGTTTTGGGCTCAAACTATGTGGTGATGTTCATTGGTTGGGAAGGAGTAGGTTTATGCTCTTACCTGCTCATCGGTTTTTGGTTTACCAACGGAAATTATGCCAGTGCAGCCAAGAAAGCCTTTGTGATGAACCGTATTGGTGACTTGGGTTTCCTGTTAGGCGTGTTCTTAATTTACAGCACTTTCGGAAGCGTAGAATTTGCCAAAGTATTTCCTCAGGCCGCTTTAATGGCTCCTGGAAATGCGACATTGGCCTTAATTACCATTTTATTATTCATCGGTGCTACCGGTAAATCGGCGCAGTTGCCTTTGTTTACCTGGCTGCCGGATGCGATGGCCGGCCCTACGCCGGTTTCGGCACTCATCCACGCCGCCACCATGGTGACGGCAGGTATCTACATGATTACCCGTTCGAACATCTTGTTCACCCTGGCGCCGTTCACTACTGAAATTATTGCCGTGGTCGGTTTAGCTACCGCGATTGTAGCTGCACTGATTGCCTTAACACAGAACGATATCAAAAAGGTACTGGCTTACTCCACCGTATCGCAGTTGGGTTATATGTTTTTGGGATTGGGCGTTGGTGCTTACACAGGAGCTTTCTTCCACGTGATCACCCACGCTTTCTTCAAAGCTTTATTATTCCTGGGTGCGGGCTCGGTAATTCATGCCATGCATCACGAGCAGGATATGCGCAACATGGGTGGCTTGCGTAAAAAATTGCCGATTACTTTCCTGACCATGCTGAGTGGTACCATTGCCATTTCCGGTTTGCCGCCATTCTCAGGATTTTTCTCTAAGGACGAAATTTTGGCGCATGTGTATGAGCATAGCCCGTTATTGTGGGCCATCGGTGTTGGTGGTGCCATGCTGACTGCTTTCTACATGTTCCGCATGTTGTTCCTCACTTTCTTCGGTACTTTCCGTGGAACCAAGGAACAGGAAAAACACCTGCACGAATCGCCTGCTTCGATGACTATCCCATTGGTGGTACTGGCCATCCTTTCAGTCTTAGGTGGATTTATCGGCGTACCTGAAGTATTGGGCGGCCACCACTGGTTGGCACAATTCTTAAGCCCCGTATTGACTTACACGCAGGCCTTATCCGGCGAAGCCTTAGTTTTAGACCACGCTACCGAATACCTGTTGATGGGTATTTCTGTAGGTGCCGCTGTGATTTCCATCGCGATAGCTTATGTGATTTATATCAATCGCAAATCAGTTCCGGTTGCCGATACAGAGGAACGATCTTTCCTATCGAAATTATCTTACCACAAATTTTATATCGACGAATTATACGATGCGATGATTACCCGTCCGTTGGATGCGATTTCTCAATTCTTCTTCAAGATAGTAGACAAACTGGGTATCGACGGTATCGTAAATGGTCTGGGTAACGGCGCAAAAGAAGCCAGCAAAGGTCTGCGATTAATCCAGACCGGAAATGTAGGTTTCTATATTTTCATGATGGTGGCCGGTATTGTGGCGCTACTGATTTACGGTTTTTATCATATTTAAAAGGACAGCATAATTCATGGATATACTTTTACTCCTTTTATTACCCATCGCGGGAGCAATTATCACCACTATTTTGGGTTCTTCGCCTAAAGCAAAGTATGTGGCCCTGGCTTCGTCTTTGATTTCATTGACTTATGCCATTTGCCTGCTCCTGCGTTTTCAGCCGGAGGCCGGGACCCAGTTTTTGGTAAATCAGCCTTGGTTGACCAACATGGGCATCAACTTTAAAGCAGGTATTGACGGTATCAGCTTATTGCTGGTGTTATTGACCAACGGATTGCTGCCATTAATTGTACTTGCTGGTTTCAAGCAAAACCAGTCGGGTACTTTCTATGGCCTGATGCTATTCATGCAGGCTGGTTTACTAATCGTATTCACCGCTTTAGATGCTTTCTTATTCTACGTAGGTTGGGAAGCTGCCCTGATTCCAATTTATTTCATTTGCGCCCTTTGGGGTGGCGAGAATCGCATTAAGGTAAACCTGAAATTTTTCGTGTACACCATTTTCGGAAGTTTGTTCATGTTGCTGGCCATCATTTACCTGCACCTGCAAACACCGGGTAAAACTTTTGATATTCAGGACTTCTACGCCTTGAACTTGGATGCGACGACGCAGAGCTGGATTTTCTGGGCTTTCTTCTTAGCCTTCGCCATCAAGATCCCAATTTTCCCCTTCCACACCTGGCAGCCGGATACCTATACCGAGGCGCCAACTGCCGGTACCATGCTGCTATCGGGCATCATGCTGAAAATGGGTATTTATGGCGTCATCCGTTGGTTGATTCCGGTGGCACCGCTGGGCTTTAGCCAATGGGGTCAAACCGCTTTGATCTTGTCAATCATTGGCGTGGTGTATGCGGCAGTCATTGCCTTTACCCAAAAAGATGTAAAACGATTGGTGGCTTATTCGTCCATCAGCCACGTGGGTTTAATTTCCGCGGGTATTTTTGTTTGGAATGTACAAGGCTTGCAAGGCGCCATGATCCAAATGCTGAACCACGGCATCAATGTGGTGGGGATGTTCTTTGTGCTGGATATCATCATTCGCCGTCTAGGCACCCGTGAAATTGCATCGATGGGCGGTATCGCTAAATCGGCTCCGCAACTGGCTATCACTTTCTTAATCATTTTACTGGGCACCGTAGCCCTGCCGCTGACCAATGGTTTCATCGGTGAGTTTTTATTACTGATGGGTATCTACCAATATAATCTATGGTTAGCGGTGGTAGCCGGATTGACCATCATTTTCGGTGCCGTTTACATGTTGCGAATGTATCAGCAGGTGATGCTGGGCGAAGCCAACAAAAACACTGAAAAATTTGCGGATATTGATTGTACCGAGAAATGGGTGTTGTATCCCGTTTGTGCCCTAGTAATTTTAATCGGGGTGTTTCCGCAGCCTATCTTAAACATTTCTGAACCAGCCGTGAGCCAACTCTTAGAAGTGGTAAACGCTAAACTATTAGTGAAATAATCAGATGAACGCTATTATCACCTTATCCATTTTAGCCCTAGTGGTATTGTACCTGGGTTTATTTAAGGCTTCGAAAGCGCTGTTGCCGGTAACCTTAATTGGTTTGCTGGTTGCTTTGGGTTTTAGTGTGGCCGAATGGAACCAGAATACCGCACCGATTTTCAGCGGCATGATGTTGTTCGACAACTTTGCGGTAGCATTCAGCAGCATCTGTATCATTTCTACTTTCCTCATTCTGGCTATCTCTAAACAATCTTTTGAGCGCATCAGTGAGCATGTGGCTGAGTATTATGCGGTGATCTTGTTTGCCCTTGCGGGGATCTTGGTGATGCTGTCTTACCACAACTTGTCGATGTTGTTCATTGGTATCGAGATCATGTCGGTGAGTTTGTACATCCTTGCTGGGATCAAGAAAAAAGATGTGGCCTCTAACGAAGCCGCCCTGAAATATTTTCTGATGGGTGCCTTCTCAACTGGATTCTTGTTATTCGGTATCGCCCTAGTATATGGCGCTACCGGCTCATTCGACCTGGCAGCTATCCGTGATTATGTCATCGCGGGAGCCAAAACCGGGATTGATCCCTTATTCTATACCGGCCTTTTATTGATGCTGGTAGGTTTGAGCTTCAAGATCGGTGCGGCACCTTTCCATTTCTGGTCGCCGGATGTGTATGAAGGTTCGCCTGCATTGATTACCGCTTTCATGAGCACCGTGGCCAAGACTGCTGGCTTTGCTGCTTTTCTGCGTTTGTTCCAGTTCTGCTTTGCGCCATTACACGATTTCTGGATGCCGGCCATCTTGGTGATCACCGTACTGACCTTATTGGTGGGTAACATCACTGCTTTGTACCAGCACAGCTTTAAGCGCATGCTGGCCTATTCGGGTATTTCGCATGTAGGTTATCTGCTTTTTGCCATTATTGCCCTGGGCGCATCTTCGGTTAATTCGGTATTCGTATATGCTACGGCTTATTCCATTGCTACCATTATTGCTTTTGCGGTATTGATTTTGATAAAACGCCAGACCAACTCTGAAGAGTTCGATGCCTTTAATGGTTTGGGTAAAAGCAATCCATTCCTGGCCTTTGCCTTAACGGTGGCCATGCTGTCGCTTGGAGGTATTCCACTTACCGCCGGCTTTATCGGTAAGTTCATGATGTTTACTAATGCCCTGGGCGAATACCGTATCTGGCTGGTTATTTTGGCGGTGCTGAATGCCGTGGTGGGTATTTTCTACTATCTGCGTGTGGTGGTGGCCATGTATTTCAAGCCCTCAGAACGCCAAATTATTGCTGTTTCGGCCAATTTTAACTGGGTGATCGGTATTTCTGCCATTATTACCATTCTTTTAGGAATTTATCCTAATTTGGTGGCTAATCTGTTCTAGCGCAATCTGATTTAATATCGTAGCTTTACAGGTAAGAACCTATGCACCAATTCTGGGATTACCTTCAAACCCTTGTTGACCCCGTACAAGTACTCCGGGAGGGTGGCTTTTATTTGTTGCTTTTCGTGATCTTTGCCGAAACAGGATTATTCTTCGGATTTTTCCTTCCTGGTGATTATTTGCTCTTTTTGGCTGGCATGTTTGTAGCCACCGATCGATTGAATATCAGCATTTACGGCCTGATCATTGGTCTAATTTTAGCCGCTATACTCGGTAATTTTGTGGGCTATTGGTTCGGACGAAAGACAGGCCCTTTGCTATACAATAGAAAAGACAGTTTTTTCTTCAAACAACGCTATTTAAGAGCAGCTGAAGAATATTACCATAAGCAGGGTGCGTTTGCGCTCATCATGGGTCGATTCATTCCCATAGTTCGCACTTTCGCCCCTATTTTTGCCGGAGTGGTAGGTTTAGATTCCAGAAAGTTTGCTATTTATAATATTTCAGGTGCCATTCTTTGGATTACATCCTTAACTTTGTTAGGATATTTTCTGGGTCGTAAATTTGCACAGGAAATAAACGATTACCTCCTGTATATTATAATTGGGTTTGTAGTCGTTACAGCTTTACCATTGGTCTGGGCATTTATAAAAAAACATTTACCCGGATCGAAGTAGAGCCAGCTGATTAGAACAACACAAATGAGTAGTGATCACCCCTGGCATCAAGTTTCTCCTGGCGAAGATTTACCTTCCCTTGTTAATGCCATTATTGAAATCCCAAAGGGTTCTAAAGCCAAATACGAAATCGATAAAAATTCTGGTTTAATCAAATTGGACCGGGTTTTGTTTTCATCGGTGATGTATCCGGCGCATTACGGTTTCATTCCGCAAACTTATTGTGATGATAAGGATCCATTAGATATTTTGGTTTTGTGTTCGGTAGATGTTTATCCATTAACGATTATTGAGGCGAAGCCGATTGGAGTGATGCACATGGTGGATCAGGGCGAACAAGATGACAAGATCATCGCGGTAGCGCAAAACGATCAATCTGTCAATTATATTGATGACTTGAGTGAGCTTCCGCCGCATGCCATGAAAGAGATCGTACGTTTTTTTCAGGATTACAAAGCCTTGGAACAAAAAAAGGTGAGCATCGAACATTTGTTGGGCAAGCGTTATGCCCATAAGGTGATTGAAGAAAGTATCAAGTTGTATCACACCACTTTTAGAAAAGCTTAACATGGGTTTTCAAATATTCCTGACTTTTTTCCTGGTTTTTTTGAATGGCTTTTTTGTGGCTGCCGAATTCGCTATTGTGAAAGTTCGTGCCTCACAAATTGAAATCAAAGCCAAAACTGGTCATCGGGTGGCTAAAATTGCCAAACACATTACCCAGCACCTCGACGGTTACCTTGCCGCCACACAGTTGGGCATTACCCTGGCTTCGCTTGGCTTGGGTTGGGTGGGTGAAGAAGTGATGGAGCACCTGTTGCAAAACTTGCTGGTATCTTTTGGTGCCAGCCCCGAAACAGTCACTTCCTTTTCTGGAACCGCTGCCCCAGTCATCGCATTCACCTTCATCACCATCATGCACATTGTGTTTGGTGAGCTGGCACCAAAGTCATTTGCCATTCAGCGTCCGGTAAATACCACACTGGCTATATCAGCTCCGCTACATATTTTTTACCTTGTTTTCCGTCCATTTATCTGGTTATTGAACGGATTTGCCAACTTCATTTTGAAGTTATTCGGCATTCATCCTGCCGGTGGACATGAAGCACACCACAGTTCTGAAGAATTACAATACTTATTAGATCAGGGAAAGGAAAGCGGGGCCTTAGACACTTCTGAACACGAACTAATCAAAAATGTATTCGACTTCAACGAACGGGTAGTGAAGAATATCATGGTGCCCCGTACCAAGATTTCGGCGGTTGATTTGGATACGCCTCCAGCAGAAATACTGGAATACGTAATTAAAGAAGGGTATTCCCGGATACCGGTATTTGAAGATACCATCGATAAGATCGTGGGGATTATTCATGCCAAAGATATTTTGCCATTATTGGCGGATAAAAAGGACTTGGTGTTGAAAGATTTGATACGCAAACCGTATTTTATCCCCGAAACCAAAAAAATCAACGATTTGATGAGCGAGTTTCAGCAAAAACGAATTCAAATTGCTGTTGTGCTGGATGAGTTTGGCGGAACTGCCGGTATGGTCACCCTCGAAGATATTGTAGAAGAGTTGGTGGGTGAGATACAGGATGAGTATGATGAAGAAAAGCCGATTGTAGAAAAGGTTTCTGAAACTGAATTTATTGTGAACGCCTCTGCCAGCGTATACGATGTGAATGAATTCCTGCCTCACGATTTACCCGAAGACGGCGACTATGATACCATGTCGGGTTTGGCTGGGCATATATTTGGCAAAATACCCGATGTGGGTGAACGCACCGAATTTCAGGGCTATACTTTTACCGTTTTGAAAAAAGCGGAACAAAATGTAGAATCGCTCAAATTGGAGTTGGTGATCAATCATGACGATGCCGTAGACGTTCGTTAAGACAGCAAATGCATATTTTTTACACACCTGATTTTATTGCTGAAGCTTATACCTTGAGCGAGGAGGAGAGTAAGCATGCCGTACGGGTATTGCGTTTGCAAGCTGGTGATGAAGTGGTATTGGTGGACGGTAAAGGCGGTTATTACAAAGCCCGTATCCTGGAAGCGAATCCTAAACGGACACACCTGCAGGTTTTTCAAGCCCAGCAAGAGTTTGGTAAGCGAAATCATTATTTACACATCGCAGTAGCACCTACTAAAAATATCGAGCGCATGGAGTGGTTTTTGGAGAAAGCCACGGAGATGGGAATTGATGAAATTACGCCGATTATTTGCGAACGCTCTGAACGTAAGGAAGTGAAATCGGAGCGATTAAACAAAATTATCACTTCGGCTGTAAAACAATCCATTAAGGCATACCATCCACAACTCAATGAAGCCATCAGCTTTAAAAAACTGCTGGCTCAGCCCTTTGAAGGCCAGAAATTGATCGCTCATTGTATGGATGATGAAAGATCGCCCAGCAAACAAATTATTCAGGCCAATAATCGTCATTTGATTTTAATTGGTCCAGAAGGAGATTTTACCCCTACCGAACTGGCTATGGCAAAAAAAAGTGGCTTTCTGCCATTGAGTTTAGGTGAAAGTCGTTTGCGAACCGAAACAGCCGCCCTTGCTGCATGTTTTGAGATTAACTTCCTGAATCGTTAACTTAGCAGCTACAGGAATTTTAAAAGCCATGCACCAAGTTAAAGTAAACGGCAAGTTCGATTATAATCTTGAATTATCTAAAGGTTCATGGCTCTTGAATGGTAAAAATCTCACCTTAGATCAATATCCCATCAAGGAAAATATTTTTCACATCATACATGAGAGCAATTCCTACCAAGTAGAGGTGCTTGCCTTTTCCCGAGCTGAAAAAACAGCGAGCATAAAAGTAAATGGGAATCTTTACACCTTGAGTATCAAAGATCAGTTAGATGAGCTATTGCAGGCCTTAGGTCTGGATAATTTGCAGTCCAATAAAATAGCTGAATTAAAAGCACCCATGCCGGGATTGGTTCTTAGCTTGATGGTTAAGGATGGCGACAGCATTCAAAAGGGTGACAATCTTTTCGTACTCGAAGCCATGAAAATGGAAAACATCATCAAGGCGCCAGCCGATGTTGTTATCAAATCCATAAAAATTAAGCCCGGAGATAAGGTAGAAAAGAACCAGGTACTTATTCTATTCGCTTAACCGCTTTCTTTTTCCCGCATATTTTTTTACAAATCATTGATTAAGTTTATTTTTTTATAACTTAGAGTAATTAAACTTAATTCAAAACAATTATTATGAAAAAAACTTTACTATTCTTAACGGTACTGTTACTTTCTATTAGCACTGTTTTTGCGCAAAACAGAACAGTAAGCGGGAAGGTAACATCAGTATCTGACGGATTACCACTGCCAGGTGTAAGTGTTTCCGTTAAAGGTAGCCCTACTGTCGGTACACAAACCGATTTGCAGGGTAATTTCAGATTAGCAGTTTCTGCTAATGCCAAAACGCTTGTGTTTAAATACATTGGCTTCAAGTCGGCAGAAGCAGCAATTACTGGTGATCAGGTTAATGTACAATTGACAGAAGATCAGAATCAATTATCTGAGGTGGTAGTAGTTGGTTACGGTACCCAGAACAAAAGAGAAATTTCTGGTTCAATTGCTACCGTAAGCAGCAAAGACTTCGCTCAAGTGCCAATCGCTTCTTTCGATCAGGCATTACAGGGTCGTGCGCCTGGTATCTTGGTTCAGGCCAACTCTGGTCAGCCGGGTGCCGCTGCAGCAGTAACCATTCGTGGTAGAGGTTCTGTGTTGGGAAGTAATACGCCATTATATATTGTTGATGGAATTGAAATTACCGCCAATGACTTTGCAACCTTAAACGCAGCCGATTTCGAGAGCATCAGTATTTTAAAAGATGCGGCTTCAACTGCTCAGTACGGTTCAAGGGGTGCGAATGGTGTTATTTTGGTAACATCTAAAAAAGGAAAGGCCGGTGCTGCCAAATTATCTTATGATGTGCAGTATGGTACTTCTACTCAACCAAGAAGTAAATTATTGCTAATGAATACCGGTCAGAAGTTAGCCTACGAGTTAGCAAATGGTAACCCTTATGGATGGACTGCTGCTGAACAGGCTAATTTAAGCTTGGTAAACACTGACTGGGAAGATGTATTCTTCAGAACCGGTAAAACTGCAAACCATACCTTGAACGTATCGGGCGGTAATGATAAAACAACGTATTTCATATCTGGATCGATCTTTGATCAGACTGGTACTGTGGAAACTACCGAACTCTCCCGTTATACCGGTAGGGTTAACATCGACAATAAGTCGGGTGCCTTCAATTTTGGTATTAACTCCACTTTTGGTTACTCAGAGTTTACCAATACTTCAGAAGCTAATACCGGTATTGCAACTCCATTAAATGCAGCTCGTTGGTTAAATCCATACGAAAAAGTATTCGATTCAGCTGGACGCTATACTGTAATTACTTCAGGTCAGCCACATGCTCTACAAGAATTGATAGAAAATACCAACGGTCGTAAACAATTTAAAGGGGTAGGTAACATTTATTTGAATTACAATGTACCATTCCTAAAAGGGGTGAGTTTAAGAACCAATTTGGGTGGTGATTACAGAACAGATGAATATCAATTCTATGTAGATCCTACCACATATAGTGGCGCTTTCGCAACCGGTGGTAAAGGAAGTTTAAACAGAACCATGGACCGTTACTTCCGCTATACGAGCACCAACTCTTTGAATTACACCACTACCATTGCTAAAAAACACAACTTGAGTGTTTCTTTATTCAATGAGATTGTAAAAAGAAAAGATGCCAACTTTGCTTTCACAGGATTTGGCTTAGGTGGTGCGTTTGATAACGAAGCAGGTATCACCCCGGGTAATGCCACTAACGGATTTATTCCGTCTGTAGGTGGAAGTAATACCATCAATGCCCTTGTTTCTTATTTTGCTGATTTGAAATACTCTTTCAATGGAAGATATTTCTTGAATGCAACCGTTCGTCGTGATGGTTCATCACGCTTCGGTGCCAACAAGCAATTTGCTAACTTCAGCTCCATCGGAGCCAGCTGGATTATCTCAGACGAAGGCTTCATGGCTGGATTGAAAGATAGCTTCCTGGATGAGTTAAAATTAAAAGCAAGTTACGGATCTGCGGGTAACCAGGCAGGTATTGGTAACTTCCAGGCAAGAGAATTATTCGGCCGATCTGTATATGCAGGTGTTAGCGGTTTGGTTCAAACCCAATTGGCGAACCCTGAATTACAGTGGGAAAGAAAAACCACCTTCAACGTTGGTGCTGAATTCTCTGCATTCAAAGGTCGCTTTACCGGTACTGTGGAGTACTATAATGCCCTTACTTCTGACTTGTTCTTGAACAGACAATTATCAAGAACCACCGGTTATAGCTCATTAGCTTCTAACATTGGTGAATTAGAAAACAGAGGTTATGAGGTTTCTTTAAATGCAGAAGTGTTAAAAGCGAAGGATTTCACCTGGTCTGTAAACGGTAGCTTTACCTACAACAGAAACAGAGTGAAGAAATTAGTGGGTAATCAGAAAGAGATCATCAGCGGAAGCTTTATCAATAGAGTAGGCGAAACAATGAACTCCTTCTATCTGGTACGTGCTGCAGGTGTAAACCCGGTGAATGGTAACCAGCAATATTTGAAATTAGATGGTACCTTAACTGAGACATTCAGTCCTGCCGATCGTGTGATTTTAGGAACCGCTGAGGTGCCATATTTTGGTGGTTTCGGTACAACTATCAGCTACAAAGGATTTGAACTTTCCAGTTTCTTCAGTTTTACCAGAGGCAATATGTTGTTCAACAACGATCGTGTGAACGTTGAAAACCCTGCTTATTTGTGGGATAACTTGGCCAGAAACGTTGTACGTGAGTGGCGTAAACCAGGTGATATCACCGATATCCCAAGAGCAGGTAACAGATTTGAATCCGGAACTACACGTTTCTTAGAATCAGGTAATTTCGTACGATTCAGAAATGCGATGATTTCATACAACGTTCCTAAGCAGGTAACGCAAAAATTGAAATTGAGCAGTTTGAGAATGTTCATACAGGGTCAAAACTTATTCACTTGGTCTGATTTCCAGGGATATGATCCGGAACTTTCTACGGGTGTAAACACCGGTGCTCAGTACCCAGCTTTAAGAACCTATACATTTGGTTTAAATGTTGGATTATAATTCAAAGATTTAATTGTTTAATCTTAAAACACGATAAAATGAAATTCAATAAAATAATTGCAGCTTTTGGTTTAACCATGGCACTGTTGGTGCAGAGTTGCAGTGATGTCATCGATGTAGAACCAGAATTCTCAAAAGATGGCTCACAGATTTTTAATACGCTGGATGATTATCAGTTTGCCCTGACCGGAGCTTACGCTTTATTCAGACAAGTTGGTTATTTCGGCAGCGGTGGTCAAACCACCAGCACCTGGGCTAATTTGCCGGATATGATGACCGATAACCTAGTTCGTACCGGTGAAGATTTGGCCAACTGGCAAACACAAGTAAACTGGATTTACACCACTGCAGAATCTGATGTGGAGATTGCCTGGATTTCTGCCTACTCTGTAGTTGCACAAGCTAATTTAGTATTACGTGGAATCGAAAAATTCTCCGCTACTGATGCAGCCCGTGTAAACAGAATCAGAGGTCAGGCTTTGGCTATCAGAGGAATGGCGCACTTCGATTTGTTACGTTTCTGGGGAGAAGAGTATGATAGAAACTCTAGCCAACGGGGTGTTCCATACGTAACAGAAGTAAACATTGAAGCTAAACCAGCCAGATTAACAGTTAAGCAGACTTGGGATAAAATTTTCGAAGATATGTTAGCAGCTGAAACCGCTTTAGCCTCAGTAACTGGTATCAATAGCAGCTCAGACCGTTCATTCATTGATGTTACGGCAGTGAGAGCTTTGTTGGCCAGAATGTATCTCTACGCTAACGATTATCCAAAAGCTGAAAGCTATGCTTCATTGGTAATTACTGCCATGCCATTGGCATCAAAAACTAATTTCCCTAATATTTGGAAAGATGCATCTGTAGCTGAGGTAATCTGGGCGGTTTCTTTCAATCCTGGCGAAGGATCTCCATCTTCTGGCTTACATAATGCTTCTGGAAATCGTAACCGTTTCCGTCCGCAGATCCAATTGGAGGCAACCTACGATCAGGTAAATGATATCAGATTTGCATCCTATTTTACTTCTCGTACCCTAGGTGCTGCTTCAAGAAGAATTGTTACCAAATTCTTTAGCCGTACCACAATACCAGATAATTTGGTGAACTGGAAAGCGATCAGAACTGGTGAAATGTACCTGATCAGAGCGGAAGCAAGAGCCCTGCAAACGCCTGCTAAAACAGCTGATGCTATGGCTGACTTAAATACGCTCAGAGATGCTAGAATTAATAACTATGTAAATGAAAATTTGAGTGGTTCTGCATTAATTGATGCGATTGCTTTGGAAAGAAGAAAAGAGTTAGTGGGTGAAGGTCACCGTTGGTTCGACTTGAAACGTACCACCAAAACCATCAACAGACCAGATATAATTTCTGGTGTATTGACTACCCCAAGCTTGGCTCCTGCAGCTAAAGAATGGACCTGGCCTATTCCACAGGCTGAGATTGATGCCAATGCAAACATCAAAGGTCAACAAACTACTGGATATAATTAATCATTATCCTAAATAATTAAAAAGGGCCCCGAGAAATCGGGGCCCTTTTTTTGTTTTATTCTACCGTAGGACTGGCCTATACTATCAAGTTCATTGAAGTAAATACAAGGGATAAATAAACCAATGATATTTATTAATTTAGAGTTTTAAGGTGCCTTAAATCTTCTCATATGACACACCGATTGAGCAGCTATCTTTTTGCATGTGCGCTAATACTGGCCTTAGGCAATACGCTTGCCCAAGCTCAAATAAGGACGCTTCCGGATGGAAAACGAGCTAACAATGTGGTAACTACCTTGCCTTTTTTGCTGATCGCTCCTGATGCAAGGGCCGGAGCCATGGGTGATGTAGGTGCCGCTACCAAGCCCGATTCTTATGCTATCCATTGGAATGCCTCGAAAATGGCTTTTCTTGAACAAACAAATGGCTTTTCTCTATCTTATTCTCCTTGGTTAAAAAACCTGGTTCCCGATGTTAACTTTGCCTACGTAACCGGATTCCATCGCCTAGATGAACGGAGTGTAATGGGCGGATCAATCAGGTATTTTTCTATTGGGGAGTTCCAATTAACAGATGCTAACCAAAACCCCTTGGGAGTTAGCACCCCTAATGAAATTGCCATCGATTTAGCCTATTCTCGTCAATTTGGTGAATATTTCTCATTAGGTATGGCACTGAGATACATCAACTCCAATTTGCAGGATATTTCCTTTATTCAGATGGGACAAAATGCCGTAAATGCTGTTTCTGCAGATGTTTCTGCTTATTTTCGTAAACAAGTCCAATTCCTGAATACAACAACCGACTTCAGTTTAGGTCTAAATCTCTCCAATATTGGTAACAAGGTTCGTTTTGTGGGTTATGCTCCACAAGATGCGTCCTCCACTTATTTTCTGCCAGCCAACATGAGATTAGGTACCGCTTTGGCTTTCCGCTTGCCAAGTGAAGATAAATTTACCTTTGCGCTCGATTTAAACAAACTGATGGTTCCTACATCGCCAATTACCGATGATGAAGGTAATATTCTCCAAGGGCAAAGTTCGGATCGTTCGGTTATCTCAGGTTTGTTAAATTCATTTTCAGATGCTCCCGGAGGGTTTTCGGAAGAATTACAAGAGATTAGCTATTCGCTGGGTTTAGAATACAGTTTTAAAGATAAATTCCCGATCAGGGCCGGCTATTTTTATGAGCACCCGAATAAGGGCGACAGGCAGTTTTTTACCTTGGGTACGGGTATTTATGGCAATAAATTTGATTTAGATCTGTCTTATATTCTTGCTAATCAGACAGAAAGTCCGTTAGCAAACACCTTACGTTTTTCCATGTCGTACTATTTCGGCCAAAATCAAAAGAATAAATAATGAAGATTAGGGTAGGTTTTGGATTTGATGTTCATCAATTGGTTGATAATCATCCTTTTGTTCTGGGTGGGGTTCGGCTCGAACATCATGCCGGCGCATTTGGCCATTCTGATGCAGATGTATTGGTTCACGCTATTTGCGACGCCATTCTGGGTGCAGCCAATCTACGTGACATCGGCTTTCATTTTTCTAACACCGATGAGCGTTGGAAGGGAGTAGATAGTCTGATTTTGTTGAAAGAGTGTGTACGATTGATTGCTGAAAAAGGGTGGAAACTGGGTAACATTGATGCCATGGTTTGTTTGGAAGCCCCAAAAATTAATCCGCACATTCCGGAAATGAAAAAACATATTGCAGGAGCCATTAACATGGATCAAGAAGATATTTCCATCAAGGCAACCACCAATGAGCAAATGGGTTTTATCGGCCGACAAGAAGGATTGGTGGCCTATGCCGTATGCCTGATTGAGAAATCGTAAATTTTTAAATAATTCAAAATGATAGTTACCACAACAGCCAACATTGAAGGCAAAAAAGTAGTGAAATACCTGGGTATTGTAACCGGAGAAGCCATCATTGGTGCCAATATTGTTAAAGATTTTTTTGCAGGTGTGCGAGATATTGTAGGGGGCAGATCGGGTTCTTATGAAGAAGGCCTGAGAGAAGCCAAAGATATCGCCCTGACCGAGCTGCAGCAAAATGCAGCTGGATTGGGTGCAAATGCTATTTTAGGAGTAGATCTGGATTACGAAACCATGGGAAGTTCCGGCAGCATGTTGATGGTTTCGGCCAGTGGAACCGCAGTGATTATTGAATAGACCAAAATCTGTTCTTATTTTTCAGGCTTCACCTCCGAAAAATCCACCCCACATTTACAATTGCTTCCGCAGGCACTCTTGGCCTGAAAACTTCGGTAAATGAGGCGCCCCACATACCATAAAGCGGCTGCAAATAGTACAGTGACGATGATTTCTTGGGTTTCCATGATTTCACAAAGGTAAGATTTTGGCTTATCAATTTTTTCAAAATCAGTTCAAATGATGCCAAAGCATTCAATTACGGTTTGAAAAGCCTACCTTTGCAGAAATTTTTTTATTACCATTTCATGCAAAAAATCAGGAATATCGCGATCATAGCGCACGTTGACCATGGAAAAACAACCTTGGTTGACAAGATTTTACATCAAACCAATTTGTTTCGCGATAATCAGCAAACCGGCGAACTCATTCTAGACAATAACGATCTGGAGCGGGAACGCGGTATTACTATTGTTTCAAAAAACGTCTCTGTTAACTACAAAGACGTAAAAATTAATATCATCGATACACCAGGTCACGCCGACTTTGGCGGTGAGGTAGAACGGGTATTAAAAATGGCCGATGGCGTTTTACTTTTAGTGGATGCCTTTGAAGGTGCCATGCCGCAAACTCGTTTCGTGACGCAGAAAGCACTTTCATTAGGTCTGAAGCCAATTGTGGTGGTAAATAAGGTAGATAAGGAAAACTGTCGTCCTGAGGAAGTTTACGAATCGATTTTCGAACTATTCTTCAATTTAGAAGCAACCGAAGATCAGCTGGACTTTCCGGTGATCTATGGTTCTTCAAAAAATGGCTGGATGAGTACCGACTGGAGGCAGCCCACTTCAGATATTACTACTTTGATAGATGCCATTCTGGAGCACATTCCTGCTGCTCCATACAATGATGGTACCTTGCAAATGCAGATCACCTCATTGGATTATTCCTCGTTCGTGGGTCGTATTGCCATTGGTCGTGTAGCTCGTGGTGTAATTAAGGAAAACCAGCCGGTTTCTTTAGTGAAACGCGATGGAACGATTCAAAAATCAAGAATTAAAGAATTATACACTTTCGAAGGATTGGGAAAAATTAAGGTATCGGAAGTAAAAGCTGGTGATATTTGTGCTGTGGTAGGAATTGATGGCTTTGAAATTGGCGATACCATTGCCGATTTTGAAAATCCGGAACAATTGGAAGTCATCAAAATTGATGAACCCACCATGAACATGTTGTTCACCATTAATAACTCACCATTCTTTGGTAAGGAAGGAAAATTTGTAACCTCACGCCACTTGCGTGATCGTTTATACAAAGAGATGGAGAAAAACCTGGCGCTTAAAGTGGTCGAAACACCTTCGCCAGATGCTTACCTGGTTTACGGCCGAGGTATTCTCCATTTGTCAGTTTTGATTGAGACCATGCGTCGCGAAGGCTACGAATTACAGGTAGGTCAGCCACAGGTGATTGTGAAAGAGATAGACGGGGCGAAGTGTGAGCCGGTGGAGACCCTGATTGTAGATGTACCGGGCGATGTAGCTGGGAAAGTAATTGAATTGGTTACGCAGCGTAAAGGTGAATTGCTGGTGATGGAGCCAAAAGGAGATTTACAGCATTTGGAATTCGAAATCCCTTCTCGCGGTATCATTGGTTTGCGCAACAACGTTTTAACCGCTACCGCCGGAGAAGCCATTATGGCACATCGTTTTAAAGCCTACGAACCCTGGAAAGGAACCATTCCAGGCCGCTTGAATGGGGTATTAGTTTCTATGGAAAAAGGACAAAGTACCGCCTATTCTATTGATAAACTCCAAGATCGTGGTCGCTTTTTCATCGATCCGGGAGTAGATGTTTACGAAGGGCAGATCATGGGTGAGCATATTCGTGATAATGATTTGGTGGTGAATGTGGTAAAAGGCAAGGCGCTGACCAATATGCGTGCTTCTGGAAGTGATGACAACGTTCGCATTGCTCCGGCCATTAAATTCTCTTTAGAAGAAGCCATGGAATACATACAGGCCGACGAGTACATAGAGGTAACACCTGCCAGCATGCGTTTGCGTAAAATATACCTCACTGAAAATGAACGCAAAATCAATGCTAAGAAATTTGCGAATTAAGTAGTAAAGATCTGTAATAAAAACAGCGCTTTCGGGTAATCCGGGAGCGCTGTTTTTTTATACATTTGTTATACATGAAGATTCCGGCAATACCAGGTTTCGATCAACAAGCATTCGAAAAATATTTCAAGAATACCGGTTGGCTCTTATTTGGTAAGGTGCTCAGCCTGGTGGTTGGCTTTTTA
>CANGZD010000022.1 GCA_947458875.1 Sphingobacteriaceae bacterium
ACAATTGCACAATGCGAAAAATCTTTACCATTTACGCCTTCTGTAACGGCTTCAATGGCATTGCACAACTCGCCACAATTAAGGTCTTGAAATAATAAATCGCCATCTTGCAAACTCTCACTTTGGTGCGAATGATTACAACTTGGTGCTAATGTGCAGCAATAACAAAACATTATTATGTTGAATAATCTAATTTTCATTTTCGTTTTGTTTTGAGCATTCTCTGCAATGTTTGATGTTTAGAATGTGTCCAATAATAATTAGGATTGCAAATAAATATCCCGAATAATGCAACCATTCATACTCTTCTTGAAATAATGTAGAAAACAAAAAGCCCCAAAACGAAATCCAAAGTAGAAGTGATATTTTCTTGCTGGTTATATTTTCTGTTGCTTTAAAAATTGATACAAAAGAGATAAATAAGAAGAGATATTTGAAAAATGGACTTGTTATAAAACCCGCTCCAAATGCTATCAATGGAGGCGTAGCTACGCAATGCACCAAACAAATTGATGAACTTAAAATACCTATTAAGTCTGCTTTATTGATTTTAGTAGTGTTCATTATTTTTGATTTTTTCTAGCCAATTAATAATATTTGAAAGATGGTGTTCGCCATAAAGAGAGATGAATTTTTGTGTTTCTGCATTTCGATTGTCTTTATAAACTGCCAAGCGTTGATGTGCAAAATCCTTTGTAAGGTTAATTTTGCAGTCGTTTACAATGCAGTTTGTCCAGTCTTTAAATGTTTGTGGTATCATTTGAAAACAATTTAGCTTAACGCAACAATGTTGCAAAAGTAATCATTATCTTTGCAAATGCAACAGTGTTGCATTATGAAATTGAAAAAAAAGATGAAGACTGTAAGAAATACAACCGCCAAAACTGAAATACAAGAGCTAATAGCCAACTCGCCTGTTGCATTGTCACATACAGAAATTCAGTCCGCAACCAATGGTCTTTGCGATAGGGTTACAATTTATCGTGTCTTGGAACGCTTGACTGTTGAAGGGCTGATACACAAAGTTGTCAATGTAGATGGTGTTGTCAAGTATGCAGGTTGTCATAGTTGTTCGGAAAAGCACAACCACAACCATATTCATTTTAGCTGCCAAAAATGTAAGTCTGTAACTTGTCTTGAAGATGTAGAGTCGACTTTTAAAATGCCTAAAAAATACATTATCAGCGAAATGAATTTCACCCTTTCTGGTCTTTGTCCACAATGTTCGTAATGTCGTGGTGCGGTTGGGTAAAATTAAATGTGCTGTTTCCTCTCTTGGAATTGGTTTGGCTTTTGACCCTTTTTATAAGGAAGAAAAATGGAATGATAGGCCAAGTTGGCAAAAGGCAGTTTTGATTATTCACTTGGCTGTACTTATGGTAATGTTTGGTTTTGCAATTGGCTTGAGTGATAAATAAACATCCTGCAATTTTACGCGAAATTCAATCCATTAATTTCCTAATAGTCACATACTCAATTAATGAATTATAGCTGCATCTTTCGTCTGTAAGGGGAGCTGCATCTTATAATTTTTCTTTATTTAACTTTAATAAAAAATCTGAAAACAGAATGATTAACTACAATCATAAGTCATTTCGACCTATTCAAAATACTGATAACGGGGAAATATCATCAGAAACCCTGTTTTATTACAAACAAGAAGGCAATATCATCGCTTCTGAATATAAAGGGGGTAAAATAATTTACGGCCATTTAATTGGGCTTGTTAATGAAGAGGGATGTATTGAAATGTGTTATCATCAAATCAATATCAACAACGAAATTATGACCGGCAAGTGCTTTTCAAAACCTGAATTATTAGTTGACGGGAAAATTCGTTTACACGAAACCTGGCAATGGACTTCCGGAGATTTTTCATCAGGCACTTCAATAATTGAAGAAATTTAAACCCATTGATTTCCAAATAGTTACATCCTAAATCATCGCATTATTTTCCATCTTTCCTCTTTCATACCCAGTTAATCAATTAAAAATTAATAAAAGTTGTTTTTCGAAATTATTTATTAACTTTGAAATTCAAAGTACTTTTTATTATGAATGAAAAAGAACAACATTTAACCGAATTGAAGGAGATACGTAGCCTAATGGAGCGTTCCTCCCGGTTTTTATCGCTCAGCGGATTAGCCGGGGTAGTCGTTGGCCTGTTTGCCATTATCGGTATTATTTCGGCTTATCTCTACATGGGTATTTCGCCTAACACAACTGGCTATTATCACTGGATCATGGGACCGAATGGGCAACTGAATCCAAACTTTTCTGGCTTCCTATTGGCAGATGTGGCATTGGTTTTGTGTTTGTCGCTGATAACTGGTTTCTGGTTTGCGAAGCAAAAGGCTCAAAAACAAGGTTTGCCCTTCTGGGATGCTACAGCCAAGCGTGCTTTGATTAATTTGGCCATTCCGCTAATTGCAGGCGCAGCATATTGTTTTATTCTGCTGTATCACCAACAGGTAGCATTCATTGCTCCGACTACCCTCATTTTTTATGGATTGGCTTTGCTCAATACGAGTAAATACACCATTAGCGACATCGGATATCTCGGTATTTGGCAGCTTGGGCTTGGACTCTTGGCATCCTTTTTTATTGATTTTGGTTTGTTGATTTGGGCATTCGGATTCGGTTTACTTCACATGGTATATGGTATCATGATCTATTTGAAATACGAAAAGTGAAAAATTTCATCGGGGATTTAAATAAGGCGTTTGAAAGCAGGGTGCGTTTGGGCATGATGTCGATCCTTATGGTTAACGACTATGTCGATTTCGGCACACTCAAAGAGCAGCTGCAGATTACCGATGGTAACCTAGCCAGTCACATCGCCGCCTTGGAGAAATTAGCTTATATCGAGGTAAGGAAACAATTCATTGGTAAAAAACCGAATACTTCCTATGCTGCTACTAAGCAAGGTAAGCAAGCCTTTGCTGGACACCTCGATGCTTTAGAAAAATTAATTAAACAATCGATTTAGTGAATAAAACTTAAATCAAAAGCTTAAGGAGACTGAACTAAAATCCATCAAGAACATGAAAGAAGAAATCATTCGGAACCTAGACCAACCCACTCAGTTGGAGAAGTTATACCGTGAAAATCGTACTCATTTTAAAGGAGAGTTCAATGCAGTTTACCCCAAAATCAGTTCCAGTCAGACCGCTCAGGTTTGGCATCAACGCCTTAATTATACTGAGGACGATGTTCTTCTGGTGAATAAAGCGCAGTTGATTTTTATAGTGTTAGCCACCTTTATCGCCGGGATGATCGCTAAAATTCCAGATTTTACAGGCTTGGATCCGGATTATTTTTTCCCAAGAAACATTGGCTTCGTGGTTTTTCCGATGCTGACCATATTCTTCCTTTGGAAACAAGCCTTGACCATTCGGCAATGGCTCCTCCCATTTCTCATCATTGCCTTGTCGGCAGTTTACATCAATTTTCTTCCCAATAATCTCAAAAGCGACACGCTAAACCTTGCTTGTATTCACCTGCCACTGGTTTTATGGGCAGTTTTAGCTTATGCTTTCATAGGTAATGATTTACAAAGCACGCAAAAACGAATAGATTACCTACGCTACAATGGGAATCTGGTGGTGATGTGCGCCGTTCTTGCACTTTCCGGAGCCTTGTTTACCGGAATCACGTTCGGACTGTTTCAGTTGATAGGTATTAATATTGGCGATTTTTATGCGAAATACGTGCTAGTTTTCGGCGCCCCGGCAATTCCTATTTTGGGAACCTATCTAGTTCAGAATAATCCGCAATTGGTTAACCGGATTTCACCGCTTGTGGCCCGTATTTTTACACCCATCGTTTCTGTGATGCTCCTCTTGTTTCTGGGGGCACTCACCACCACTGCTAAAAATCCCTATACCGATCGTGAATTCCTGATGATTTTCAATGCACTGTTGATCGGCGTGATGGCCTTGATTGTTTTCTCGGTAAGCGAAGGTACCAAGAGTGGCGTCGGAAAGCTCACGCTTTTCTTTCTGTGTGGCTTAGCGGCTCTAACGATCATTACTAACGGTATTGCACTTTCAGCCATCGTCTTACGTATCGCCGAATTTGGTATTACGCCTAACAGAATCGCTGTATTGGGTACCAATGTGCTCATATTCATCAACCTGCTATTAGTATCTTATCAACTTTTCCAGGTGATCAGGAATAAAGCAGAAATAGAAAACGTAGAAAAAGTGATAGCCGTATACTTGCCTGTTTACGGGCTATGGACGGCTTTTGTCACCTTCCTGCTTCCGCTCCTTTTTAATTTCCGCTAAGTTTTTATCAAAGCGAATGCAGGACCGCCATCCAAAATGGCGGTCCTTTATTTTTTTAAACATGTCATCCTTTTCTCAAATCTGCAATTTGATGTTATGACATTTAATTTTCGGCTCAGAAAACACTAAATTTATAGCCTTATTGAAGCTTAAATATTATCATGGAAAATAATACAAATAACGAAGCTAAATGTCCATTCGGGCATGGTGCAGCACCCACACACACTACCGCCGGTGCGTTCTCTAATGCAGACTGGTGGCCGAATCAATTAAATCTGAAAATCTTACACCAGAATTCATCGGAGACCAATCCATATGGTCCTGATTTTGATTATGCTGAAGAGTTCAAAAGCTTGGATTTAGATGCTTTGAAAAAAGACCTAACCGACTTGATGACCGATTCTCAGGATTGGTGGCCAGCAGATTATGGTCACTACGGTCCTTTCTTTATCCGTATGGCCTGGCACAGCGCAGGTACCTATCGCGTAACCGATGGTCGTGGTGGAGCCTGCGCAGGAACTTTGCGTTTTGCGCCCCTGAACAGCTGGCCTGATAACGGTAACCTGGACAAAGCTCGTCGTTTATTATTGCCCATTAAACAAAAATATGGCCGTAAAATTTCATGGGCCGATTTAATGATTCTGACTGGAAACGTGGCTCTAGAGTCAATGGGTTTCAAAACCTTCGGCTTTGCCGGTGGTCGTGCTGATGTGTATGAACCAGAAGGAGATATTTACTGGGGTCCTGAAACCGAATGGTTAGGAGATAAGCGTTACACCGGTGATCGTGAGTTGGAAGATCCGCTGGGTGCCGTTCAAATGGGCTTGATCTATGTGAATCCTGAAGGCCCTAACGGTAAACCAGATCCTTTAGCTTCGGCTCGTGATATTCGTGAAACCTTTGCACGTATGGCCATGAACGATGAAGAAACGGTAGCTTTAGTTGCCGGTGGTCACACTTTTGGTAAGGCACACGGTGCTGGTGATCCGGCATTGGTTGGCCCTGAACCAGAAGGTGCCCGTATAGAAGATCAGGGATTTGGCTGGTTGAACAGCTTTGGCACCGGTAAGGGTGAACACACTACTACAAGTGGTATTGAAGGTGCCTGGACACCGACGCCAATTGAATGGGATAACAGCTATTTCGATACCTTGTTTGGTTACGAATGGGAATTGACCCATAGCCCGGCAGGTGCCCAACAATGGCAACCCAAAGGAGGAGCAGGTGTAAACGTTCCTGATGCACACAATCCGTCTAAAATGCATGCGCCAATGATGACGACTGCAGATATGGCCTTAAGAGAGGATCCTATCTACCATAAAATTTCTAAACGTTTCCACGAAAATCCAGCCGAGTTTGCCGATGCCTTTGCCAAAGCATGGTTTAAGCTTACTCACCGTGATATGGGACCACTTAGCCGTTATTTGGGTAAAGATGTGCCTTCAGAAGTATTGATTTGGCAAGATCCGGTTCCTGCTGTAGATCATCCTTTAGTAAATGAGCAAGACATTGCAGCCTTGAAAACTCAGGTGCTAAACTCAGGATTAAGCATTAGCCAATTGGTAGCTGCAGCTTGGGCTTCGGCCTCAACCTTCCGCGGTAGCGATAAACGTGGTGGCGCCAATGGTGCCCGTATCCGTTTGAGCCCGCAGAAATACTGGGAAGTTAATCAACCGGTGCAAAAAACAATTGAAGTGTTGGAAGGTATCCAGCAAAGCTTCAATTCAGGTGCTAAGAAGATCTCTTTAGCCGACCTGATTGTATTGGCAGGTTGTGCCGGTGTGGAAGCTGCTGCTAAAAAAGCAGGCTTTAATGTAACGGTTCCATTTACTCCGGGCCGTACCGATGCTACTCAGGATCAAACCGATGTAGAATCATTCGCGGTATTAGAGCCTAAAGCTGATGGTTTCCGCAACTTTGCGACAAAAGGATACGATCGCAATGCCGAAGAGTGGTTATTGGATAAAGCTCAGCTGTTAACGCTCACCGCTCCTGAAATGACTACTTTAGTGGGAGGTATGCGTGTATTGAACACCAATGTCGATGGTAGCCAGCATGGGGTGTTCACCAAGAATCCAGAAGCTTTGACTAATGATTTCTTTGTAAATCTGTTAGATATGAGTACTGCTTGGGAAGCAGCCGGTACCAATGCTTATGTTGGCAAAGACCGCAATACCGGTGCCACCAAATGGACCGCTACTCGTGCCGACCTGGCTTTCGGATCGAACTCACAATTACGTGCTTTAGTTGAAGTGTATGCTTCAGCAGACTACAAAGAACAATTTGTGAAAGATTTCGTAGCAGCTTGGAACAAAGTAATGAACCTGGATCGTTTTGATCTGGCCTAAGTAGCTGTTTTATGCCTTCAAATAATGAAAGGTGGCCCGATAGGGTCACCTTTTTTAGTATCCGAAAATTATCCTCCATCAGGTTTTAGCAACCCATATTTTGCAAAATAATTGCTTAGTTTAGATTATTTAAATCATAAGATGTCGGGGAAATGACGTGTAAAATACGCTACAAACCCAAATAATTAATTTGAATTTTTGCCTATGAAAATCGGGGAAAGAGTTAAAGAAATTAGAATAAAGCAGGGGCTAACTCAAACAGAACTTTCTGAAAAAAGTCGAATAACTGTCAGAACGATTCAGCGAATTGAAAACCATGAGGTGAATCCGAGCATACATTCGCTGAAGATGTTGTGCGATGCTTTAGAAGTTCCTTTGTCCGAATTTCAGGATGTGAAGACACAAAAACCCTATCAGTTTGAATTCAAATCAACCATTACAGACATGAATCAATTAATCACAGACCTCAAAACACTCATTAACAACCATTGGAAAATCTTACTGATCATTGGCTTGATCATTGCTTTTTTAACGAATTATACCGACATCAAATCCGGAATTCTGGATGGGTGGAACAATCGTTAACTCTGATAACTTTGTAACATTTTTATGGATTAACAGTCTTAATTAAAATTAAAAACCAATCATCATGAAAACCCTTATCTCAAAAGCATTATTACTAATTGCATTTAGTGCAGTTTCATTGTTTAGCTATGCGCAAACCGCAGATGAAGTGATTCAAAAATATGTGGATGCCATTGGAGGCAAAGACAAATGGACGCAAATCAAATCTTTGAAAACCGATGGTCATATCGAAATTCAGGGTATCCAGATCAATTTTACACAACAAGCCATCCACAATGTAGGCCTTAGGGTAGATGCGGAATTTCAAGGTCAGAAAATCATTGATATTACCACACCTTCTAAAGGCTGGTCACAAAATCCTTTTGGTGGCAGATCAAGTTTAGAGCCAATTTCTGCTGAAGAATTACAGCAAAAATTAGATGAACTGGATATCCAGGATGAATTTGTAGACTATGCAGCCAAAGGATCTACGGTAGAGTTTTTAGGTAAAGATGAAGAAGATGGCAATGAATTCTACAAAATCAGGCTGGTGACTAAAACTAAAAATGAAACAGTTTATTTTTTTGATGTGAATACCTATTTAATCTACAAAGAAGAAAAAACGGTTAAGCAGCAAGGTCAAGAAATTAAGCTCATCTCTAAATACTTGGATTATAAAACCGTTCCTTTTGGTATCAAAGTCCCTCATAAATGGGATCAAATGGGTCAGATTTTTGTAATCGATAAAATGGATGTGAATCCGGTTATCGACACTAAATTATTTGAAGGTAAATAAGTTTTAATCAACCTGATCGTATGCAAAAGTATTTTCTCAGCCTGGCAGCGGGCTTGTGTTTAGTTTTTCAGTTAAACGCACAGACCAATACAAGTACCATCAATTCTTCCTTCTTTCAATCGCTTAGTGCGAGAAATTTAGGGCCTTCCACCATGAGTGGCAGGATTACGGCTATTGCGGGAATGACGGTAGACAATCAAATAAACTTGTTTGTAGGTACCGCTGGAGGCGGTGTTTGGAAGAGTCTGAATGGTGGTGCAACGTTTTCTCCAATTTTCGATAAGTACACCCAGTCCATTGGGGCTTTGGCCATCGATCCTAAATCGGCTAAAACAATTTATGTGGGTACCGGCGAAAGTAACATGCGAAATTCGGTATCTATTGGTGACGGGATGTACAAGTCGACCGACGGAGGATCTAATTGGCAAAAAATAGGCTTAGACAGTACCGAGCATATCAGTAAGATCATTATTGATCCGACTAATCCGAAAAACATTTATGTAGCTGCACCTGGTCCATTGTGGAGTTCGAGCAAGCACAGAGGTTTATACCAATCTACTGATGCAGGTAAAACCTGGAAAAAGATCTTGTTCGTAGATGAAGCAACCGGTTGTGCAGATATCGCCATGAGCCCGACAGACCCTAATGTGCTTTTGGCCAGTTTTTGGCAATTCAGACGTCAGCCATTTTCATTTAACTCTGGTGGTAAATCTAGTGCATTGTACAAATCGACCGATGGCGGTAAAACCTGGAACAAGGTTACAGCCGGATTACCAGAAGGAGATTTGGGTAGGATCGTGGTAACCATCAACCCATCTAAACCTAAAGAAGTTTTGGCCATTGTTGAGGCTAAGGTGCCTGGATTGTATCAATCTCAAGACGAGGGAACAAGCTGGAATAAATTAGCCAGTACCGATAATATTACGGCACGCCCATTTTACTTTAGTACACTCGAATTCGATCCGAAAGATCCAAAGCGGGTATACCGTCCGGCTTTTGATTTTCAATATTCTATTGATGGGGGTTATTCGTGGTCAAACGCTTTAACTACCGATATAGTTCCACATGCTGATCATCATGCCTTGTGGATTAATCCTGAAAATACGAATACTCTTTACCTGGGAACCGACGGTGGCGTTTATGTAAGTCATAATAAAGGTATCTCTTGGTCTTTCTTAAATAATTTACCAGTTGGTCAATTTTACCACGTAAGTGTAAGCAACGATCCGGTATTTAATGTTTATGGTGGCTTGCAAGATAATGGATCCTGGATGGCCCCAAGTTCTTCACCCGGAGGTGTTGCAAGCACCGATTGGAAATTCTTAAATGGAGGAGACGGATTCTGGGTACAGCCATCACCGATAAATTCCAACATCGTATTTGCCGAGTCGCAAGGTGGAGAGATGAACAGGATTAACCTTTCTACAGGTTTGAGTTATGGTATCAAACCACAACGTAAATTAGGAGAAGAAATACATCGCTGGAACTGGAACACCCCGATCGTGGTTGCTAATAGCACAAGAAGTAGTTCCATTTACAATTTATATACCGGTAATCAGTTTTTATACAAATCTACAGATGAAGGGACTAACTGGGTGAAAATTTCTCCAGATCTGACCAGCAACGATCGAAACAAACAAAACACGGAGAAGAGCGGGGGAATCACCGGTGATAATACCAGTGCCGAGAACCACTGTACTATTTTTACCATTACTCAGGATCCCAAAAATGAGGATATCATTTGGGTGGGTACGGATGATGGCTACTTGCAATACACCGCTAATGGAGGAAAAACCTGGACAAATTTGGCACCTAAGGTGTGGGAAACTGGCATTCCGAAATTTGCCTGGATCTCTAGTATCGAGGTATCGGCAAAAAATTCAAATCGCGTGTATTTAACGTTTGATAATCATGCCTATGGCGATCATCAAACTTATGTGGCAGTAACAAATGATGGTGGTAAAAGCTGGAAAAGAATTACATCGAAAGAATTTACCGGGTTTGCTCACGTAATTAGAGAAGACGTGGAACAAGAACAACTATTGTTTTTGGGAACAGAAATGGGTCTATTCTTTTCAATTGATGGTGGTGAGAATTGGATGAGAAGCAAGTATCAGAATTTACCTTGGTATGCTTTGGTAAGAGATATCAAAGTGGTGCCACACACCGGCGATTTAGCGATTGCCACACACGGAAGAGGCATCTATGTAATGGACAATATTGCATCCTTACGTAACCTGGTAAAATCGGACTTAAATAAGGACGTTATTTTTTATCCAGTAAGCAATTTCAAGTATGATTTTGCACCTCAAACTCCTTCAGATGATGGAAATTTAGCAGGATGGACAGCGGGCAACAAAGCAAACTTGCCAACGTTTGAATATTATTTAAAACAGAGATCAGAACAATCTGCCAAGATTGTTATCTATGATGAGCAAAATAATAAAGTAAAAGATGTGAATGCTACCGCAAACAAGGGTTTGAACAAAGTATTCTGGGGGCTTGATCAAAATCCTTGTAAAGTGGCAGTAGGTGGATTTACCGCAAGCTCTTCAGTTTTATTCTCTTCGGTAATAGGACCTAAAGTAAAGGTTGGAAAATACAAAGCAGTGTTGACTATCGGTGATAAAACATTTGAGCAAACCTTCGCCATTGAGCCAAATGCCGATAAAGGATTCACAGCCGAGAACATGAGTCTGTTGCACGATCAGACCATGCGTTTGTTCAATCTGCACGAAAAATTAGCGGTTTTGGTTACTAATTTAGATGCTGCTATTGCAGATTTAAGCAAACTGACCAAGAAATCGAGTGCTCAAGAGAAGAAACTGACTTCGTTAATCAATTTCAGAAAAGAAATTATAGAGACGAATAGAAAAACAGTCTTTTTCGACGAGTTTAAGTATAGAAGACGATTGAGCGATGTGTACCTTGCACTTTGTTTTGCTCTGGAACCGTTCTCTCCATCAAAGGAGGGTGCCATTGAAGTATTGGAAGACGAGTTTGAAAAGCTAACACAGCAATTTGCGAAGTTGAATAAATAAACGAAAAAAGGTCCCGTTAATGGCGGGACCTTTTTAATACCAAATCTCCAAAAGTATCAATGATGAAAAGCCCATTTAGCAGATTTTTATACATCGGATTTATTCTTGTAGGATTATTCCAAATCTTTTTCACCAAAGATTATATGCAAGCAGCGTCTTCTTTTGGTATCGGACTTGCTTTCGATCCATTTGATTCAGAACAAAAGTGGGATCAAAGACCCAATTGGCAAAAGGCGGTATTAATTATTCATCTCGCCATTGTTGCAGCCTTGTTTGGTTTCGGGATGGGTGTAAACGACAAGTAATTCCCTAATAATCACTTATTAAAAAGAATTAAACCCTTAAAATCTTTACTTCGGTTTGGTTAGCATGTTATTGCTTTTCCAATTTTTCTTTTAGTGTTTTTAAATGATGGTTGGAATGAAGGTAGGTGAAGCAAAACATTTCCCTAAGCGTAATCTTCCCGATAAGTGGATGAGGCATGACATACCGATCCAGGTTTGATTCAGGAATACGGTTTAGTCGCCTGATTAAGAAATTTCCGTATGCTTCATGTTGTTGAATGAGCCGGTCTCTTTGACTAAATCTCACCTTTTTCGGAACAAATGCCGCAGGGGCTTTCCCACCTTTAGAAAGACTTTCTGAATACCTTTTATATAAATCTTCAGCGCTTCTGCTGGCTCTGTTTGAATTACCAGATAACAACTTGAACAGCCATTTCGGTAAGATAAAGGAATAGCCAATAATTTGTGCTGTTTTTACCAAGTGTGCTAAATCCTGCCCGGCCGACCACTTGCCATGCTTTGAGTCTTCGAATTGATCCGCTTGGAGGCTCAGTATGAGTTCATTAAATGAATGTATAGATTCTTGAATATGGTGGGCTATATATGCTTTATCCTCTCTCATTTTATAAATTTATTTAAATATCCTAAAGATTATTAGAATGTCATTTGTTTTTGTGCTGGATGATGATCATATTTGAAAACAATGAAGTTCATAAATCTCACAAGTACTAATTGGTGGCGCCCTGTAAATAAACAGGCGGTCACTTGTGCTGGGATGTTATGGCGTTAATCGCCTGATATATATTTCAGAAGGGTCTGCCAGAGCAAAGGGCGGACCCTTCGTCGTTTAACGACATTCCTCTCTGAATCCCCTTGCTCAATCAACTGATTTTATCATTTTAAAAATTTACAACCATGAAAGTTTATTTGAACAAGGACGAAATGCCCACCCATTATTACAATATAGTTGCTGACATGCTGAACAAGCCCTTGCCGCCGCTGCATCCGCAAACCAAACAGCCGGTTGGTCCTCAAGACCTGGCACCTTTATTTCCAATGGAACTGATCAAGCAAGAGGTCAGTAGAGATCCTTACATCGAAATACCAGAGCCCGTAAGAGAAGCGTATGCCATCTATCGTCCCAGCCCTTTGGTAAGGGCCGAAAGATTGGAAAAAGCTTTAGGAACCAGCGCTAAGATTTTTTACAAGTACGAGGGTGGCAGCCCAAGCGGATCGCACAAAACCAATACCGCTATCGCTCAGGCTTATTATAATAAGCAAGAAGGTGTTAAGAAAATAGTCACCGAAACTGGTGCAGGCCAATGGGGGACAGCCTTGAGTTTTGCCTGTGCACAATTCGGTTTGGAGTGCGAAGTGTTCATGGTGAGAGGAAGTTATGATCAGAAACCGTACCGTAAATCCATTATGGAAACCTTCGGTGCCAGGGTACATCCTTCTCCGAGCAATTTAACCCAGACCGGGATCGCAAAACTAAGTCAAGATCCTGATTCTTTAGGTTCTCTAGGTATTGCCATCAGCGAAGCAGTAGAAGTAGCAGCTCAGGATGAAAAAACGCATTATGCCTTGGGAAGCGTATTGAATCACGTACTCTTGCATCAGACAGTCATCGGTTTGGAAGCCCAAAAACAATTCGAAAAAATTAATTCTTATCCTGATGTGGTCATAGCCCCTTTGGGTGGTGGTTCCAACTTTGCCGGAATCGCGTTTCCTTTTGTGGGAGAGATGTTAAGAGGCGGGCGTAAAATTAGGGCAATTGCCGTAGAACCAGCTTCTTGTCCTAAACTGACCAGAGGTGTATTTGGTTATGATTTTGGCGATAGCGCAGGCTTTACGCCCCTCTTGCCAATGTACAGTTTAGGCCACGATTTTATGCCCCCAGGCTTGCATGCCGGAGGCTTACGTTATCATGGCGCCAGTGCATTATGTAGTCAGTTACTCAAAGACGAGTTAATCGAAGCCGTAGCTTTACAACAACTCGAATGTTTCAGGGCTGGTTTATTGTTTGCCAAAACAGAAGGTATTCTACCTGCTCCTGAAGCTAACCATGCCATTGCACAGGTAATTAGAGAAGCGAAGGCGGCCGATGAAGCTGGCGAACAAAGGACGATTTTGTTTAACCTTTGTGGTCATGGTCATTTCGATTTGAGTGCATACGATGATTTTATTCAAGGGAAGCTGCAGGATCACCAATTAGATGAGGAACAATTAAAGCTAAGTGCAGCCGGTGTATTAACCGAGCTTTAGTTTATAGGATTTATTTCAACAAGAAAGCCCCGGCATTGCCGGGGCTTTCTTGTTTTTTGTATTGATATGAGGGTTGATGCCTACTTAAGATATTGCTTATACCATTCAATATGTTTTTGGAAACGATGAACGATGTAACTGGGCACTCTCAAGCCATGGTGCTGATTTGGATAAATAATTAAACCCGTTGGAATCCCCACTGATTTAAATGCCTGGTACATTTGTTCTGCTCCAATTACCGGAACATTGAAATCGAGCTGGCTGGCCATAAATAAGGTGGGCGTTTTGATTTCTTCCACTTTAAAGAATGGATAGGATACCTCCAGCCACTTGTTCAGATTTTTCCAGGGTTTACCCAATTCATTTTCATATTGTTTCACATATTGATCTGAGCCGTAGAGCGATAATTGTAAAGAACTACCCGCACCGCTCACCGCTGCTTTAAACCGCTGGTCACTGGCAATGGTATAATTAGTGAGTAAACCACCATAGCTCCAGCCTCCAATGCCCAATTTATTGGCATCAGCATAGCCCTTCTCAATTAGGTGATTAGTAGCAGCGATCACATCTTTTACTTCTTTATTACCCCAATCGGCATAAATGGTTTTAGTATAGTTGGCACCTTTGCCGGTACTGCCCCTGTAGTTAACAGCTGCAACGGCAAAACCAGCACCAGCCAGCACTTGTCTGCTCATATCAAATGAAAACTCATCCTGCGAAACCGGTCCCCCGTGTAAAAAAACAACTAAAGGAAGGTTCCTTGAGGTACTATCAGGTAAATAGAGGATTCCGGAAACCAAATTTCCATCAGCTGCCTTGGCTTCGAAACCTGTTACAAAAGCAGTTTTTAGGGGAGCCAGAAAATCATCACTTAATCGGGTTAAACGGTTAAATTGTTTGCCGGTCCATCGGTAAATTTCACTCGGAGTATTGGAGTCGCTATAAGTAGCGATCATTTCACCAGAACTGTTGGTATTTAAGCCATCAAATACTCCTTTTGCTTGCGTTATCCATTTATAAGACTTTCCTTTGATATCTAATTGCAGTAGATTTTGTTGACGGTCATTTTCAACAGGAGTGTAGATCAACTTACTGTCGTTAGACCAGGTGATGCTGCCCATACTCAGATCTATTTCTGATCCCAGTCTTTGATGAGTTTTACTGGCAATATGATAAATCATCAGGTGAGACTGATCATACATATTGAAATTGTCTTCACTGCTCGATCTTAAATAAGCCAGGTACTCATTATTAGGGCTAAACTGAGGTGCTCTGTCGGCTCCCTTATAAGTGGTTAATTTTTCTGGAGAGGATTTTGTCTGTAGATTAAGAATAAAAACATCCGAATTGGAGTTCAAGTCCGGATTGGGAGACACATTGCTCACAAAGGCTAATAGTCGGCCATCACTACTAATGTTAAAGTCAGTTTCATTATAATTCCCTCTGGTAAGGGTATCTAATTTCTTCGATTTAAGATCAAATAAATAAAGGTGGCTCTTTCTGTTATCGAGGTAACCTTCACCATCATTTTTGAAATTATAGCGATCTATTTCATACGGTTTACGGATATTGGTTTTGGCTGAATTAGCAGTACTACTTTCGCCAATCTGAAAAACAATTTTTGAGCCGTCTTTAAACCATTTGTAGGCACCAATGTCTCCTTTAATATCAGTAAGTTGAATTGGTTCGCCACCGCGGGTGTCCATCAAGTACAATTGCGAACTGCCATCTTCATTTTTGCTGGCTGCCATGAAAGAGATATATTTCCCATCGGGGCTCCAGGCATGTGAGGAGGGATTGCGGGTCTGCTCAGTTAATTGTATGGTTTCTTTACCATCTATACTCACCATGAACAGTTTAGAATTATACCTGTCTTTTAATGAATCAACGGTAGATAGGCTGTATAGAACCCATTTTCCATCCGGGGATAAGCGAGCATTACCAATACTTTTAACACGATAAACATCCTCAGGTTTGATGTTTCTTTTATTTTGTGCTTGAACATTTGCAAGGAGGCAAATAGTTGCCAACATCAGGCTTATTATAGTTTTTCTCATGTGAATATGATTGTTGATTATTCTTCTTAATAAAGTTAAAACATTAAACTAAATACTTGTAACTCATATTCTATCAAAGCAAAATTGTTACACTTTCGATGACACATTCGAGCATCTACAAATTCTATCTGCCCTCAACTATCTTCTAATTTCACTGAATTATTCCTTAATTTTGCACTTCAGAATCAATCAATGGCAAAAGTAAAAGTTGGAATAGTGCAGATGAGCTGCACTGCAAGCAAAGAAGAGAATCTGCAAAAGGCGATCGTCAAAACCCGTGAGGCTGCAGCTAAAGGGGCACAGATTGTTTGTCTGCAGGAATTATTTACCTCCTTGTATTTCTGTGATGAGGAGAATTACGATAATTTTTCTTTGGCTGAAACCATTCCTGGTCCATCAACCGATGCATTGAGTAATGTGGCCAAGGAGCTCGGTGTGGTGATCATTGCTTCGCTTTTTGAAAAACGTACGCAGGGCTTGTACCATAATACAACGGCTGTTTTAGATGCCGATGGAACGTATCTGGGCAAATACCGTAAAATGCATATCCCGGATGATCCGGCTTACTACGAAAAATTCTATTTTACTCCCGGTGATCTGGGTTATAAAGTTTTCAAAACCAAATTTGCCACTATTGGCGTGCTCATCTGCTGGGATCAATGGTATCCGGAAGCAGCCCGTATTACTAGCCTCATGGGTGCCGAGATCTTATTCTATCCTACTGCCATTGGCTGGGCCACTTCGCAAGATGAAGCCACCAATACCGAGCAGTACAATGCCTGGCAGACCATTCAGCGTGGACATGCCGTGGCCAATGGGCTGCATGTGGTGAGTGTGAACCGTGTAGGTTTTGAGCAGGAGGGTGCGATGAAATTTTGGGGCGGATCCTTCATCAGCAATCCTTTCGGTTCACTTTTGTACAAAGCATCTCATGACCATGAAGAAGTGCATGTGGAAGAATTAGACCTGAATAAAACGGACAATTACCGTACGCACTGGCCATTCCTGAGAGACCGCCGCATTGATTCTTATCAACCGATTACCCAACGTTACATCGACGGCGAATAATGGGCAATTTAACTCCAAAAGAACTCGGCTATTACTTCCCTGCCGAATTTGCTCCGCATGAAGCCACCTGGTTGAGCTGGCCGCACAAGGAAGCGAGCTGGCCTGGCAAGATTGAAGCCATCTATCCATATTACGCCCAATTTATCAAGGTCTTATCGCAAAGTGAAAAAGTAAGGATCAACGTGGCTAATGAAGCCATGAAGACTTTCGCTCTAAAATATATCGAGCAGGCTGGAGCGGATCTCAGCCAGGTAGAGTTTTATTTTAATCCTACTAATGATGCCTGGTGCCGCGACCATGGTCCGGCATTTTTGATAAATCCGGCTGCCGAGCAGAAAAAGGTGATTGTGGATTGGGGATATAATGCTTGGGGAGGAAAATATCCGCCGTTTGATTTGGACGATGTGATCCCGACCCTCATCGGTAATCAATTCAATATTCCGGTTTTTCATCCGGGCATTGTGATGGAAGGTGGTTCGGTGGAATTTAACGGAACCGGGACGCTTTTGACCTCAACTGCTTGTTTGTTGAATCCGAACCGTAATCCGCATTTGAATCAGGATCAGATTGAGTATTATTTGTGCAATTACTATGGTGTGGAGCAAATTCTTTGGGTAGATGAAGGCGTAGTGGGTGATGATACCGATGGTCATATTGACGATACGGTTCGTTTTGTGAATGAAGACACCGTATTGACTGTAATTGAAGAAAATTCAGAGGACGAAAATTATCCTTTGTTGCAGCATAACCTGAAGCAACTGAAGCAAATGCGATTGCTAAATGGCAAGCAATTGAATATTGTAGAATTGCCCATGCCCGATGCGGTTATTTGGGAAGACCAGCGTCTGCCGGCATCCTATGCCAACTTTTACATCTCCAACAAACATGTCATAGTCCCAACTTTCCGTTGTGCTAAGGATGATAAAGCTTTGTCCACAATTCAGTCTTGTTTCCAAGACCGCGAAGTAATTGGTATCGATTCTACCGAGATCATCTGGGGATTGGGCAGTTTTCATTGCCTTAGCCAGCAGGAACCGGCTGTTTAATTCCTCAATTTGCTCATAAGCTCATTCAGTGTTTTGATTTGGGGTAAGCCAGCAGGGGATGGTCCGTTTTGAACTGGTTCAAAGCGTACAATTTTTCCCTCTCCGGGCATCAAGTCAAAATAGTTTTGATCGGCAACCCGGTCATCCCAAGATAAACAAACACCTTTGGCCAGCTGATCTGTTCTCAGTAAGAAGCTATCCTTGGTTAGCTGTTTCAGGGTGATATTGGCCAACGGCAGTTCCAGGGCCTTATCTTTCACAAAATAATACCGATGCTCAGCCAGTTTTTCTTTGCCGCTCATCAGTTGGCAGTATAACACCGTTCGGGTAGGGTCAAAGTCAGCTACATGGTTAGTCTGAATCTCAGCATACACTTTTGCACTATTGGCAGCCAGTTCAAGCGGCATGTCTTGCTGATACAGTACCCGGCCATCAAAACTAATTAACTGTATTTTCAATGAGGCATTTACTGCTGTCAAGCGGTCAGATACCAGGTGAATTTGTTTGTTTGCTCCATCGCCCGATACACTGATCAAGACGTCTTTAAACAAGGATTTCAGTTGATAATGAGCGGCCTTTGGCATCCCGTAATAATCAATGTTACTCCAGGAAGTTACTGGCCAGCAATCGTTCAACTGCCAGTATAAACTGCCCATGCAATAGGGCATGGCCCTGCGGTGGGCCTCGATGGCAGTGCTCAATCCTCTTGCCTGCAGCAACTGAGAGAGGTAAGCGTAATCTTCCAGTGAGTTAGGGATGGGGTAATCCCGCTCCATGTAGGTGCTGATGGTTTCAAAGCCACGGGCATGCTTCTGATGATTTTTAAGTGCCGGCGAAATCAAGTAGCGGTCCTTTTCGTCAAGGTATTTGCTTAAACTGCTGTAGGCCGGTACTGCCTGAAAGCCATACTCTGAAACAAAACGACCTACTTTTTTCTCATAATTTTCAAAGGGTTCCATACCCCACCAAACGCCCCAATAATGCACATCGGCTTCGCGATAGCTTTTTGCCCTGCCCCAGCCATTTGCCGGTGAAGAAGGATGATAAAACCTTCCGGGATCCATTTTTTTTAGAATGGATGGGATGAACTTTTCGAAAGTATAGTCGTAGTCATGTTTGATTTGGGTGGAATCTGATTGACTGTAATTGAACTGTTTTTGCCAACCCCAGTTGTACCAGCCTTCGCTGATCTCATTGTTGCCACACCAGAGTGCAAGGCTGGGATGGTTACGTAAACGGATGACTTGATCTTCGATCTCTGCCGCCACATTCTTCAGAAATATAGGGTCGGCAGGATAGGGGCTGCCCGCAAACATTAGATCTTGCCAAACCAGGATGCCATTTTTATCACAGAGTTCATAGAAATCATCACTCCCGTAAACACCGCCACCCCAAACTCTGAGCATATTCATATGACTATTTTTGGCCTCCTGCACTAATTTTTTGTAAATCTCAGCATTGCTTCTGGGTACAAAATTGTCTGTTGGGATGATATTGGCCCCCTTCATGAAAACACGTACCCCATTGAGTTTTACATAAAATCCCCTGCCTACACTGTCTGCTTGTTGTACAATTTCAAGGGTTCTTAAGCCTATATTGCTGTTATAAGTGTCCAAACGCTGCTTATCCTCCAGTAGCTTCACATTTAACTGGTAAAGGTGTGCTTCTCCCAAACCATTGGTCCACCATTTTACGGGCAATTTTATTTTGAGCTTCAACACGATAGCTGTATCTCCCGGATGGATAATGCCCTCGGCTGTCAGATCGGTGCTTGGGTCGGTCAGTTTGGCTTGAATTTGGAATGATTTTTTTGACGGATCGCTCAAGCGACAATGAATATCTAATTCAGCCCATTCATCGTTCAGCGATTTTTGTACTACTTGTACTTGTTCCAGGCGGTTGACATTCCAGCAAATGAGTTTTACGGGTTTCCAGATGCCGTAAGTGACCAGCCTGGGTCCCCAATCCCAGCCAAACTGATATTGGGCCTTACGGATAAATACATTCTCTCCTCCCGGGAGTGAATAGGGTAATTTGCTTGCCAAAGCTTTTGTTTTGGGGTTTACCGGTTCAAAAATGATTTTTAAATGATTGTTTTTTAGCTTGAGCAAACCCTTGGCGGGGATTTCCCAGGTACGGAACATATTGTCTGCCTTTAGGATTTTCTTACCATTTAGGTAAACCTGAACGTAAGTGTCCAAACCTTCAAAAACCAGTTGCATTCTCGATTTTGCCAATTCGCTCGCAGGAACGTCAAAAAGGTTCTCGTAGATCCAGGACTTTTGCTCCACCCATTGTACTTTTTGCTCATTCTCTCCAAAAAATGGATCGGGAATCAATTCTTGGCGTAACAGATCGGTGTGAACGGTGCCGGGAACTTGTGCCGGATATGCTTTTTCCTGATCGGCCTGTCGAAAATACCAGTTGTTGTTCAGGCTGATGATGGTTTTTTGAGCAAAAGAAACGAGGCTGATTGCTAAAAAGCTAAACAGCAATAAAAGGGACTTTTTCATAAAGTTAATACTGATTTGATGGCTTTTATTTCGGCTGGATCGGCCATCTCGGAGCCATCAGTAATACCTGCTGAATGAAAAAAATCGGTAGGGAGCAATTTGGCCAGTTCGGCAATATTACCCGAGCGAATGCCACCTCCCGGTAGGATTTGAATACGGCTTTTTGCGTGGTAAAATAGTTTTTGAAGGGTTGCTGCGCCATCTATGGCTGACGAACTGCCGCCAGCAGTCAGCACTGTTTTAAATCCCCAGTTGATCAATTGCTCCAGCGATTGCTCAAGATCTGGACTTTGGTCAAAAGCACGGTGAAAAGTGCAGGGCGTATTGTCGGCGAGTTCTACCATTTCGATATTCGTCGCCGCCGCCAGCGTATGATCAGTATTCAGTAGTCCGAATACCAGGCCGTCTGCACCCGCCTTTTTAAAATCTATGATGCTTTGTTTCATCCTGGTGATCTCTTCTGCAGAATAAACAAAATCACCCCCACGTGGTCGTATCATGATATAAACAGGAATCGCAGTCGCTTCTTTTATTTTTTGGAAATCTTCGAGGTCGGGGGTGGTCCCTCCGGAAGCATAGTCGGCACAAAACTCAATGCGGTCTGCTCCGGCTTTTGCCGCGATAAGGGCTGATTCGAGGTTGAAACAGGCTACTTCTAATCGTTTCATTTCAGAAAATAATCGGAATCAATCAGTCGGTTACCTTGTATCTGATCAAAAACGGCAAAATTAAAACCGCTTTGCAGGCAATAAGCACCATATTCACCTCTTTTATTGAGAGCAATAAATCCGATCTGGATTTCTTTCTGACTTTTGCCACGGCGCTGAACTAATTTGACAATGCGCTCAACGGCTTCTTTACAAGCACTTTCAGGAGATCGGCCTTGTCGCATCAGTTCTACCACGAGGTGTGATCCTACGGTACGAATCACTTCTTCGCCATGCCCGGTGGCAGTAGCAGCACCCACTTCATTGTCTACATACAATCCGGCGCCAATAATCGGTGAATCGCCCACACGGCCATGCATTTTAAAGGCCATGCCGCTGGTAGTGCAGGCACCCGAAAGGTTGCCGTTTGCATCCAGGGCGATCATGCCAATGGTATCGTGGTTTTCAATGTTCGCTATCGGTTTGTAGTCACTGGTTTTTAGCCACTCTTTCCATTCCTTTTCTGAATCTTCTACGAGTAGATTCTCCTTTTGGAAACCCTGTGAAAGTGCAAACTGCAAGGCACCATCGCCCACTAGCATTACATGTGGCGTTTTCTCCATTACCGCCCGAGCTACCGAAATGGGATGTTTAATATATTCCAGGCAGGCTACGGAGCCGATGTTTGAAAATTCATCCATGATGCAGGCATCGAGGGTGACCCGGCCATCGCGATCGGGTCGGCCGCCATAACCTACGCTGCGTTCTTTAGGGTCACCTTCGGGCACCCGAACGCCGGCTTCAACTGCATCTAGTGCCCGACCTTTATTTTTTAAAATCTCCCAGGCGGCAGCATTTGCTTCGATGCCGAATCGCCAGGTAGAAAGTACAATTGGCTGGTTGGGCTTCCCTCGCGGAATAAATTTCCCTGCTTTGGCAAGCAATTCGCCGGGAAGCACCGCTAGGGCAGCCGCAGCGGCTGAAAGTTGGATAAATTTCCTTCTTGACTTCATGCACAAATAACTTGAAAATAATCTTCTTTTCTAAATATAAGGCTTACCTGCCATTTCAGAAATAAAAGATCGGAAGTTATTTTGAGTTATATGGTTAAATGGGTGTGCAGAATTAATTGAGATAACCGTTTGAACTTATTTGATCAGGAAGTTGGCATTCACCACCGCCGTAATCTCTTTGCGGATAGAACTCACATCGTTCACACCATAATCGGAGGTCACATTTGAATTTTCAGGAGTAATCTGTAGTACGCCCATCCGGGCATTAGTTAATACGCCTAATTTTCGGCCAGTAGCTTCGGCTATTCGCCTGCCCCTGATCATGGCGTCTTTTGCGGCATCGGCTTGGATATCAATTTTAATGGCAGATAACTTAGTGTAATAATATTCAGGAGGATTTACGGTGACGCTAATGCCTTTCTCTAACAAAGAAACCACATCAAGTGAAATATTTTTTATCAGACTGACATTGTTAGATTGCACTTCAATGGTTTGCGTTCCAGTAAAAGAGCGGATGCCGATCTGGTTGCCCGTTTCATTATAAAGAAAATTCGGGTAAATATTCATTACCATGGTATTCATACGATTTTTTTCAAATCCTTTAGCTAACAAATAATTCATTAGCATGGGTACCTGCTTCTTGAGCTGTTGGTAGGCTCCTAATTGATTCACATCATCCACATTCACACTCAATCGGAGAATACCCAGATCAGAAACGATACTTTTTTTTGCCGAACCAGTTACATTAATGGTTTGATTCTCAGACTTTACCCCTTTCCAGGTGAGCGAAAAAATGGTGATACTGAGCACAATGGCTAATCCGAATATGCTTGCCGGAATAATGAAGCGATTATGCATGATTGGTTCTTTGGGATGGATATTTTCTGAGTTTTTCATTTGATTACAACGTTTTAATAATTAAAATATTACCTAAATGCTGAAGTTTTGTAGTTTTTTCGGCCTTTTTATTTCGCTTTTTTAATTCCTACTTTAGCATTCTCAATATTTAAGAACAAATGGATACCTCTTTTGATTTCGAAAAACCCATTGCCGACTTGCAGCAGCAGATTGAAAAAGTGAAACAGATTGCGGAGCGGACCGATGTAGACATGTCGGCTACGATTAAAGAGTTGGAAGAAAAAATGGAGCAAACACGGATCGATATCTATAAGAATTTGAGCCGGTGGCAGAAAGTACAGATCTCACGCCATCCCGAAAGGCCTTACACCCTTCAGTTTATCGAATTGATGTGTGATGATTTTATCGAATTACATGGTGATAGAACCGTTAAAGACGATAAAGCCATTATAGGTGGTTTTGCCAGCATCAATGGTGAAACGGTGATGGTAATAGGGCACCAAAAAGGTAACAATACCAAAATGCGCCAGTACAGAAATTTCGGTATGGCGAATCCGGAGGGCTATCGTAAAGCGCTCAGGCTGATGAAGCTTGCCGAAAAATTCAATAAACCGGTCATTACGTTCATTGATACACCGGGGGCTTTTCCTGGCTTAGAAGCAGAAGAGCGTGGACAAGGAGAGGCAATTGCCAGAAATTTATTGGAAATGTCTGTTCTGAAAGTTCCAATTCTTTGTTTCATTGTTGGTGAAGGTGCTTCTGGCGGTGCATTGGGTATCGGAATTGGTGATAAGGTTTACATGCTGGAGCACACTTGGTACTCTGTAATTTCCCCCGAGTCATGTTCTTCTATTTTGTGGAGAAGCTGGGATTATAAAGAAAAAGCCGCAGAATGCTTGAAATTAACCGCAGAGGATATGCTGGCCAACAAACTTATTGATGGAATTATACCCGAGCCTTTGGGTGGTGCACATCATGATCCAGCAATGATGGCAGAAACCATGAAAACGCAAATCATTAAAGATTTGACTCAGTTAAAAATGACGAAAATAGACCAATTGGTAGACGATCGAATTAATAAATTTTGTAGCATGGGTGTTGTTCAGGAGTAAACTTCCTGATCCCAATAAAAAAGGGGAAGCGATACGCTTCCCCTTTTTTATTATTGATCGGGGCTTAGTACCTCAGTCCCGCAAGCTTTGTTTCAATGGTTTTGTACTCTTTTTGAATTCGTTGATTTAAATCTTTTTGACCCTGTAACAATGTAAGTCTATTCAGTTCGTTCAGCATAGATAATCCCAATTGAATGTCACTGGAGTTGATGCTTGATTTAGTTTCAGCAATCGCAATCAAATAGTTAAGGTGCTCCACCACATAGTCGGTCGTCTTTACCACTAACTGATTCGCACCCTGGGTGTCCTTGATTTGATACAGTAGGTCTGACATGTAAAACAACCTGATAGCATAACTCAATGAGTAAACCTGATCAGGCAATTCATTCCTGGTTTTTTTCAGTAACTGCTCGGCAGCATCCGTCTTTCCTTCTTTAATCAATTCCTCTGCCAGCATATTAATACTGTTAACAGTAATAGTCAGCATCCGGATCGATTCGGGATCGAGATAAGATGCTTTCTTCATATTTCCCCAGCTAAACTTATTCATCACGTTATCATACATTGCTTTTGTATGGATGCTCGTGCCCTCTTGTTTTTCTTTGGGAAGCAAAGGTTTTAAACGGTAGGCGAAGCCCTCCTGATGCAAATAATTGTCTAAGCCGATGTAGTTGTCGGAAGGGACTGTTATGGCAAAGTAAACAGGTCTTTTCCATTGATTATGGACCAGGATGTCAATCATTCCCAATTCTGCTTTGGTTACATAATTTTTATTGTAGGTCCAAGTTATGGCTGGAGCAATTAGTGCACGCTCCGCTTCCTCAACTGTGCCAGAGCCAATTACTTGCTCGGGGTCAATCGTCATTTTAAAGTTTTTAGTAGGCAAGAAATTCTCCCTGCTGCCGTCCTCGTAAGCGATCTTATCATCATCGTCATCGGAAGTAAGGATTTCGAAAATGGTTTTTAATTCAACCGCTTCAGCCAATTGATAATCTTGATAACGGATCACATCTCTTACGCCCTGCACAAATTTTTCATTCGGCATGGAAATTGGCAATGCATCCGATTCGTTGACCTTTTCTTTCATTTGGCGCAAATACCAATCGGTGCCGAGTAAACTTAAGTTAACCACACGAACATCGGGGCGTATGTTTTCTACTTCTTGAGCATACCATATTGGGTAGGTGTCATTGTCGCCGTAGGTAAATAAAATGGCATTCGGTGCACAAGATTCGAGGTAATTTTTGGCAAAATCCCTCACAGTATATTTGCTAGAACGGTCATGATCATTCCAACCTTCTTTGGCCATTAGTGCCGGAGCCATCAACAAACCAACACTTAGTGCCAATACACCAGCCGTTCTTGGATTTAATTTGTTTTTAAGGAATTCGGCAATGGCTGCAACACCCAAGCCAATCCAAATAGTAAAGGCATAAAAGGAACCAGCATAGGCATAATCTCTTTCTCTGGGTTGTAAAGGTGTTTGATTCAGATACATCACAATGGCCATGCCGGTAAAGAAAAACAGTAGGCCTACAATACCTGCATCTTTCTCTCTGCGTTTAAAATGCCATAATGCACCTAAAATTCCCAAAATGAAGGGTAGGGCATAAAATCGATTGTAAGAAACCTGATTAATGGCCGCTTTTGGCAAAGCATCCTGGCCACCCACCAATTGATTATCAATGGCTTTGATCCCGGTAATCCAGTTACCATCAGTATAATTTCCATGGCCCTGTTCATCATTTTGTCGGCCTATAAAATTCCAGGCAAAATAGCGCATGTACATAAATCCAGTCTGATAACTGAATAAAAAGCCTAAATTATCGGTAAAGCTGGGTGAGCCACTTTCGCCTAATTTCATCCACTCGCGGTAAAAACCAACGTGCCCCTGATCATCGCTGTACATTCTAGGTAGTAAGGCGTTTCGGTCGTAAACCTGCTCATACCTGCGTCCGGCAACCTCATATTTATCTTTCCCTTTACGATAAATTTCAGCTCCTTCTTTGTAATCGATAGCTTTAGAATCAAAATATTGGCCGTATAAAAGTGGACGATCGCCATACTGCTCGCGGTTCAAATAACTCAATAGGGCGTATACATTGTCCGGATCTGAGTTGTTAAGTGTGGGATTGGCTTTCGCTCTGATTACCAGCATAGCGTATGAGCTGTATCCTAAGATAATGAAGGCTAAACTCACTAAACCCAAGTTCAATAGCCTTTTATTTTTTTTGATAGAGTAAATGATACCATAGCTGATTCCGCCAATCAATAAACAAGCAAAAAAGATCACTCCGCTTCCAAATCCGAAGTTTAAGGTGTTAACAAAAAACAGGTCGAATCCGGCAGCTGCCTTGATCAGGTATTGTATTACACCGTATTGAATAAAACCTAAAATGGCAATACCAGCCAGTAAAGCCAACAAGGTTCCTTTTGGTGTAACCTTGGTGCTTTTGCGGAAGTAATAAACTAATGCAATTGCGGGGATGACCAATAAGTTGAGTAAGTGTACCCCAATGGATAAACCCATCACATACGCGATAAAGACTAACCAGCGATCCGCTTGCGGTTCATCAGCCTGAACTTCCCATTTTAAAATCGCCCAAAAAACGAGTGCGGTACAGAAAGAGGACATGGCATAAACCTCCGATTCAACAGCCGAAAACCAAAAAGTATCTGAAAAAGTATAAGCCAGGGCTCCTACTAAACCACTACCTAATACTACAATTGTTTGATAAGCGTCTAAATTTTCTCCTGGTTTTACGAATACTTTTTTGGCCAGGGCGGTAATGGTCCAGAAAAGGAAAAGTATGGTTGCTCCACTAAATAATGCCGAGCCCATGTTCATGAAGTAAGCTATCTTTGAGTTGTCGCCCATTGCCAGCAGCGAGAACATCTTTTGGATCATTAAAAATAGCGGGGCGCCGGGTTGATGAACAACCTGAAGTCTGTGAGCAGCAGCAATAAATTCGCCGGTATCCCAGAAACTTACAGATGGTTCCATGGTTAAAATATATACAGCCGATGACAATACAAAAGTGAACCAGCCCAATGAATTGTTTAATTTATTATAGTTCATCATGAGAATCTTATATGAGATTTAGATCCCGAAATTAAGGATTTGAATTCAATATCGCTCTTCATCCGTTCAAGTTCAACAAAAAACAATTTCATTTGCAGGTTTCTATTTATCAATCTATATTTGCAATCCCAAAGCAGAAATGTTTTCTGAATAAGGAGATTGTCCCATAGTATAATGGTAGTACAACTGATTTTGGTTCAGTTTGTCTAGGTTCGAA
>CANGZD010000023.1 GCA_947458875.1 Sphingobacteriaceae bacterium
AGATTTGAACCAGAATTTTCTTTTTTAGCACTTGCTGCTTTAGATGCGTTTGCCATTGTTTTAATTTTTAGTTTTTGGTTTTGTTTTAATTATGAATTATTGGTTTTTCGTTTTTAACGGATAACAAAAATATAACTTTCAGCAAATAAACAGCTAAAGTCACATTTTTATTACCCTGCTTATTTCAAATAAACTTCTGCAATGAAAACTATTTTTTTTTGCAATTGCAAATCGAAGCAAAAAATTAATATGGGTTCTATGCAGATACAGTGGTACGGGGTGCAGCAGACAATATTTCTTCTGATGCAAATTCGGCAAACTGTGTGAAGTTTTTAACGAAAGCCTGGGCAAGTTCAGCGGCTTTTAAATCATATGCCTGCTTGTCTGACCAGGTATTTCTTGGGTTCAATATTTCTGCAGGTACCTCAGGACAAGATTGAGGCATCATTAAGCCAAAAACCGGATGTTCTTCATACGACACCTTATCTAATAATCCATTCAAGGCAGCAGTAATCATTGCCCGGGTATACGATAATTTCATACGGTGACCAATGCCATAAGGACCTCCGGTCCAGCCGGTATTGATTAACCAAACATTTACAGCCTCTGTTTTTAGTTTTTCTCCTAAAAGTTCGGCATAAGCCGTAGGATGCAGGGGCAAGAATGCCTTACCAAAACAAGCCGAAAAAGTGGTTTGTGGTTCGTTAATGCCAGCTTCTGTACCCGCTACCTTTGCAGTGTAGCCCGAAATGAAATGATACATGGCTTGGGCCGCATTCAATTTAGAGATAGGGGGCAATACCCCGAAAGCATCGGCAGTTAAAAAGAAAATATTTTTTGGTTTCGGTCCTACTGAAGGGATTTTAGCATGGCTGATGTAATGCAGCGGATAAGAAACCCGGGTGTTTTCCGTTTTTTGGATATTTGCAAAATCTACCGTACGGCCTCCCCCATAAAAATTGATGTTTTCCAACAAAGAACCGAATTTGATAGCACGGTATATTTCTGGTTCTTTCTCTGCGGTTAGATCTACACATTTGGCATAACATCCGCCTTCAAAATTGAAAACAGTATCCCTGCCCCAGCCATGTTCATCGTCTCCAATTAAATCTCTCGAGGGATCGGCCGATAAGGTGGTCTTTCCTGTCCCAGATAAACCGAAGAAAATGGCCGTATCTCCACCATTGATCCCTTGATTGGCCGAACAGTGCATAGATAAAACCTGATGGTTTTTAGGTAAGAGGAAGTTCAATACAGAGAAAATTCCTTTCTTAATTTCACCGGTATAACCAGTTCCGCCAATCAAAATCATCTTTTTGCTGAAATTGATGATACTGAAATTATGCTGACGGGTGCCATCTACGGCAGGGTCGGCCTTGAAACCGGGAGCAGCAATCACAGTCCACTCCGGACGATCGGCCGGATCCGGATTTTCAGGACGGAGAAACAAATGATGTGCAAACAGATTTTGATAAGCGGTCTCACTCACCACCCTTATGTTTAATCGATAGTTGCCATCGGCACAAGCATAAGCATCGCGAACATAAATGGGCTTTGCAGAAAGATGAGCGATTACTTTTTGGTAAAGCGAGTCAAATTTCTCAGGATCAAATTTTATATTGATATCTCCCCACCAAACTGAATTTTCAGTAATGGAGTCGGCTACAATGAAACGATCTTTCGGGGAACGACCGGTGAACTCTCCGGTGTCAACAGCCAGTGCTCCAGAGTCGGCCAATAGGCCTTCTGTATTCGCCAGTACTTGTTCCACTAATTCCGGAATGCTGAGTTGATAATGTACAGCAGGGCAATTTTGTAATTGCAGGTAATCCAGCTGCGTGTTTTTCATAGGTTTTGGGCTCATATTTTAACGGTTTCTGAGAAAAAATCAGCAAAACAAAATTAGGAAGAAAACAACGTTCTCGTAATAAAATGGTTTTAAATTTTAGCTTGTTGTAAAAACAACACTAAGATTTAATACATTGTTTATCAGATACTTAGAACCGATAAATTCTGATTATCAGCCACCTACTTTTTTCACTTTATAGCCCTCTGCCAAAAGCAATTGTAGAATTTTTTCGCGAAAATCTCCCTGAATCAGGATTTCTCCATCCTTTACGGCGCCACCCACCCCGCATTTTTGCTTCAGTTTCTTGCCCAGGGCTTCCAAATCCTCGGTTCGGCCAATGAATCCTGTAACCAGCGTAACCGACTTTCCTCCTCTTTGTTTACGATCAAGCTGTATTCTTAGGTCTTGCTGAGAAACAGGCAAAGTCTCTGACTCCTCCAAAGGTTCAGGTTCGTAGTTAAAATCGGGATCCGTGGAGTACATGATCCCATTCCATTTATTTGTTTTCTTCGACATGCTTAATTAATCACATTCAAGGAAGCGGGTTTCACCACAATGTGCAATTCGGCTTCCAGTTCAATGGGTTCACCATCCAAATGCACCGGTCCGGGCACATCTCGTTGTATAAAGGCTTCTTTAATTTTAAAAATTTCGAGATATGCAGACCGGTCAGCTGTTTTACTAAACATTCGGTAAGCCAAAGCAGGAAACATGTACACCGGAAAAGGCTTTACCACACATATATCTAACAAGCCATCTGTTAAAGAGGCATTGGGAGAAATGTGCGCATTGTTTCCATACTGACTGGAATTGGCTAAACTTATCATAAAGGCCTTCCGCTGAATTGTTTTTCCGTCTAATTTTAAAACATACCATTGAGGGCGGTATTTTAAGAGCTCGGCTAAGGTATTTCTAATATAACCCCATAAACCCCTGGTTTTATCTCGGGCAAATCGGGAACTAATTTGGGCATCGAAGCCAATCCCACTCACATTAAAAATAGGATGGCCATTGAGCGTGGCCGCATCAATCCTTGTAAAATTGAATTGGTTGATTAGCCCCAAGGCTTCCTTTACCTGAAATGGAATACCCAAAAAGGTAGCGAGCCCATTCCCCGATCCCATGGGGATAATACCGAGGTATTTATCCGATCCAACCAACACAGATGCAATTTCATTCACGGTACCATCTCCACCAACTGCCACAAACAGGTCGGTATCGGGCAATAAATCCTTCACCAACATCTTGGCATGACCCACAAATTCGGTGTAGCACAATTGATAAGAAAATTGGGCATGGTCTAGGTGTTGCTCAATCAAGTTGGGCATTTGATCTTTAGATTTTCCACCCGAAATAGGATTGATGATGAAAGCGATTTTCTTTTTCAAAGCATTAACGGCACTTTTGAGCAACAAATTAAACTCAAATAATTAAGAATATAAAAATTGTTCTACTTTTGCCTTTGCAAAAAAGTGGATCGATTTGCGTTGATTGCAACCACGTTAAAAAAAGTGCTAAAAAACTCGATTTTTACCTTTCTCCATCCCTTTTCTGCATTTTATTTTTATTAAAATTTAAAAATTAAAATACGATGCCTTACTTATTTACCTCTGAATCTGTTTCTGAAGGCCACCCAGATAAAGTAGCCGATCAGATTTCTGATGCGCTTATTGATAACTTTCTTGCTTGGGATGCCGATGCCAAGGTAGCTTGTGAAACCCTGGTTACTACCGGTCAAGTGGTTTTAGCCGGCGAAGTGAAATCGACAGCCTACCTGGATGTTCAAAAAATTAGCCGCGAAGTGATCCGTAAAATCGGATATACCAAATCTGAATACATGTTTGAAGCCGACTCTTGCGGTGTTTTATCAGCCATTCACGAACAATCGGCTGATATCAACCAGGGCGTTGATCGTAAAGAAAAACAAGATCAGGGAGCGGGAGATCAAGGTATGATGTTTGGTTATGCAACCAATGAAACTGAAAATTATATGCCATTGGCCCTTGATTTATCTCACAAGATCCTGATCGAGCTGGCAGCATTGCGTCGCGAAAACAAAGAGATCAAATACCTGCGTCCCGATGCTAAATCGCAAGTAACTATCGAATACAGCGACGATCACCGTCCCATCCGTATCGATGCCATTGTGGTCTCCACTCAGCACGACGATTTTGCCGAGGAGAAAGCCATGCAGGAGCAAATCAAAAAAGACATCATCAACATCCTGATCCCAAGAGTGAAGGAGCAATTGAAGCCCGAACTGCAAAGTTTGTTCACAGATCAGATCAAATACCATATCAACCCTACCGGGAAATTTGTGATCGGCGGACCACATGGTGACACCGGCCTAACTGGACGTAAAATTATTGTGGACACCTACGGTGGAAAAGGCGCACATGGCGGGGGAGCTTTTTCAGGTAAAGATCCTTCAAAAGTAGACCGTTCTGCTGCTTATGCAACTCGTCACATCGCTAAAAATTTGGTGGCAGCTGGTTTGTGCAGCGAAGTGTTGGTACAGGTTTCTTATGCCATTGGTGTAAAAGAGCCCATGGGAATTTATGTGAATACCTACGGCACTGCCAAAACTGGTTTAGGTGATGGAGAAATCGCAAAAAAGATTGAGCAAATTTTCGATATGACGCCTTATGGCATCGAAACCCGTCTCAAATTGCGTAATCCTATTTATTCTGAAACTGCCGCTTATGGCCACATGGGACGTAAAAACGAAACCGTTAAGAAAACCTTCAACGGCAGCAATGGCGAAAACAAAACCCTGGAAGTGGAATTATTCACCTGGGAGAAACTCGACTATGTAGATAAAGTTAAATCCGCTTTTGGATTATAAAATTTATGAGCACCTATCAAAAGCCTCCCGAAAATCGGGAGGCTTTTTTTATTTTGCAGCATGGAAAATAAAAATCCATGGACCATTCTGTCTGAAAAGGAGCTTTATAATAATCCCTGGATCAGGGTAGATGAGTTTCAGGTACTGAATCCTGCCGGCAAACCAGGAATTTATGGCAAGGTGCATTTTAAAAACCTGGCCATCGGCATTTTGGCACTCGATGATCAGAAAAATACCTGGCTGGTAGGTCAATATCGATTCCCATTAAATGAATACAGTTGGGAAATTCCGGAAGGTGGTTGCCCCTTGGGTACCGATCCGCTGGAAAGCGCTAAAAGGGAACTCCTGGAAGAAACAGGCATCAGCGCTGCCAATTGGAAAGAAATACAACGCATGCACCTTTCCAATTCAGTAAGTGATGAGTTGGCCATTATTTACCTGGCTCAGGGTCTCTCTTTTGGTGTGGCAGAACCAGAAGAAACTGAACAGCTGCAAATCAAAAAAGTGAGGTTTGAAGAGGCTTATCAAATGGTGCTGGACGGTAAGATTACGGATTCCATCAGCGTTGCGGCCATACTAAAATTGAAAACCATGCTTTAACCTAACTCAGGATCAGGTTCTTAAGAAATTTTTTTTACAAGAAAATGGATAATATTTGATTTATTTGACCGTTATTTGTAAAAAAATCGACCATGAAAAAGGAAAAAACTACTATCTCTCCCTTCGTTTTAGTATTAGTTCCCATGCTCTTAGGCCTGATATATCTGGCCAGCAATACCGAATTGCAAGTACCTGCTGAAAAATACAATGCAAGCATCCACTTCAGTGTACCTGAATTTCAGGTAGTGGTAAAAACTGTTTTTGCCCTAATTTTTTAAGCAATATTACCTGCCTGGTTGCGGTATAATAACCAAGCTTTCATGTCCATCGGCATCTACCGACTGTACACCAAAAAAGTAATTATCTTTTGAATAGTTTAAAGTGAGGCTTGTATCCTTCACAAAGAATTTCTTTTCCCAAACCGGGCTGCTGGTTTCCCGCATCAGCACATAATACCCAAAAGGAGCTTCTCCAACAGGGGCTTCCCATTTCAATGTACTCTTATTGGTGAGTTCATTGGTGAGCATGCGTACTTTTTGAGGCTCTCTGGGTGCCATAGCCAGGTTAGCTAAGGCGGCCAGATTCATTCGAGCCACTTTTTGGGTATAGCTATAATCCACAAAATCGGGCAGATCGCCGTAATTGATCCCGTTCTCGGTGCGAATATCTTGATGCTGACGAATGAAATTTTCATTCATTTCGGTTACCCTAATGGCTGCAAAGCCTTCCTGAGAAAAAGGTGTATGGTCGCCACCTCTCAGATAGCGATCGCGTCGATAGATCAATTTCACATCCAGCTGATCTACATAACGTTCACCGGCTTCCTTTAAATAACGGGCAAAAGAACGGGCTGCGCCATCGTTTTCTAAACCGGTACTATTTCGCAAATTAGCTTGTGTACTGGTTTCGGTTTGCGAAATAGCTTCGCTAAAGATCCGAACACTCCGATTATCTTTCAGATCGGTTTCAGAGCTAAAGGTATTGCCTACAATATCATTGGTAATCATACCGGCCACGTTCCATTTTTCGGCTTTTGCTCTTTTGGCCAGATTGGTGGCACCATAAAGACCTTGCTCCTCACCTACCATGGCTACAAAAATAAGGGTCGCGTTGAAGCGATGTTTACTCATGACCCTGGCCAATTCCATGGCTACGGCGGTCCCCGAAGCATCATCATTGGCACCGGGTGCAAAGCTCTTGGCATCCATCACATCAGAAACCCTTGAATCATAATGGCCCGAAACAATAAAAACACGATCATCCGCTGGGTCGGTACCTGGGAGAATAGCCAATACATTTTTCATCACGGTAGGTACACTCACCCGCCGGCCATCAGCTGGCTGCGTGAAGGTGTCGAACTCCACCTTTAATCTTCCGCCAGATTCTTTAGCATATTTTTCCATTTCAGCCTTGATCCAGTTTCTGGCAGCCCCAATCCCGGTTTTTGTACTCAGGGTATCACTCAGGGTATGGCGGGTATGAAAGCTCACCAGCTTTCTAACGGTTGCTTCTATTTGTTGAGCAGATACTTGCTCAACCATATTTTTAATCGTTGGATCCGGAGATTGAACAGTGGTTTGCGCACTTACACCAAGTGCAAAAAACAAGCTGAACAGTAATGCATAGGGCTTCATAATTTTCCTGCTTTATAATAAAAAATGTTATGATGAATTTAGGATAATAATCCAGAATTATAAATAGGTTTGTTAAAAGCACACCAAAAAATAAGTTTATGAAAAGATTTTTTATTGTTTCAATGCTGCTAATCGTGGGCCTTGTCAAAGCGGGCTTTGCACAAGAAGAGCAGATAGACCAACAGGCTATTCAAAAAATTAGAGAGGAAGGACTCAACAAATCGCAGGTGATGCAAACTGCATTTAACCTGACCGATGTTTCTGGTCCGCGTTTACCCAATTCGCCTGGATTAAAAAGAGCGCAGGATTTTGCTATTAATGCCCTAAAAAGCTGGGGAATCAGCAATGCTGGTCTGGAGCCATGGGGTAAATTTGGCAAAGGCTGGGAAATCCAAAAAAATTATGCGGCCATTATCGTCCCTTATTACCATGCCATCATTGCATCTCCAAAAGCCTGGACCCCAGGTACGGAAGGCTTAATCAAAGCAGAAGTAGTTTTAATTAAGGCTGATACCATAAGCGACTTAGAAAAATACAAAGGTAAGCTGAAGGGTAAGGTGATTATTTTTGATGTAAATAATACTCTGAATACGAGTTTTAAAGCAGACGGGATGCGCTTTAGCGAGGAGGATTTAGAAAAAATGGCAGCTCCTGCTGCTCCAAGGGCAGCTAATGCCGCAGCGTTTAGTAGCGAGCAAATGGCTAATCTTCGTAAACAACGTGCCCTTAGGGCGCAAATAAACGAGCTTTTGGTGCAGGAAAATGCCGGTCTTATTCTAAGCAACGGAAGAGGAAACCATGGCACCTTTTTTACCAGCAATGGCGCTTCTTATGCTGCAGATGCCAAACCAGTTTTACCAGAGTTGGAAGTTTCTCAAGAAGATTATTTACGCATTTTAAGGTTAGTAAAGGCTGGGCAGCAAGTAGAGATGGAGGCTGATTTGAAAACCAGGTTTATAGAAAACGATTTCTCAGACCATAACCTCCTTGCGGAAATTCCGGGAACTGATAGAAAATTGAAAGAAGAAGTAGTGATGTTGGGTGCGCATTTAGACTCTTGGCATGCAGCTACAGGAGCTACAGACAATGCAGCCGGCTCGGCCGTGATGCTGGAAGCCATGAGGATTTTAAAAGCCATCTACTTCAAACCAAAGCGTACCATCCGAATTGCCTTGTGGAGCGCCGAAGAACAAGGTTTGTATGGTTCCAGAAATTATGTACTGCAACATTTTGGAGATCCCAAAACCATGGAGCTGAAACCGGAACAGACCAAAATTTCGGCTTACTACAACCTCGACAACGGTACGGGAAAAATCAGGGGAGTATATCTTCAGGGTAACGAAAAATTGGCTCCGATATTTAAAACCTGGTTAAGTCCTTTTGCAGATCTGGGTGCAAAAACCGTCAGCCCTCGCAATACGGGCGGTACGGATCATTTATCTTTTGATGCAGTGGGTATTCCTGGATTTCAATTCATACAAGATCCCATTGAGTACAATACTCGTACACACCACACCAACATGGATACTTACGACCGTTTAATTGAAGACGATCTGAAACAAGCAGCTACCATTATTGCTGCGTTTGTGTACCATACCGCTCAAAGAGCAGAAATGCTGCCCAGAAAAGAATTACCCAAACCACAGGCAAGCCGCTAATTATTGATTAAATAAAACAGAGCCCCGAGAAATTTCTCCGGGGCTCTGTTGATTTATGCCAAGTCAAATTCCTGGTGTCGGTTGGGTATTTCGACTCTTTGAAAGCCTTTTTCGTGTAAAGTTTGCTGAAAATTTAACTGTACATCGTACTCTCCGTGTACTAAAAACAAAGACTTTACTTTTGCGGGATGCTGACAGCTAAGGAACTGTATCAGGTCATTCCGATCGCCATGCGCACTCATGGAGCGGATAGACTTGACTTGAGCGTTCACCCAATGTTCGTCTCCAAAAATAGAAACAACCTCCTGGCCCGACATCAACCTGCCACCCAGTGAATTTGGTTCACAATAGCCCACCAGTAAAATGGTATTATTTGGATTAGAAATATTATTCCTGATATGGTGCTTCACCCTTCCGGCGTCGGCCATTCCCGAAGCGGAGATAATGACACAGGGGCTTTTATCATCATTCAAAGCAATAGAATCTTCAACAGATTCGATAAAAACCAAGCCTTCAAAGTCGAAAGGATCATGATCCTTCATCATTACTTCTTTTACACCATGGTTATATACTTCGGGATGTTTTTTTACAACCTGTGTAGCTTTTCCAGACAGTGGACTGTCTACATAATAGTGAACCTTGGGCAAGGTGCCTTTTAATTCAAGCGAATTTAGATTGTATAATATTTCCTGAGTACGGCCCACACTAAAAGCCGGAATGATTACTTTTCCTCCCCTTTCGATACAGGTTTCTTGAATGATTTGCCGTAATTTTTCCTCAGTTGGTTCAGCGGTTTCATGAAAAGAATCGCCATAAGTTGACTCGATAATGAGGTAATCTGCCTGAGGGAAAGTCTGTGGCGAATTCAATAATAAGTCACCATAACGACCCACATCGCCACTGAAGGTAATCCGACTCGTTTTACCCTCTTCATGGATGGCCAAATGGACTGCAGCACTTCCCAGAATATGGCCCACATCGGTAAAACGAAGATTGACCTGTGGATTGAGCCGATGATCGGTTTCATAGTTCAAAACCTTGAACTGACGAAGGGCCACCAATACATCCTCTTCCTTGTAAAGCGGTTCTATTAAAGACTGCCCTCTTTTAGTCCTTTGTTTATTTAAGTAAAAGGCATCTTGTTCTTGAATTTTGGCCGAATCGAGCAATAATATTTTAACCAGATCGAATGTGGGGGGTGTACAAAAAATGGGACCTTCAAAACCCTCGGCCACCAATTTGGGAATTAAACCGCAATGATCTATATGTGCATGAGATAAAATCAGGAAATTAACCAGGCTGGGGTCGAAACCAAAATGTGCATTCCATTCTGCAGTTTCAGAAGCCCGGCCCTGAAAAAGTCCACAATCTAATAAAATACGGGTTTGGTCTTTCAAAGTGATAAGGTGCTTACTGCCGGTAACATTTCGGGCCGCACCATGGAAGGCGATTTTCATGCTTAAAACTGATGATTTAAATTGGCAAATAAAAATAAACTAAAAAAATAGTTGTATAACTAAAAACTTAGTTATATGTTTGATCCAAATAAAATGAACATTAAAAATGGAGTTTAAAGAATTGACCAAAGCCGAGGAGCAGATCATGCAAGTATTGTGGGATTTAAAAGCTGCATTTGTGAAAGAGGTGATCGAAAAATTGGAAGAGCCCAAACCAGCTTACAATACCGTTTCTACCATTATTAGGATTTTAGAAAGTAAGGGATTTGTGAAGCATGAGGCCTTTGGCAAGAGCCACCGCTACGCTCCACTTATCAGCAAGGAAGCTTATAAGAGCTACGCAACCGAGAAATTATTATCCAATTATTTTGGGAGTTCGGTAGAAAGTATGGTGTCCTTTTTTGTGCAGAAAGATAAGATTGACCTGAAAGAAGCGGATGAGATTTTGAAACTGATACAAAAATTTAAAAACAAGCAATCATGAACGGCATTCTCTATTTGATCCAGGTAAACCTGTACCTGATGGCATTTTATGCATTTTACCAATTACTGTTAGGCAAAGAAACCTTCTTTGCTTTAAACCGTGGCTATCTTATTGGCAGCACCTTGCTTTCCTTTTGCATTCCAGTTTTACAATCAGACTGGTTAAAAGATTTATTTGCACCCGAACAGATTCAGCAGGCTGCTTCGCAATTCAATCTACAAGCCTACGAATATTTATTTGTGCCGAACGCCGAAGTGGAGACCCTTAGTTTAGGTGAACTAATAAGCTGGGTATATTTTACCGTAGTTGGCATTTTACTCATCAGGTTAACTTATCGATTGATCAAAGCCTATCGTTGGGTGAAAAATCAGCAAAACAGCTTACAGGCCTGTTCATTTTTTAATTATATCGCGGTAGATGAAGATCTTGAAGGCAGAGAAGCGATCATGGTTCACGAGCAGGTGCATGTGCAGCAAGGCCATTCGGCTGATGTCTTATTTTTTGAACTCAATGCGATTATCAATTGGTTCAACCCGATCGCCTATCTTTTAAAAGCAGAAAGCAGAAAAGTACACGAATACATTGCAGATGCAGCAGCCAGTGAAACACTTTCTGAAAAAACAGCTTACGCGATGCTCCTATTTCATGAAAATTTTGGGGTAAAAGCCGAGGAACTTACGAATTCATTTTTTAACCAATCTATATTAAAACAACGTATTATGATGTTACAAAAAAGCAAATCGAAAAAAGTAGCCCTATTAAAATACGGCTTTATCGCTCCATTATTCTTAGGAATGCTTGTTTTATCCTCGGCATTTGTGAGCAAACAAACTACGCAACAAGTAAAAAAAAGTGTATTAAGTGACACTATTCCTACTCAACCTATTCCGCCCCAAACGAAAAAAGTCCAAATACTCCCCAATTCAGAAAATCGTATTTATGAAGACATGATTTATATCGTAAACGGCAAGGAGGTAAATGCATCTGAGGTGAAGAAACTTGATAAAAATAGAATTCAATTAATTGGAATATTGGGCCCTGAAAAAGGTCGTAAAAAAAGTGCAATGGTGATTCAATTAAAATCCGCCACTGCTAATGGAGACACTTCCGTAATCAAACAGAATAATACCAAAGGGAAAGTTAGCTGGGGCGAATGGGTAGAAGCCAAAAAACAGAAAGAAGGCACTATAGTAGTTGAGGGTAGACCTTTGTTGCCAGAAGAAGGTAGCACGAAACCACTCATCGTTGTGGATGGTAAAGTAATGGAAGCAGGATTCGACATGAACAGTATCAAACCGACTGATATTGCCAGTGTAAGTATCTTGAAAGATAAATCGGCAACTGCTGTTTATGGAGAAAAGGCAAAGAACGGGGTAGTGGAAATTACCTTAAAAAAGAAAAATTAAGTTTGGTGATTACTGTATAACAAAAAAGCTCTCCGATAATCGGAGGGCTTTTTTGTTACGGTCAACCTCAGACTACGCTTCTTCTTGCTTAAAGAACTTCGCGGTAAAGAAATCGCGGTTCATGCGGGCAATATTGGTGATCTTAATTTCCTTCGGACATTCCGCTTCGCAGGCACCGGTATTGGTGCAGCTACCAAAACCTTCTTCGTCCATTTGCGCTACCATGGCCTGTACACGCTTGTAACGCTCCGGCTGTCCTTGAGGCAATAAAGCCATCTGCGAAACTTTAGCCGATACGAACAACATCGCGGAAGCATTTTTACAAGCTGCCACACAAGCACCGCAACCAATACAGGTGGCTGAGTTAAAAGCCTCATCGGCCACCGGTTTCGGAATGGCAATGGCATTGGCATCGGGTACGCCTCCGGTATTCACCGAAATGAAACCACCAGCTCGCTGAATACGATCGAAAGCACTACGGTCAACAGCTAAATCTTTAATCACCGGGAAAGCGGTTGCTCTCCAAGGCTCAATGGTGATGGTTTGATCATCCTTGAAGCTACGCATGTGCAACTGGCAGGTAGTAATGGCCTGCTTTGGTCCATGCGGACGTCCGTTGATGTGCAAAGAACACATGCCACAGATTCCTTCGCGGCAGTCATGATCGAAATGGATCGGATCTTCTCCTTTTTTTACCAGATCTTCATTTACCACATCCAGCATTTCCAGAAATGACATGTCTGGAGAAATATTTTGAGCAGGATAGTTGACAAAACTACCTTTTGTGTCGTTATTTGGCTGGCGCCATACTTTCAGTGTTAAATTCATATTTCCACTCATATGTATACAGTTTGCAGTCGTCAGTTTGGAGTTCACAGTCTGAATATGACTGAGCACTATTAACTGTAGACTATTTATAACTTCTTTGTGTCAGTTTAACGTTTTCGAATTTCAATTCTTCCTTGTGTAAAGCCTCCGCCTGATTCTCCCCTTTATATTCCCAAGCAGCTACATAGGCATACTTTTCATCGTCACGTTTTGCTTCGCCTTCTTCGGTTTGGCTTTCTATACGGAAGTGTCCACCGCATGATTCGGTACGATCTAAGGCATCATCTATCATCAATTCACCTAATTCGATGAAATCGGCAACACGACCGGCTTTCTCCAGCGACTGGTTGAACTCTTCATTTTTACCCAAAACGATGGCATTCTTCCAGAAATCGGCTTTCAAGTCCTGGATCATCTTTTTGGCCTTTTTCAAACCTTCCTCGCTACGGGCCATACCGCAATATTCCCACATGATCTTACCCAGTTCGCGGTGATATTCATCTACCGTTTTATTTCCTTTTAGCGATAACAATTTCTGGATTCGTTCTTCCACCGCTTTCTTGGTTTCGGCAAAAGCCGGATGACTGGCATCTACCGCTTTCGGACCAATGGTAGCCAGGTAATCCCCTAAGGTATAAGGGATTACAAAATAACCGTCGGCCAAACCTTGCATTAAGGCAGAAGCTCCTAAACGGTTGGCACCGTGATCAGAGAAATTGGCTTCACCCAAAGCGTACAATCCAGGAACGGTAGTTTGCAGGTTATAATCTACCCATAAACCGCCCATGGTATAGTGTACCGCAGGATAAATACGCATCGGCTCTTTGTAAGGGTTCTCATCGGTAATCTGATAATACATATCAAACAGGTTACCATATTTTGCTCTTACGGCATCCTCGCCCAAACGCTTAATCGCATCGGCAAAGTCTAAGTATACGGCTACGCCGGATGAACCTACACCCTTGCCTTCGTCTACCATTTCTTTGGCATTGCGTGAGGCCACATCGCGTGGCACCAGGTTACCAAATGATGGGTATTTTCTTTCCAGGAAGTAGTCTCTATCTTCTTCTTTAATGTCGGATGCTTTGATTTTTCCTTCACGAATCTGTGCTGCAATTTCCTTGGTCTTAGGCACCCAAACACGGCCATCATTACGCAATGATTCTGACATCAAAGTTAGTTTAGACTGGTGATCGCCGGTTACCGGAATACAAGTCGGGTGGATCTGTGTAAAGCAAGGATTACCGAAGAAAGCACCACGTTTGTGGGCTCTCCAGGCAGCCGTTACGTTACAACCCATGGCATTGGTAGACAGGTAGAATACGTTTCCGTAACCACCGGTACACAACAATACCGCATGTCCGGCATGGGTTTCGATTTCTCCGGTTACCATATCACGAACCACTACTCCTTTAGCCTGGCCATCTACCACCACCACGTCCAGCATCTCATGGCGGCTAAACATCTCTACTTTACCTTCATGGATTTGACGGTTCAGGGCAGAGTAAGCGCCTAATAATAACTGCTGTCCGGTTTGACCACGGGCATAGAAGGTACGCGAAACCTGAGCTCCACCGAAAGAACGGTTATCTAATAAACCGCCGTATTCGCGGGCAAATGGCACACCTTGCGCCACACATTGGTCGATAATATTGACTGAAACTTCTGCCAAACGGTATACGTTGGCTTCACGGGCACGGTAATCGCCCCCTTTGATGGTATCGTAAAACAAACGGTACACCGAGTCGCCATCGTTGCGGTAGTTTTTAGCCGCATTGATACCACCTTGTGCCGCAATAGAGTGCGCCCGACGTGGTGAATCCTGGTAACAAAATGCTTTTACGTTATAACCCAATTCAGCCAGCGAAGCTGCAGCAGAAGAACCCGCTAAACCGGTACCCACCACAATTACGGTATATTTACGTTTGTTGGCAGGGTTAACCAGCTTCAGGTTAAACTTGTGTTTCGACCATTTTTCGGCTAATGGTCCTTCTGGAATTTTAGCATCTAACTTCATTTCAGAATATATTTTTCGGTTAAACCGGATGAATAGCTTATTTATATACAAAAGAAAAAGTACAATGGCATGGCGGCAAAAGCCAAGGGAATGAGTACGCCAAAGCCCCATATGCCAATCATTTTAATCAATGGCACATATTTTTTGTGATCCCATCCCAAGGTTTGAAATGCACTGCTAAATCCATGAATCAAATGGAAAGACAAGGCAGCCATACCCAAAACGTACAATGCAACCAACCACCAGGTTTGAAAAGCAAACGCGGTGGTGGCATATAAATCTTTGGCACGGGTAATCTCCACACCGTTATCAATATATTTCACGTAATCTTTGAAATCGGCGGCTGCCAGTTCAGTTTGCGTGGTTTGGCCGGTAGTCAAATCAGTACGGTATTCCACAAATGGTACCTTACCCCAGTGGTATTCGTACCAGAAATTACTCATGTGCACTACAATGAAGACGAGCAAAACGGTACCCAAGATACCCATATTGCGTGAAGTCCATGGGCTGTTGGCCGAACCGGCATAGGCACCATAACTCACCGGACGGGCCTTGCGGTTAGCTAAAGTCAGCATCAACGCATACAATGCATGTACGATGATAGAGGTGTACAGCAAATAAGAAACCACTTTGATAGGTGTAAAATGGGTCATGAAGTAGGCATAGTCATTAAATGCCTTGCCTCCGTCTGCTTTGAACAACTGCAGGTTACCGATGAGGTGTACTACCAAAAAGGTGCACAAAAATAAACCGGTAAGGGCCATGATCAATTTCTTTCCCAGTGATGACGAGAAGGTATTCTTCAATTTACTCATTATCGTATCGTGTTTTTAGGTTTTGGTGAGCAAATGTATCTAATAAGTACAAAAAAATATAACAAATGAGGTTCTGCAAAATGCTTTTTATTTATTTAGAAACATTCTAATCTAATGTCCTGATTTTTTAAACAATTTCTGCCCTTTTACCTACTTTTATGGCTTATGAAAATCAAACTAATTTATCCCCTGATGTTGGGGGTCGCTTTGCTGGCCGGTGCCTGCCAAAGTACCCGAGTTTACCTGGTGCGCCATGCTGAAAAAGCTACCCAGCCAGCCAGCGATCCGGATTTAACAGATATAGGAAAAGAACGGGCACAAGATCTGGCTGCTTTACTAGCCGATGAGGACATCAAAGCCATTTACTCCACCAATTACCGCCGTACCCGGCTAACAGCTACTCCATTGGCAGAAAAACGCAAACTGAATATACTGACTTACACACCAGATAGTGCTGCCAAAATTGTAACAGCAGCTTTTAAATCGAAGAAAAATACACTGATTGTGGGGCATAGCAATACCCTGATCCCTACACTTAAATCTCTTGGACTAAAACCCAGCATTGAACAAATCTCAGATAATGATTATGATAACATGTTTATTTTGAGAAAAAGACAACGTGAATGGATACTGGAGCATCGCACTTTTGGAAAAACTTCACCAGCTACTGACAATCAACCTTTGAGTTATCAAATGAAAATTGACTAAGCATATGGCTTTCCCTTCCATTTTTAACCAAAAGGATGTAGCGGTTCTCATCCAAAGAATTCATCAGCTAAACCCTAAGAACAAAGCGCTATGGGGGAAAATGAATGTGTCGCAAATGCTGGCGCATTGTTGCATTCCTTATGAACAAATCTTCGAAGAACGCAACGATAAAACCCCATTTTTTATGAAGTGGATATTACGATTGTTTTTCAAGAAAAGCATGGTGAACGAAGTGCCTTACAAACCTTCTTTACCTACCGCTCCGGCATTTATTATTCATGATCAGCGAGAGTTTGAAAAGGAGCAAAAACGGCTCATTAGGTATATAGAACGCTGCCGCGATTTAGGAGCAGAAGAATTGGTAAAAAGAAAACAAGTAACCTTGGGTTATTTGACTGAAGCGGAGTGGAATAACCTCATTTACAAGCACCTGGATCATCACCTCCGACAATTCGGTGTATAAAAAAGCCTCCCTGATGAATTCAGGAAGGCTTTTTAAGCTTCCAGCTATTGTATTATCTTGCCTGGAAGGTGTAGTTGATTCTGGAACCATCTGGACCAATGCCATTGATCTGCAGCATGTCGTTGCGGCGGTTGGCCAGGGCCTCATCAATGTCATCTACCTTGGCCAATGGCTTTCCATTCATAGAGATGATAATGGTACCTTTTGGCAGACCCACCTCGTCGAACAAGCCGCCACGGCGAACCTCAGCTACAATTAAGCCAGTGTTGATGCCATATTTCTTTTTGGTGGCCTCACTCACCGGAGCAAAGCTGGCACCAAGTTTATTGAAGATTTCTTCAGCAGATTTGCTGTTGGAAGCTAACTTCAAGCCTTCATCAGATTTTAAGACCACATTCACTGTTTTTTCCTGACCGTTGCGCACAAAAGTGATTGCGATTTTATCGCCGGGACGATGACGGCCAATCTGCTCCTGCAATTCTGAAGAAGCATTTACATTTACACCCTCAATTTTTATTATGACATCACCTTCTTTTAAGCCGGCTGCATTGGCCGCACCACCCTCCACTACGGAGGCAACATAAACGCCTCGAGTAGATTTAAAGCCCTTTTCTTCAGCCAGTTCGGCGGTAACTTCGCCTATAGTTACACCTAAAAAGCCACGCTGAACAGAGCCGAATTTTTGGAAATCGTCCATTACTTTTTTGGCCAGGTTAATTGGAATGGCAAAGCCGTAGCCTTCATAATTCCCGGTTTGCGAAGCTATCGCCGCATTGATACCGATCAATTCGCCCTTGGTGTTTACCAAAGCGCCTCCGCTGTTACCACGGTTAATGGCTGCATCGGTTTGAATAAAGGCTTCGATAGGGCGACTTTTGGAAATAGCCGGATCCTGACCGTCGCCTAAAATACCGATGGAACGACCTTTGGCACTTACAATTCCTGCAGTAACGGTAGAAGTTAAATTAAATGGATTCCCAACTGCCAGCACCCATTCACCTACACGCACATCATCCGAATTGCCCATTTTTACAATTGGTAGGCCTTTGGCTGAAACTTTGATTAAAGCCAAATCTGTATTCGGGTCGCGACCAATCACTTTTGCCTGAAAAGAACGCTTATCGTTCAGGATCACTTCAATTTTATCGGCATTATCTACCACGTGATTATTGGTAACGATGTAACCATCTTCAGATAAAATAACTCCGGAACCAGAAGCCATTTGGGGTCCTTGCGGACGTCGACGATTGCCAAAGAAATCGCGGAACATATCTTCAAATGGATCGATCCCCATTCCCTGCTGATTGGCGCCGGAATAGGTAGTTTTAATATGCACCACTGCGGGTGTAACGGCCGCCGCCGCTTGTGTAAAGTCTAAATCGCCGGTAGAGGAAGTAACATTGTACGGATTATTGGCAAAATATACCTTTTGCTGATCTTGCAGAGAAAGACCTCCCGCATACTTGTTTTCTACCAGTTTGTACGCTCCCAGCGTAAATGCACCACCCAAACAGGCGGTCAAAAACATTAATCCAAATCTTTTCATATCTAATTTTTTCATGCGCTTGATGATTGTAAAAACCTTTGTTCAAATTTAATACCAGAATGAGGGGAAATGCAATACACAAAAAGCCATAAAATTGTTAATTATTGTTAAATAGTGGCTGATTGGATGCTTTGGCCTAAAATCCGTAATCTTGTATTTCATAAATGAAATTACATTTTTATAAATATCAAGGAGCAGGCAACGACTTTGTGGTGTTTGATAACCGCGATTTAAAGATCAACCATGCCGGCCCGGAATGGATTCAGCAACTTTGCAAGCGCCGTTTTGGGATTGGTGCTGATGGGTTGATTCTTCTGGAACCAGCCGAGAATTATGATTTCAGGATGGTGTACTATAATGCCGACGGCCAGCCCAGCAGCATGTGTGGCAATGGCGGGCGTTGTGCGGTGGCTTTTGCCAAACACCTAGGTATCATTGACAGTGAAGCGAACTTTTTGGCAGTAGATGGTCCACATTATGCCAGTATTTCAGCCGAGGGCAACTGGGTGAGTTTGCAAATGATTGATGTAGATCATATTGAGAAAGATGGCGAAGCCTGGGTGCTCAACACCGGATCTCCGCATTATATCTGCATGACCCAAGCACTCAACGAGACGGATGTGTTTAACGAAGGCAGGACCATTCGTTACAATGACACCTACCGGGATAAGGGCATTAACGTAAACTTTGTGGAGCCTTTGGACAATGGCGGTTTCGCTGTACGCACTTACGAACGCGGTGTAGAGGATGAAACACTGGCCTGCGGCACCGGGGTAACAGCAGTTGCTCTAGCCATGGCCAAAGCCGGCAATCAGACCGGTAATCACACTACCCCCATCAAAGCTCGTGGTGGCGAGCTACAAATCCGCTTTAACTTTGACGGCCAACGCTTTACCGACATTTTTCTGGAAGGCCCTGCCACATTCGTATTTGAGGGCGAGGTCTAAGTTGTCCGTATTTCTATTGTCATCAGGCAGTTAAACTTTGAATTATGGCTTTTTAGCCGTACATTTAAAGTTTTTTCTATACTACCTTTTGAAAATTTTTCCTTTAAATGCTTCGTGTACAAAGTGATAAACCATGTAAGCTCGTTTACGCCATTTGTAAACACGAGTTTCTGGGTTATTTAATCGAACCACACATGGTTCAATTGAATGCCAATGGGAGTTTTTCACTCACTTATCAGCGAATATTCAGCAATACTGCCAAGGAATTCGACCGTTTTTTAGATGAGAGCGATTATCAGCTCATCCAACTATTGGAGGAAATGGAGCAGGGTAATCTGATCAAGCGTTATCACAAAAAAGCGATCCGACCAATCGAGTTTTTTTCTAAAGTGTTTGATGAGAAGTTTTATGAATTCATCAGACCTAAAATTGAAAAAAAACTAATGGAGGCTTTGAAATTGCTGGGTACAAAACCTTTGTTTTTGATGGGCAAGGAAGGTTGGCCTGTTGAAAAACCAATTAAAATTGCCAATGAAGCCGCCACTGTGCTCTTCCATTTTCGCAGAAACGAAACAGAAACCCGCTATTTTCCCACCATCAAATACCAGGGTTTACGTATCGAATTCATGTTTAAAGATGCCCAAATCATCTGCAATCAGCCTGCATGGTTATTACTGGACGAAACGCTTTACTATTTTGAAGATGAGCTGGAAGGGAAGAAACTACAGCCTTTTCTGAATAAGCGATTCATTTCAATCCCCAGCGCCTCAGAAAAAGCTTACTTTGAAAAATTCGTAGGCCCGCTTATCGAAAAACATCATGTGTATGCCGAAGGCTTCAGTATACAAACCGAAAAGTACGAAGCAAAGCCTGTTTTAAAAATGATCAGCCTGAATACAGGCATCCATCAACTGCAGCTTTATTTTAAATACGGCAATTATGTTTTCCCGGCCGATCAGGGTAAAAAAGTGTCGGTTAAAATGGAAAAGCGAGGTAACGAATACCTGTTCCATCGCATTAAGCGCTCTTTTTCCTGGGAGAAAACAAAGCTTGAAACGCTCCTAGCAAAGGGGCTGCGAAGTGCCGGGAGTTTGTTCATTAATTTGGAGCTGGATCATGCTAACACAGATAGCCATGAATTTGACATCATCGAGTGGTTAAATGAAAACCACGATTGGTTAATGGAAAATGGTTTTGAAATTGAACAAACAGATACCGATAAACGCTTTTTATTGGGAAGCAGTCGGATCAATTTAGAGATCAAAGAAGGGAACGACTGGTTCGATATTCATGCCAGTGTTTGGTTCGGTCCCTATGAAATTCCTTTCATTCAACTTAAAAATCACATCCTTCACAAAATAAAAGAGTTTATGTTGCCTTCTGGCGAAATTGCCATCATCCCAGAAAAATGGTTTTCACAATACGCCAATTTGATGCATTTTAGCGAGGGTAAGCAAGAATTAAAATTAAAGAAACACCACCTGGGTTTGCTCAACGATTTTGCCAATGGAGAATTGGCCAGCATCAGTATGGACCGAAAACTTCAGCAATTAAATAATTTTGAGGGGATTGAAAGTATAGAATTGCCCACAGGTTTTAGGGGCAAACTACGACCTTACCAGGAAGCTGGTTACCAATGGTTCAATTTTCTGCGTCAGTATCATTTTGGAGGATGTCTGGCCGATGATATGGGATTAGGGAAAACGGTTCAAACCCTGGCTCTATTGCAAAAAGTGAAGGAAGAAAATCCGGAAAGTCGCCTAACTTCACTCATCATCATGCCTACCTCTCTCATTTATAATTGGGAGCGGGAAGCGGCCAAATTTGCCCCAGATCTTAAACTTTTGATCTATACCGGCGTTTTCAGAAATAAAGATATTGCTCAATTCAGTAACTACGACCTGGTGCTCACCACTTATGGCATCAGTAGAGTTGATATTGAGTTATTGAGTTCGATGTTTTTTAATTATATCATTTTGGATGAAAGTCAAAACATTAAGAACGCTGCATCGAAATCATATAAAGCCATCCGACAGTTAAAGGCAAAGCACAAACTGATCCTGAGCGGTACGCCGGTTGAAAACTCGGTAAATGATTTATGGACGCAGATGTCGTTCATCAATCCCGGATTGTTGGGTTCACAACATTACTTTCAGGAAGAGTTCGTTACACCGATTGAGAAGAAGAAAGATGATGAAAAAGCGAAAAAACTGCAGGCCCTGATCAAACCATTTGTCCTCCGACGTAATAAAAGTCAGGTGGCCACCGAACTACCGCCCAAAACAGAACACCTTTTTTACTGCCAGATGAGTGCGGAACAGGCCGAGCGATACGAACAGGTTAAATCGGAATACCGGAACGAGCTGCTACAAAGCTTGGAAGAGGGCACCTTTGCTAAAAAGCAAGTACAGGTACTGCAGGGCTTAACCAAATTGCGCCAAATTGCCAATCATCCGAAACTGATTGACGAAGATTTTAGTGGCGAATCGGGCAAGTTTGAGAATGTGATCCATACGCTTGAGAACATCTTAGCCAACGGCCATAAAGTGTTGATATTTTCCCAGTTTGTAAGGCAGCTCGATATTTACAGGAAACATTTCGACAAAGAAAAAATAGGCTATGCTTATTTGGATGGGCAAACCCAAAACCGGGGCGAAGTAGTACGTACGTTCCAAGAAAATAAAGAAATTCAGCTGTTCCTCATCTCTCTCAAAGCGGGTGGCGTGGGGCTCAACCTTACCGAAGCAGATTATGTGTTCATCCTCGATCCTTGGTGGAACCCGGCTGTAGAACAGCAGGCCATCGACCGTACACATCGCATCGGGCAAACCAAAAACGTGTTCATCTATAAATTCATTAGTAAGGATACGGTGGAAGAGAAAATTCTGGCACTCCAGGGGCGGAAAAAAATGGTGGCCGAATCGCTCATCACCACCGAGGAGGATTATGCCAAATCCTTAAGTCCACAAGACATACAAGAAATCTTAAATTAAGCCAGGTTCGGGATAAACAAGTAGGCGTAGTTGTAAACATAATGGCTCAGGGCACCCGCCACTACAAACAAATGCCAAATTTCATGACTGTGCACAAATTGATTATACCTCTTGTCTTTATAGTAAAAGAAAGTGCCGCCAATGTAAAACACACCGCCCAGCAATAACCACATAATGGCTTCAAAAGGCAGGCGTTCGGCCATTTGGTTTAACAAAGGAACAATCAGCAAGCCCATAGAAATATAGACAAACAATGAGATGCCTTTGTGCTGCAAACGATTAAAAATTTTTATGGCGCAGCCGACCAATGCAATCAACCAAACAATACTGAATAAAGTCCAACGGGTGTTTCCTTCAAAAACGAGCAAAGTGGTGGGTGTGTAAGACCCTGCAATCATTAAGTAAATGCAACAATGATCAAATTTTTGCCAAAAACGAATTTGTTTTTCGGTTGTTGGATGACCATGATAGGTAGCACTAATGCTAAATAATACCAAGGTGCACATGCCATACACCACTGCAGCAATTTGCTGTGTGGTACTGATAGATTGATAAAACAGAACCAGTGCCGCGGGGATGGCCAAAACCGCTGGAATAAAATGAGTGTAGAAATTGACGGGTTCGCGGAGGCGCTTATTCAGCTGTTTCATCTTGGCGAGGCTCTTTACTAATTTGGTCAAATAGGCGGTCCATCTTCTCTACGTAAGCATTGGTATCATCTACAAAAAACTCGAGTTGCGGCACTACCCTCACCTGATTTTTGATAAGAGCACCCAATTTGTAACGGATCTCGGAAGCGTGAGCCTTAACGGTATTCAGTGCCAGCTGGTTATTTTCATTGTTAAAGAAGCTCAAGAAAACCCGGGCAATGGCCAAATCGGGGGTAACCCTTACCTTGGTGATGGTAACTAGCGTATTGGGAAGAAAATTCATCCCTTCCCGCTGGAAGATGGCGGCCAGGTCTTGTTGAATAACTCCGGCGAATTTTTGTTGACGTTTACTTTCCATAAGAACTGATAACAAATTACGATAAAATTTCGGCTAAGCGCATCAATACAACAATTTATCGTAAGGATAACGTTGCATATGAATAGCTACTACTTTTTCATACAATAAAGAACGGAAGGCTTCGATGTTTTCTTTTTTTAGAGCAGATATAAAGATGGCCGGAGCGCTGGTCTTTGCCATCCAGCTGTTCTCAAAATCTGACAAACTAATCGGCGGCTGTTCTTCTTCCTCATTTATCAGAGGAGTGTACTGATCAATTTTATTAAAAACCGTAATGATCTCCTTATCGATAGCGCCTAAGTCCTTCAAGGTTTCGTTCACTGTTTCCATGTGATCCTCAAAATTGGGATGTGAAATATCGACCACGTGAATCAGTATGTCCGCTTCGCGAACCTCATCAAGGGTAGATTTGAAACATTCCACCAAATGATGCGGCAATTTGCGGATGAACCCTACCGTATCTGAGAGCAGAAAAGGCAAATTCTCAATCACCACTTTGCGCACCGTGGTATCCAAAGTGGCAAACAATTTATTTTCGGCAAACACCTCCGATTTGGAGATCATGTTCATGATGGTAGATTTACCCACATTGGTATAACCCACCAAAGCCACCCGTACCAATTGGTGACGGTTTTTGCGTTGCGTTTCGTTCTGCTTATCGATTTCCTTTAAACGCTCTTTGAGTAAAGAGATTTTTTGAAGGATGATACGCCTGTCGGTTTCGATCTGCGTTTCCCCAGGACCACGCATCCCGATCCCTCCTTTTTGTCGTTCCAAGTGCGTCCACATGCGAGTCAATCGTGGAAGCATGTATTGTAATTGGGCTAGCTCAACTTGTGTTTTTGCTTGTGCTGTTTGTGCACGCTTGGCAAAAATATCTAGGATAAGATTGCTTCGGTCGAGGATTTTTAATTGTAATTCATTCTCAATGTTACGCAGCTGCGAAGGCGACAGTTCGTCATCGAACACCACCATATCAATTTCCTCTGCTTTCACATAAGCCTTGATCTCTTCCAGCTTCCCGGTGCCTACAAAAGTGGCCCGGTCCGGTCGTTGCATTCGTTGAGTAAATGTTTTGATGGTTTCGCCACCGGCAGTCATTACCAAAAACTGTAATTCCTCCAGGTATTCGCGGGTTTGCATTTCGGTTTGGCCGGGCGTAACAATACCCACCAGCACTGCCCGTTCTGCTTTTATTCCTGTATCGTAAAATTTCTGCCTAGCCATAAAGAAGGCCAAAGATACCACAAAAAAAGGGGCTTTTGGAGCCCCCTTTAAAAGTATGTCATGTTTCGCTTAAGCACCGGCGCCTAAAATTGGTCGGCCGCTTTGCATGATGGCTACCAAAATAACTAACAAGGCAAGTCCATAAAAAATTGCAACCGTACGATGCTTAGCAGCTGCTTCTGCGGCTTTTTTCGCACGAGCGTGACCAACGGTAATCAAAATGACAGCAAAAATCATCATGGCGAGGTGTTCAACCGTCCAGTAGCGCAAACTGGCGTCTTTCATGGCCACAGCCATTTCATTGAATTTTACAAAAGGACTGTAAAAATAAAGGATGAGACCAGTCAATAGTTGAACATGGGCGGATATCATCGCAAAAAGATTAAATTTTCGGTTACCCTCGGTATAGGTCTTATTACCAAACCATCCTGCTAGGGCCTGAATAAGGGCTAAAACGAGTAGTAATAATACAATGTATCTAAGGCCCGAGTGGAATTTTAATAAGAATGTGTACATAGCTTTTTTAATTTTGATGTATTCAAAGAAACAAAAATTAGTGCAATAAATTCACAAATTCGTGATTTGAAGTAACGATAAAGTTACTACCCGAATGAGCATGCTGAGTGTTTAAACTTTAAATTAGATGTCTTAACAAAACCCTATCATCAAATGAAGAAAATTTTATTCCTCTTTTTATTTCTGGTGAGCTTACAATCCATGGCACAGGAAACTTTTCCTGTAAATGGCTCTTGGGACA
>CANGZD010000024.1 GCA_947458875.1 Sphingobacteriaceae bacterium
CGGAACCGGTAAAGAATATTCAAAGGTGATTACCATGACTAAATCGCCTAAGACTGGTGCATACAGCTTTAAAGAGCAAATTGTGCACAACGATCACATTAAAGATGCGATCGCTGATGCCAAAGCACAGAACGCCGAATAATTATTTTCAAAAGTATTTCAAAAGCCTCCCCGAACATTCGTGGGCGGCTTTTTTTGTTTAATTTCGCATTATGGGATTATTTGACTTATTCAGAAAAAAACCTAAACCTGCAGTAGAACCGGCGGTAGTGCCAGAAACTGTGGTTGAACCTGCTGAGGAAACAATCGTAGTGCCTGAAGAACAACCTGCGGAGCCAGCACAACCGATCGAAGCAGTAGAACCAGTTGTGGAAGTGATGATGGAAGAAGTGCCTCCGCGAATACCTGAAGTACAGCAGGAGAAAATCATACATACGGAAGCTGCAGCTGAACCGGAACCGGTTCATATTCCAACTGCAGTAGCTGAACCCCTAAAACAAGACGAACCCTCACCTGAGGAATTAGAAAGCAAGCAAGAATTGGAGAAAAGTCTGGAAAAAACCAAGTCAGGACTATTTTCCAAGTTGACTAAAGCCATTGTAGGAAAATCTACCGTAGACGCAGACGTTTTAGATGAATTGGAGGAAATTCTGGTTACTTCTGATGTTGGCGTCAACACCACTTTAAAAATCATTGAGCGAATTGAAAAACGAGTAGCTCGCGATAAATACCTGAACACTTCTGAACTAAATGAGATTTTAAGAGAAGAAATTCAGGCCTTACTGGCTGAAAACAATAGCAACGACTTTGAAAATTTCGAATACGGCAAACAAAGTCCTTATGTGATCATGGTGGTAGGTGTAAACGGTGTTGGAAAAACCACCACCATCGGTAAACTGGCTCATAAACTCAAAGATGCCGGCAACAAAGTGGTGTTGGGAGCCGCCGATACCTTCCGTGCTGCAGCTGTAGATCAACTTAAACTTTGGGGCGAACGCGTTGGCGTAAGAGTAGTAGCTCAAGCTATGGGCTCTGATCCAGCCTCTGTAGCCTTTGACACCGTACAATCAGCAGCAGCCAATGGCGACGATGTGGCCATCATCGATACAGCTGGTCGTTTACACAATAAAGTCGCCCTGATGAACGAACTCAGCAAAATTAAGAAGGTAATGGATAAGATTGTACCGGGGGCACCGCACGAAATATTATTGGTGCTCGATGCATCAACCGGACAAAACGCTATTGAACAGTGTAAACAATTTACCGAAGCCACCGATGTAAATGCTCTGGCCTTGACCAAATTAGACGGAACCGCAAAAGGTGGCGTAGTCATTGGCATTTCCGATCAGTTCAAAATCCCGGTAAAATACATCGGCGTAGGCGAAAGCATTGATGACTTACAGTTATTTAATAAGAAAGCGTTCGTAGATTCCTTATTCCATCAGTAAAAAGCAGATGAAGACCAAAATCACCGATTCAACTATTCAAAAACCAAAAGTAAACGTCATCACGCTTGGCTGTTCTAAGAATGTGTACGATTCTGAAGTATTGATGGGACAACTGAAAGCGGGGCAACTCGATGTGGCTCATGAGTCGGCAGAATTAGGTGCAAACGACATCGTGGTCATCAACACTTGCGGGTTCATCGATAATGCGAAACAGGAATCCATTGATACGATTTTACAATACAGCGAATTAAAGGAACAGGGGAAGATCGGTAAAGTAATCGTAACCGGCTGCCTATCTGAAAGATATAAACCAGAATTAACAGCAGAAATCAGCAATGTGGATGCTTATTTTGGGACCAATGATCTGCCTGAATTATTGGCTGAGATTGGCGTAAACTACAAACACGAACTTATTGGCGAACGTTTACTAACCACTCCCTCACATTTTGCTTACTTCAAAATCGCCGAGGGTTGTAACCGTCCTTGTTCGTTTTGTGCCATCCCTTTAATGAGAGGGCAGCATGTCTCTAAATCAATGGATGACTTGGTGAAAGAAGCTAAAATGCTAGCTAAAAACGGCACCAAAGAACTCATCCTAATCGCACAAGATCTAACCTACTACGGATTGGATCTTTACAATGAACGAAAATTAGCTGATTTATTACGTAAGCTTTCCGATGTGAACGGCATCGAATGGATCCGCCTGCAATATGCTTATCCTTCCGGTTTTCCGATGGAAATTCTGGATGTGATGAAGGAGCGTGAAAATATTTGCAATTACCTGGATATGCCGCTGCAACACATTTCCGATCCGATGTTAAAATCGATGCGAAGAGGTATTACCAAGCAGAAAACCATCGATCTGGTCGATCAGATTAGAAACAAAGTGCCTGGTATTGCACTACGGACCACACTCATTTGCGGTTATCCGGGAGAAACTGAACAAGATTTTGAAGAGATGAAAGAATGGGTAGCAGCTACCGCATTTGATCGTTTAGGCTGTTTCACCTATTCTCATGAAGAGAAAACCCATGCTCACAGTCTGGAGGATAATGTGCCTGAAGAGGTAAAACAACAACGAGTGGAAGAAATCATGGACATACAGCAGGGGATTTCTTTTGAGAAAAACCAGGCGAAAGTGGGTCAAACCTTCCGAGTACTGATTGATAAGAAAGAAGGCGATTTTTTTGTGGGCCGAACTGAATTCGACTCACCAGAGGTAGACAATGAAGTGCTCATCAATGCGAAAATAAATTATGCCCCCGTTGGAGGTTTTGTAGAGGTAAAAATAGACCGTGCTGAAGATTTTGACTTATACGGCCACTTGGTAAAATAAAATCAAAAGATGAAAGCCCACTACATCGATTACCGAGATACCCAAAGCTTTTCATCAGGATTGCTCCGTTACCTAGAACAAGACCCCTTATTGAAAGATTTTTATGGGCAATCTCCCAGCATCGATGGCTTCAAAAAAATATTGGACGGCAAAAAGGTCCGAGCAAACCGGCAAGTGCTGGTGCAGGTGCTCCATGAACAGTATGACCGCTTGAGTTCTCCCATCGCTGATAAAGTCAAACAAAACATCGATCTACTTCAAGAGGAAAACACCTTTACCATCACCACCGGTCATCAACTCAATATCTTTACCGGTCCGCTTTATTTTATTTATAAAATAGCTACCGCGATAAAATTATCGCAAGAGCTTAAATCTCAATTCCCCGATAAAAATTTTATCCCGGTATACTGGATGGCTACAGAGGATCATGATTTTGAGGAAATTAACCATACCTATGTGGGGGGTAAAAAAATTGCCTGGGATAAGGAGTGTAAAGGCGCAACTGGCAGATTAAGTACCGAAGGTATCAACGAAATCCTACATCAATATCAAGGTATTTTAGGAGCGTCGCCCAATGCCTTGCAATTAGCCCGCTGGGTAAAAGAAGCTTACGAAGAACACACCAACCTGGCCGATGCCACCCGTTATCTCGTCAATCAATTATTTGAAAAATATGGGCTGATCGTATTGGATGCAGACCATCAGGGACTTAAAAAACAGTTCCTTAAAATAGTTCAAGCAGACATCTCTGAACAGCACAGCTATCAATTGATCGCTGAAACAAATCTTCAACTAAAAAAATCAGGTGTAGAGGTGGAGGTAAATCCCAGAGAAATCAATTTCTTTTACCTGAATCATGAAATCAGGGAGCGGATTGTTTTTCAAGACGGATTTTACCGGGTATTGAATACCAACCTACAATTTAACCTTGACGAACTGCTTAAACATATTCAGGAACATCCGGAAAAGTTCAGTCCCAATGTATGCATGCGACCGCTTTATCAGGAATGTATCCTGCCTAACTTAGCTTATGTTGGTGGAGGGGCTGAAATGCTTTACTGGCTGGAATTAAAGAGCACTTTTACTCATTACCAACTTGATTTCCCAATCCTGATTTTGCGTAACTCTGCACAAATCATTTCTGAGGAGCAGGAACATAAAATAAAACGCTTAGGTCTTGATTATGAGGATGTTTTTCAATCTTTAGACCAATTAAAAAAGACCTGGTTGCTACAAAATTCGAATCATATCCTGAATGTAGATCAGGAAAGGGGAGCATTCAAGTCGATATTTGAACAAATAAAAGAACTGGCGCTGGCCATTGATCAAACTTTGGTACCCAGTACCGAAGCGGTTGAAGCTCGATTATATAAGGCCCTAGATCGTCTTGAAACCAAATTACTGAAAGCAGAAAAACGGAACCACGAAGAAGCGATGGCTCAACTTGATAAATTACATGCCGACTTTTTTCCTCAGCATGGACTTCAGGAACGTTCAGAAAACTTCGGCTTGTACTTTAGCTCATTTGGCTCCGTCTTTATTGAGCAATTAATTGCAGCATTCAAGCCACTGGATTTCAAATTTACCCTCATTATCTTGTCCAAATGAGTTCTACAATTTTCAGCGAAAATAAACTAAGAGATTTTACTAAATCGGTTTTCAAGGCCATCGGGTGTACTGATGCACATGCACAACTGGCTACAGATGTTTTAATCAAAGCTGATTTACGTGGGATCGATTCGCATGGTGTGGCTCGATTGAGCGGCTATGTACGTTTGTGGGAAAAACAAAGAATAAATGCTCGACCCAACATCCAAATTGTGCATGAAACAGCTAGTACGGCTACCATAGATGGCGATGGCGGATTGGGTTTAGTCATTGCTCCATTTGCCATGAAAGTAGCCATGCAAAAAGCAGAAAATTGTGGTTCGGGATGGGTATCGGTGCGTAATTCAAATCATTTTGGCATTGCTGCCTATCATGCATTAATGGCAGTAGAAAAAGACATGATCGGTTTTGCCATGACCAATGCCAGTCCATTGGTAGCACCTACTCATGCCAATGAACGCTTATTGGGAACCAATCCAATGTGCTATGCTTTCCCAGCCGGACAATACGAACCGTTAGTGGTGGATATGGCCACATCCGCTGCAGCGAACGGAAAATTAGAAATTGCCCAGCGTACCGGCAAAGCCATTCCGGAAGGTTGGCTCATGGATAAAAATGGCAACACTTCTACCAATCCGAACGAATTAAAAGATGGCGGCGCTTTACTGCCATTGGGAAGCGATGTGGAGCACGGAAGCCACAAAGGCTTTGGTTTGGGCGCTACGGTAGATATCTTGTCTGCAGTGCTTTCAGGTGCTAATTATGGGCCCTGGGTGCCGCCTTTTGTATCTTTTCTGGAACCTCCTGCCGATCCGGTTGGTTTAGGTATCGGGCATTTTATAGGTGCTATGAGGTTAGATGGTTTCCGGCCGGCCGAAGAATTCAAATCGCACATGGACAACTGGATCCGTCGGTTCAAATCTGCAAAAACAATTAATCCCGATCAAAAAGTGATCATTCCGGGCGAACCAGAATTTGAAGCCGAAAAATCCAGAAAATCGAATGGCATTCCCCTCGTGAACGCTGTTGTTGAAGATCTGAATGCCTTAGCAATTAAACTTGAAATACCTGCATTGCCCTCAAACTAAAACGATTGATCAAACGTTATTTAGTCGATTAATCGATTAAGCAATGGTCAAGAAAAAAGAACCACAAACCGGCATTTCAAATAGCGGCGGACAATTCTCCTATCAAACAGACAATAAACAGGGAACCATTAACAAAGGAAACCAAAATCCCGAAGTTCAGGGGAAGCGAAAAGCACCGAAAGTACCGAGTAAATTTAAACCAAAAAAGAAATGAGGACCTTGAGCCCTCATTTCGAATTAATGGATGGATTTAAATATTCGATTCCAACGAATTTTATCAAAGAAAGTACCCTGTGAGTCCCAACTCATCCAAATGAAAAGTGCTTTCCCCACAATGTGATCTTCCGGAACAAAACCCCAAAATCTAGAATCTAATGAGTTGTGACGGTTGTCTCCCATCATCCAATAATAATTCATCTTAAAAGTATAGGTGTCGGATTTTTTACCGTTGATGAGTAAACTATCCCCATCGCGTTGCACTTTGTTACCTTCATAAATTGAAATGGCCCGGAAATACAGCGGTATGGTGGTACTGTCTAATTTAACGGTCCAACCTTTTTTGGGAACGATCACCGGTCCAAAATTATCTTCGTTCCATGTAAAGCGAGGGTCTTGAGGGAAAATTTGTGGCTCCAGTTCGTTCACCGGACGTATAACAGGTTGGAACACTTTTACGTTGGACCATTGTTTAATTGTTGCGGCCTCTTCGGCAGTTAGATTAAAATAATACTCATCGGCACTGGCTCTTTGTACCTCAATGCGCATGTCTTCAAAAACGCTCGGATTAAAGTCGGTCCCATCGGTGCGAACATAATAAGTGGTCATGCCAAACTGAGGCTGCTCAGCAGGTTTACTATTTACAAAAACCTGTGTATTAATGATCCTGAGGGTATCTCCGGGAATGGCTAAACAGCGTTTGATGTAGTTTTCTCGTTTATCAACCGGTCGGTTATAGGGTTCATCTGCTTCCATGGGCCAGTTGAACACCACTGCATCATTGCGTTTAATTTCACTAAAACCTGGCATGCGGCGGTATTTCCATTGCACTCCATCCCAATAAGCCTTCGTACCAATAATTGGCAAGGAATGATGCACCAAAGGAAAGGCTACAGGTGTCATAGGCAAACGGGCACCATAGTTTACTTTACTCACAAATAAAAAATCTCCCACTTTAAGACTCTTTTCCATTGATCCGGTTGGAATGGTGTAAGGCTCAATAAAGAAGGTTCTAATGATGGTGGCAGCAATTACGGCGAATACAATGGCATCCACCCATTCTCTGGTGGCACTTTTCTTTTTCTTTTCTTTTTGCTGATCGGCAGGCTTTTTTGCCCAGAACTTCAAATTCATTTTTTATGTTTTTTAGCTATTTAAAATCAAACATATCGCTGATGGAGTAAAAGCCTCTTTTCCCTTCTAACCATTCCGCGGCAATAATGGCTCCTAAAGCAAAACCCGCACGGTTGTGTGCGGTATGCTTAAATTCAATTTCATCCACTTCAGAACTGTATACCACCGTGTGGGTACCAGGCACCTGATCTATTCTGTGCGACTCAATTAACAGTTCATTAGCCTGGTTAATCCGACCATCATGTTGTCCCACCACTTCATTTACCCATTTATTTTTTCGATCCATGCCTTCTATAATGCCTTCTGCAATGGTAATAGCCGTTCCACTCGGTGCATCTAACTTTTGGGTATGATGAATTTCCTCCACCTGTACTTCATACTGCGGATAGCGGTTCATCAGCTGAGCCAACACTTTGTTCACATGGAAGAAAACATTAACTCCAATACTAAAATTAGATGCATACAACAAGGTATTGTTACCAGATTCACATTTTGTTTTGACAGCCGGAATTTCATCATACCAACCCGTTGTACCAACCACTATGGGCACCTGGGCTGCAAACGCGGCTTCCACATTTAATAATACCGAGTGGGGAGTGCTGAATTCTATGGCCACATCCGCTTCTTTGAAACGTTCCGATTGCAAATCGGCCTGATTATGCGTATCGATAATGAGGACAACTTCATGTCCCCGCTCTAAGGCAAGCTGCTCAATGAGTTTACCCATTTTACCGTAACCTATTAAAGCTATTTTCATAAACTGAGTTTAAGGCTAAGTGCAGGCTGAGGCCTCATGGCCGAATGTGCCCATTGGTTTTGTAAAGAAGGCCGGATTTGTAAAGTCAATTTCTCGCTGATATCGAATCGAAAAAATTTAGCATCTACATAAGCGTCAATAATATTTACCGCATACAATACCACCCCACCAATGATGGATAATTCGCGATTTCTTCTAAAATTATCCTTGATTCTTACCAAACCTTCAAAACTGTATCCAGCAAAATCGGGGTTACCGGGATTACCGTTATTGGCTAAACGATATTGAATTTCGTTCAAAAAAATATGGTATTGATCATCATTGTTTCGGTAGGCAATTACAAAACTGGTAAACCCACCATAAATCAAAGGCAATTTCCACCATCTTTTATTTTGCACCTGACCTAAACCTGGCAAAATGGCCGAGCTCCAGGCAGCTTTTTTTGGTAAGCTTTCCAATCGAAGCCTGGCGGCGTCTTTAGGAGGCCCCTGACTTGGTTTTGCCAAACTGGAACTATCGGTTTTTGGTTGCACCTGCTTATTTTCACGCTGTGCGTAAAGCGGCAAAGCTAAAGCGGAGAGCAATAATATGAGGAGGAAACGAATCGGCATTACCAATCTAAGAGTTCCAAAATACGGTTCAAGTCGTTTTCAGATAGAAAGGGGATTTCAATTAGGCCGGAGTTTTTACCTTTCATTTTTAGTTTAACCCGGGTTCCCAATCTCGAGGCCAAATCATCCTGAACCTTCTGATATTGAAAGGAAATTAAGTCTTCTTCTTTTTTCTGAGATTTTTTTGCTCCCAAAGACTGGATCTCACGAACCAATTCTTCTACTTTTCTAACGGAAAGTCCCTTGGCTAAAATTTCTTTATGGATGAATAACTGATGATCCACATTTTCTACACTCACCAGGGCACGAGCATGACCCATAGAAAGCTGATTATCGCGAATGGAGGCCTGAATGGTTGGCGGCAATTTCAATAAGCGCAGGTAATTGGTTACTGTTGAGCGATTTTTACTTACTCTTTCACCCAGTTCTTCTTGTTTCAAATTACACTCATCGAGCATTCGCTGAAAGCTGAGGGCCACCTCCATGGCATTCAGGTTTTCACGCTGAATATTCTCAATGAGAGCCATTTCGAGCATTTGCTGATCGTTGGCACTGCGTACATAAGCCGGAATTTCATTCAGGCCGGCAATTTTAGAAGCTCTGAAACGTCGTTCGCCAGAAATTAACTGATAGCTGTTTTGCCCCACCTGACGAACCGTGATGGGCTGTATCAAACCCTGCAATTTGATCGAATCGGCCAATTCTTGTAAAGCCTCCTGATCAAAATCGGTGCGTGGCTGATAAGGGTTGACCACAATTTGGCTAAGCAACACAGGATGTATATGATTAACCGCACTCGACACGCTACCCAGCGACGAAGAACTTTGTACTACTTCGGTATCATCAAGCAGTGCACTTAATCCTTTTCCTAAGCCTGTTTTCTTCTGGTAATTCATCTTTTATACGGTGGCTTGTTGTACAACTTCTTCGGCAGGTGCCATTCCATTTTTACGAATAATTTCACGGGCCAGGTTGAGGTAATTGATGGCTCCCTTAGAATTTGCATCGTGCATGATGACCGAAACCCCAAAGCTTGGTGCTTCGCTCAGACGGGTATTTCGTTGAATGATGGTGTCGAACACCAAATCCTGAAAGTGCGTCTTCACTTCTTCTACCACTTGATTGGCCAGCCTCAGCCTAACATCGTACATGGTCAACAAAATACCTTCAATTGCCAATTGCTGGTTCAGGCGGTTTTGAACAATTTTGATGGTATTCAAAAGCTTACCTAAGCCTTCCAGTGCAAAATATTCGCACTGAACCGGAATAATTACCGAATCGGCGGCGGTTAAGGAGTTGATGGTGATCAATCCTAAAGAAGGCGAGCAATCGATAATGATAAAGTCGTAATCGTCTTTAATTTTATTTAAAACCGTCTTCATCCGGTACTCTCGTTCCGGAAGATTGATCATTTCAATTTCTGCGCCAACCAGGTCGATATGTGCCGGTAGTAGGTCTAAATTAGGCGTTTCTGTTTTGCGTATGGCATCGCGTGGATCAATATCATTAATGATGCATTCGTAAATGCTCGATTTAATGGTGCGGGGGTCGAAACCAATACCAGAGGTCGAGTTGGCCTGCGGATCGGCATCAACCAACAAGGTGCGATATTCTAAAACGGATAAACTTGCAGCCAGATTAATGGATGAAGTAGTTTTACCCACACCTCCCTTTTGGTTTGCTAACGCGATGATTTTACACATTCTCAAATGAAATATTTACAAAAATCAGATATAATAATTGCTCTTGGATACCCTTTATCGGGAAAAATTGCTGTTAATTTGCCGATACAAAATCGGGTTTAATAACCCACTAAGATACAAATTAAACTCATTTTAATAGCCTAAAAGCGGCGCTCAATTAAAATAACTCCTTTAAAGATGATCACACTAATTGCAGGCACCAACCGGCCAGAGAGTAATACCCTGAAACTCACCCAGTATTATCAAAAGCAACTGGCAAATAAAGGATGTCAAACTCGGGTTTTAGACCTAAAAGATTTGCCGGCAAATCTGATCAGCTCTGATCTATACGGCAAGAGAAGCCCTGAATTTCAAAAAATACAAGATCAGATCAGCGTCAGCGATAAATTTTTGTTCGTCATACCGGAGTATAATGGTAGTTTTCCTGGCGTTTTGAAGACTTTCGTCGATGCTTGCAAATTTCCAGAGAGTTTTAAAGGAAAGAAAGCCGCTTTAGTCGGTCTATCTTCAGGAAAATATGGCAATGTGCGTGGTTTGGAGCATTTTACAGGCATTTGCCATTACATCCATCTCAACGTTTTATCCTTGCGCATTCATATTTCTGCCATCGATCAGGAACTAAATGCCGATGGGGAATTATGGAAAGAAGATACTGTTAAATTTACAGATCAACAGATGGATCTGTTCATTAATTTTTGAGTTTTAAATACTCAACTTCACCCAGGCCTCCCCTTCGTGACCGAAGGCGAAAAACTTGTTATAGAAAACTTCAGCCAAAATTTCCAGTTGTTTTACTTCTGAAGCTGCATTAAAAACCAGATCATCGATGATAAATAGGTTAGCATTGATCCTGGCCAAGGATTCCTGCAATCCAGGCAGGTCGATAATTTGAGGCAAGGCTGAAATTGCCTGCTGTATTCCTTGATTTTGAAGTTGAATGAATATCAAATTGGTTTCTTTGGGAATTTCTGATAATGATCCCTGCGCCAGGTTTTTTACCTTCAGGAGCTCGAAATAATCATTTCTTATAAATGTTAATGATTGTAAATCATTAATCCCAACCCAATTTATCGGGGCCTCCACGAAACGTAGTTTATGAGCAATCAGTGTGTAGAGTTCTTCTTTTTCGGTGCTTTCCATGCTACCTACAAAAGTAGGAAAGCAATTCACATTAAACCAGTATTATTGCTTTACAATAGTTACCCTACAACTACAAGTTGACTTCAACATTGTAATACCAACTAATGCACTGGATTCGAAAATGGTTCCAAAAATATAGGTCTTTCCTGCCGTCAAAGGGTAATATTTACTCACTCCTGCCGTGGCTGCTCCATCAGAGATAGACTCCATAGCTTGATTAGAGATGGAGGTAAAATTAGCACCTCCATCTATATTGACGCCTGCACTAATAAGCAATAAACCATTGGCCGCATTACTCGGATAGACGCTGCCATGGGTATCAATCAAAGCATATTCACCAGGACCGGCTGTATAACTTTGAGTTCGGCAGACAGCTGGAACTGTAGGTGACATTGAAGCCAAATTTGGGAAAACATTAGCTCCCGCCGGATCAAACTCTAAAACTGTTACAATGCCCGAAGGCCCTTGCGGTCCTGCAGAGCCAGTATCTCCCTTGGGACCTTGTGCACCTGTATCGCCCTTGGCACCTGTTTGACCTTGTAAACCCTGAGGGCCCTGGATTCCTTGTATGCCCTGAGGGCCCTGATCACCTTTAGGGCCTACCGGACCTGGATTCCCATTGGCGGCAAATAGGGCATACGGCACACTCCTTAAGACCATGTTGCCAATATTTTGAAAATTAGAACCGCCAGTTAAATCGGCATCAACTTGTAAAACTTGGTCGGCATTCTGGAATGGGATGGCTGAAAAAATGCCCTGAACCACTTGTCCCTTTCCCACTACGTGATTGGCCAAGCCGCTGCTGTTGGTCGTGATCAGCACTGTTTCGCGGTACTGAATCGTATTCAAATCATCTACAACAGTGAAACGAAAATTTATGGCGGTGTTTGCTATTGGAGAACCTCCACTATTTCGCACAATGGTTTGATAGTTAAAGCCTTCCAAGCCGGTCTGGGCAAAATTTGGAAGAGTTCCAAAAATTAAAAAAAGCAGCAGAATAATTTTAGGAGAGAATTGGATTGAGCTTTTCATAGATCAAAGGTTTTTTCAATCGTAGCCAATTTCCCACCAAAAAATGATGATCATCTATAATTTCCGACGAACGGTTTTTTTTGAGGGCCAAGCCGTCATTAATGTGGTACAAAATGCAAAACAAAAAATGCCGGTCAGTTGTCAAACCGACCGGCATTTTTAGCATAGGAAACCATTGATTTATTGTATTGCCTGGTCTCCTTGCTTGAGGTCATCATTATTGACCCCACGTTTTTTTCTTGGCTGCCCTGCATTGAAATTGATTTTTCCAAACTGCCAGCTAAAATTGACTCCCACTGAACGGAATGGCACCGAGAAATTAGAATTTTGTTTAAAGGATGTATTATTGATGGCCGATCTGAAATTTTTTCGCTCATTAAACGGATCAATCACATTCATGCCAATGGTTCCCTTTTTCTTTAAAATTTCCTTCTTAAATCCGATGTTCCACATGTTAAATGAAGGATTGGTACCTTGTGCCGTACGACGCAGAGAGTTGAGGATAAAGAAAGTTTCGGCAGCAAAGCCTCCTTTTAAATTCAAACTGGCACTTAAAAAGGCATTGTACATGAAATAGGTTTTAGTGGTGGCCGATGTAAGGCCCGAATTGGCTTGATTTGGCGAAACATTGTAGGAAAACACGTTCACATTACCTCGTAAAGTAAGTTTTTGAACCGGGTTGATTGAACCAAAGAAGTTCATCCCGAGAGAGTTGTTTCTACCCACATTTTTAAATGTTTGCAAAGAAATATTGGCCTGAGAAACCGGATCAACCGCTGGCACCACCAATGATTCGATGATATCCTGGGTGTGTCGGAAATAAAGGGAAGCATTGATGACCGTTGTCTTTACAAAAGTGGAATAGGCTAATTCCACATTGTGCGATAACTCTGGCGACAGCGTCGGATTTCCCTCCGATTGGTTCAAAGGATCAGCAGTATTTCTAAACGGATTCAAAAAGAACAAACTCGGTCTTTGGATCCTTTGGTTATAACTCAATTTAATGGTTTGATAATTTTTCAAAGATCTTGAAATCACAAAACTGGGAATCAAATTTTGATAATTATTGCTGAAAGATTGCGGTGTATTCGGATTTCCCTGAATTTGAGTCAGCTCCATTCTTCCACCCATTTTAACCTGGTATTTTTTATTGATGCTGAAAGCCATGGTAACATAGGCGGCGTACACATCCTGAATATAATCGTAAGTATTTGATAGGTTAGGATTCAGCTGGTATGAACCATTTATTTCTTGTTGAACCAATGTTGGACTACTGATATCTCGCAAAATTGCCTTTGCCCCTGTTTCAAAAGTCAGCTTCTTAAAAGGGTGTATATAATCTGCCTGCAGGGTGAGTTCCTGATTCTTGGCATCGTTAGTACCGATCTCATTCGGTCTGAAACCTCCCGTATACAGGGTGGTGTAATCTTGTATGTTTTTATTTTGACTCAACTGCCCAGCAATTGAAATCTCCTGACCAGTTTTCTTGAATTTATGAGTAAAATCAGTGCTCCAGTCAAATCCATTCATTTTCATGGTTCTGTCGGTGGCACTGTTCGCTTCAACCGGGTTGGCACCACTGAAGATGGTGGAGAAAACATCGCCGGCAAAACTATTTCTCATCCGATTGAAATTGATACTGGAGGTAACCGTATTAAAATTATTGATATCGTAATCTACACCCACAGAGCCTCGGTACCCTAAACGGTAAGTTTCGCTGGAGCTTCTCTGACTGAAGGTCAGGTCATCATTCACATCCGAGCGATCAACCGAAACCCTGCTGATTTGAGGCCAGGAGCCGTTACCACCTATATTTCCTGTTAAACCTAGGCGGCCCTTTTTGATATTCAGGTTGGCATTTCCATTATTTTGTCGAATACCCAAACCACCGCCAATGCTACCACTTACACCTTCTGCATTTCGCTTTTTGGTGATGATGTTGATGATTCCTGAAGTGCCTTCTGCATCATATTTGGCCGATGGACTGGTAATAACTTCCACATTCTTGATCTGATCCGCAGGAATCATTCTCAAGGCATCGGCAATATTATTAGCCATAGAACCAGAAGGTTTACCGTTGATCAATACGGTGATATTTTGGCTCCCACGCAGGGAAACATTTCCGTCTATATCTACAGAAAGTAAAGGTACTTTACGCAGCACGTCGGTAGCATTACCGCCGCCAATAGTTACATCACGTTCAGCATTAAAAACTACCCGGTCAATTTTATTTTCTACCACCGCTGCCTGTCCTTCAATTACCACCTCTCCTAAAGCTTTCAAATTGGGCGATAATACGATCCTTCCTAAATTAAGATCTGGCTTTTGAGGAGTAGTTTTAATTTGATCAATGATTTTGGTTTGGTAACCTAAAAAACTGATGGTGATGCGATAGGTGCCCGGTGCAATATTTTCAATTTTAAATGCTCCCTTTTCATCTGTTAGTGAACCGTTCGTGTTTTTGGTTGAACCCGATCTGCCCAAACTTACGGTTGCATAATCTACTGGCTTCTGTGTGAGTGAATCAATAATGAGCCCGTTAATTTTACCGGTTATACTTGCCCCTCCACTAGGTATTTGAGCAAAAGCGATGCTCGAAAACAATAAGGCAACAATAAAAGTGGATAGATATTTCATGATTGTATTTGAATTATTTAGGGATATGGCGCAAGAAGGTAGACTTTGTTACAAGATTACCGTAACAAAGCAATTACAAAATGAGACGGCTTAAACGACCAGGTTAACAATACGTCCTTTCACCACGATGACTTTTTTGGGTGATTTACCTTCGAGATAGCGCTGCACATCTGCATTTTCCAAAACCGCCTTTTCAATTTCAGGCAGCTCTAAACTTAATGGAAGGTTCAGGTTCATGCGCATTTTGCCGTTCACCGAAATCGGGTAAGCAAACTCATCTTCCACCAAATGATCCGGATTGAACTTAGGATATTCCGCATAGCTGATGCTCCCCGGCTGATGACCCAGCAAGGACCATAGCTCTTCGGCGATATGCGGGGCATAGGCTGAGAGTACAATAGTTAAAGGCTCGAGAATCTGACGCTTGTTGCATTTCAGATCGGTGAGTTCGTTTACACAGATCATAAAGCTAGAAACCGAGGTATTGAAAGAGAAACGCTCAATGTCATCTTCCACTTTCTTAATGATCTTATGTAATGATTTCAGTTCGGCCTTGCTGGGAGCTTCTTCGCTCAGTTTGAAATTATGCTGTTCGTCGTGAAATAGCCTCCAGAATTTTCGCAAGAACTTGAATACGCCTTCTATCCCGTTGGTATTCCAGGGTTTACTTTGCTCGAGAGGCCCAAGGAACATTTCATATAATCGCAAAGTATCGGCGCCATAACGCTCTACCATGTCATCTGGATTCACCACATTGAATTTCGATTTGGACATCTTTTCCACTTCGTGACCACAGATGTATTTACCATTCTCTAAAAGGAATTCGGCCTTGGCAAATTCAGGACGGAAATTTTTAAATTTTTCGAGATCCAACTGATCTTGTTCCACCATATTCACATCCACATGAATGGCTGTGGTTTTGTATTGATCTTTCAGCCCGTAAGAAACAAAGGTATTGGTGCCCATACCCTTTTCATCTATCAATCGATAAACAAAATTAGAACGACCCTGTATCATCCCTTGATTGATTAACTTTTTGAAAGGCTCCTCCACTTTTACGTAGCCCAAATCTTTCAAAAACTTATTCCAGAAGCGGCTGTACAATAAATGCCCGGTGGCATGCTCCGATCCGCCAATGTACAAATCTACATCCTGCCAATAATCAATGGCTGCTTTAGAAGCAAACTCCTGATCATTTTGAGCATCCATGTATCGGTACCAATACCAGCTGGAGCCGGCCCAACCCGGCATGGTACTTAATTCGTATTCGTACTGATCCTGGTATTTCCAGTTTTTAGCCCTTCCTAATGGCGGTTCACCACTCTCGGTAGGCAAGTATTTATCTACTTCAGGTAGTAATAAAGGTAGTTCTGATTCTTCAATCAAATAAGGTAGCCCACCTCTAAAATACACCGGCACCGGCTCTCCCCAATAACGCTGGCGACCAAAAATGGCATCGCGTAAGCGAAAATTAACCTTGGCTTTACCCTGCCCTTTCTCCTCCAGTTTGGTAATTAAAGCATTGACTGCATCTTGATAAGTTAACCCATTGATAAAGTCAGAATTGATGTATTTGCCTTCCTTTGTTGGGTCGGCTTGCTGATCTAAATCCTTCTGTGCATCTGAAATTGGCACAATCGGCAAATTAAAATGTTTGGCAAACAACCAGTCACGCTGATCGCCTGATGGCACCCCCATTACCGCACCCGTTCCATAACCTGCCAACACATAATCGGCAATCCAGATGGGCACCGGATTCCCGGTGAAAGGATGTTTCGCATAAGCACCTGTGAAAGCGCCAGATACGGTTTTGGTATCAGCCATACGATCTAATTCCGATTTTTTTTGCGTTTGCTCGATATAAGCTTTCACTTCTTTTTCCTGCTCAGGAGTAGTCAGCTGAGTAACCCATTCATGTTCTGGTGCAAGCACTAAGAAAGATGCCCCGAAAATGGTATCCACACGTGTCGTAAATACTTCGATATGGTTTTCAACTCCCGACTCTAAACTCCCAAATCCAAACTTAACAGACGCTCCCACACTTTTACCAATCCAGTTGCGTTGCATCTCTTTCAAAGGCTCTGGCCAGTCGATGGTATCTAGGCCTTGGAGGAGTCGATCGGCATAAGCCGTAATGCGCATACTCCATTGCATCATCTTTTTCTGAACTACCGGGTGACCACCACGCTCTGAAAATCCGTCTTTCACCTCATCATTCGCCAAAACAGTCCCCAAAGCCGGGCACCAGTTTACGGTGCTTTCTTTGAGGTAAGCCAGGCGATATTTCAGCAATTCACGCTGTTGTTGCTCTTCACTAAGTGCATTCCATTCATCCGCAGTAAAACTCAACACATCTTCATCGGCCACCGCTTTTACTCCTTCCGAGCCTCTACTTGAGAAATGTGCCACCAATTTCTGAATATGTTCAGCTTTATCTGCAGCTACATTATACCAGGAATTGAACAATTGCATAAAAATCCATTGGGTCCAGCGGTAATAGGCCGGATCGCTCGTACGTACTTCGCGACTCCAATCGTATGAGAAACCCAGGTTATCTAATTGTTCGCGGTAACGATTGATATTTGCCTCTGTGGTTACAGCCGGATGTTGCCCGGTTTGTATGGCGTATTGTTCGGCGGGCAAGCCAAAAGAGTCATAGCCCATGGGATGCAATACATTGAAGCCTTTTAACCTTTTGTACCTGGAAAAAATATCAGTAGCAATATAACCCAGTGGGTGTCCTACATGCAAACCAGCCCCAGATGGATAAGGAAACATATCCAACACATAAAACTTAGGTTTGGCACTTTGGTTACTTGCACGATAGGTTTGCTTTTCGGCCCAAAATTTTTGCCAGCGTTGTTCTATTTCCCGGTACTGATAATCCATTTAGTTATAAAAGTTGAACCGCGAAAATACTAAAATTAGGCTTTAAATGATAGCTGTTTCAAACAAAGAGGCTCTGTAGAAGTGCTGACAAAGCTAATTCTGGATGCAAAATTTTCCCTTTAATTATTTACTTTCGTGAATCTTATTACAGCATCAGGTAGATATGGATAGCAATATTCCTCCAAAACAAAATAGAACCCTTCGTTTTTCAACCGTTATCAGTATTTCGCTGGTATTGTTGATGGGTGGCCTATTAGGCTTGATTTTAGTGCAATCGCACAACTTGTCTAATTACGTGAAGGAGAATATTGTATTGAATATCATTGTTAATGAAGGAACTAAGGAATCTGAAATCCTGGAGCTCCAAAAACAAATCAATTCCAATGGGGAGGTGCTGCGTACGCAGTATATTAGCAAAGAAGAAGCTGCCCGTAATTTGACAAAAGACCTGGGAGAGGATTTTGTAGAATTTTTGGGATACAACCCGCTACTCCCCTCTTTAGATGTTCATCTAAAAGCAGAGTTTGCCGACAACGCGATGATTACCAAATTAGCTGCTAAACTGAAAAAAAACGAGCTCGTTAAAGAAGTAGTGTACCAAAAATCCCTCATCGATATCATCAATCAGAATATCAAATTGATCAGTATTGGCTTTGTAGGCTTCGGTTTAATTTTGTTGTTAATTGCCATTACGCTCATCAACAACACCATTCGACTGGCCATTTTCTCTCAACGATTCTTGATTAAAAGCATGCAATTGGTGGGAGCAACCAAAGCTTTCATCCGTAAACCTTTTATTATTTATGGCATTATACATGGCTTAGTAGCCAGTTTAATCGCTATTGTGCTAATGGTATTGATCATGTATCTGGTAATTAATGAAATCCCGGAAATTGGGGTACTCAAAGACTGGACTCAATTCATGAGCGTTGCAGCAGGCGTTATCGTAGCGGGAGTGATCATTTCTGGCTTGAGTACCTGGTTTGCTGTAAACAGATTTTTAAGATTAAAAATTCACGAATTATACTAATATGACTTCGTCCAAAAATCAGTCTAAAGAACAAACAAACAAAGATCTTGTATTTGGTAAGAAGAATTACCAACTGATGGTGCTCAGTATCCTGGTGGTGGCATTGGGTTTTGTATTGATGATTGGGGATACCGACATCTACGATTTCCGCAAAATTGTATTGGCCCCAATGGTAGTGTTGATTGGTTTCGGAATCGGATTTTTTGCCATTCTTAAAAAGAAAGCATGACAATTTTCGAAGCCATTGTATTGGCCATTATCGAAGGCATCACCGAATTTCTACCCATTTCTTCTACCGGACACATGATCTTGGGCTCCAGCCTATTGGGTATGGATACGAGTAATGCTTTTCTTAAACTCTTTACAGTTGCCATTCAGTTCGGGGCGATCTTATCGGTTCTGGTACTCTATTTCAAGCGTTTTTTCCAGAGCATGGATTTCTATTTCAAGCTGGCGATAGCATTCCTGCCCGCTGTTTTTTTTGGGATCTTGTTCAGTGATAAAATCGATCAATTACTCGAAAGCCCGCTGGGGGTAGCCATTTCGCTACTACTGGGGGGCATTATCTTATTGTTTGTAGACCGATGGTTTTCAGCAAACCAAATTGAACGCAACGAAGACATCAGCTATGCTACCGCCTTTAAAATTGGTTTATTCCAATGCCTCTCGATGATTCCCGGAACTTCACGTTCGGCTGCCAGCATTGTGGGAGGAATGAGCCAGCAATTATCCCGGACACTAGCTGCCGAATTCTCGTTTTTTTTGGCGATTCCTACCATGTTTGGCGCTACCCTGAAAAAACTCTATGATTATTATTCAGCAGGATACACCATCAATTCAGAAGAAATCAAACTACTGATGGTAGGAAACCTGGTGGCTTTCGTGGTAGCCATGCTGGCCATCAAATTTTTCATCAGTTTCTTGCAAAAAAACGGTTTCCGCCTATTTGGCTGGTACCGAATCATCGTGGGAATTCTCATTTTGACTTTATTGCTGGGCGGCTACGATTTAAAAGTAGTTTAAATGAGTACCGAACATCAACTTTTTCCCGAATTTACTTTTGCCGAAGGCGAGGTGCTCCTCATCAATAAACCTTACCGTTGGACCAGCTTTGATGTGGTAGGCAAAATCAGGAATAGTTTGAAACCCCTTAAGCTGAAAGTGGGTCATGCGGGTACGCTCGATCCGCTGGCGACCGGATTATTGATCATCTGCACCGGAAAAATGACCAAGCAGATCGATAGTTTTCAGGCACAGGATAAAGAATATACCGGTACCTTCACGCTTGGTGCCACCACACAGTCTTTCGATTTGGAAACGGCCATTGAAAATCAATCGGCTATCGATCATTTGAGCGAAGAAACGATCAAAGAAACCTGTCAGAAGTTTAAGGGTGATATTGAACAATATCCTCCCGCACATTCTGCCGTAAAAGTGGGTGGTGAAAGGCTCTATCTCAAAGCCCGACGTGGTGAGGAAGTAGAGCTGAAGAGTCGTAAAGTTCACATTGCTGAGTTTGAAATTACCCGCATCGCACTCCCCGAAGTAGATTTTCGTGTGGTGTGCAGCAAGGGAACCTACATCAGGTCCTTAGCGAATGATTTTGGTAAAGCCCTAGGTTGTGGTGCCTATCTATCTAAATTGTGTAGAACCAGAAGTGGAGATCTGCTGCTTGACAATGCATTTGAGGTGATGGAATTAGTAAACCATATCCGGAGTTTGAAAGAACAGGGCGAAAACATCTAATTTTGCCAATCATGAAAACCTATTCCGATATTCATTCATTCTCGAGCTTAAAAAATGCGGTGGTCACCATTGGCACTTTTGATGGCGTACATATCGGACACCAAAAAATCATCAGCAGTATTATAGAAAGTGCCAAAGCAATTGGAGGCGAATCGGTTATACTTACTTTTTTTCCGCATCCGCGGATGATTCTGCACCCGGAAGATCAAAAACTAAAACTGATTACCACCATTGATGAGAAAACCCAATTATTAGAAAAACTGGGCATCGACCATCTCATCATTACCCCCTTCACCCGCGACTTCTCCAACCTGTCTCCGGAAGAATACGTAAAAGAAATCTTGGTCGATAAAATTGGTACCCGTAAAATCATTATCGGCTATGATCATCGTTTTGGTAAAAACCGGGAAGGTGGAATAGAAGAATTAAAAACCCTAGGAAAAATTCATGGTTTTGAAGTGGAAGTGATTCAGGAGCAAGATGTTCAGCAAGTAGCAGTTAGTTCTACCAAAATAAGGGAAGCACTTCTCAAAGGAGATGTGGCCACTGCCAAAGAGTTCTTAGGGCATCCTTTTTGTTTACACGGAAAAGTGATTCGAGGCGACCAGATCGGACGAACATTGGGCTATCCAACCGCCAATTTATTTGTAGAAGAAAGCTTCAAATTGATCCCTTCTGATGGCATTTACGCCGTTAAGGTACAAGTGCAAAATAGCCTTTATGATGGGATGGCTTACATTGGTCATCGACCAACCGTAAATGGAATGAGCAGGAATATTGAGGTAAATATTTTTGATTTTGATCAAGAAATTTACGGAGAAATCATCCGTTTGGATTTTTTTCATTTCATTAGAGAAGATCAAAAATTTAATTCATTAGCGGAATTAAAATCTCAATTGGGTCAAGACCGAATTTCGACCATTGGCTTACTGAAAAACTAAACCAACCAGACGTACAGCAATTTACCAACATGGTAAAATGCAAGTGTAAAAAGTAAAATAGCAATACTCTTGTTGATGAACTGGCTACTCAAGGAAAATTTGCTTTGTATATAGCGTGCAAAATGAGCGAACGCGTAAAGGCACAAAAAAGAGCCCAAAGCGGAGCCCAAGCTAAAAATGACCAGTGCCGTATTCCCTGTCATAATCCAACCCTTTGAAATTACATAAGTTCCTCCAATTAACCAGAAAGGCAATTGCATGGGGTTCAAAAAGCCCATAATTATACCCAGCTTGATGCTGTCTTTTTTAGAAAAATCTTCTTTGGGCGGTTTCTGATGATTTTTCCAGGTTAAGGTTCCCATGATCAAAAACACCGCGATCAATACCCAATCGAGTAGCGTAAGAAAATTTGCGCTGCCACTCAACCATTCAGAAAATTTCATGATACAGAAGGTGAAGATGAACTCCACCAAAGAGAAGGCCACCAGAAAATACATCACCTGCTTTATACCGCGGTTGATGGCCAGCTTCACTACCGTGAGGTTGATATTCCCAAGCGGAATATATCCCACAAAATTCATTAAAAACCCTATAAAAAATGTTAAAATGAGCATAAACAATGCTTAGGTTGAATATAGGCCGGTTTCAAAGATGCTAAAATTGCCGAGCCCTAACAAAACTGTGTTTTTTATTTTCCAGAATTAAGTCGCTCTTTTAAATATCGGCCAGTATAAGATCGGGGCTCCGTAACGATACCTTCAGGCGTACCTTCAAAAACCACTTGTCCACCAGAATCACCACCTTCCGGACCAATATCAATGATCCAGTCGGCACATTTGATCACATCCATATTATGTTCTATCACCAAAATGGAATTTCCCTGACTGATGAGTGCATCAAAAGATTTTAATAATTTTTTGATATCATGAAAATGAAGACCTGTGGTGGGTTCATCAAAAATGAAAAGAGTTTGTTTAGCTTGATTTCCTTTCACCAGGAAAGAGGCTAGTTTAATTCGCTGTGCTTCTCCTCCCGATAAGGTATTGGAGGATTGGCCTAAGTGTACATATCCCAAGCCTACATCTGCCAAGGGATGCAAGCGGGCAACAATTTTAGGTTCGTTGGAGAAAAAGTTCAAAGCCTCATCAATGGTGAGTTCTAAAATATCGGCTACATTCTTTTCCTGATAAGTAATATCGAGTACATGCTGTTTAAAACGTCTTCCGCCACACGATTCGCAAGGCAAAAAGATATCAGCCATGAACTGCATCTCCACTTTCACTTCTCCTTCACCCTGACAAACATCACAACGACCGCCTTCAACATTGAAAGAAAAAGCCGAAGGTTTTAAGCCAGCAGCTTTGGCCGCAGGCTGCGAAGCCATTAAATTCCTGATTTCATCCCAAGCTTTTACATAGGTTACCGGATTAGAACGCGATGAGCGACCAATCGGATTTTGATCTACTAATTCCACCTGTTCAATGGTCGAATAGTCTCCTTCCAAACTGTCGTAGATTCCGGTCTGTTCCCCTGAGTAATTTCCAATGGCCTTTTGAATTGCCGGATACAAAATCCGTTTTACTAATGAAGTTTTACCAGATCCAGAAACACCCGTAACTACGGTGAGCACATGCAATGGGAATTTAACATCGATGTGTTGGAGATTATTCTCGCGGGCGCCCTTTATTTCTACAAAATTACTCCAATTTCTTCTTTGTTGGGGAACCGGAATTTGTTCCTCACCGCTTAAATATTTACCGGTTAAACTGTGTGGATGTTTTAAAATTTGTTCAAAAGTACCATCAAAAACCAGTTCACCTCCATGAGTACCGGCATAAGGGCCGATATCTAAAATATGATCGGCAGCACGCATCATCTCTTCTTCATGCTCCACCACCAGAACGGTATTACCCACATCCCGTAAGGATTTAAGCACACCAATCAAGCGGTTAGTATCTCTGGGATGTAAACCAATACTCGGCTCATCCAAAACATAAATAGAACCCACCAGCGAACTACCTAAGGAGGTGGCTAAATTGATGCGTTGCGACTCTCCGCCAGAAAGGGTGTTAGATAAGCGATTGAGCGTAAGATAACCAAGGCCTACATCGTTTAAAAACTGAATGCGATTGGTGATTTCCATTAACAGTCGCTTGGCAATTTGCTGTTCATGTGCATCCAGTTCGAGATTTTTAAAGAAATGCAGTGCCTGATCGAGCGGCATGAGTACCACATCGGTAATCGACTTTTCTGCGATTTTTACATACGCTGCATCCGGACGCAATCGGCTACCCTTACAATCGGGACAATTAGTTTTACCCCGATACCTGGACAGCATTACCCGGTACTGAATTTTATAGGTTTGCTCTTCGAGATATTTAAAAAAATCGTCGAGCCCCTGAAAATATTGGTTCCCAGACCATAGTAATTTTTGCTGTTCTTCGCTGAGCTGACTGTAGGGCCGGTGGATTGGGAAATCGAATTTAATAGCATTTTTAACCAATTGATCCAGCCATTCCCGCATTTTCTCTCCTCTCCAGGGGGCAATGGCTCCATCGTAAACCGACTTACTTTTATCAGGTACTACCAGGTCTTCATCAATCCCCATCACTTTACCATAACCCTCACAACGCTTGCAGGCACCATAAGGATTATTGAAACTGAAAAAATTAGGACTGGGCTCTTCAAATTTCAAGCCATCGGCTTCGAATCGATCACTAAAGGTCTGTTGCTGGCCATCTATGTCCAATATGCAATCTCCCTTACCTTCAAAATATGCCGTTTGAACAGAATCGGCCACCCTACTTTGGGTCTCCTCATCATGACTCACACTTATTCGATCGATTACAATTTGTATAGTTTGATGATCCCTCAGTTGCTGATTACTCACTGAACCATCTTCCAGTAAATCTTCAATCTTACGAAACTGGTTTTGATATATCACCCTCAAAAATCCCTTCTGGAGCAATACCGCCAATTCCTCTTTTAGACTACGGTTGTTATGTGGAAATAAAGGACATAATATGGTGACGGTACTTCCTTCTGTCAAAGTATTCACGGCATTCACCACATCTGTTACGGTATCTTTTCTTACTTGGGTTCCGGAAACAGGAGAAATGGTTTTGCCAATACGTGAATAGAGCAATTTTAAGTAGTCATAAATTTCTGTGGAGGTTCCAACTGTTGAGCGTGGATTGCTGGTGATTACTTTTTGCTCAATGGCAATGGCTGGTGCAATTCCTTTGATGTAATCTACTTCGGGCTTATTCATACGGCCCATGAATTGACGGGCATAAGCCGAAAGACTCTCCACATAACGCCGCTGCCCTTCTGCATACAACGTATCAAATGCCAATGATGATTTTCCTGAACCAGACATGCCGGTAATGACCACCAATTGGTTTTTAGGAATAGACACATCCACATTCTTCAAATTGTGGACACGTGCACCCTTGATTACAATGTATTTCCTGGAATCTTTAACTGCTTCTTCGCTCTTCATTTTTTTCTAAAATGAACAATTTTCTGAAATGCCAAAAACCATTCATCGGCATATAATGCATTTCGTCCGCTAAAATACGTCTATCGTCGGTTCTATCTGGTATGTAAGGTGTCATTTCTTTGATATTGGCAAAATAATTGGATGATATC
>CANGZD010000025.1 GCA_947458875.1 Sphingobacteriaceae bacterium
ACTGCATTTTATAGATTAAAGCCCTGATTGGGAATGCAAAAATAGCTTAGTATTTGTTTCATAAGGACTTGGTCTAAAAAAATCGGCAATTTATTTCCCAAATTGATTTTAAAAAGATACTTTTGCAACCCCAAAAGAGTACAAGTTTTGGGAATTAATCTATTGAAATAAACATATGACTAAGGCAGAAATTATAGCAGAAATTTCCGGTAAAACCGGGATCGAGAAAGGTGATGTACAAGAAACCGTGGAAGCTTTTTTTAAAGTAGTGAAAAACGCGATGGTAAACGGTGAGAATGTATATGTTAGAGGTTTTGGAAGTTTTGTGGTTAAAAAACGTGCGAAAAAAACAGCGAGAAACATTTCTAAAAACACTGCAATAATTATTCCTGAACACTTTATTCCGAGTTTTAAACCGGCTAAAGTATTTGTTGAAAAGGTAAAGAGCGGCAATAAATCTAAATAAACCAGTATACTGATGTTAAAAGCAAAGCAGATAAGCGTAATTGCCTTAGTAATTTTACTGATGGCTGCCTTATATGCCTTAGATATCAAAAGACTGGTAAAGGAAGAGGGTGAAACCAGCGTAAAAGATCAGCCTGTAAATAATCAACCAGATTTGCAAGCCATTTCTCAAACAGCCAAGAATAGCATTAATGCTAATTTGGCTGCAGAGATAGAAAGTTTGGAAACAGCCTTGAAAGAGGCTGATGAGAGCGAAAAAGCTACCTTGATAAAGCAGTTGGCAGAAAAATGGGATGATGTGAATCAGCCTGCGCCCGCAGCTTTTTATTATGAAATGATGGCCATTTCTAAGCCAGATTATCAAAACTGGCTAAATAGCGGCGATCGGTTTACAGCAGCCTACCAAGCAAGTCAAGATACCACCTTGCAGCCAGCATTGGTGCAAAAAGCCATCAATTCTTACCAAGAGGCTTTGAAAACAAATGCAGAGAGCCTGGATGCCAAAACTGGTTTAGGAGTGGCTTATGTGAACGGAACATCAAACCCTATGCAGGGGATCCAACTGCTACTTGAAGTAGTGAAAAAAGATCCTCTTAATATAAAAGCCAATACGAACCTGGGCTTGTTCTCCATGCGTTCGGGGCAGTTTGATAAAGCGGTAGAACGCTTTAAAACAATAACAGAACAAAAACCAGATCCGGAAGCTTGGTTTTACCTCGCTTCCAGCTACGAAAATTTGGGCCAAAATCAGGAAGCAATTCTAGCTTATTTAAAAGCTAAAGAATTAGCAGCCGACCCTGGTTTATCCAAGTTTGTGGATCAAAAAATACAAGCATTAAAGAAATAACAAGATTTAAAAACATTAAAAATTAAAAGCTATGCCAAGCGGAAAGAAAAGAAAAAGACATAAAATGGCTACCCACAAACGTAAAAAGCGTTTGAGAAAAAACAGACATAAGAAAAAATAAGCAATTGCTGCTTATCTAATCACTTAACCTCCCGTATGCTTACGTTGGAGGTTAACTCATTGCTGTTTTATCAATCAACCCTCGTATTAATTTGGTCGGGCCTGATGTTCCGATCCATAAAGAGTAGCCATTGGTTAAAGAACTGATTATCAATTCTGGACCAAACGGGTCCACAATTGCTTTATTACAAGACAAGCAACTCGTAGAACTCAACAAAGAGCAGGTCAACAACAATTATGCTGTTGGCGATATTTATTTGGGTAAGATCAAAAAGATCATGCCTGGATTAAATGCTGCTTTCGTAGATGTTGGTTACGAGAAAGATGCTTTTTTACATTATTTGGATTTAGGTCCACAGGTAAAATCACTGATGAAACTCACCAAGATGATCAAATCTGGTGGCCATCAGGGCAAACTGCTTGACAATTTTAAACTCGATCCTGAGATTGAGAAGAGCGGTAAAATTTCTGATATCGTGAATCGCAATATGCTGCTCCCGGTACAGATTGCTAAAGAACCTATCTCCACCAAAGGCCCGCGTTTGAGTGCCGATTTGTCCATCGCCGGACGTTTTGTGGTATTGGTACCTTTTTCAGATGCTACTTCGATCTCCAAAAAGATCAAGAGCAATGCAGAGCGCACCCGACTGAGAAAGATCATAGAGAGTATTAAGCCTAAGAATTTCGGAGTCATCATTCGCACCGTTTCGGAAGGAAAGGGTGTAGAAGAATTACAAAAAGACCTGCTGGATCTGATCGCTAAATGGGAGCGATTTGCAAAACGTTTAAAAGATACCAAACCCTCAGAAAAAGTATTAGGAGAAATGGGCAGAACATCCACCATTCTCCGTGACATCCTCAACCCTGAGTTTGCCAATATCCAGATTGATGATCCTGCGCTATACGAGGAAGTACGCACATACGTACAATCGATCTCTCCAGAAATGGAGAAAATTGTGAAACTCTACCGTCATAAAGAACCCATTTTTGAGCATTTTGGTGTTGAAAAACAAATCAAAGCAGCTTTTGGGAAAACGGTGAACCTTCCTGGAGGTGCCTATTTGGTAATTGAGCACACCGAGGCTTTACACGTAATAGATGTAAACAGCGGAAACCGTACCGCCAGCAAAGAGAATCAGGATGAAAATGCCCTGATGGTGAACAAAGAAGCTGCCCGCGAAATTGCCCGTCAATTGCGTTTACGCGATATGGGTGGTATTGTGGTGGTCGATTTCATCGATATGCACAAACCAGCCAGCCGCAAGGAATTATTCGATTACCTGCGTGAGCAAATGAACCTGGATCGTGCCAAACACACCATTTTGCCACCAAGTAAATTCGGCCTAGTACAAATTACCCGACAGCGGGTACGTCCAGAAATGAACATCATCACCAATGAAAAGTGTCCATCATGCGATGGTACAGGTGAAATTAAGGCAAGTATTGTACTACTCGATGATATTGCGGGTAATTTGCAGTACATTATCCGTGAGCAAAACGAAAAAAGCATCACGCTATGCGTGCATCCCTACATTGAGGCCTACATCAAAAAAGGGATTTTCTCATTACAATGGAAATGGTTCCTGAATTACGGTCAATGGATTAAAGTAAAGGCTGTTCCATCTTATCACCTTACTGAATTCCATTTCCTAAACAGCAAGGAAGAAGAGATAAAACTATAATATTTCGAGTTAATTATTACGGGTTACGAGTTGACAGATGGAATTTGTAAATTCAACTTGTAATAGTTAACTCGCAATAAAAAAACCCTATTCCCTTGGCTAAAAGTAAATCAGCGTATTTCTGTCAAAGTTGTGGCCATGAAGCCGCCAAATGGTTAGGTAAATGCCCTGCTTGCAACCAGTGGAATACTTTTGTAGAAGAGGTGGTTGAAAAGACACCTGGTTCCGTTCCCGACTGGAAAACCGGCAATTCAGGCAAAAGGTCTAATAAGCCGGCCGCTATTCATGAAATTTCTTACCAGGAAGAGAATAGATTTGTTACGCCCGACAAAGAATTAAACAGGGTATTGGGCGGAGGTATCGTACCCGGGTCTTTAGTTTTAATTGGTGGAGAGCCGGGTATTGGTAAATCTACGTTAATGCTACAGGTGTCACTCAATATGCCAGGCATGAAAGTGCTTTATGTTTCGGGCGAAGAGAGTGAACAGCAGGTTAAAATGCGTGCCGAGCGCTTACTCAAAGCCAGCAAGGCCGATTGTTATATCCTGACGGAAACATCCACTCAAAATATTTTCAAGCAAATAGAACAATTAGAGCCGCAGTTGGTAGTGGTCGACTCGATACAAACCTTACATTCGGCTCATATCGATTCTACGCCAGGTAGCGTATCGCAAGTTAGGGAATGTACCGCCGAACTATTGCGCTATGCCAAGGAAACCGGTAAGCCGGTATTCCTGATCGGCCATATTACCAAAGACGGTACCATCGCCGGACCAAAAATCCTGGAGCACATGGTAGACACCGTGCTGCAATTTGAAGGCGACCGTCATCATGTGTACCGCATTTTGCGTTCCGTAAAAAACCGTTTCGGTTCGGCTTCTGAATTGGGGATTTATGAAATGCAGGGCAGCGGTTTACGTGAAGTCTCCAACCCTTCCGAAATTTTATTGTCTCAACGCGATGAACCCCTGAGCGGAATCACCATTTCGGCCATGCTCGAAGGTATGCGCCCCATGCTGATCGAAACCCAGGCATTGGTGAGCCATTCGGCTTATGGAACGCCACAGCGTTCGGCCACGGGCTTTGATACCCGCCGGATGAATATGCTACTGGCTGTACTAGAAAAACGCTGTGGTTTCCGCCTCAGTACCAAAGATGTGTTCCTGAACATTGCCGGCGGCTTACGGGTAGAGGATCCGGCTATTGATTTAGCTGTAGTAGTGGCCATTATCAGCTCGCACGAAGACATGCCGGTACCTTCCAAGGTTTGTTTCGCTGCGGAGGTTGGTTTATCTGGAGAAATACGTGCGGTTAATCGAATTGAGCAACGCATCGCCGAAGCTGAGAAATTGGGCTTCGAGCAGATCTTCATCTCCAAATACAATAAAAAAGGCTTAGACCCGAAACGCTACCAGATCGAAATTAAGACAGTTTCGAAAGTAGAAGAAGTGTTCTCTTCCCTTTTTGGGTAAGCCTATTTACTTAAATACATCGATTTCTCTTTGTACAACTTGATAAAGTACGGGTCCTGCAAATCTTTAATAAAACGAATGGCTTCACCGGTCGATTTCATCTCCGGACCTAATTCTTTCTCAATTTCCGGGAATTTATTGTGAGAGAACACCGGCTCCTTGATGGCATAACCCTTTAGCTTACGCTCTATTTTGAAGTCCTTGAGTTTATTAGCACCCAACATGATTTTAGCAGCGATATTGATGTAAGGCACATCGTAAGCTTTGGCAATAAACGGAACCGTACGCGAAGCCCTTGGATTAGCCTCGATTACATATACATCTTCGTTTTTAATCGCAAACTGGATATTCAACAAACCACGCACATTGAGCGCTTTGGCTAATTTAATAGTGTATTCTTCCATTTGCTGCTGTACCTTTTCCGAAAGACTGAAAGGTGGCAAAACCGCACTCGAGTCGCCGGAGTGGATACCTGCAGGTTCAATGTGCTCCATCATGCCAATAATGTGTACATCCTCGCCATCGCAAATAGAATCTGACTCCGCTTCTTCGGCCCTATCGAGGAAATGATCTATTAATACTCGGTTGCCCGGCATAGCCCGAAGTAATTTCACTACCGCTTTTTCCAAATCTTCATCATTGATCACAATGCTCATGCCCTGGCCACCCAATACATAGCTGGGACGCACCAATACCGGGTAACCGACTTCATTTGCCACCTTTAAGGCTTCTTCGGCACTTTCGGCAACACCATATTTTGGATACGGGATATCCAATGCTTTTAACAAATCAGAGAAACGACCCCGATCTTCGGCAATATCCATGTCATTGAAAGAGGTCCCGATGATTTTGATGCCTTCGTTATGGAGTTTCTCTGCCATTTTCAATGCAGTTTGTCCACCAAGCTGCACAATTACTCCTTCTGGTTTTTCTAAATCGATGATTTCTCGAACATGCTCCCAAAATACCGGCTCAAAATAGAGTTTATCGGCCATGTTAAAATCGGTGGAAACCGTTTCGGGATTACAATTCACCATAATGGCCTCGTAACCCGATTCTTTGGCCGCCAATAAACCATGAACACAAGAATAATCGAACTCGATGCCCTGACCAATCCGGTTTGGACCAGAACCCAGCACCACAATTTTCTTTTTATCAGATACAATCGATTCATTTTCGAATTCGAAGGTGGAGTAGTAATAAGGTGTTTGTGCCGGAAATTCTGCGGCACAAGTATCTACCATCTTATAAACCCGCTTGATGCCTAATTCCCGACGGCGTTTATACACTTCGTCTTCAGTTACATTACCCAGTACCCAGGCGATTTGCGCATCGGCAAAGCCTTTTTGTTTGAGGGTCATGAAGAAATCATTCGGTATGTTATTGAGCGAATAACGTTTTAGCTCTTCTTCTAAGGCCACCAATTCCTGAATTTGCACCAGGAACCATTTATCAATACGCGTTACCTTGCGAATAGATTCCAAAGGCACACCCAAACTCATGGCATCTTTGATGTGGAACAAACGGTCCCAGCTCGGATGCTCCAGGCTTTCCATGATTTCTTCGAGATTGCGGCTTTGACGACCATCGGCCCCTAAACCCAATCGGTTGGTTTCCAAGCTCTGACAAGCTTTTTGAAGCGCTTCAGTAAAACTGCGGCCAATACCCATTACCTCACCTACCGATTTCATTTGCAAGCCCAATTCTTTATTAGCTCCTTTAAATTTATCGAAGTTCCAGCGTGGGACTTTCACAATTACATAGTCCAGCGTGGGCTCAAAATAAGCCGAGGTAGTTTTAGTGATTTGATTTTCTACTTCATCTAAGTTATAACCAATGGCCAGCTTAGCGGCAATTTTTGCAATTGGATAGCCGGTAGCTTTGGAAGCTAAAGCAGATGAACGCGATACCCTTGGGTTAATTTCGATGGCAATGATCTCATCGTTTTCCGGATTTACCGAGAATTGTACATTACAGCCACCAGCGAAATTACCAATGGCACGCATCATCTTAATGGCCTGATTACGCATATCCTGGTAGCAACGATCGCTTAAAGTCATAGCGGGAGCCACGGTAATGGAATCACCGGTGTGGATACCCATCGGATCGAAGTTCTCAATAGAGCAGATGATAATGACATTGTCTTTATTGTCGCGAAGCAATTCGAGCTCGAATTCTTTCCAACCCAAAACTGCCTTTTCTACCAAAACTTCATGGGTTGGAGAGGCTTGTAAACCGCGACTTAGTGCTGCATCAAATTCTTCTTTTTTATGTACAAAACCTCCACCGGTACCTCCCAAAGTGTAAGAAGGGCGAATTACGAGTGGAAATCCGATTTCTTGTGCTGCTTCTTTTCCTTCTAAGAATGAATTGGCAATTTTAGATTTTGCTACACCCACTCCAATCTCCACCATCAGTTTACGAAACTCTTCACGGTTTTCAGTTTTCTCGATGGCGGCTACATCTACACCAATAATACGAACACCATATTTTTCCCAAATGCCGCGTTCCTCTGCTTCAATGCACAAATTAAGTGCTGTTTGGCCACCCATGGTCGGTAAAACAGCGTCTATTTTCTGCTCCTTTAAAATCTGCTCAATGCTCTCACAATCTAATGGGAGCAGGTACACATGATCAGCAATGACCTTATCGGTCATGATAGTGGCCGGATTAGAGTTGATAATGGATACGCTAATGCCTTCTTCTTTCAAAGAAAGTGCAGCTTGAGATCCGGAATAATCAAATTCGCAGGCCTGACCGATAATAATTGGACCCGATCCGATGATCAGGACAGATTTGATGGAGGTGTCTTTGGGCATAGGGCTTAAAAATGGGGGATTTTCCTATGCGTTTGAAACGAAAATCCCGACTTAATTGTCGGGATATAAAAGTAGGTATTTTGCGGCAATTAAAGATGCAGAAGAATAAAAAATAAAAATTTAAAACCTTTTCAATGCCCGTCTGTTGATTGATTTGATTAGTAGTTCAATACTAATTTCTTCATAATAATTTGTTTGGTTAATAAATCCTTCAGGTGCAAACCTGGAGGATTTTTTTGTGCAGCATAGCGTTTGTGTCTAAATTCAGCTATAAATCCTAAATTCGGTTAAAATTAAAATCATGAAAAAGTATGTTTTTCTGGCCGGAGTTTTAGCTCTGATCATCAGCGCTTGCTCTCGAACCCCAAATCCGGGACCGGAGCAAGATGTAGTTTACAAAAACTTAGACACAACCGCCTATCCGGGTAAAGATTTCTTTTCATACGCCAATGGTGGATGGATCAAAAACAATCCGATTCCGGCAGCTTATTCCTCCTGGGGGATTGGCAATCTGGTAACCGAAGAAATCCGTAATCAACTGAAAAAAATTAATGAGGATGCCTTGAAGGCTCAGGCCGAAAAAGGAAGTAACACTCAGAAAATTGGAGATTTTTATGCCAGCGGCATGGACTCAACCAAAATTGAAAAGCAAGGTTTAACAACACTTAAGGCACAATTCGAACAAATCGAACAGATCAAAGATGTGGCAGGTTTATTAAATGTGATTGCAGCTTTCCAAAAAATGGGAGTCGGCTCATTTATTAATATAGGCGTTTATCAAGATGCTAAAAATAGCGAGAACATTGCCCTGCATCTATGGCAAGGCGGTATCGGTTTGCCAAACCGCGATTACTATTTCAATAACGATAAAAAAACCAGCGATATCCGTAAAGATTATGCGGAAGTACACCTACCAACCATGCTCAAGCTATCCGGTTTAAGCGAAGCGGAGGCAAAAAAAGCAGGCGAATCGGTGTTTGAAATAGAAAAATCATTGGCTGCCCAGTCGCGTAAGCTCGAAGACCTGCGTGACCCTTATGCCAATTACAATAAAATGGCCCTCAGCCAGCTGGATGCTTTGAGTCCCGCCATCAAATGGTCGCCACTTTTTACAAAAATGAACATCAAGAAGGTAGATTCGGTGATTGTGGGCCAGCCAGAGTTTTACAAAGAAGTGGACAAGTTGCTTAAAAGCCGCTCCATCGCGGACTGGAAGGCTTACCTGCGCTGGAACCTCATCAGTAGTTTTGCGGCTTATTTGAATAAAGATGTTGACAACGAGAACTTCCGTTTCTACGGCAAAGTGATTTCGGGTAAAAAAGAACAGCTGCCGCGATGGAAACGAGTACTGGATACCGAAAATAGTTTGATGGGTGAAGTGCTGGGCCAGTTATTTGTAAAAGAATATTTCCCGGCAAAAACTAAAAAACGATACGAAAAACTGGTAGAAGCCATTCGTGAAACTTATGCAGAACGTATACAGGAATTAGACTGGATGAGTGTAGCCACCAAGCAAAAAGCATTGGATAAATTAAAGAAAATTACGCCAAAGGTGGGGTATCCGGAGAAATGGAAAGATTTCTCTTCTTTGGAAATCAACCGCGATTCGTATGTAGGAAATATCATACGGGCAAACCAATTCTGGTACCAGTATCAGATCAACAAGCTGGGCAAGCCGGTTGACCGTACCGAGTGGGATATGACTCCGCAAACTTACAATGCTTATTATAATCCTTCTAATAATGAGATTGTATTACCGGCAGCTATTTTTACCATTTCTGGTATGAGAGATGAAGAAGTAGATGATGCAGTGGTTTACGGCTATGCCGGAGCATCTACCATCGGACACGAAATTACCCATGGTTTTGATGATCAGGGTAGACAATATGATGCGGAAGGTAATCTGAAGAACTGGTGGACCAAAGCAGATGAGGAAAAGTTTAACCTAGGTGCCGAAATGATGGTGAAACAGTTCAATGATTATGTAGTGCTAGACAGCATGCACGTAAATGGCAAGGCTACTTTAGGGGAAAATATTGCTGATTTGGGAGGGATTGTATTGGGTTACGAGGCGTTCAAGAAAACTGAGCAATTTAAATCAGGTAAGAAAATAAATGGATTGAGCCCGCAGCAACGCTATTTCCTGGGTTATGCCCTGGGTTGGTTGGGCTCACAGCGTGATGAGCGCCTGGCCAATCAGATTTTAACCGATGTGCATTCGCCGGCAAATCTCCGTGTGAACGGACCCTTTGCCAACTTACCCGAATTTTATGAAGCATTCGGCATTAAGCAAGGCGATGCCATGTGGCGACCTGAAAAGTTAAGGGTCAAAATTTGGTAGAAAGAAAAGCTCCTGAGAATTTTCAGGAGCTTTTTGTTTTTATCTTTAGACCGATGGAATGGATGAACGATCTTGCCAATTGGTTACAAAATCAAAGCCCGCTAGAGACTTTGGGTGTAATCAGCGGAATTTTGTGTGTTTGGCTGGCCGCCAGAAACATCATTTGGAACTGGCCCATCGCCATTATCAGTGTATCGGCTTATATCTTCATCTTTTTTGAAGCCAAATTATATGCCGACATGGGTCTGCAGGTGTATTTTATGGGCATGAACCTCTACGGATGGTATTACTGGAGCCGTAAACCCAAAGACGCAGACAAGGTTCCTGTAAAGGCCATCAGCAAAAAAGAACTGCTATTCGCTGCATTTGGTGTGGCACTGTTCACCACTTTACTGGGCTTTTTTCTTTTCAAACAAACCGATGCTGCTTTTCCCTTCATCGATAGTTTTTGCACGGCCTGCAGCTTGGTGGCACAGCTGTTCATGGCCCGAAAAGTGGTAGAGAACTGGCTCATATGGATCTTTGTCGATATTATTTACGTGGGCGTTTACCTGGCCAAAGACCTCCATTTAACCGCCGGCATGTACGCACTGTATATTTATATTGCCCTGACGGGATACCTGGCCTGGAAAAAAGAACTGAAACAGTCATGAGCATACGTAAAATAGCTATTGTAGGTCCTGAGTCTACCGGCAAGTCGACCATTTCGCCTATGCTGGCCCAACATTATGAGACCGTTTGGGTACCCGAATATGCCCGTGAATATTGTGAGAAACTGTCGGCTCCATGCACCTGGGAAGATGAAATCAATATGTTTCGCGGACAGCTGGAACTGGAAAATAAGCTCTTACCAAAGGCGAATCAAATTTTGATCTGCGATACCACTTTTATTACCGTAAAGATCTGGAGCGACCAAATGTTTGGCAAGGCCCCACAAGAAGTGATCGACGAACTACCCAAACACCCTTATGATTTTTATTTGTTGATGGACATTGATCTTCCGTGGGAAGATGACCCGCTCCGTGACTTTCCGCATTTGCGAGAACATTTTATGGGAGTTTGGCATCAAGAACTACAGGCTTTAGGTGCCAAATATGAGGTGATTTCGGGTGCTGGTGCAAATCGTTTCCGCAATGCAATAATTGCAATTGACGATTTCCTAAAACGCTATTAAGTCTTATTTTCGCAACATGGAATTTTTAAGCAACCCCGAAATTTGGATCTCCTTAATCACCCTGACGGTTTTAGAAATCGTTTTAGGTATAGATAACATCATTTTCATTTCGATTTTAGCCGGCAAGCTGCCCGAAAACCAGCAGCGCAAAGCCCGCCAATTGGGTTTGGCCCTGGCCATGATCACCCGGGTACTCTTATTGCTCTCCTTAAGTTGGATCATGACCCTGACCGCTACACTATTCAATATGGGCGACTGGATTGGACTGACTGATGGAGAATGGTTCCAGAAATTGGCTATTTCTGGCCGTGACCTGATTTTATTGGTGGGTGGTTTGTTCCTGATTTATAAAAGCACCAGCGAAATACACGAGAAGCTGGAGGGTGCAGAGCATGCACAAGGCAACAAAAAGAAACTTTCTTTTTCGGCTACCATTTTTCAGATATTGTTATTAGATATTGTATTCTCGCTCGACTCGGTGATTACCGCAGTAGGTATGGCCGACCATGTGGAGGTCATGATTGCGGCCGTAATCATCGCAGTATTTGTGATGATGGTTTCTGCTGGTGCTATCAGCAATTTTGTTAATAAACACCCAACGGTAAAGATGTTGGCCTTGTCGTTTTTATTACTAATTGGCGTTTCGCTATTGGCTGAAGCATTCGAGCAACATATCCCGAAAGGCTACATCTATTTCGCCATGGCTTTCTCGGTACTGGTGGAGATGCTCAATTTGAGAATGCAATCAAAAAGCAAACCGGTACAACTACACAATACGCCCGAAGCGCCCGAAGATATTTAAATCACCCGGCAAAGCAAGCCTTTTAGGTATTCCCCTTCCGGGAATGAAGCCCTCACGGGATGATCTTCTGGCTGGCAGTATTGATCAATAAACTGTACTTCCTTGCCCGCATCCAAAGCGGCCCAGGCCAGTATTTGTTTAAAAGTATCGATATCTACTGCACCCGAACAGGAATAAGTAGCCAGCAAGCCGCCTTCGTTCAGTAAAAGCATCGCCAAGCGGTTCAGGTCCTTGTAGGCACGTGCCGCCTTATCTAAAGCCGAGCGAGATGGCGCATATTTAGGTGGATCGAGTACAATCAGGTCGAATTTTTCGCCCTGCTCCTTAAAAACCCGTAATTGCTTGTTCACATCAGACTGTATGGCGGTATGTTTTGGTTTTTTAAAAGCATTTACCTTCAGGTTGCGTTGCAAAGTTTCAATGGCCAAAGCCGAACTATCTACGCTGATCACCTCGGCAGCACCTGCAGCCAGGGCATTTAAACTGAAGCCGCCCGAATAGCAGAAACAATCCAATACTTTTTTGCCTTTGGCATATTGCGCCACCTTGCGTCGGTTATCCCGCTGGTCGCAGTAAAAGCCCGACTTCTGACCTTCGGCGATGTTTACTTCATAAGCAATGCCGTTTTCCATTACGGGGATGAAATCCGGAGGAGCCTCGCCCCAAAGCAAACCAGAACTGGGTGACATGCCTTCGTGCGAACGGGCGTTTGCATCACTGCGGTCGAAAATACCTTTGGGCTTTAGGAGTTTCTGCAGTTCATCCAGCCAGATGGGCTTCACTTGCTCCATGCCCGAGGTCAGGATCTGCACCGAAAGAAAATCCGCATAGCGATCCACAATTAACCCCGGGAGAAAATCAGCTTCACTAAAGATTAAACGACAGGTATTGGTATCGGAACTATCCAGCAAATGACGGCGGGCCTCCACGGCCTGACGGATGCGGCGACGCCAAAAACTTTCGCCAACCGACTGATCTTTGCTCCAGGACAAAGCCCTTACCGCTACCCTCGACAGGCCATTATAAAAACCGTAAGCCAGAAAATTATCCTGACAATCGAATACTTCTACGAGGTCGCCATTTTGGGGTTTTCCCGAAATTTTTTCTATTGCTCCAGAAAAAATCCAGGGATGTAATTGTCTAACGGCTTTCTCTTTGCCTTTTTTGAGGATGATGCGCTGCATGGCGCAAATCTAATTAAATAATGCCTTTCGTTTTTCTACCTTTGGGAGAAATGAAATACATCAATTTTGGCGAAGAGGGCAGCCTGGCTCCCGATGAGTTTTTCATGAAGGAAGCGCTCAAGGAGGCGCAAAAGGCTTTGGAGCAAGACGAGGTGCCCATTGGTGCCGTCATCGTATGCCAGGGACGCATTATTGGCAGGGGGCATAACCTCACCGAGCGCCTGAACGACGTAACCGCTCATGCCGAAATGCAGGCCTTTACGGCCGCAGCCGATTTTCTGGGCGGAAAATACCTGAAAGATTGCACCTTATACGTGACAATGGAGCCTTGTGTGATGTGCGCCGGGGCATCGTACTGGACACAGATCAGCCGCATCGTGTTTGGTGCTTATGACCCGCAGAGGGGATTTTCATCTGTTAAACAACCTATTCTTCACCCTAAAACCGAATTGATAGGTGGCATCATGGCCGATACCTGCGGCGAACTGGTACGGGAATTTTTCAGGTCAAAAAGGAGTAAAACTTAGGCGCTGAAAACAATCTATCCCGCTAGGAAGTTTATATTTGTACTATACTTTTGTTCAACCTTTAAATCAAGATATTATGTCATTTGTATTACCTGCATTACCATATGCAAGCGATGCCTTAGAGCCGCACATTGATAAAATGACCATGGAAATTCACCATGGCAAACACCACCAGGCCTATGTAGATAACCTGAACAAGGCCCTGGCCGGCACTGATGCTGCCGATGCCAAGATCGAAGATATCATGAAAAATATTTCGAAATACCCGATGGCGGTACGTAATAATGGCGGTGGTCATTTTAACCACACTTTGTACTGGTCTATCATGTCGCCAAATGGCGGTGGTGCGCCCAGCGGTGAATTGGCTACAGCCATCGAAAAGGAGTTTGGCTCTTTCGAGGAGTTCAAAAAGAAATTTGCCGAAGCAGGTGCTACCCGTTTCGGTTCAGGCTGGGCTTGGCTGTGCGTTAAAGCCGATGGTAACTTATGCGTTTGCTCTACTCCTAACCAAGACAACCCGATGATGGACATCGCCGAATGCCCTGGTACCCCTATCTTGGGTATGGATGTTTGGGAGCATGCTTATTACCTGAAATACCAGAACAGACGCCCGGATTACATCGGTGCTTTCTGGAATGTAGTGAACTGGACAGCTGTTGCTGAGCGTTTCGCTAAAGCGAAAAAATAGATTCCTGAAAACAAAATAGTTCAAAAAGAGTAGTGTATGCATACACTACTCTTTTTTTATGGCTAATTGTAAAACTATACTGCTACTCTTATTGTTAAGCATCATCATGCAGGGTTGTGAACTGATCGGCGATATTTTCGAGGCCGGCTTTTATACCGCCCTCTTTATTGTATTTGTGATGATTATGCTCATTCTCTTTCTCATCGGCTATTTCCGGAAAAAATAGTTTCAATTTGCGATTATCTTATGTTCATTTAAGAACACTATATCTCATTTTCTGAAAATGATCTGTGATAATTAGAACTCCGACTGTTAGTTCTAGGACAGAGAATGCTATATTCTGAATATCTATTGTTAGTTTTTGAAACTGGTCTGTCGTAATTATAACTGCGACTTTTAGTTTTAGGACAAAGAATAGCATATTTTGAACATCATCTGCTAATTATAGAACTGTGCATGCTAATTTCTGAACTGATGTTGTCAAAATCTGTACATCACCTCGTGTAGTGTGAAAATGATGGCTGATATTCTTTATCTTAGGTTAAGATATCTTTAGCATGTATAAAAAAGTCCTTCTGTTTTTTTGCTATTTAATTATTTCTACTTCTGTTTCTGCTCAAATAGTAGGTGCTGGACGAGCTGTTGATCCTTACGAATACCAGGTTTTAAAAACTCAAACCTTTGAACGTGCAGCGGTAGCCAGTGCTCATGCCCTGGCTTCGGAAGTGGGTACTGCCATCATGAAACAAGGCGGCAATGCTTTTGATGCGGCCATTGCCACTCAACTGGCCCTAGCGGTGGTCTATCCTATTGCCGGGAACATTGGCGGCGGCGGATTTTTACTAGGATGCAAGGCAGATGGTGAACTGATCGGGATTGATTTCAGAGAGACTGCGCCTGCGGCCGCCAGCCGCGATATGTACCTGGATAAAGAGGGCAAAGCTCAAACCGATTGGTCGCAAAACGGACACCTGGCAGCAGGCGTACCCGGAACGGTGGCGGGTTTATTTGCTACTATGCCTTATGCAAAACTTCCTTTCAAATCGCTCATTCAGCCAGCAATTGATCTGGCCGAAAAGGGCTTTTTGATCAGTGCTAACGAAGCCCAAAGTCTCAACTGGACCATGGGAAATTTTAATAAATATAGTACCAGGCCTTCTGCTTTCACTTCCCGAAAGGAATGGAAAGCAGGCGACACCCTCATCCAGATCGAACTGGCCCAAACCTTGAAAAGAATCCGTGATAAAGGTGAACGTGGTTTTTATGCCGGCAAGACCGCTAAACTCTTGGTAGCCGAAATGAAACGACGCAATGGCCTCATCAGCCGGAAAGATTTAAAAGCCTACCGGGCAAAAAATCGCAAGCCACTGGAATTTACTTACCGCGGTCATCAAATCATCGGGTTCCCACCTCCCAGCAGCGGGGGGATCATCTTGGCCCAAACCCTGAAAATGCTAGAGCCTTATCCATTGGGTCAATATGGATTCCAATCGCCCGAAGCGGTACAATTGATTGTGGAGGCAGAACGCAGGGCTTATGCGGATCGGGCAACACACCTGGGTGATCCGGACTTCTGGGAAGTGCCTCAAGAACAACTGCTCTCCGATGCTTACCTCAAAAACCGGATGGCCGATTTTGAGGCGGGGAAAGCATCTATAAGTAAAAACATCCAAGCGGGCGAAATTCGCGAAAGCGATCAAACCACACACCTCAGCATTGTAGACGCCGAAGGTAATATGGTAGCCGTTACCACCACGCTGAACGGCGCTTATGGCAGCAAAACTGTGGTAGGCGGCGCCGGATTTTTGTTAAACAATGAAATGGATGATTTCAGTATCAAACCGGGTGTAGCCAATATGTATGGAGCCGTAGGCGGCGAGGCTAACGCCATTGCGCCCAATAAACGTATGTTGAGTTCCATGTGCCCGGCGCTAGTGCTGAAAGAGGGTAAACCCTTTATTGTGGTGGGTACACCGGGGGGTACCACAATCCCTACTTCGGTATTGCAGGCAATCCTCAATATCATTGATTTTAACATGAACCCGGCGGATGCCATTAACAGCCCGAAATTCCATCATCAATGGCTGCCTGACTTAGTAGATATTGAAAAAGATTTTCCGCAAGAAACCCGTAAAAAATTAGAAGCTATGGGCTATACTTTTCGCTTACGCGATGGGATTGGCCGTACAGAAATTATCATGATTGGTGCCGATGGGAAGCGCTTAAGTGCCGCCGATAAACGTGGCGAAGACAGCGTGGCGGGATTTTAAGTAGTTTACTCCCCACTGATACGCACCTCCGATATTCGGGGATGGGTATGGGTAATCAATATCCTGAAATTCTCTTTCTGTACCGCTTCGTGTTTACGATGCGCCCATATCTTATCCCTGGCCATGCGACCGCTTTGCTCCAGATCAACTACCGGTATAGGGTAGTCATCCCCAATTTTTACGTCATATAGGTTTTGTTCCATCAAACTCATTTTATGGGGCTCATGGATAAACTCGAGGGGTACATTATTTAATTCGGGCACCCATTTTTTGATAAAGATCCCTTCAGGATCATGGTCTTGCGATTGTTTGACAGGATTGTACATGCGGATGGTGTTGATACCGGTGGTACCAGCCTGCATCTGGAATTGCGGGTAGTGAATACCTGGCTCGTAATCTAAAAATAACTGGGCGAGGTGGTATACGCCATGACGCCAATCCTGATAGAAATGGTGACAGAACACGGAAACGAGCATGGCACGCATCCTGAAATTGATCCAGCCGGTTTGCTGCAGGCAGCGCATGCAGGCATCCACCAGGGGGAATCCTGTCTGCCCTGTTTTCCATGCTTCAATTAAGAGATTATTTTCAGGGTGCTCCAGTAATTCGTAACCCCGGTTGATACATTCAAACTCGTAGCGGCATTCCACCTCAAACTTCTGGATGAAATGGCAATGCCAGCGCAAGCGGGTCTGAAAATTGTTCAAAGAGGTTTTAAAACCAGTTGTTTTTTTGGCGGCTTCGGTAGTCTGGTACACCTGGCGAATGCTGAGGTTGCCCCAGGCCAGGTAGGGCGATAATCGGGAGCAGGAAATACGGCTTTGAGCCGGCTTAGAAATATGTTTACTATAATTTTTACCGCGTTCGCGGATGAAAGACTGCAGGTATTTCCAGGCATAAGGTTCACCGGCCGGTTGAAAGGCTTCCGGATAGTCGGACCATTCCTGCAGTAAATTTTCTGGGATTGTAAATGGGTTTCCCCATTCGGGAGATGGCCCCGAAAAAGTATTGCTGATTACAGGCGCATGCATTACGGCATGCCAGGCTTTGATCCAGCCCTCACGGTTTTTGATTGCCCTGATGATACCATCTCTTTGAAATTCCTGCCAGCTGATGCCTTTTTGTTTGAAATATCGTTTGAGGCGTTTATCCCGCTTAAAAGATAAGTCAGTGCCGCTTTCCTGATAAGAAAAAATGGTTCGGATATCAAACTCTTGATGGATGGTCTCAAAAACAGCTGCTGCTTCTGCGTAACAAATGGATACCTTTTTTCCGTGAGTATGCAGGGTTTTGTTCATTTGTTGCAATGAATGGTACTGGAACTGCAAATGCCTCAGGGAAGTATCGGGATGCGCTAAGAGTGAGGGCTCGAAAAGGTAAATAATGAAATAAGGTAAACCTGCCTGTTCGGCGGCTTGCAGAGGGGCATGATCCTGTGTTCGCAGGTCACGCTTGAGCCAAACGATATTAACCGCTTGCTTTGCCATCCATTAACGCTTACTGATCTTATTGAGGGTAATCTGCCGCTGCAAAGTGCATTTAAACCGGTCGATCTCGGGATTGCGCTTGTGGGCGTGTTTCTGGCTGATGCCGCTATTTACTCTTTTGCGCCAGAGGTTAAAGCTGCTTCTTTTTAAAGTTTTGCGCATTAAAGCAATGGTTTCGGCTTCGCTGAGCCCGAATTGCGCCTTGATCGCCTCAAAAGGTGTGCGGTCTTCCCAGGCCATTTCAATGACGCGGTCCTGCTCGGCTTCGCTGAGTACCTTACTTTTTAAAGATTTCATCTTTAATCCCTTTGTTTATGCTATAATCGGAGAAAAGAATGGTGATTTTACCATTTTTAGGTGTAGGCTGGTTGGTGGTGCTGGTCCGGTTGATGTCGGTAGTCAGGCCTTTGGGGATTTTGAATTTCTTTACTTCGACGGTAAAAATCATTTTGTCGGGTAAACCCAAGTTGCTTTGACTTCCATACTCGTATAGGGCGCTAATGGTGCCATTGGAGCGTGTGGTGGTTTGTGATTTGTACAATAAATCGGTTTTAGGATCGATCCATAATTTTAGCAGGACCAAATCTCCACTGTCGTCGCTTGGGAGCACCGTAATGACGGTGGTTTTTTGCGATTGGACGCTTTCAGTCCCGGTGATGAGTGCCGTGTAACTTCCTTTATTTTGCAGGAATTTGGGCAGTTCGTTAAAATTTTGTTTTGGCAGAATGGCTATGCCTTTTGATACCATCCGGAACTGATCTTTTTGCTTAAAATAAATGGTCGCTTTAACCGGAAAGGACTTGATAAGTGGAATTTCTGATTTGATGTTAACCTGAACGGAATAGTCTTTTACCAGGTTCCATTTATTCATCATTTGCTCTAAAATGGCTGAGCCATCTTGGGCAATTGCCTGTAAGGGCAAGTATCCTAAAAAAAATAAAGTTATGAAACGTAGCATTATGAGGTAATGTCTTTTTTATTGAAATGATATACAGCCATGCTGATGAGCAGCACCTGATGAGCTAATAGAATGATCAATGATTTGATGATTTCTGCTTTAGGCAGCGGCTCTTCAAAAAAACTTCGCCAGGAAGCCATATGGGTGGTGAAGAGAAATGGTCTGATGCTGTCGAATATTTTAACATCTAATGTTCCAATGATGGTAAAAAGTATAATGATGGCCATGGTCAAAACGATGGGGCCAATGGAGTTGTTGCTGAAGCAGGATAGGCAGATGGACAGTGTGCTAACGGTGAGTAAAGCCAGGAATGCCACTGCAAAACCCCCAAGGTAACGCCAGTTCACGTCTTGCTCCTGCAAAATCACCAGGCCATCACTATTCAAGACCATTAAATCGCCGCTTCCGAATAAGAGTTTGCCGACAATAACGGCCATGATCCCCAACCAAATGATGAGGCAAAAAGTATAAACGGCCCCTGCAATAAATTTGGAAAGCAGGAGTTGGGTACGTGAAATGGGTTTAGTGAGCAACATGCGGATGGTGCCTGAGGCGGCTTCACCCGAAACCAAGTCGCCGGTGACCAGAGCTACCAGCAAAGGGATATGGATAATGAGCATCTGCAGGATGATGAAAGCCACCAGATTACCATTGAGCAGTTCGCCCTGGAAACTGAGGGTTTGTTCAAAGGAAGAGGTGACAAAGGCGATCATGGATTTACCATCTACCTTTAAGGCAAATAAGATCACACCCACCAATACCGTAATGGCCAGCAAGCCCAGGTAACTGCGGGGCTTGGCCGTAATTTTGATGAATTCGTTATATACACTATTCCACAACATCGGCTTTGAGCATTTTAATGAAATAATCTTCGAGCTTGCGCTTAGATTCAATGGCATAGATGTTGAATCCTTGTGCCACCAGGGATTTATTTAGTTCAGCTACTCCGGATTTATCCATGGCTAATTCCAGCTGGTTTTCGGTGCTGCTGATGAGCTCGATATTTGATAAGTGATTGGCTATCCAATGTTTGGCTTCTTCTGCCTTATCTATTTCCAGTTGAACTACGAGTTCTTCTGCATTTAAAAGTTGAGCCACTTCACCCTCCACCAATGTTTTGCCTTTATTGATGATCACCATGCGGTTGGCAATCAATTCCATTTCGGCCAGTAAGTGCGATGAAAGCAAGACAGTTTTGCCTTGTTCATCGCGAAGGCGTAAAATCAGATTGCGGATATCGATGATCCCCTGCGGATCAAGACCGGTGGTGGGTTCGTCAAGTATAATCAAATCGGGTTGGTGCAGTAAAGTTTGAGCAATGCCCAGGCGTTGTTTCATGCCGTGTGAAAATCCGGCAACTTTATCTTGTTCTCTACCTGCCAGACCCACAAAATCGAGCATGCCTTCTATTTCTTTACGGGATACGTTTGCGCCAGAAATTCTTGAAAAGATAGCGAGGTTTTGGTAGGCCGAAAGGTATTTATAGAAATCAGGTTTTTCGATGATGCTGCCCGTACGTGCTAAGATCTGACTCCTGTTAGTTGCTAAAGATTGGCCAAAGATCTTGATCTCTCCGCGATCTGCCTGAATTAAAGAGAGCAAGCAGCGGATGCTGGTGCTTTTACCTGCTCCGTTGGGTCCTAAAAATCCGAACACGTCGCCTTTGTAAACCGTAAAGTTGACATCTTTTACGGCATGGAAGGCGCCAAAATGTTTGGACAGGTGCTGTACTTCAATAATTTTTTCGGACATGCCTGAATGTTATTATAGACTGAGATTCAGTAGTTCCGCAAAAGTATTGAATGCATCAAGTTTAAAGTAAGGCTTTGTCTATTATGATAATAGGATGATTAATAAACCGCTTTAAAGCTGATCTTAAATTCGTCGTCGGTAGGGATGGCCAGTAAGGTAGGTGGCTCGATGTTGAAAGCAGACATTTTTATCGCAAATGATCCTGTGACTTCCAGCTTATCTCCTGATTTTTTACGGAGTGCTTCGAAACTGATGTTTCGATTTACACCGTGGAAATTCAACACGCCTTTTACCAGCAATTTATCGCCCTGCTGCTGAATTTCGGTGCTACTAAAAGTGATGTTAGGGTATTTCAAACCTTCGGTCACTTCAATGGTATGCGAATCGCGGTTGGCATTTTTACTGTCGAAACTGGATATTTTTACGCTCACAGCTACCTGGCTGATCATGTTTTTAGAAGCGTCGGTAAGGATCACCGAGTTCAATTCACGACTCACTCCGTCCCAGTCGTGCAGACGGTGATGCATGCTGTAGGTGATACTGGACAGTTTTTTATCGGCCATCAGTTTTACTTGCTGCGCCCAAGTAGCTGTGCAAAGCAAGGTGAATAGGATACCGGAGATGATTTTTTTCATGTTCTTAGAATTTGATCACGATCATAGATGCTGCAAATGCACCAAAGGCAGTATAGGCCGCCGCACGATGATATGATTTTAGTCGAGGACTGTCATCGGCCCTTTCGGCGAGCAGGTTGGTTGCAATCATGGCACTCATGTGTACTACCGCCAGCCATTTGTGAACTTTGATACTGCTATAGCCCCTTCGTTCATCCAAGGCTTTAGGTGGAGCAAATAAAGACAGTGAAGCGGTGGTAAAGTACGTGAAGTTAACCGCTGCTCCCAGGGCCTCGTGAGTGTCTTTGATTCGATAATCGCCTTTGTAGAGTTTACTGCCTACAATACCCTGGGCAATCATCCCGCCAAGGGTAGCAAAACCCAATACCTGGTGTGCAACCAGTGCCGAACGACGCAGTTTAAGTTCTTGCTGGCGTTTTTCGGGCGTTAACTCGAAGCGGTCGAATTTTCGCATCAAACCCTTTTCGCCCCATAAAATACGCTGTGTAATCATCATTTTATTAGGCAACAATTTTTCCTGTTCCGCAGTACTGGCAGATAAGTCTTGCAAAAGGGTATTGGTATTGGTTTGGGTACTATCAGTTTGAGCGTATGTATGTGAACTTAAAAAGCATACAATAATTAGCAGTAAAAGGTATTTCATGAAGTGGTAATTTTTTTTAGGAGAACACTCTTAATGTATTCCCATTTAGACTGGTTTTATAGCTGGTAAGGTTTTTAGTTGCCGGTTCCTTAATAACTATTCCGGTGCTTGAAAACTCGGCACCGTGATTGGGACAAACAAACTTATTGCTAGCTGAAACATAATTTACAGTAGTACCCTGATGGGTACAAGCCGCTGAAACAGCCAAAAAGGTACCTGACGTAGTTCTGGCTATGATGATACCATTTTGTACCAAAAAACCGCCATTACTAGCCAATGCTCCGGAACTAACATCTAATGTAAAATCGACGTTAGTGGGTGCCGCAGGGGTACCACTATCAGATTTGCCACAAGCTGCTAATCCACCTATACAAGCGGGAACCAATAGCGCAGCTGCACCGATGCCTACCTGATTTAAAAATTCTTTTCTGTCCATGAGGAAAATATTTAAGTCAAAACCTATATCCAATAAACGTTTCAACGTTTAATTAAATGTAGTGAATTTTATTTCTTTAAGAAAATTCTATGCTACTAAATTAGATTAACCAGGTTTTTTAAACCTTTCTGAAAGCAGGCAGGGTTATTCCGATCTCATTCTTTTGGGGCCATACCAAAGCCAAAATCCGGTAATGGTAAAAATGAGCAAAGCGATACTCATGATGGAAGTGTAGACCAATTTGATTTGACCATTACTGGTTTCGAAATACAGATCGAGGATGGAGCCATCGTGTACTTTTTCTATGAAATCGGAACGGCGAGTTTCTATGTGCAAGAGTTTGCCGGTAGCACCATCGAGTTGAATGCCCCAAAATCCATCCAAAAATACAAACTTGACCATGCCTTTATCTTTCCGGATATCGATGCGGTCTAAATCAAGTGAAAGTGTATTAGAAATGGAATCGCGAAAAATTTGACAAGCATTTTTATGGAGGCTATCGATGGGCAACCAGTCTTGCAAATCGGTGGATGTACCCTGGTATGATTTGGCAAGGATGAGGTTCCCACTATGCTTTTTCCAGCCCAATAAAAATCCGGTAATGGAGACAAGGAAGAAGAACAGGAAAAGGAAAGCTCCGGTAGTTCGGTGAACTTTTCTAAAAATTCGTAATACTTTGGCTTGTTGCTGCCTTTGCTTCTGTCCCGCCATCTGCATCTATTGGCATTATTCCACCGTAGTTAATTATCCTTCAATTACCCCCAAAGATAGTAACTCAAAAGGGTATTCTTTACGACTTTCAGTCCAAATTAGGTCGTCTAACCTGTGGACTCCACCATATTCAAACTACCAACAGGAGTTGTTTGAGATCATTACCAAGTTTCACGAAGTGGATGGAATGAACTTCAAACAGATAAGTGATTGGTTGGTTGAGAACAACTATCTTACCCCAAGGGGAACTACTTTCAGTCAACCGAAGTGTTGGAGTATCTACAAGAAAAAGAACAGGAGTATCAATAGGTTTACCCGAGAGTTCGACCACACCATTACCAATATGGATATCGATGTGGTTGACTATCTTATTAAGGAGTAGTTATTCCGACCTCCACTGCGTTACGGTCGGGTCAACCGACGGTCAAACATTATTTGAGGATTCCTTGACCATCTGGGACAGTTTCTTTACCCGAACGATAGTTGACTTGGAACAAGGGATGATACTCGATATGTCGTTGTAGGAATAACCTTTATTAAGGTATGATAGTATCTTCTTGTTCTTGGGTTTGGAGATGAACTTCTCTGGTGTCTCAATTGTCCCAACCTGACGTCCGGGGTAAAGTCCTTTCTCCTTTCTGAGATTTATCCCCTCACGTTGACGTTCTAATAATAACGACCTCTCATAGGTTCCTAAAACCACAACCAAGGAGAGTAAACACTCTGAGAATGAATCAGGTCTACCATTGTCATCTATGTTACGGATGTAAGGGTTTCTACTAACTACTTTGATTGAACGTTCAGTCAAGTCCTTATAAACTGAGAGACAGTCTAGAGTAGACCTCCCGAGTCTTGTGAAATCGTGACATTCAAGGTGGGTTAGTGTACCTTGGTCTATTAGTTTCTTGATTTGGGAACC
>CANGZD010000026.1 GCA_947458875.1 Sphingobacteriaceae bacterium
GACAGGCATGTATTCTAACCAGCTGAACTACCAGACCAAGTGATCCCGCTGGGACTCGAACCCAGGACCCCAACATTAAAAGTGTTATGCTCTACCAGCTGAGCTACGAGATCATCTCTATTAGAACGAATTTTCTGAATTTTTTTCAGAAAAGTGAGGCAAATATAGCGTTATAAACTAAAGCCCGCAAATAAAAATCAAAAAATTAGGCAACCGTGCCCTCCTTCATTTTTTCCGCATTTTCTGCCAGCTGCAAGGCATCAATCACCTCCTGAATATTACCATTCATCACATCAGGTAAATTATAAATCGTCAAACCAATGCGGTGCTCCGTAACCCTGCCCTGCGGATAATTATACGTACGGATCTTCGCCGACCGGTCACCCGAACTCACCATCGTCTTACGCTTGCTCGCCGTCTCCGCATTACGCTTAGCCAACTCAAGCTCATAAATACGGCTCCGCAAAACCGATAAAGCCTTATCAAAATTCTTCAACTGCGACTTCTCATCCTGGCACTGCGCCACAATCCCTGTAGGGATGTGCGTCAATCGTACCGCCGAGTAAGTCGTATTCACCGACTGTCCACCCGGCCCCGACGAACAAAACAAATCCTTACGGATATCATTCATATTGATCTCCACATCAAACTCATCCGCCTCCGGCAGCACCACCACGCTCGCCGCCGAGGTATGCACCCGGCCCTGCGTTTCCGTATCCGGCACACGCTGCACCCGATGAACACCCGATTCATATTTCAACTGCCCGTAAGCATCCTCACCCTGCACCTCAAACACCACCTCCTTATAACCACCCGAAGTACCCTCCGTCACATCCATCACCTGAATCTTCCAACCCTTACGCTCACAAAACCGGCTATACATCCGGTACAAATCACCCGCAAACAAAGCCGCCTCATCACCACCCGTACCCCCTCTAATCTCCACAATCGCGTTCTTCGCATCCTCCGGGTCCTGCGGAATCAGCATCACCCTGATCTCCTCCTCCTTCAACTCCTTTTTCTCCAGCAACTCATCCAGGTCCATTTTCGCCATCTCCCGCAGCTCCTCATCCTTCTCGGTTGCCAAAATCTGCTTATTCGCCTCAATATTGCTCACCATATTGCGGTAAATCTTATATTCCTCCACAATACGAGTCAAATCCTTGTACTCCTTGTTCAGTTGCGCAAAACGCTTCATATCGCTCATCACACCCGGCGAACTCAACTCACGTTCCACCTCTTCCCATCTAACCTTAATGGCTTCCAGTTTATCTAACATATCTATTTTTAGAAAATCAATTAATCAATTTCAATTGGCCGATAGCCCCGCTTTTCACTTCAAGTCCGCAGTCAATTATTACAAACTTTCAACGCACCGCAACCACAACTCCCCACTAACGACTCCAAACTCCAAACTCCGCAACGCGGCCTTTCCGCTTCAATCGGGTTTAGCATGGTCCCTTCCTTACAACACACACACCATCACCCACAACCATCCCGAAGGGTCACAAAAATAAGCTTTTAAAAATGAAATCCCCTGCTATAATTGCTCCAGGTAAGCAATCCGCTCCCCGATCGGCGGATGTGTGCTGAACAAACGCTCCAACCAGTTCGAGCGCTCCTGCGGATTTTCAATAAACAACTGTGCCACGTCCTTGCGCCCAACCGCCTCAATCCTGGGGTCGTCCGAGATCTTGCGCAAAGCATTCGCCAGCGCCTCCGGCTTGCGGGTCATCTCCACCGCCCCCGCATCCGCCATGTATTCCCGCTTCCGCGAAATTGCCAACTGAATCAGTAGCGACACCACATAAGCCAGCGTACTCAACCCAATGGCCCCCGCAAACCAAAGCCCCTCGCCCTTACCACCCTCCCGCTTATAGCGGATCGTTTTAAACATGATTTCCGATAAAAAGGCAAATATCCCGACAAAAATGATCGACACAATCAACAGTCTGGTATCCCGGTTCTTGATATGCGTCAGCTCATGCGCAATCACCGCCTCCAGTTCCGCATCATCCAGTTTTTCAATAATACCCTGCGATAAAGAAATGGCATAACTCCCCGAATGGATGCCGCTGGCAAAAGCATTCAACGATGCATCGTCAATCACATAAATACGGGGCATCCGGGGCATCCCCTCCGCCAAACACAAATTCTCCACCAGGTTATACACCCGTTTATGTTCCATGCGTTCCAGCGGCTTCGAACCCGTAGCCCGCATAATCAGCTGCCGGTGAAAAAAGAAAGCGATAAGAAACCAAAGGCCAACGGCCAGCAACATAAAAGGAAAGAAGCTCAGGAACTCCAGGTTCACCTGTGTCAAACTAAACGGATCAAACTCATTCGATTGATGGTAGCGCCACAACAACAGCAGCGCCCAGGCCAACGCCGACAGCACCAGCGGAAAGCAAATCAGCAACCAGATCGAATACCAGTTGTTCCGCCTGATTTGCGATTGCAAGCCCAAATAAGCCATACCCTCAGAATTTAATCACCGGCGCCTGCTCCATGGCCGGGCGGTTTTCATCGCCCACACTAAACAAGGTCTGCCGGCTAAAACCATACCGCGAAGCGATCAGCGTATTGGGGAAACTTTCAATGGCCGTATTCAACTCCTGCGTAGCCGAATTAAAGAATCGGCGGCTGGCCGCCAGCTTGTTTTCAATATCCGCGATCTCCTCCTGCAGCTGCATGAAATTCTGATTCGCCTTCAGATCAGGGTAAGCCTCGGCCGTAACCCGCAAGCCCTGCAAAGCCGAAGTCAAAATATTCTCGGCCTGCACCTTGGCTTCCACGCCCTGGGCCTGCATCACCGCGGCTCGGGCCTTGGTCACATTTTCCAAAACAACCTTTTCATGAGCGGCATAACCCTTCACCGAAGCCACCAGCTGCGGAATCAAATCCAGGCGTTGTTTCAGTTGAACATCAATATCGGCATAGGCATTTTCGCGACGATTGCGCAAGCCCACCAAACGGTTGTAAATGGCAATCAGCCATAAAATCAAAATAATAACCAGAGCGGCTATCACCAGTAAAGCAATCATATGTTTTCAGTTTATCAATAAAACTGAAAAAACACAGAATTATTGCCCCTTAATCAATTGCAGATTTTCACCGTCGAACACGGCATAAGAAAAGTAGTTCATCCACTCACCCAGATTCACGTAGCGGCTTTTCGCATTCAACTGAATATCCAGCGGCAGGTGACGATGGCCGAAAACAAAATAATCGTAATGCTCCTTTTGCAATACCCCTTTGCAGTACTGCACCAGCCATTCCTTATCCTCGCTTTCAAAAGCCTCTTTCTTGCTATTGGCCAGGCGGCTATTCCGCGACCAATAATTCGCCACGCCAATACCAAAGTTCGGGTGCAGTCGGGCAAACAGCCACTGGCAGAACCCGCTGCGGAAAAACTTCTTTAAGATTTTGTATTTCGCATCCCCCGGACCAAGTCCGTCGCCATGGTGTAGAAAAAACTTCTTGCCCCCACGCTCCATCACCAGCTCATCCGACACCAAATCCACGCCCAGCTCCTGCTGAAAATACGTGAACATCCACATATCGTGGTTGCCTTTAAATAAGGTCACTTTAATGCCTGCATCCGTCAGTTCGGCAATTTTGCCCTGCAAGCGCACAAAACCCTTTGGTACCACCGTGGCGTACTCAAACCAGAAATCAAAGATGTCGCCCATCAAGTACACCTCGGCAGCATCCTTTTTAATGCCATCCAGCCAGGCCACTACCTTATCCTCCCGCTCACGGCTCGAAGCATAATCCGGCACACCCAAATGAAAATCGGAAGCGAAATAAATCTTTTTGGCAGTGGACATGCTTCAAAAGTACATAAAATCCCGAAAGGCTGTGAATTAAAGCCCATAGAGCGCCGGGCCGACAAAACGGCGGGCCGGGAGTGTGGCCTGTGGGCGGAAGCTTCGTTTTGTCTTGATTTTTTGTTTCCTTTTTGATCAAGCAAAAAGGAAATTAAACACAACATAGAAATCACTATTTTTAGTCCACAAAAAACAACAGCACATGAAAAAACTAGCGGCTTTCTCCTTAATCATCCTAAGCAGCGCTTGGGCCCTTGCACAACAAAGTTCAACTATGGCAGATAAAATCACCTATCCTAAAACTAAAAAAGGCGAGGTAGTAGATACTTACTTCGGTACCAAAGTAGCCGACCCTTATCGTTGGCTCGAAGACGACCGCTCAGCCGAAACCAAAGCCTGGGTAGAGGCGCAAAACAAAGTCACTCAGAATTACCTGAACAAGATCCCTTTCCGTGAGGGTATCAAAAATAAACTCACCGAACTCTGGAATTACGAAAAATTTTCTGCCCCATTCAAAGAAGGCGGATACACCTACTTCTATAAAAACAACGGACTACAAAATCAGTCGGTGCTCTACCGTCAGAAAGAAGGCGGTGAAGCAGAGGTATTCTTAGACCCCAATAAATTCTCAAAAGATGCCACTACTTCGTTGGCAGGCATCGAATTTACGAAAGATGGCAGTATGGTTGCCTACCAGCTGTCAGAGGGCGGTTCCGACTGGCGTAAAGTCGTAGTGCTGCAAACCGCCGATTTGAAACAAGTGGGCGATACCCTGATCGATGTGAAATTCTCAGGCCTGGCCTGGAAGGGTAATGAGGGATTCTATTACAGCAGCTACGATAAACCTAAAGAAGGAAGCACTTTATCCGGCCTCACCCAATACCACAAATTGTATTACCACAAGCTGGGCACCAAGCAAAGCGAAGACCAGCTCATCTTCGGCGGCGATGCCACCCCTCGCCGATACATTGGCGCTTACCTTACCGAAGACCAGCGCTACCTCGTAATAACCGCAGCCAATGCCACTACCGGCAACGAACTGTACCTGCAGGATTTAGCGGTTCCAAATTCAAAGATTATCCCGGTGGTAGCCAATATGAACCAGGAACACAGTATCATTGACAATGTAGGTAGCAAATTGTACATCTACACCAATTTGAATGCCCCAAACTACCGCGTAATCACCGTTGATGCCGCTAATGCGGGCGTGGAGAACTGGAAAGACTTGATTCCTGAAACTGAAAACGTATTGAACGTGGGTACTGCGGGTGGAAAGATCTTCGCATCCTATCTAAAGGATGCCACCTCTTTGGTGCAGCAATATGATATGGATGGGAAACTGGAGCGCAGCATCGAACTGCCCGGTGTAGGTTCAGCTTCCGGTTTTGGCGGTAAAAAATCCGACAAAGAAATCTATTACAGCTTTACTTCTTATATCTATCCGTCTACCATTTTCAAATACGATATCGCCAGTGGAAAATCTACACTGTATAAAAAATCAGGAGTGAAATTCAACCCGGATGATTTTGAATCGAAGCAAGTATTTTTCACTTCTAAAGACGGCACCAAAGTACCGATGATCATTACCTATAAAAAAGGAACCGTGATGAATGGCAAGAATCCAACCTTGCTGTACGGTTATGGTGGCTTCAGCGTGAGCTTAACCCCTGCGTTCAGCACTTCCAATATCATCCTGCTGGAGCAAGGCGGTATTTACGCAGTGCCTAACCTGCGTGGCGGCGGCGAGTATGGCGAAAAATGGCATCTGGCTGGTACCAAAATGAACAAGCAAAATGTGTTCGACGATTTCATCGCGGCAGCCGAATATTTAATTGCCAACAAATACACGGCTAAAGAATACCTGGCCATTTCGGGCGGTTCTAACGGCGGTTTGCTGGTAGGTGCAGCCATGACCCAGCGCCCCGATTTGTTCAAAGTGGCTTTCCCGGCTGTTGGCGTAATGGATATGCTCCGCTACAATAAGTTTACCGCCGGGGCGGGATGGGCATACGATTATGGAACTGCCGAAGATTCTAAGGAAATGTTCGAATACCTGAAGAAATACTCCCCGGTACACGCCCTGAAAGCAGGGACCAAATATCCAGCTACCATGGTCACCACAGCCGATCATGATGACCGCGTGGTACCAGCACACTCTTTCAAATTTGCAGCAACGCTACAAGAAAGTTTAGCTGGGAACGCTCCTGGCTTGATCCGAATTGAAACCAATGCCGGACACGGTGCAGGAAAACCCACTTCAAAAATTATTGAAGAAGCCGCCGACAAATGGGCCTTCATGCTCTACAACATGGGCCTGAGCTGGAAGAAATAATGAGGAAATAAAAAAGCCCCAAGTTTGGGGCTTTTTTATTTAATGCGCTTCCAGCCAGTTGGTACCCTGGCCTACCTCAACTTCTATAGGCACATTCAAGGGGATGGCACGTTTCATGCGCTCCACGATGATGGCTTTCATTGCTTCTACTTCGCCTTTGGGCACATCAAACACCAATTCATCATGCACCTGCATGGTCATTTTAGAAGCCAGTTTTTGGTCGATGATATCCTGATGGATACGGATCATCGCCAATTTGATCATATCAGCTGCCGAACCCTGAATGGGTGCATTAATGGCATTTCGCTCCGCAAAACCACGTATAGTAGCGTTTTGTGAATTGATATCACGCAGGTAACGGCGGCGGCCCATGATGGTTTCTACATAGCCTTTTTCGCGGGCGCTAATGAGCGTATTTTGCATATATTGCTTAATGCCCGGATATTGCTGAAAATAACTGTCGATGATTTCGGCGGCTTCTTTTCTCGGGATGCCCAGGTTTTGCGAAAGCCCAAAGGCCGACTGCCCGTAGATGATGCCGAAATTTACCGCCTTGGCGTTGCGGCGCTGGGTAGAACTCACCTCGCTTAAAGGCAGGCCATATACTTTAGCCGCTGTAGCAGTATGAATATCATGTCCCTGCGCAAAAGCCTCCAGCATATTGGCATCCTTACTGATTTCGGCAATGAGGCGCAATTCAATTTGAGAATAATCGGCGGATAAAATGACATGATGTTCATCTCTCGGGATGAAAGCCTTGCGCACCTCCCGGCCCCTTTCGGTCCGGATGGGAATGTTCTGCAGGTTCGGGTTGTTGGAACTCAAACGACCGGTAGCGGCCACCGCCTGGTTATATGAAGTATGAATGCGTCCGGTTTTCGGATTGATCAGCTGCGGCAAGGCGTCCACATAAGTCGATTTCAATTTCTGCATCTGCCGGAAATCCAGGATATCCTGCACAATATCGCTCTTGTGAGCCAGGGTCAGCAATACATCCTCGCCGGTCTGGTATTGGCCGGTCTTGGTTTTCTTGGCCTTCGGATCTAATTGCAATTTATCGAACAAGACCTCGCCCAATTGTTTCGGCGAAGCGATATTGAAACGGACTCCGGCTTTTTCGTAAATGCTGGTTTCCATTTGCGCAACATCAGTTTCAAGTTGTTTCGAAAAATCCTGCAGGGTCTGGCGGTCTACTTTTACACCTTCACGTTCCATATCGGCCAGCACATAAATGAGCGGATTCTCAATTTCTTCGAGGAGCTTATCACCATTTACCGGAGCTAATAAAGGTTCAAAGGCCTGCTTCAGTTGCAAAGTAATGTCGGCATCTTCGGCAGCATACTCCTTTATCTTTTCCAGTTCTACATCCCGCATATTGCCCTGGTTCTTGCCTTTGGCACCAATCAAACTGGTAATGGAAACCGGGGAATAACCCAAATAATTTTCCGCTAGGATATCCATGCTGTGTCGGCTATCCGGGTCGAGGATGTAATGTGCCAGCATAGTATCAAATAAAGTACCCTTCACGAATACCCCATACCATTTCAATACCAAGATATCATACTTGATATTTTGACCGATCTTGGCAATCGCCGGATTCTCTAAAACTTCCTTAAACTCATTCACCACCGCCTGGCATTCCGCCTGATTTGCCGAAACCGGCACATACCAGGCTTCGCCGGCTTCGATGGCAAAAGATAAACCCACCAGTTCGCAATTATTGGCATCGGTTCCGGTGGTTTCGGTATCGAAACAAATTTCTTTTTGCTGGTTCAGCAAAGCGATGAGGACAGCTCTTTTCTCGGCCGTATCGGCCAAATGATAGGTATGCGGGGTATTATCGATGTTCTTGCCAGCCACGGGAGCAGGTTCGTCCAGTTCGTCTAAATGCAATTGTTTGGCGATCACTTTTTCGGCATCTACCGGATTGCCAAACAAATCGGTTTGGCCGGCATGGTGCACCGGAGCAGCCGGTTTGGATTCGGTTACGGTAAATTGTTCACCAAAAACCCTGCGGCCCAAAGTACGGAACTCCAGTTCGGCAAAAAGCGGTTCTAATATCGTACGGTAGGGTTCTTCTACCAGCAAGGAAACCGGGTCTAAAGCCACCGGCGCATCCAGAATGATGGTGGCCAGTTTTTTGGATAATAATCCTTGTTCCGCAAAATTTTCTACGTTTTCTTTCAGCTTACCTTTCAACTCGTGGCTGTTGGCTATAATATTTTCCATCGAGCCATATTGCTTGATGAGGGCCTTGGCGGTTTTCTCACCCACACCCGGAATACCCGGAATATTATCAACGGCATCGCCCCAAAGTCCTAATATATCGATCACCTGTTCTACCCGCTCCACTTCCCATTTCTCACACACTTCCTTAACGCCCAAAATCTCCACATCATTTCCCATCCGGGCAGGTTTATAGATGAAAATATTTTCGGAAACCAGTTGAGCGAAATCCTTATCAGGAGTCATGCAGAACACGGTAAAACCTTCCTGCTCAGCTTTTTTAGCCAGCGTCCCAATGATATCATCGGCCTCATAGCCATCAGAAGTGATCACCGGGATGTTGAAACCCTCGATTAAACGGATGATATAAGGTATGGCTTTCGCCAGATCTTCGGGCATCGCCTCCCGATGGGCTTTATAAGCTTCAAACTCTACATGTCGTTCGGTAGGTGCCGAAGTATCGAACACTACGGCCATGTGGCTGGGCTTTTCTTTTTTGAGCACTTCCAGCAGCGTGTTGGTAAAACCCATCACCGCAGAGGTATTCAATCCAGAAGCAGTAAAGCGGGGGTTTTTACTGAAGGCAAAATGCGCCCGGTAAATGAGGGCGAAGGCATCTAAAAGAAAAAGTTTTTTCATGTTATGGTTGCCGGCATCAAAAGCCTGCTTTTCAAAGTTAAGGAAACGGCAGCGAATGCCCGCAGCCTTATTGGCGGCAGATGCAATTGACCAGGTGGTCGTTCACCATACCCGTGGCCTGCATGTGGGCGTAACAGATGGTGGTGCCGAAAAATTTCACCCCTCTCTTTTTTAAATCTTTGGAAATTTTATCGGATAATTCCGTTCTGGCAGGCAGTTCTTTCAAGGAAGTCCAATGATTCACGATAGGCTTTTTATCGGGCAGATACCCCCACATGTACTCGGAGAAACTGCCGAATTCTTTTTGCAACTCAAGAAAAATCTGGGCATTGCGAATGGTCGATTGAATTTTCAGGCGGTTACGAATAATTCCTGTATCCTGCATCAATCGTTCCACATCTGCTTCGGTAAACAAAGCCACCTTCTCCGGATCGAAACCGGCGAAAGCCCTTCGATAACCTTCCCGGCGACGCAAAATGGTGATCCAGCTCAAACCGGCCTGTGCTCCTTCCAATACCAAAAATTCGAAGAGTGTACGGTCATCATAGACCGGTTTGCCCCATTCTTCATCGTGGTATTTTACGTACATCGGGTCGGTGCCACACCAGCCGCAACGGCTTAGTTCTGCTGCCATTATTGAGCGTTTAATTCATCCCAATACTCCACCGCCCGGCGGTAATGCGGGATCACAATGGAACCGCCTACCAGGTTGGCGATCATGAAGATCTCGTTCATCTCGTCATGAGTCACCCCGGCTTCGTGGCATTTGCCCAAATGGTAACGGATGCAATCATCGCAACGCAGCACCATCGAAGCTACCAAGCCCAGCATTTCCTTGGTTTTCACATCCAAAGCACCATCGGCATAAGTAGTGGTATCCAAAGCGAAAAAACGCTTAATATTGGTATTGGCCGATTCCATGATTCGGTCGTTCATCCGGGTACGGTAGGCATTAAAATCGTCGACTAATTTTCCCATAATTTATAAAGCTAATTCGGCATTCGGATCCCAAAATAAGTTCTTGAAATCCTGCACCTGGTCATCAATTACTGTTATTCCTTCCTTTTCGAGCGCCTGCTGCATCGCGGTAGCTGATGGGAAATGATGCTTGCCGCTCAGCAAACCATTCCGGTTCACCACCCGGTGGGCAGGTACGGGCGGATGAGCCGTGTGTGAAGCGTTCATGGCATATCCCACCATCCGCGAAGCACTTTTGGCACCGAGGTATTGAGCAATGGCGCCATAGGAAGTTACCCTTCCTTCTGGTATCAGGCGGACCACCTGATATACCTGCTCAAAAAAATCGGCTCTGTCCATCAAAAACTAAATTTAAGATAATTGATGTTCTTTTCGTGAGCCAGGTATTTTTTTTCGTAATAAGTTTTGATCGATAGTACCTTATCAACTAAATCGGAGGCATACAAATCTTCGGTTCGGGCAAATAATTGCAGGCCGAGTTCCTCAATTGTTTCGACAGTATAGGCATGTAAGCCATCATTATCAGTTTTGAGATGGATGATGCCGCCGGGTTTCAAAATTTGCTTGTATTTTTCTAAGAAACGAGGGGAGGTCAATCGCTTTTTCTCCCGGCTGAGCTGTGGCTGCGGATCAGGAAAAGTGATCCAGATCTCGTCCACTTCTCCTTCGCCAAAATAATCCAGGATGTTCTCAATTTGAATACGCAAAAAAGCGACATTCGGGATGTTATCTTCGATGGCTGTTTTGGCTCCCCGCCAAATACGGTTGCCTTTGTAATCGATCCCAATAAAATTAGTTTTCGGAAACATGCGGGCAAGGTTTACCGTATACTCGCCTTTGCCACAAGCCAACTCTAAAATGAGCGACTGTTCGTTCTTAAATTGTTTAGCACTCCAAGCGCCTTTAAATGGCAACCCGGCTTCCAGTTCCACCACATTCGGGAAGGTGGCAATTTCAGCAAATCGGCGTAGTTTATCTTTACCCATGGTTCGGTTTAGGGCTACAAAAATAGTTTTATCTTTGAAGGCATATCTATACCAATTGGAAAAAAACGCGAAAATATTTGTGGCTGGGCACCGCGGCATGGTGGGTTCGGCCATTCTTCGAAAACTACAAACCGAAGGCTACACCAAGCTGATCACCAAAACTTCGTCAGAATTAGACCTGCGAAACCAGCAGGCCGTGGCTGATTTCTTTGCTGTCGAAAAACCGGATTACGTATTTCTAGCAGCTGCCAAAGTGGGCGGTATTGTGGCAAATAATACTTATCGGGCCGATTTTCTGTATGAAAACCTGGCCATCCAGAATAATGTCATCCATTCTGCTTACGTAAATGGCGTCAAGAAATTGCTATTCCTGGGTTCCAGCTGTATCTATCCGAAACTGGCCCCACAACCATTAAAAGAGGAGTATCTGCTTACCGGACCACTGGAACCGACCAACGAACCTTATGCCATTGCTAAAATTGCGGGCATTAAACTATGTGATGCTTATCGCGATCAGTATGGTTGCAATTTTATTTCGGTAATGCCAACCAATTTGTACGGTTATAACGACAATTACCATCCGGAAAATTCACACGTGCTGCCGGCACTCATCCGCAAATTTCATGAGGCAAAAACCAATGGCGAACAAACCGTAAGCATTTGGGGAAGCGGTTCGCCGATGCGGGAGTTTTTATTTGCCGACGACCTGGCCGATGCCTGTTTCTTCCTGATGGAAAATTATAACGAACCGAACCTCATCAATATCGGTACCGGCGAAGACCTTTCTATCAAAGACCTGGCCCTATTGGTTAAAGAGGTGATTGGTTTCGAAGGTGACCTGGTATTCGATACCAGCAAACCCGACGGCACGCCACGCAAATTGATGGACGTATCCAAATTGCACAGTCTCGGCTGGAAACACCAAATCGAATTAAAACAAGGTATTGCTTTGGCTTACCAGGACTTTTTATCCAAATCATAAACATGAAGAAAATTATCCTTTCCCTTTCGGGGATGCTGTTGGTGCTGAACAGTTTCGGCCAAAACATCAATCAAATCAAAGAAAAAGAAGTAGGCCGCGTCATCAAGACGCTGGCATCCGATGAGATGCAGGGCCGTGCTACCTTTTCGCCGGGTATTGAAAAAGCAGCCAAATTCATCGAAAACGAATTCAAAAAGATCGGATTGACGCCCTTGCCAACTGAAAAAGGCTTTCGTCAAAGTTTCAGCATCAGCCGTTTTAAACCGGGAACGATTTATGTAAGCCTTAACGGGCAAGCTATCCCTACCGAAAAGGTAATGGCCAGCACCGACCAGGCCGAACTGAACTGGAATGAAGCCAGCGGCATTGAGCAGCTCAAAATTGAGGCGGGCGCTACCTTTATTAACCGCTACCGCGAAATTTTAAGAGCCAATAAATCGGCCGTGGTTTGGGTAGACCCGCAATATGCCGATGCATTTAAGCGCATTCGCGAGGCTGGTCTGCGCCAGCGCCCGGTAGTGAAACCAAGAGCTAACTCCGTGGTATTCATCCTTTCGGAAACTCCAGCCAGCCAGTACAACATCAGCCTGAAAAATACGCTGGAGGAAAGTCAATTGTTCAATGTAGCAGGTGTTATTCCGGGCAAAAGCAAAGCCAATGAGTTGGTGGTATTTTCCGGACATTATGATCATTTGGGTATCGTAAAACCGGTAGAAGGCGACTCGATTGCCAATGGTGCCGATGACGATGCTTCGGGCACTACGGCCGTAATCAGCCTGGCCAAATATTTCAAAAAGGCTAATAACAATGAGCGCACTTTAATTTTTGTAGCCTTTACGGCCGAAGAAATTGGCGGTTTTGGTTCAAAGTATTTCTCTGAACAATTAAATCCGGATGAAGTGGTGGCCATGTTCAACATCGAAATGATTGGTAAGGAATCGAAATTCGGCAAGAACAATGCCTTTATTACCGGTTATGAGCGTTCTGATTTTGGGGAGATTTTACAGAAAAACCTCGAAGGCACCGATTTTAAATTCTACCCGGATCCATATCCGCAGCAAAACTTATTTTACCGCAGCGACAATGCCACACTTGCGGCTTTGGGTGTTCCGGCACATACCATCTCTACCGACCAGATTGATATTGATAAATTGTATCACACAGTGAATGATGAAACCGAGAGTTTAGATGTAAAAAACATCACCGCTACGATCAAGGCGATTGCGTTAAGTTCGAGAAGTATTGTAAGTGGAAAAGATGCACCGAAACGGATACCTAAATTATAAGATTTTCCGCATCACGTAATCGGTCAATACGAATTGATGATATGGAATATCCAGGGTTTGATGAATGTCAAACCCTATTTTTTTGTAGAAATGCTGGGCCTTGTTGCCACGGTTTACGTTCAACTCCAAAATTCTCCCGCCATCGGCTTTGGCCAAACGGCTGACTTCATCCACCAGGGCTTTACCGGTGCCTTTTCCTTGTTCTGAAGGTAACACGTACAATTTATGCAGTTTGAAAACTCGTTCAGCTTCATCAGTTCGAGAAAATCCGGCGAAGCCGACCGCAGTATCCTCACGTAAAGCCAAGAGAAAGGTAACGCCATCAGCCAATTGCTGCTCCAGTGAAGCAGCTGAATACATATCCTGGAGCATGAAACTAATTTGTTCTTCAGAAATGAAATCCCGGTAGGTAGGCCACCAAATCTCCTCAGCCAGCTGGCTGATTACAGGAATATCTGCCAATACCGCTTTTCTGATCTCCAAACTCATAGTTCTTCGGCAATAAAAATGAAAGGCTGATGGAAGGCGAGGCTGTAAAAACCGTCTTTTTCGGTTATAAATTCGTGGTGCTGTACCCGATGAAGACCTTGAACCTCGAGGTGGTTGATATCGTGCATCAGGTATACTTTTTCTCCACCAGCAGCCCATTTGCTGAAACCGGTTCTCACAGGAAATATTTTCCTACCGGGATTAAAAATCACCAAGTTGATCAGCTCCACAAAAAAGACATAATCCTTCAACGCAAAATGACTATCGATGATATTGACCGCCGGATAGCCTTCAGCCACCAAAAATTTAAGCGCATCTTCCAATACCTCAGCTTCATAAGGAATGATGCGGGTGTGTTCCTGGGCATGGAAATCTGTCTGGTTGCTCATGAGTCCATCAACCTTAATGCCCATACTATCGGCTTGTTCATAAACCGGTTCGGCAACAATTACCGTTGGACTCCATTCCAGTAATTGCCCCAAATATTCGGCAGGAAAATCCTCCAGGCTCATGATCAGGAGCGCCGGTTCTTGTTTTTCCCTTACAATATGGTGCGACGACATGTTATTTTAAAACCGCAGTGATAGGTTTACCGATACTGCCGTTTGGCATTTGTATATGCAATAAAGCGGCCAAAGTTGGTGCAATATCCGTCATGTTTACCGGTTCAAACGATCTGCCGGGTTTAATGCCCCAGCCCATAAACACAAGCGGAATGTGTGCATCGTAAGGGTTCCAGGTGCCGTGGGTAGTGCCCGTAGTTCCATAACCACTGTACCAACCGGGCTGCAATAATATCTGAACGGCACCACTACGCTGCGGGTGATAACCGTTTTGTATTCTACCGCGAATTCCCTCGGGCAGGGTGCTGATCTGCACTTCCTGCTGAGGAATCACATTGGCTACTCCTTCTTGTTTTTTGAGAAAATCGATGCAATTCCAGATGATGCTTTGTTCGTTCAGGTTATGTTCAGCAATCAAAGGATTATTTAGGTTAACCTGATAATTTTGAAAACTGATTACCAGGTTTTTAACCCCAAATTTGGTTTCCAATAAACCGTTCAGCTCTTCCGTGATTTTCTTGGCATTCCAGAATCCTGCCGGAATTTTACGATCCAACAAAAAATTCGGGTTGTGTGCTGCTCCATGATCTGCAGAAAGAAAAACGGTGTAATTTCCTTTGCCCAATTGCTGATCTAAAAAGCCGAAGAATTTAGCCAGATCCTGATCCAAACGCAGGTAAGTGTCTTCTATTTCTACTGCATTGATACCAAACTGATGGCCGATGTAATCGGTAGAAGATAGACTAACCGCCAGAAAATCGGTAACGGTGTTCTTACCCAATTTTTCATTACTGATGGCAGCCATGGCCATATCTAAGGTAAACGAATTGCCGAAAGGGGTGTTGCGTAAGGTTTTATACTCAAACACGCCGTTATTGCTCAGCTTTACCGGGAAAACAGGAGCGGTTTGGCCTGGAAACTTGCCTTCGTAAGGCGTATTATCGGCGGTACTTTGGGTATAAGTCGCTAAGGGATATAAAGTATTCCAATCTTGTTTCAGGTAAGCATCCGCTTTCTTCTGACCATTGAAGTTTTTAACCCATTCGGGCAGGTCCTTCATATAATAAGTGCTAGTAATCCAGCCGCCAGTTAGGTCATCATACCAATAGGCTGCGTTGGCAGTATGACCGGCGGGTAAAATTCCTCCCCGATCTTTCATGGCGATACCGATCACTTTTGATTTGAAATTGGTGGCCAGGCGCAATTCATCGCTTACCGTATTACTCAACATATTTCGCGGCGACATCCATCCGGCTTTGGAAGTACTGCCCACGGTCTGTACACTGGCATCGTCGGTACAATAGATTTCTTTACCGGTTTGTTGTATCACAAAATCATTACCGGCAATACCATGTATGGCCGGCACCGATCCGGTATAAATGGTGGCATGGCCGATCGCCGTTACGGTTGGAATATAATCGATCTGCGTATTCTCACAGCTGAAACCCTCATTCAGCATGCGTTTAAACCCGCCCGCTGCATAACGGTCGTAATAACGGTACAAATAATCCCAGCGCATCTGGTCAACTACCAGGCCCACAACCAGTTTAGGACGACGGAGACCAGGATTTACCGGATTGGTTGTTTGTTGTCCGAAAGAAACATTTGCGATGAGCAACAGCAGGATGAGATACTTTTTCATTATGTGACAATAATGAGGTAAATATCGTCATCCTGCTGCTGATTTAAAACTTCATATTTAAAGAAAGCAAGAAATTTCTTGTTGCCTGAGGGTAATAAAAGTTCTCCGTAATTTCTTGTCCGCCAGAAATATAACTGAAAGTATAACCATTAGGCTCGTAAAGCGTATTGAATACGTTGTTCACCAAGAGATTCAGACCAATATGCTTTACTGATTTCCATTTGAATTGATGAGATAACCTAAGGTCATTCACGAAAAATGCATCTAAGCTTCTGTTACCATTGGAAGTATTATCCAAAAACTGATCACTCACATATTTGCTGATGAATGCAATTTGCAAACTTTTAACAGGCGTATAGGCCAATTCGCTGGATGCCACCAAGCCTGGTGAAAACGCAATATTTGTTTGGTTGTAGGTGTTTGCCTGCTGAGTGGAATTATCGAAATTGTCTGTATAAGTTACCAAATGTTCGATTTTATTCCTGCTCATAGCAAGGTTGGCAGCCCAATTCCACTTTGTGTTGATTTTCCAGCTTCCGTCTAATTCTAAACCTAAACGGTAACTATCCGAAACATTCTGACGGGTATAGCCCCCCACATCATTAATTTCTCCAGTTAAAATCAGCTGGTTTTTATAATCCATGAAATATGCATTCATTCCGAACTGGAAATCACTTCTTTTGGTTCGGTAGCCCAACTCCCAATCGGTGAGTCTTTCCGATAATGGACGGCTGCTGGGACTGGAATTGACCAAATCATCGCGGTTAGGTTCTTTATTAGCTACAGCTATTGAAGCATATAACTGATCATTATTATTTAATTGATAGGTTAAACCTGCTTTAGGGTTGAAAAAGTCAAATAAAACGTTTTGTTCTAAATTAATCAGGTTGGTATCGAAACCTACAAAGTCATGACTAACCCTTCTGTATTGCAAATCGGTATACACGCTCCATTTCCCTGATTGGTAGGTGGTTTTTCCGTATAAATTAAAATCTCGCTTAAAGCCATTATTATCGTAATAACGCTGTCTGATCTTACTGTCGGAGGCATATTTTGCCCAAATCACTTCTCCAAAATGATCGCCATCATATTCATTGTAGGCACCGCCCAAAACAACTTCTAAGCCTGCTTTAGGCTGATAGGTGAGGTTGTAGGTTAAGCCATAAAAATGATTGTCTAACCAACGGCGGCGAATTAAATCGGTTTGATCAATGGTGGTGCCTCCAATGGTAATAGGTGTAAGTCCGTATTTTGAAAACTCTTCTCCTTCCTTGAATTCTTCATAGTAACCACGGCCGTAAGTGTAGTGGAAGGCACCATTCAACGATATTTTGTCGTTAAACCGATGATTATACAACAATTGGTAATGGTCTTGGGTATAGTTATCCGTTTGATCATCGTAGGTAAACATGTTGTAAGTACGGTTGTTGGCTAACTCTGCCTCCGGAACACCATTCCAAGCTTGGTAGGTTTTCTCAGTACCCGAAAACACATTGGCACGAATGAGTGAATTTTTGCCATACCATGCTCCGCTCAGAAAATAAGATTTCAAATCGGATGAAGCCCGGTCTATGTAACCGTCAGATTGGATTCTGGATAGGCGACCATCGAATGTAAATTGATTATTGATGAGGCCAGTCCCCACATTTACGGTATTTTTTTGGGTGTTGAAGGAGCCGAAACTATTGTTCAGCTCTGCATAGGCCGAATCGCGACGGGTGGTGGTTTGCATATTGATACTTGCCCCAAAAGCACCCGCACCGTTGGTGGAGGTACCTACACCACGCTGTACCTGAATATTATCTACCGAAGAAACAAAATCGGGCAGGTTAACGAAAAATGTCCCCTGGCTTTCTGGATCATTGAAAGGAATACCATTCAAGGTCACGTTGATACGGGTAGCATCACTACCCCTGATACGGATACCCGTATAACCCACACCGGCTCCGGCATCTGAAGTGGCTACTACACCAGGAGTTTGGTTAAGGATAAACGGCAGGTCCTGACCAAAATTATTTTTCTCAATTTCAGCCTTGGACAAATTGCGGTAAGTCGTTCCAGTTTGTTCAGAAGCCCTGGTAGAACGGATAATGACCTCATCTCCCGAAAGGGCCAAAGGACTTAATATCAGTTCCAGTTGTTGGTTTCCATTGAGCATCAGGGTTTTTTCTACCGTTTGGTAACCTACAAAGCTGGCTTTGACGTTATAATTACCCGCAGGCAGGTTGGTAAATACAAACTCACCATTTTTGTTTGCCAATACTAATTTTCCGGAGTTCAAACTAATCGTTGCTCCAACAAGCGCTGCACGCTTACCGCTGTCCACAATCTTTCCACTTAAGTTAAACTGCGCCCAAGCTATGGCAGGCAACAACATCGCCGCAAAGGCAACACACAATAATTTTTTCATTTTTTTAATTTAAACAGTTAAAACCACTGCTTAAAGGGGCTATAAGCAGCACAAATTAACTTTTTACCTCTCCCTACGCCGGCATTATCCGGATCAGGTGCTTGGACCAGTTGTGAGTTTTGGGTTGTGAGTTCTATTTAACTGATAACTGCTAACTCCAAACTTTCCAATGGGTATAATCTCAGCCCGTTTTTGTGTTTGCAAGAAACAAGGCACCCCTAATTGTTGGCGCAAAATTAGCCCAATTTTTGTTTACAGCGTCTGATTTATGTCAGAAATAATACTTTTGTAATTCATTGAAACCATATGCTCAGAACACATACTTGCGGAGAATTAACGATTAAAGACTTGGGTAAAGAAATTACCCTAACGGGATGGGTACAGAAATCGCGTGATTTAGGCGGGATGACTTTCGTGGACATCCGCGACCGTTACGGCATTACTCAATTAGCTTTTAATTCTGATGATGATGCTGACTTACGTGCCAAAGCCCGCGAACTGGGCCGTGAGTTTGTGATCAGCGTGAAGGGAACCGTAATTGAGCGTTCGAGCAAAAACCTCAAAATCGCTACCGGCGAAATTGAGATCAAGGTAAGCAAGCTGGACATTTTAAATCCAGCCAAACTGCCTCCTTTTTTAATTGAAGATGAAACCGATGGCGGCGACGACCTGCGGATGAAATACCGCTACCTCGACCTGCGCCGTAATCCGGTTCGCAATAATTTAGTTTTACGGCACAAAATGGCCCAGGAAGTACGTCGTTATTTAGATGGATTGGATTTTATCGAGGTAGAAACCCCGGTATTGATCAAATCAACTCCCGAAGGTGCCCGCGATTTCGTAGTGCCGAGCCGGATGAACCCGGGCGAATTTTACGCCCTGCCGCAATCACCGCAAACCTTTAAGCAATTGCTAATGGTTTCAGGTTTCGACCGCTATTTCCAAATTGTAAAATGCTTCCGCGATGAAGATTTACGTGCCGATCGTCAACCTGAGTTTACACAAATAGACTGCGAAATGGCCTTTATAGAACAGGAAGATATCCTGAATGTATTTGAGGGATTGATCAAAAACCTATTCAAAAATGTAAAAGGCATTGATTTGGGTGAAGTGCCCCGGATGCAATATGCCGATGCCATGCGTTTGTATGGTTCGGATAAGCCGGATACTCGTTTTGGAATGCAATTCGTGGAATTGACTGAGGTAGTGAAAGGTGCTGATTTCCCAGTATTCGACAATGCCGAACTGGTAGTTGGTATTAATGCCAAAGGCTGCGCCGAATATACCCGAAAGCAGTTAGATGAACTGACCGATTTTGTGAAACGCCCTCAGGTAGGTGCTACAGGATTAGTTTACTGCCGCTATAACAACGATGGTAGTTTAAAATCATCGGTTGATAAATTTTACAGTGAAGACGCCCTGAAAAAATGGGCGGCAGCTTTTGGTGCCGAAGCCGGCGACCTGATGCTGGTGATGGCCGGTCCTGCCGAAAAAGTGCGCAAGCAACTGAACGAATTACGCCTGGAAATGGGTAACCGTTTAGGCTTACGCGATAAAAACACCTTTGCACCGCTTTGGGTGCTCGATTTCCCGCTCTTAGAATGGGATGAGGAAAGTGGCCGCTACCATGCCATGCACCATCCTTTTACTTCGCCTAAGCCGGAAGATATCTCTTTATTGGATAGCAAACCGGGCGAAGTGCGTGCCAATGCTTACGACATGGTGATCAATGGTACCGAAATTGGTGGTGGCTCTATCCGTATCCACGATCGCGAACTGCAGGCTTTAATGTTCAAGCATTTAGGCTTCAGCAAAGAAGAAGCACAAAAACAATTCGGTTTCTTGATGGAAGCATTTGAATTTGGTGCCCCTCCACATGGGGGTATCGCCTTCGGTTTCGACCGTTTGGTTTCCATCTTTGCAGGTTTAGACAGCATTCGCGATGTAATTGCCTTCCCTAAAAATAATTCGGGTCGCGACGTAATGATTGATTCCCCTTCAACTATTTCGGAGGAACAACTAAAAGAGTTGAGCATTAAAACAAGCAATTAAGTAACAATTTAAGTTCATAAAAAATTAAGCTCCGCTAAACGGGGCTTTTTTTATGTAGATTTTTTACATTTAGCTTCTAATCAACCCAAAACCATGAAAAGAAATTTAATACTCATATTACTTGGTGTTTCTTTTTCAGCTTTTGCTCAAAATGATGCTTTAAAAGCCAAAGCCAGCCAATCTGCTGATCAGATTGAAGATAAGGTAATAGCCTGGCGCCGTGATTTCCACGAGCACCCCGAATTGGGAAATAATGAACTCCGAACCAGTGAAATTGTTGCCAAACACCTAAAATCATTAGGTTTAGAGGTAAAAACGGGAATTGCTAAAACTGGGGTTGTAGGTGTTTTAAAAGGTGGCAAACCCGGCCCGGTAGTTGCCTTGAGAGCCGATATGGACGGACTTCCGGTTACGGAAAGAGTCCCATTGCCTTTTGCTTCTAAAGCGAAGTCTACCTATAACGGACAGCCGGTGGGCGTAATGCATGCCTGCGGACACGATTCTCACACCGCTATCCTAATGGGTGTAGCAGAAGTTCTTTCAGGCATGAAAAAAGACCTGAAAGGAACCGTTAAATTTATCTTCCAGCCGGCAGAGGAAGGCCCTCCCTTTGGTGAAGTTGGTGGTGCTGAGCAAATGGTAAAAGAAGGTGTTTTAGAAAACCCAAAAGTAGATGTCATTTTTGGTTTACACATCAATGCACAAACTGAGGTGGGAAAATTAACTTATCGACCTGGAGGTACCATGGCAGCCGTAAACGATATGCAAATTGTAGTTAAAGGTAGGCAGGCACACGGTGCTGCACCCTGGGATGCGGTAGATCCGATTGTAACCTTGGCACAAATCATTAATAATTTGCAAACAGTGGTTAGCAGGAATTTGGATGTTACCCACAATGCTGGCGTCGTAACCGTTGGTTTGATTAAAGGCGGTAACCGATCAAACATTATTCCTGAGCAGGCTGAACTGCTGGGAACAATTCGTGCCTTGAGCAAAGAAGATGAAAAATTAATTATTGATCGGGTTAGAACCATTGCCACTAAAACCGCAGAGAGTAATGGTGCAATTGCGGAGGTTAAAATTCCATTTAGCCACCACTACCCGGTTACCTATAATGACCCGGCACTCACCAGCAAAATGTTGCCATCATTGCAAAAAACCGCCGGCACGGGAAACGTAGTTTTAGAATCAGCCACCACCGGAGCAGAAGATTTCTCATTTTTCCAGGAAAAAGTACCCGGTTTATATTTCTTTTTAGGGGGCATGCCTAAAGGACAAGATCCTCGGAAAACGGCTTCACACCATACCCCAGACTTTTTTATTGATGAAAGTGGGTTTACACTGGGTGTTAAAGCCTTAACAAACCTGACCCTGGATTATATGGAGATGAAGAAATAAACTGAGTACTCCTTTAACAAAAAAGCCCCCGAAATCGGGGGCTTTTTTGTTAATCTCAATTTTAAAATGGCAAATCATCGTCCGGATTAGCTTCGCCAAAATCTACTGCTTGCTCTTCCTCTGCTTTTGCTGTACCCTGGCCATTGGCATCAAAGTCGCTCTTACGGCCCAGCATGGTGAAGTTCTCAGCCACCACTTCTGTTGTGTAGCGTTTGTTCCCTTCTTTGTCTTCAAATGAACGGGTCCTGAGTTTACCTTCAATGTACACCAACTTACCTTTTTGTAAGTATTTAGCAGCAATATCTGCCAAGCCCCGCCACATTACAATATTATGCCACTCGGTTTGTTCAACCTTTTTACCATCTTTAGTATAGGTTTCGGACGTGGCCAGGGGGAAACTTGCTACGCTCACTCCACCCTCTAAATGTCGAACTTCCGGGTCCTTGCCCAAATGTCCGACCAATATCACTTTATTAATTCCTGACATGTATCTTTTTAATTAATATAATTTCAATTCAATTTAAAAAAGTTTACCAAAAAATCAAAAATTAATTTCGGTTTTGCGAAATTTTCTACCTCATTTTTTGCAACCCATTGCCAATTTTCTTCAATATTGATGTTTTCATGATGGATCTCAAGCTCAAAAAACTGTGCATACAGCCGTTGATGGGTGAGTATGTGCTTTACCGGCCCGTACAAAGACTTGAACAAAACCTGGTTGCCAAAAAGTTTTATAAAACCTTCATCCAGTACAATTTCATCGGGTGTTAGCAGTTTTGTACTTTCCAACAAAGGAAACTCATATAAGTTTTGCCAAATATCTTGAGGCCCCCTTTTTCGCAATAAAACCGATGAATCTTGAGATATAACGAAATAATTAAAGTAACGTTCCCGGATCTTGAGCTTTTTGAGCTTTGCAGGTAATTGTGCCACCTGATTAGTTTTAAAAGCCTCACAGGAAAGTAGGAGTGGGCAATTAGCACAATTTGGATTTTGCGGCTTACACTGCAAGGCCCCAAATTCCATCACTGCCTGATTGTACAAGCCCGCCTGTTCAGGGATGATGAGCTCATTGGCTAGTTCAAAAAACAACTTTTTCCCTTTTGTGCTATTGATGGGCACCTCAATGCCAAAATATCGCGATAGCAAACGAAATACATTACCATCCACCACCGCCTTGGCTTCATTGTTTGAAAAAGAGGCAATAGCCGCCGCCGTATATTCTCCAACCCCTTTGAGTTTAATCAGCTCGCTGTAAGATTTCGGAAATTGGCCTGCATATTCATGCATCACCATTTTAGCAGTATAGTGCATATTTCGGGCCCGGGAATAATAACCCAAACCCTGCCAATCTTTTAAAATTTCTCCCTCATCGGCCTTGGCAAAATCAGCCACAGTAGGATAATGAGCCAAAAATCGATGGAAATAAGGCATTCCCTGCTCTACACGGGTCTGTTGAAGTATCACTTCCGAAAGCCAGATTACATATGGATCGGTGGTTTTCCGCCATGGCAGATCACGCTGATGATGCTGATACCAGTCTATGATGATTTTACCAAACTGCATTTTATAGATTAAAGCCCTGATTGGGAATGCAAAAATAGCTTAGTATTTGTTTCATAAGGACTTGGTCTAAAAAAATCGGCAATTTATTTCCCAAATTGATTTTAAAAAGATACTTTTGCAACCCCAAAA
>CANGZD010000027.1 GCA_947458875.1 Sphingobacteriaceae bacterium
CAACTTTTTAGGATCAAGTTCCACTGCTGCCAGCACTTCCTGAATTTTTTTAATACTGCTCAGCCAATGGTTCAAATCCTCTTCATCAATAAAATTTTTAATCATTACAAAATAATCCACCTTGTTCATTTCCGGGATTAGAAAACCTTCCGAACCCTTGTTGGTTATTAAATAAAACTCGGTTTCTGAGTCATCGGGAAAATAGCCGTATCTGTTGAACTCCTGATTTGCCTTTTCATCTCCGTAGGGCACCACCAGTTCATCCATTCGCGAAAAATCAACCCCTAAGCACTTGTTAATTTGATGGCAAAGCCGGTAATCTTTTAAAGAAGAGGTGATGGCGATCAAGACGAAATCAAAATCGAGCTCTAATTTTAGGGTTACTCTGTTCAATTTTTTATTTTTAATAATTGAGATACAAAAATATCATACTTTACGTTCAAATTAGTTGTGTTTGAGTCAAAAACAAAAAGGTTTGATATTTGATATTATTTATTTTTCTTTGCACAGAATTATTTAACCCTTAAATCATTAAAACTATGTCTGATATCGCATCAAGAGTCAAAGCAATCATCGTAGAAAAACTAGGTGTAGACGAAGCAGAAGTAACTCCGGAAGCTTCTTTTACCAACGATTTGGGCGCCGACTCATTAGACACCGTAGAGCTGATCATGGAATTCGAAAAAGAATTTAATGTTGCAATTCCTGATGAGCAAGCTGAAACCATCGGTACCGTTGGTCAAGCAATTGCCTATTTAGAGAAAAACGTAAAATAATCTGCCCCAAATACAAATGGAGCTTAAAAGAGTTGTAGTAACAGGTTTAGGTGCACTCACTCCGATTGGAAACACTGTTCCGGAGTACTGGAACAGCTTAATCAACGGAGTGAGTGGCGCCGCACCTATTACCCATTTCGACGCAACAAAATTTAAGACCCAGTTTGCATGCGAAGTCAAGAACTTCGATCCGGAACAATTCATGGACCGGAAAGATGCCCGAAAATTAGATCCCTTTGTTCATTACGCCCTGGCTTCAACCGATGAGGCAGTAAAAGATGCGAATCTTGATTTTGAAAATCTGGACACCAACCGTATTGGGGTAATCTGGGGATCGGGTATTGGCGGATTAAAAACCTTTATGGATGAGGTGGCGGCTTTCACCAATGGTGATGGAACTCCACGTTTCAACCCTTTCTTTATCCCTAAAATGATCCTGGACATTGCCCCGGGTCATATTTCCATTAAATATGGTTTGAGAGGTCCTAACTTCTCCACCGTTTCTGCTTGTGCCTCTTCAACCAATGCACTAATTGATGCATTTAACTACGTACGTTTAGGCAAAGCCAATATCATCATATCAGGAGGATCTGAAGCGATTATTTATGAGGCAGGTATGGGTGGTTTCAACGCCATGCATGCGCTTTCCACCCGCAATGATGATCCTCAAACTGCCTCTCGTCCTTTCGACAAGGATCGCGATGGATTTGTAGCCGGAGAAGGATCGGCTACGTTGATTTTGGAAGAATTGGAGCATGCCAAAGCCCGTGGCGCTAAAATTTATGCAGAAATTGTGGGTGGTGGCATGAGTGCCGACGCCAATCACATTACCGCTCCACACCCTGAGGGATTAGGTGCAAAATTAGTAATGAGCAGTGCTTTGAGCGATGCTGGTTTAAATACTTCCGACATCGACTACATCAATGTGCACGGTACTTCTACTCCGTTGGGAGATATCAGCGAAACCAAGGCCATCAAAAGTCTGTTTGGCGAAGATGCTTACCGTTTAAATATCAGCTCCACCAAATCCATGACTGGTCACCTCTTGGGTGCTGCCGGGGCAGTGGAAGCCGTTGCTTCGGTATTGGCTGTTAAAAATGACATCATTCCGCCAACCATCAATCATTTTACCGACGATCCTGATATTGACCCCAAACTCAATTTAACCTTCAATAAAGCACAAAAACGCGAAGTAAGAGCTGCTTTGAGCAATACTTTCGGATTTGGCGGACACAACGCCTCGGTGATATTCAAAAAATATCAAGACTAAGTCTGTTATCACACCTATTTATTCCATAATTTTAACTCAGCAGGGTATTATCACCAACCTGATTAACTATTTATATGCCCATTTTTCAGTTTTATAAGCTATATCTTTCTTCCGACAGGAAATTGGTGCTTAGCATAAAAAACATGTTGGGCTTCGTCCCCGGTAATCTCAACCTATATAAAATGGCTTTCAGGCACCGATCGGTGGCCATTATGCTCAAAAATGGAGCTAAGAGCAGCAACGAACGTTTAGAATTTTTGGGTGATGCGGTGCTAGGAGCGGTGATAGCCGAATTATTATTTAAAATTTATCCCTACCGGGACGAAGGATTTCTGACCGAAATGCGCTCCAAAATTGTGAGTCGGGTACACCTCAATCAGTTGGCTAAGAAATTGGGTTTGGATCAGTTGATTGAGTTTGATCCCCGCATCGTGAACTATCCTACCAAACAAGGCTCACTTTTGGGAGATGCTTTTGAAGCCCTCATTGGTGCCATTTACATGGATAAGGGCTATAATTTCACTAAATCTGTCATCCTCCATCAAATCATTCAGCCCCATGTGGACATTCACACCCTCGAGCTCACCGAAACCAATTTTAAAAGTAAACTCATCGAATGGTGTCAAAGGCATGGGAAAGAAGTTTTGTTTGAGCTGATGGCCAATGAAGAAGGGGAGAGTGCCAAGCTTTTTACCATTAATGTAATGGTTGATGGTGAAAACTTAGGTCAGGGAAGAGATTACAATAAAAAGAATGCTGAAAAAATGGCGGCCGAAAAAGCTTGTCAAACCTTAGATATTTAAATTGATTAAATGAAATTCATCGGCCGTTTGTTTTCAATTCTTCACATGTTCTGGTGCGCTACCGTATTCATTGTGATGATGTTGATCATGTTTCCTTTTGTGATCCTGATCAATACTTTTTTAAGCGGAAAAAAAGCACAAGCGCTTTCATTCGTTTGTTTACGCATTTGGGCTCGAGTGTTTTTAATACTCGGTCTTTTCCGATTAGTGATCAAAAACAAGCAGTACTGCGACCCCAAAGGTTCTTATATCTACGTTTGTAACCATGGTTCTTATTTAGATGCCATCGCAGTGGTATTAGCGGCTCCGCAGGCATTTAAGCCGCTGGGCAAGAAAGAACTGGTGAAAGTGCCTGTTTTTGGCTGGATGTACCGGAATTTAGTAGTGATGGTAGACCGAAGCAGCCAGGAAAGCCGTGCAAAAAGTGTGGAATTGCTAAAAGCTGATTTACGAAAAGGACAGTCACTTTTTATCTTCCCGGAGGGTACCATGAACCGTGGAGAAGAACCCCTGGCGCAATTCTACGATGGAGCTTTCCGTATTGCGATTGAAACACAAACCCCCATTGCTCCCATGGTCCTGATCAATGCCAGTAAATTGCTGCATCGCGATCATCCCACCCGTAGCAAACCGGGTACCATGACCATGGTTTTTATGCCTCATGTTCCTGTTGAAGGCTACAGCCTGGATGACCTGCCGAAATTGAAGGCAATGGTCAAACAGTTGATGGAACAACAGATTTTGTCTGAGGCTTAAAACAGCCATGAAGCATTTTTATGCTATCTTTACCCGATGATAAAATCGATGACCGGCTTTGGTTTGGCCACCCTCGATGCGGGAAATTGCAAGTTTACCGTTGAGATCAAATCATTGAACAGCAAATTTTTGGAGCTGTCGCTCAAAATGCCGAAAGCTTATTCCGACAAGGAGCTTTTGTTGCGCAACGATTGCAGTAAAAACCTGGAAAGGGGAAAGGCCTATGTGAGCATCACGGTAGAAAAGCAGCAAAGCGAAGCAACAACTGCTGGTATCGACCGCGAAAAGCTGGCTATTTACTATCGTGAATTACAAGAAGCGGCCAAAGAGCTGGGCGATCAATCACAAAATTTATTGCAAGTGGCTTTGGGTATGCCGGAGGTAATTGCTTACCAGGAAGAAAATGGCACTGATGAAGAGTGGGCGCTGATAGAACAAACCTACCAGCAGGCGCTGAAAAACTTTCAGACTTTTCGTGCCGATGAAGGCCGCATCCTGAATCAAGATTTAGCATTACGTATCCAAAATATACTGGCCTGTCAGGCTGAAGTGGAAAAACTGGAAGTAAATCGAATTCCAGCGATCCGGGAACGTATCAGCACTTTGCTGAATGAGCAGGTGGGTAAAGAAAATATAGATCAGAATCGATTTGAGCAGGAATTGATCTATTACATCGATAAGCTCGATATCACCGAAGAAAAGATCAGACTAAAAAGCCATTGTGATTATTTCATGACTACGCTGAATCAGCCGGATGCTAATGGCAAAAAACTGGGTTTCATCGCCCAAGAAATTGGTCGTGAAATCAATACCATCGGCTCTAAAGCCAACGATGCCGCCATGCAGCAACAAGTGGTGGTGATGAAGGAGGAACTGGAGAAAATTAAGGAACAACTGCTCAACGTTTTATAAAGATGCAAGAAGGTAAACTCATCATATTTTCAGCTCCCTCCGGTGCAGGTAAAACCACCATTGTGCATCATTTATTGAAACGAATACCCCAGCTGGCATTTTCGGTTTCGGCTACCACCCGTCAAAAACGTGGAGAAGAAGTGCACGGAAAGGATTATTATTTCATCAGTAAGGAAGATTTTTTACATCGCATTGCCCAAAAGGAGTTTGTGGAATTTGAGGAGGTGTACAAAGATAATTTTTACGGCACCCTTCGCTCAGAAATTGAGCGCTTGTGGGCCGAAGGTAAACAGGTGATTTTTGATATTGATGTGGAAGGCGGCTTGCACCTGAAAAAAAAATTTGGCGATCGGGCCTTGGCGGTTTTTGTACAACCCCCCTCGCTGGAGGTTTTAATAAAACGGCTACATGGCAGGGCAACCGATAGCCAGGAGAAGCTGAAGGAACGAATTGAAAAGGCCGAAAAAGAATTAGCTTACGCCGATAAATTTGACCTCATTCTTAAAAACGATGATCTTAAAACCGCCTGTGCAGAAGCAGAACAATTGGTTTGCAAGTTTTTAGGCACCTAAATTCACGGCCATGAAAATAGGATTGTTTTTCGGCTCCTTTAATCCCATTCACACCGGTCATTTGATCATTGCCAATTACATGGCTAACCATACTCAGCTCGATCAGGTTTGGCTGGTGGTTTCGCCGCAAAATCCGTTGAAACAAAAATCGGATCTGATCAACAGTTACGATCGTTTAGAAATGGCCCGTCTGGCTACCGAAAATTCCAAAAATATCCGCGTAAGCGACATTGAATTTTCACTGCCACAGCCATCCTACACCATCGATACCTTGACTCACTTGAAAGTCCGTTATCCGGAACACGACTTCTTTTTGATCATGGGCTCTGATAACTTGGCATCATTAAAAAAATGGAAAAATTACGAGCTTTTGCTACGCGATTTTCGCATCCTGGTTTATCCACGCCCCGGTACTGAACACCCGGATTTAGCTGATCATCCTTCGGTTGAATTGACCAAAACGCCACTCATGGAATTATCCGCTACTTTTATCCGTCAGGCGATCAAAAACAAAAAAAATATTCAGTTTTTTGTTCCTGATCAGGTTTTAGCCTTTATTGAAAGCAAGAATTTATACCGCTAATTATCAAACTTTGTGATGCGTTTTAGTTCGGCATTGATCTTTTTCTGTCTGCTCACTACAAGCTCCATGGCCCAGCAAACTAAGAAAGATACCACGGCGCTGAAGGAGGTCGTTATATTGGCTTCCCGTTTCCCGGAGAAAAAAGAAGATGTGGCACAGTCAATCCAGTTGATCAAGAAAGACCGTATTCAGCAGTTGAATGGGGCTAATCCGGCAGATATTTTACAACAAACCCCTGGAGTTTTGGTTCAGAAAAGCCAGTTGGGAGGAGGGAGTCCCATTATCCGTGGTTTTGAAGCTAACAAAGTATTACTGGTGGTAGACGGTATTCGCATGAATAATGCAATTTATCGTGGTGGACATTTACAAAACGTGATCACCTTGGATAATGAAGCCCTGGAGAGCCTCGAAGTAGGTTTTGGTCCTAGCTCGGTCTCCTACGGGAGCGATGCCCTGGGTGGGGTGATCCACGCACATACCAAAACCCCCGATCTTAACCGGAAATCAATTGGAGTTTTTAGCCGTTTTGCCAGTGCCGCCAAAGCTTTTAGTACGGGTGTTTCGGCCAATTATGGCCGTAACAATTGGGCCGTTTTCACTCAGCTCAGTTTTTCTGATTTTAACGATTTACGTCAGGGAGGCCGTAGTTATAAGAACGATGCCTGGAAAAGCAGGTATCTGGTAAAACGGGAAGGAAATCAAGATGTGGTTTCTACCAACCCCAATCCGGATTTTCAAAGCGCTTCTGGATATCAACAGATCGATCTGTTACAAAAATGGCTGTACCGAAGCAGCGACCGGGTCAGTCACTTGATCAATTTACAATATTCTACTTCTAGCGATGTGCCTCGTTACGATAGGTTGGCACAATTACAGAGTAATAACCAGCCTCGTTTTGCACAGTGGTATTATGGCCCCCAAAAGCGTTTATTAGCAGCCTATCAGTTAAAGTTACAAGGTTTCAAAGGCTGGTTCGATCGTTCCAATATCACCTTTGCCTATCAGGATGTGGTAGAAAGCAGGCACGATCGCCGATTCAATAATGTTTCTCTGAATAACCGAATAGAAGAAGTGGGTGTATACTCACTCAATGCTGATTTCAGCAAACATTGGGGAGTACAAGAGTTGAGCTATGGCTTGGAGTTGAGCCATAATGAGGTAAATTCGAGAGCGCATCGACTCAATATCACCAATGGCGTTCGATCTGGCTTAGATACTCGCTATCCCGACGGAGGCAGTACGATGACTTCGGCGGCACTTTTTTTAGCACACCGTTGGGAACTCCATCCTAAATGGTTATTGAGCAGCGGCTTCCGATTAAATAGCGTTCAACTCGAGGCGCTTTTTAATGATCAAACCTTTTTCCCATTCCCGTTCAATACAGTAAAACAAAATAATTTCGCTTGGAGCGGTAATGTGGGATTAATTTATAAATCGGATAACCGCTGGCGGTTTTCTTTACTGGGCTCCACCGGATTCAGGGCGCCCAATGTAGATGATTTAGCCAAGGTTTTCGAAAGTGTTCCGGGAAATGTAATCGTACCCAATCCGAATTTAAAACCTGAGTATACCTACAATCTGGAGTTGAGTGCGGAGAAAAGGCTGGCGAATCAATCCCGATTCCAATTAAATACTTTTTATACCTGGTATCGCGATGCCATCACCACACAGGCCACCACTTTTAATGGCGAAACCGAAATCATGTATGATGGTGAGATGAGTAAGGTAACCTCCAATGTAAATGCTAACGAAGCCTATTTGTATGGTTTTTCTGCATCAATTGATCTTTTTATTGCCAAACATATTTGGCTGAAAAATGATGCCACCTATACCTTTGCCCGAATCACTTCTACTTCCCCCATTCAGCCTTTAGATCATATCCCGCCATTTTTCGGATCGAGCCGAATCTCTTATGAAAATCAAAAGTTTCAGGCCGAATTCTTCGTTCAGTATAATGGCTGGAAGCGTTTGAAAGACTACCAACCAAATGGAGAAGATAATTTACCCCAGGCTACACCCAATGGTATGCCCGCCTGGCAAACGCTTAATTTCAGATCAGCTTACCAGGTTCATAAAAGTTTAAAATTGCAACTGGCTTTAGAAAATATATTAGACCAGAATTACCGGGTATTTGCATCAGGCATATCCGCTCCGGGTCGCAATTTTATCATCAGTTTAAGAGGAAATTTTTAATCATGTCAAAAGACGGAAGTATTTTAAAACTCAAACTTCCCACCGACCCTCAGTGGGTAAAAAATGTGGTGGAAAGCAATATTGAAGAAATATTAATTGACCATGCTTTTTGTGAACAAAAAGCTGCCAGCAACGCCATTACCCTGATTGTCCAAAATCCAAACTTATCTGACTTGGTGCAAGAGATGGCACTATTGGTACAAGAGGAAATGGATCATTTTAAAAGAGTTCATGATATTATTTTAGAACGCGGTTTTGTATTAGGAAGAGAGCGAAAAGACCACTATGTAAACGAGCTATATCAGTTCATTACCAAAGGTGGCGGACGTGAGCAGCAGCTGGTTGACCGCTTACTTTTTTCGGCAATGATCGAGGCTCGTAGCTGCGAACGCTTTAAAGTGATGTCTGAGCATATTAATGATGCACAATTATCTGCTTTTTATCATGAACTGATGATCAGCGAAGCCGGCCATTATACTATGTTCTTGAAATTGGCTAAAAAATATGCCCAAACCATCGATGTGGATAAACGCTGGCAGGAATTTTTAGATTACGAAGCAGAAGTGATCAGCCGGTACGGCAAATCAGAACACATTCACGGTTAAGGTTTTTTATACAATATGAAAATGGCCGGGCGCTTATGCAAGTCCGGCTTTTCTTTTTTCCAGCCAGCCAATGTTTTAGTTTGGATAAATTCTGAATCGCCGGTGATATCGCAGGCAATACACAATTGTGTATGAGGGTGGCCACTGGTCAGGATGTCATCCAACAATTGATTGTTACGAAAAGGGGTTTCTATAAATAGCTGGCTTTGGCTAAACCTTTCGGCCATGCTTTCCAATTCTTTCAAGCGCTTAGAGCGGGCACCTTTATCAATTGGAAGGTAGCCATGGAACGCAAAACTTTGTCCGTTAAATCCCGAAGCCATCAAGGAGAGGAGGATGGAGCTGGGGCCAGTCAACGGCACCACTTCTACACCCAAACGATGCGCCTCGGCAACCAGTTCTGCGCCGGGGTCGGCAATGCCCGGACAGCCTGCTTCACTCATTAAAGCCACATCATTTCCATCTTTGAGGGCTTTAAAATAAGGGGCTAGATTTTGTTTTTCGCTGTGCTTGCCGTAAACCAATATTTCAAGTTCACTTTGCGGAGTTTTCAGCCCCATTTCTTTCAGCCATTTACGGGCAGTTTTCTCATTTTCTACCACATAATACCGTATTTGATTGATGAGCTCGGTGTGTGCGGCAGGCATTACAGCACTTGCGGTATTTTCGGCCAGCGGAACAGGCAGGAGGTATAATTTGCCGAAAGCCATGCAGCTTATTTTAATTTCTCCAATGCGGCTTTTAATCGCGGCAGCATATCTTCAATATCTTTAATGGTGCAGCCGCCTACTGAGGCCCTGAACCAGTTCACTTCGCTTCCGGTTCCGAAAGCAGAAAACGGCACCATGGCCATACCCGCCTCCTTAATCAGGTAAAAATTGATATCGGCGCTGGTTTGCAAGTTCGTCCCGTCAGGAGTAGTTTTTCCTGCATAATCAATCTTAACGGTCAGGTAAATGGCTCCCATCGGATCGATGGCATCTACCGCTAAGCCTGCCGCCTTTAGGTTTTTAATTCCTTTGTAAAGTGTGTCCAGACTTTGCTGTAATTGACCTTTAAACGTATTTAGGTAGGTATCTACTTCTATTTTATCTTTCAAAAACTTCGCAGTGGCAATTTGTTCTGCTTTTGGCGACCAGGCACCAACGTGACCCAAAATAGAACGCATTTTAGCTATGATGAGCTCAGGCCCAAATGCCCATCCAACCCTTACACCGGTAGCCGCAAAACATTTCGAAATGCCGTCAATGTACAAGACGTAGTTTTTCAATTCGGGACGAAGGCTAACCGGATCTACGTGTTTTTTATTATTGAAGGTGAGCAGGGAGTAAATTTGGTCGTAAAGAATGTACAATGGTTTTTCTCCCGCTTTTCTTTTCTTATTTTCTTCAATAACCAGATCGCAGATTTTTTCCAGTTCCTCTTGACCGAACATGGTTCCGGTAGGATTAAGCGGCGAACATAAAGCCAATAAACTTGCTCCCGATAAATGAGGCTTCAGCTCTTCGGCAGTTGGCATGAACAAATTCTCGGGCTGGGTCATTACGGCTACTCCATTTGCTCCCGAAAGGTGGCAATAATGGTTATTGTTCCAAGATGGAGCCGGATAAACCACTTTATCTCCTGGATCTACTAATGCCAGATAGGTAGCATAAATCAAGGGCCTTGATCCACCAGCAATTAAGATCTGTTGAGCTCCATAGTCGAGTTGGTATCGCTCTGCTAAAAATGCTGAAACGTTTTCCCGAAGGATGTTTACCCCATCGGCTGGCGGATAATTGGTGTGATTGGCATGATAAGCATCAATAATGCCGTGTTTTAATCCGTTGGGAACAGGGAAAATATTCGGATCAAAATCTCCGATCGTCAGATTCGCGATTTTCTCCCCTTTCTTTTTCAATTCATTGATCTCAGCCCCGATTTTAATGATTTCTGAACCTTTTAAAGTTTGGGCTAATAGGGAAACACTCATGTTGTTTTTGCTTATCGATGCAAAGATAATTATTAATCAAATCTAACTGACATCACACTCAATTTTCCAAATCAATCAATTTTATTAAGTGACAATTCGGGACAATGATCCTCCAATTTTCATCCTTTTCTGTACCTTTAAATTCCTATGCTTCCCATCAATAAATACAACGAAAACTTTAAAAAGGCGCTTGCTGCACTTAATGAAAACCAGCTGAAGGCAGTCAACCAGATTGAAGGCCCTGTTTTGGTAATTGCAGGCCCGGGTACTGGGAAAACTCAAATTTTGGCCGCCCGTATTGGTAAAATATTGTTGGATGCCGATGTGAAGGCCCACAATATTCTTTGTCTAACCTATACCGATGCCGGTGCGGTTGCTATGCGCAAGCGTTTGTTCGATTTTATTGGTCCGGAAGCTTACCGGGTGAATATTTACACTTTCCATGCATTTTGTAATGATATCATCCAGGAAAACCTGGATTATTTCGGTAAGCTGGAGTTAGATGCCATTTCAGATCTGGAGCGCATGGAATTATTCCAAAAATTAGTAGACAGTTTTGATAAAGACCATCCCCTGAAGCGTTTCAGAGGGGAAGTATATTTCGAGGTTAAGCGCTTGCAGCACTTGTTTTCGGCCATGAAACGGGAAGACTGGTCGCCTGAATTCATTAGTCAGAAAATTGATGAGCACATTCAATTGATACAGGATGCCGAACCGGGCTCGGAGTATTACAAAACTTACCGCTATGCTCGCAAAAGCGGAGAAAATATGCCAGGTGATTGGAAACCCAAGTTTGCCGAGCTGAAAGAAAATCACGAAAAACTTCGTGCAGCTGCCAGAGAGTTTCCGAAATATCAGCAAATGATGCGTCAAATGGGTCGTTATGATTATGACGATATGATCCTTTGGGTGCTGAATGCTTTTAAAAACGATCCCAATTTCCTACTCAATTATCAGGAGCGCTATCAATACGTGCTGGTGGATGAATACCAGGATACCAGTGGTTCGCAGAATGAATTGATCCACCTGCTCATCAGCTACTGGGATAGCCCGAATATTTTTGTGGTAGGCGATGATGACCAATCTATTTTCCGATTCCAGGGCGCCAATGTGCAAAACATACAGCAATACCATTCGAGATATGAGCGGGAGTTATATCAGGTAATGCTTACTGATAATTACCGCTCCTCGCAGCACATTTTGGATGCAGCCAGGGTATTGATTGATAACAACCAGGAGCGGGTTAAACTGCCGGGACTGAGCAAGGTGCTTACCGCCCGGAACGATCAATATGCGGGCTCCATTGTGAAGCCAGAAATTCGTGCTTATCAAAGTCAATTTCATGAGTTTGCCCATGTAAGCGCTCAGGTGGAGCGATTGATTGCTGAAGGAGCAGCTCCGCAAGAAATCGCAGTAATCTACAAGGAACATAAATCGGGACAAGAGCTGGCTCGCTATTTTCAATTAAAGGGCATTCCGGTGAGCGCTAAAAAAAAGGTTAACATCCTGAAAGAGCCATTTGGAAAAAAGATCATCAATCTATTGCGCTACCTAGCGCTTGAGAATGAAGCCCCTTACAGTGGCGATGTTTTGCTGTTTGAAATCATGCATTATGATTTCTATGAAATTGCGCCAATGGATGTGGCCCGTATCAGTGTGGCAGTCAACCAACTTAATTATAAAAACGAGGATAAAACCTCAATTCGTCACCAGATCTATCAAATTGCCAAGGGCGAGCCAGTTAGCGAAAGTCAAAAGCAGATTAAACGACTGAGTGACGACCTGGAATATTGGATCAGGGAAGCCTGTAATTTGACCCTGCATAATTTGTTTGAAAAGATCATGGTCAGGGGCGGTATCTTGGCTTATGTACTAAAATCAGATCAAAAAACCTGGTTGATGCAGGTGCTGACTTCACTATTTAACTTTTTGAAGGAAGAAACTCGCAAAAAACCCGATTTGAGTTTGAAAGCCTTCGTCAATTTATTGGATTTGCTGGAGGAAAATGAACTGCCACTGGAACTTAATCAGTCTGTTTTTAACGAAGCTGGCGTTAATTTCCTTACCTGCCACGGATCAAAGGGTTTAGAGTTTGATCATGTGTTTTTAATTGGATGTAATAAAAATGTTTGGGAAGGTAAAGGCAAAAACCGGCCAGGAGAGTACAAGTTACCAGAGACCATTTTTTCAAGCTCATCCGGCTCAAACGATGAAGAAGAACTTCGCCGATTGTTTTATGTGGCACTTACCCGTGCCCGCCGTGAGTTATTTATTTCTTTTGCCGAAGAGAGTGATAGTGGCAAGCCGCTGGAATCGTCAGTTTTTATAGGAGAGATCTTGGCAGCCACCGATTTAGAATTACAGAAAATTGAAATGCCGGAATCCTCCCTCATCGAGTTTTTTGTAACACAGTTCAAATCGCAAGAAATTTTAAATCCCGGATTGGTGGATGGCTCTTTCATCGATCACCTCTTAGAGAAATACACGCTCAGCGTCACCCATCTCAACAACTATTTAGAATGTCCCTTGAAATTTTATTTCCAAAATCTCATTCAAATCCCATCTGGCAAAAATGAAACAATGACTTTTGGATCGGCTGTGCATTGGGCCTTGAATAAGCTGTTCCGCAAATTGCCGGAGAACGAAAATGAGTTTCATGGATTGGAACAGTTCATGTCTGATTTTTACTGGTACATGCACCGTAACCGCGAAGCTTTTACCAACGAACAGTTTAAGCGAAGAATGGAATATGGTGACAAAATATTGCCCGCCTACTATCAGCGTTATGTTAACTACTGGGTGAAAAACAGCCTCACGGAGTATAAGATCAAGAACGTGGAAATAGATGGAATTCCGGTTAAAGGAGATCTGGATAAGATTGAGATGAACGGTAATCGGGTAACTATTGTGGATTATAAGACCGGTAACTACGAAAATGCCAAAACTAAACTCAAGCCCCCAACCGAAAAAGAGCCCTTAGGGGGAGATTACTGGAGACAGGCGGTATTTTATCAATTACTGGTACAGGCCGATGACCGTCACCAATGGGAAGTGGAGCGGGTGGAATTTGATTTTGTGGAACCACACGATCATCAATACATCAAAGAAAAAGTCATGATCAGGCCGGAAGACCTGATGCTGGTGCGTGAACAAATCACTTCGGTATACAACCGCATCCGCAAACACGATTTTACAGGTTGTGGAGACGAAAAATGCCAATGGTGTACATTTGTGCGGAGTAATTTTCGCCAGCCAAATGATATTTTAGAACAGCCTTCGGCCGAAGAAAACGAAGATTAATGATCTGACATACAGATTTCAAACAATACAATTATATTTGCCTTCCTAAAAGAATTTGATAGCACAATGAGAGAATTACAATTCAGAGAAGCACTCCGCGAAGCGATGAACGAAGAGATGAGAAAAGATGAATGCATCTTTTTAATGGGTGAGGAGGTAGCTGAATACAATGGCGCTTACAAGGTAAGTCAGGGCATGTTGGATGAGTTTGGTGCCAAACGCGTAATCGATACTCCGATTGCTGAATTGGGATTTGCGGGTATTGCCGTAGGTGCCGCAATGAATGGCCTCAAACCTATTGTGGAATTCATGACCTTTAACTTCTCTCTGGTAGCTATCGATCAGGTAATCAATTCTGCTGCCAAGATGTTGTCTATGAGTGGTGGTCAATTCCCGATTCCAATGGTGTTTCGTGGTCCTACCGGTAATGCCGGACAGCTGGCTGCTCAGCACTCTCAAAATTTTGAAAACTGGTATGCCAATTGCCCGGGCTTAAAAGTGGTGGTTCCTGCCGACCCATACGAAGCTAAAGGCTTGTTAAAATCAGCTATCATCGATCCAGATCCAGTTATTTTCATGGAATCGGAAGTGATGTATGGTGATAAAGGTTTGGTTCCTGAAGAAGAATATTACTTACCCATTGGTAAAGCCCGAATTGTTAAAGAAGGAACTGACGTAACCATTGTTACTTTTGGAAAAATGCTGAGCCGTGTGGTAATGCCTGCAGTGGAAGAGCTCACTAAAGAAGGCATCAATGCAGAAGTAATCGATTTGCGTACGGTGCGTCCTATAGATTATGCTACTGTAATCGAATCCATTAAAAAGACCAACCGCATGGTATTTGTAGAAGAAGCCTGGCCATTGGCATCCATCTCCACCGAGGTGAGTTTCCGTGTGCAGCGTGAGGCCTTTGATTATTTAGATGCACCAATCATCCGTATTACTTCAGCAGATGTGCCATTGCCTTATGCGCCAACCCTCATTCAAGAAGCATTGCCTAATGCAGAAAGAGTGATCAAGGCGGTTAAAGAAGTGCTTTACGTGAACAAATAAAGATTTCTTAAATCAATTAAAGAAAACCGTTTCAGGATACTGAAGCGGTTTTTTATTTGCTCAAACTGATCTGCCTGCGGATACTTTCCTCTAAAGAGATAAAAGTTTCGGTACGTTGTATACCCGGAACCGCTTGGATGCCGTCATTCAATACTTTACGCAAGTGTGTGGTATCTCTACAAATGATTTTGGCAAACATGCTATATGCACCGGTGCAATAATGCAGTTCCACAATCTCCTTAATTTGCCGGAGTCGCTCTACCGCATCATTGTATTGTGAACCCTTCTGTAAGAATATACCTAGGAAAGCACAAACATCGTAACCAATTTTTTGCGGATTAATATTGAGCTGTGAACCTTGAATGATGCCCATCTCCTGCATTTTTTTCATCCGAACATGCACGGTGCCTCCCGAAATGACCAATTTCTTGGCTATTTCAGTGTAAGGTATGGTGGCATCGGCTGTTAAAATGGATAAAATTTCACGGTCCAGATTATCAATTTCTAAATTTTGTGCTTTTTTATCGGGCATTTTTTGATGATATTATAAATAAAAGCCATAATATTTACAATAATAATAAAAATATAGATTTAACATTATGATAATATTAAAAAAAACATCAATTTATTATCTTTGTAACATTCATTACTACGGTATTGATCATCTGTGAGAATTTTAACAGGTAAGGGTAATAACCCTGAGGTTCGACTCCTCTTCTCATGGCAACCTTATTCTTAGGTTTATAATTGGTTAGTTCAAAAAAGCTCCTGACGCCCGTCGAGGAGCTTTTTTATTCAGGTGTGTTTAAACAAAAAAGCCCTTCCAAAACTGGAAGGGCTTTTTTTCGGCTACAGCAGCCAAAAACTATTTAGTTTTTAAGCTGATATTTCTCCATATAGCGTTCATATAGTTGCTTGTGCAGGTTATCCAGATTGATGCTTTTACCACGGATAAATGCAGTTTCCACTTTATTTCCGAGCATGTCTAAAGCATCACCACCAGAAATGAAAAGCGTGGCATCTTTGCCTTTTTCCAAACTCCCAGTCGTTTGATCTATTCCTAAAATTTTAGCGTTATTTAAGCTGATGAGGGCTACCGCCTGCTCTTTACCTAAACCATATGCTGCAGCTGTACCCGCTTCAAATGGCAAATTACGCTGGCGCCAGTAACCTACACCGGTTAAACCCACCAATACGCCTGCATCGTGCAATAATTTAGGTCTCTTGTAAGGTAAATAAACATCATCTTCGGTTTTACCGGGTAAAGTTTGGGTCTCAATTAAGATAACCGGCACTTGATTATCGCGAAGCAATTCGGTTACTTGTACCGCTTCTTCTCCACCTACGATCACCACTTTGATTCCGAATTTTTTCCCAAAATTCACCGCCTGAACAATGCCGCGGCTATCATCCACGTTTACAAACAGTTTTTTGCTTCCATTAAACAAACCCTTCATGGCTTCAAAGCGAGCATTTACCTCTGCAGGTTTAGACAGTTGTGCATAAGCCTGTGCTTCGGTGAAATACTTATCCAGATTAGCTAGTACCTTTTGGTTAGCCTCTTTTTGATCAGTTGCAGGAGCTGCAACAAAACCGCCAAATCCACCAAAATTGCTAATTGCAGGCCAGTTCATATGAATGGCGATGTCTTTTTTGTAAGCGGCATCTTCCCAATTCCAACCATCTAATACCACTACGGATGATTGGCCGGTGACCAATCCACCATCGGGTGTTGGCTGGCTCATCAAGATCCCATTTGACCTCACAGTAGGAATTACCTTAGATTCTGTATTATAAGCAATAATTGATCTGACATGCGGATTCACTTCCCCAATTTCTGTCGCATCATCGGTACTTTTTGCACCTGCTGCAATTTCGGTTAAACCAATATTGTTCACGGGAGCAATAAAGCCCGGATAAACGTGCTTACCTGTTGCATCAATCAGCTCTGCCTGAGTATTAACAGGAGCAGCACCTTCTGCAACAGCAGTTATTTTACCATTATTAAAGCTGATGTACCCTTTATTGATCACTTGTCCATTGCCCAAATGTATGGTGGCATTAGCGATGGTTACTGGTTTAGCTTGCGCTTTGGCTGGTAAAATATTCGCCTGTCCAAAGGCCAGATTTCCGCCAACCAACAGGCCGGCGAAAAGGCATATATATTTTTTCATGTTCTTCGTCATTTATAAATTATTGATAACGGTTAGCATTTACGAACTGATCCTCTTCCAGACTTTCACATTCATATAAACGCTGACGTGGTGCCACCGCTCTTTGGGTAGGTGTTCCTCCATTTTTAGCAGCGATCATTTTTTGGATGATACGTCCACGTTCTGCATTTAAAGCCTTTTGTTTGGCAGCATCCTGTTCCATATCCCAGTAAGCTATGCCGTCTACAAAGGTTTTCTCTGCTTTAGCATAAATAGAAAGCGGGTTATCTGACCAGAGCACAATATCGGCATCTTTTCCAGTCTTGATACTTCCTACACGATTATCAATGTGCAACATTTTTGCCGGATTTAGGGTTACCAATTTCAAAGCATCCTCTTCGCTCATGTTTCCATAAGTGATGGCTTTGGCAGCTTCCTGGTTAAGACGGCGGGCCATTTCCGCATCATCTGAATTGAAACCAGTTAAAACGCCGTTCAAATGCATCAATTTCCCATTATAAGGAATGGCTTCTGCAACCTCATTTTTATACGACCACCAATCGGAGAAAGTAGATGCGGCAATGCCTCTCTTGGCCATTCCATCTGCTACTTTATAGCCCTCCAAAATATGAGTGAAGGTGTTGATTTTAAAGCCCATAGAATCTGCCAAATGCATCAGCATATTGATCTCTGATTGTACATAGGAGTGGCAGGTGATGAATCTTTTCTGATTCATAATCTCTACCAACGCATCTAGTTCTAAATCTCGGCGAACATTATTACCTTTTACCGAACGGGCTGCTTGATATTCCTTAGCACGGGTAAAGGCGTCTACAAATACTTGTTCAACGCCCATACGGCTCTGCGGGAAACGTTGATTACCTCCCGGGATTTGGAAGTTACTTTGTTTTACGTTTTCCCCTAAAGCGAATTTTATAAAGCCATCGGCACCTTCAAATTTTAACTCTTCAGGTGTTTTACCCCAACGAAGTTTAATAATTTGTGTTTGTCCACCGATCGCATTAGCTGATCCGTGCAGAATGTGTGAAGTAGTTACCCCACCGGCCAATTGACGATAGATGTTGATGTCTTCGGAAGAAATAATATCGCCTATTCTCACTTCTGAAGTAACCGATTGCGCTCCCTCATTAATACCGCCGAAGCCGGCAATATGTGAGTGCTCATCGATGATTCCCGGACTGATGTGTTTTCCAGTGGCATCAATAACTTTGGCGTTTGCAGCACTCAGGTTCTTACCTACTGCTTTAATTTTTCCATTCTCAATCCAAACATCTGTATTGTTCAGTTTCCCTTCTTTCTCATTTGTCCAAACGGTAGCATTTTTAAACAAAACACTTTCAGTCTTAGGAGCACTCTCGTTGCCGTAAGCTACAAACGGATAAATTACAGAGCCGGTGTTAGCAGGAGCTGCTGCCGGACTTTCTTTTTTAGCCTCGGTTTCTTTAAAAGCTTCTTTGAAGCTGGCCGACCAGCTACCTGAACTACCGTCTGGCTGTACCACTTCGCCCTTAAAGCTCAATGGAGATAAACTGGCGATGTAGCCACTCATTCTGATTACGCCTGCAGGTTTTTTCAGATCGAAGTTCAAACTCATCAGATCGCCGTTACGGTTGAAGTTGGCTTTTGCCTTGGTACTATCTGCCAGGCGTTCCACATTGGCGTCATAGGCACTGGCAGTTCCGCCAATTTTCAAACTCAAATCACCCAATCCATCTACTTTCAAGGCATAAGTGCCACGCAAATCGTTTACATTCATTTTTGCCACCACATACTGACGGCCTTCCACCCAGTTTTCATAGATGACATTGTCTTTTTTGAAAAGCTGATCGGAAGTGATAATGAAATTGGCCAATTTACCCGCATTTAGCGTACCTACTTGGTTCGCAACGCCTAGCATTTCGGCAGGGATAGTGGTTAAAGATTTTAGCGCCTGCTTCTCAGATAAACCACGTTCGATAGCCGTACGTAAATTGCTCCAGAAATCGCGTGACCCCTCTAATCCAAAAGAAGTGATCGCAAAGCGAATACCTGCTTTTTCTAAAGCTGCCGCATTACCGGGAGCCATTTCCCAATCTTTTAATTGTGTTAAACTCACATTGCGTGCATCCGCAGGATCTTCTACATCAAAAGCTCTCGGGAAGGTCATCGGGATGATGAAACTGCCGCCGGTTGCTTTTACTGCATCTATTTTTTGGTATTCTTTTCCGTCTGTTTTAAAAATGTATTGTTTCCCAAATTCATCTCCAATTTTATCGGCACGTAACACACTCAGAGCATCATTTACCTCAAAAAACTGAGGCATGTTCTGAGTCTGATTAAAGTGATCTAAAGAAATATTGTATTCACCTTTTTGGTTATTGTACCATGCTGCATCATAGTATGCCTGGCGAAGCAAGGCGATGGAGCCCATTAATGAAGAAGGATAATTATTGTTTGATGTTCCCTTATTAAAAGAGTACTGTGCACCTGCCTGATCTTTTAGAATAACTTCATGCTCGTTTTCTTCGCCTAAAGTTGCTACTAAAGAAGTGCCTCGGGCAATCCCGTCTCGGTTGATGGCATGTACCACCCCGAACCCGTTCTTTTTATATTCTTCTGCTTTTCTTACATCTTTCATGAACTGGTTTTTCACCGAAATTTCTGGCCGAATGGCTTCATTCCAATAAAATGCGCCTGGCTTGGTAGTGGTAAACACCTGTCGAAACTGCTGTTGTCTGTTAACTGCAACCGATACTGATGGTACGCCGTAGCTGGTAAAAGCATCTACCAGCGAAGGATAGATATATTTACCTTTCAGGTCAATTACGATATAACCTTTAGGAATTACCAAATTGGTTCCAACAGATTCAATTACCCGGTCTTTTACTAAAAGTGTTCCGTTATTGATGGTCTGATCGGCATTTACTACAATGTTAGCATTAGTAAATGCATACAATCCTGGTCGCTTGTCCCAAGAGCCATTTACAGGAAAAGTTTCCTGTGCCATGGATTGTAAGCTCACCAGAAATAAAAAGAGGAATAAAATTTTCTTCATTTGATGATAGGGTTTTGTTAAGACATCTAATTTAAA
>CANGZD010000028.1 GCA_947458875.1 Sphingobacteriaceae bacterium
ATGAAAAGAACATTTCAGCCGTCCCAGAGAAAAAGAAGAAACAAACATGGTTTCAGAGAGCGTATGTCTACAGCGAATGGCAGACGGGTTTTAGCTTCAAGAAGAGCTAAAGGCAGAAAAAGATTATCAGTTTCTGACGAGCGTCGTCATAAAGCATAATTTTTGAAGGCTTGCCGCTACTCGCGGATCAGCAGTCAGAGATTGATCTGAACCCGCTCAAGCATTCAAAAAATGTACACTTTTAAAAAAGAAGAACGATTATGTAGTCAAAAGCTCATTGATGAGCTTTTCCATAGTGGTTCTTCTTTTCTTTTATACCCCTATCGTGTCAACTATTTGTTGGTAAATTCGATGGAAGTGCCTGTAAAAGTTCTTATTCAGGTTCCGAAACGCAAATTTAAAAGGGCTGTCGACCGCAACTTAATTAAGCGTAGGATTAGGGAAATTTACCGACTTCAAAAATCACAACATCTATATCCTTTTATTTCGGAAGGAAGCACCTTGCTGCTATCTATTGTATATGTGGGCAAGGAAATACACGATTTTAGCTTGATGGAGGAGAAATCGAAGAAATTATGGTTGAATTTAATGAAGGATTTGCAAGCACAGATAGGAGGGAATGCCGAATGAACAAAGTCCTGACGGCTCTATTCTTACTGTTCATTAAATTGTATCAGTATTTATTATCTCCCTTATTGGGAAGTTCTTGTCGTTTTACGCCCACTTGTTCGCAATATGGCATAGAGGCCATCCAGAAACATGGACCTTTTAAAGGTGCCTGGTTAACAATTAAACGTATTGGGCGATGCCACCCATGGGGGGCACACGGTCACGATCCGGTACCTTAATTCAAACACACATGGCATTGATCTTACAGATAGAAACAGCAACCCGCTCTTGTTCCATCGCTCTGGCTCAGCATGGTCAGGTAATTGCCCTCAAAGAGCAGAATGAAGCCAATATTCACGCTTCTCACATCACACTTTTTATAGAAGAGGTGATGAAGCAGGCGGGCAAAACCCTCGAAGAATTAGTTGCGGTGGCAGTGAGTATGGGGCCGGGATCTTATACTGGATTGAGGATTGGGGTTTCTACAGCAAAGGGATTGTGTTATGCATTAGATAAGCCATTAATCGCCGTTTCAACTTTGGCAGCAATGGCGGCGGCTAAAAAAGCAGATGCTGAATCTAAAACTTTGCTTTGCCCCATGATCGACGCCCGACGCATGGAGGTTTACATGGCTATATATAATCAGGATTTAAGTGTGATTGAGCCGGTGAAAGCACAAATATTAGATGAAAATACCTTCGAGACGTATTCTAATACCTATCGGATCCATATTTTCGGTGACGGAGCAGAAAAGTGTAAATCGCTTTACCAAGGTGCCGAATTCGTTTTTTCATCCCATATCAATTCAGCTGCCGATCTTACCGATATCGCTCTTGAAAAGTTCAGGGCTCAAGATTTTGAAGATTTGGCTTATTTTGAGCCATTTTATCTCAAAGATTTCATTGCAACCAAGCCCAAAGATTTGTGCTAATTCAGCCCTTTGAATTATAAATTATTCCAGGCTATTCGTGCGCTTATGCGTTGCTATTTCTTAATTTAGCACTAATTTCCAAATTAAAATATGAACAAACGATTGGTAAGTATTGCAGCCTTTTCAGCTGCCTTGGCGGTTATTTTTGGAGCATTTGGTGCTCATGCCTTAAAAAGCTTGATCGGCCCTGCAGCACTTGGCAATTGGGAAACAGCGGTTCAATATCATTTTATTCATACGCTGGCCTTGCTTGCGCTTGCCCTGATGCCGGCAAATCAATTTATAAACCGTGCAGCCTGGTGTTTCGGACTGGGAATTGTATTGTTTGCTGGTTCGCTTTATCTGCTCAGTTTACGCGAAATTTTACAACTACCGGTTGCAATTTTGGGTCCTGTTACCCCTTTTGGAGGTTTGCTTTTCATTATTGGTTGGTTTTTTTTGGCAATATCTGGATTTAAGAAAAATTAAATGCTCCAATTCAATCAGGTTTCCGGCCCAGACAGGCGCACCCTTTTTGTGGAGGTCATATTGCCACTTTCTCTGGCCAAGGCTTACACCTATCGTGTGCCATTTGATTTAAATGAACAAGTGGCTGTGGGCAAGCGGGTGGTTGTTCAGTTTGGGAAGAGTAAGATCTATACTGCCATCATTTCTGCCATTAGCGATCAGCCTCCACTTGCTTATGAAGCTAAATACCTAATCGATGTGCTGGATGAGCAGCCCATTCTAAATGCCAGGCAATTAAAATTATGGGAGTGGATGGCTTCTTATTACTTATGCTCCATGGGCGAGGTGATGCAGGCAGCCCTACCTTCGGCACTTAAATTGGCCAGTGAAACAAAGATTATATTCAATTCTGCAATAGAAATTGACAAATCGAGCCTGAGCGATAAGGAATTTCTAATTCTGGATGCCCTAGAAATTCAGCCTGAACTATCTCTGGGCGATATCAGTAAAATCTTAGGACAGAAAACGGTTTTCCCCATCATTAAATCACTCCTTGAAAAAGGGATCATCTCTGTTTCTGAAGAGATCATTGAAAAATATCAGCCCAGAAAGAAGACGTACCTTAAATTACACCACTTTTACCAAGATCCAGAAAACCGTAAAGAGTTATTTCAGGTCTTGGAAAGAGCCCCTAAGCAATTGGACCTTTTGCTGGGCTTGCTGCATTTGTGTAAAAACCAAGAAGAGGTCAGTAAGTCGGATTTATTAGAGCAAAGTGCAGCCAGCCCTGCAGCGCTTAAAGCACTCCTCGATAATGAGGTGTTCGTTAGCTATGAAAAAGAAGTAAGTCGCTTAAAGAAATATGAGGAAGAACTTCAACCAGGATTCTTATTGAACGAAGGTCAAACGCAGGCCTTTGAGCAACTGGAGAAAGCGTTGCAGGATCACGAAGTTGCTTTACTCCATGGCGTAACTGCATCTGGTAAAACACAAATTTATATCCGTCTAATAGAAGGCTTGCTTAAACAAGACAAACAAGTACTTTACCTGCTTCCGGAAATCGGACTAACGGCACAAATCATTCAGCGATTACAGCAATATTTTGGCAACCAGATTGGTGTTTACCACTCTAAATTCAGTGATCAGGAACGAGCAGAAATTTGGCAGAAAGTTCAAAAAGGGGAGTTTAAGGTTATATTGGGAGCTCGTTCGGCCGTCTTCCTGCCATTTAATGATTTGGGCCTCATTGTGGTAGATGAGGAACATGAAAATTCCTATAAACAATTTGATCCAGCCCCGCGTTACCATGCCAGAGACACCGCCATCTATTTGGCTGCGTTGCATCAATGCAAGGTTGTATTAGGATCTGCTACTCCCAGTTTGGAGAGTTATTACAATGCCAAAATCGGCAAGTATGGGCTTGTAACGCTTCAAGAGCGCTATGGTGGCGTTCAGCTGCCCGCTATTCAGATAGTATCTATTGCCGAAGAAACGAAGCGCAAAACCATGCAATCGCATTTTACCAGTGTGCTAGTAGAGGAGATGAGGGGGGCTTTGTCCCGGCAGGAACAAATTATCCTTTTTCAGAACCGTAGAGGCTACGCACCCGTATTGATTTGCCAAACTTGTGGTCATAGCCCCAAATGCCTGCATTGCGATGTCAGTTTAACCTATCATAAAAGCAGTGGAAAGCTACACTGCCATTATTGCGGCTATCGTCATGATTTGCTTGCTAACTGTGTGGCTTGCGGTTCTGCTAAAATTGAACAAAAAGGTTACGGCACCGAAAAAATTGAAGATGAATTGAGTTTAATTTTTCCGGAAGCAAAGATTGCCCGGATGGATTTAGATGCGACCCGCACCAAGTATGGATTTCAGCAATTGCTGAACGATTTTGAAGATGGCCGGATTGATATTTTAGTAGGTACACAAATGGTGGCTAAGGGTTTGGATTTTGAAAAGGTGAGTACCATTGGGATCATCAATGCCGACGCCATGCTCAATTACCCTGATTTTAGGGCTTTTGAACGCAGCTACCAGCTCATGGCCCAAGTGGCCGGAAGGGCCGGTCGCCGTGACCAGCAGGGCAAGGTAATCATTCAGGCTTACGATACTCAACACCGCGTGTTGCAGCAGGTGCTCAACAACGATTATGAGCAATTGTTCGAGACAGAACTCATAGAGCGAAGAAATTACCATTATCCACCCATGTATCGATTGATTAATTTAGACATCAAACATAAAGATCAGTCTAAATTGAACCAGATTGCCAATCATTTTGCCCTGATTTTAAAACAACAATTTGGAGATCGTGTTCTGGGCCCAGAAGCGCCTCTGGTGAGCAGGATTCGAAATTATTATATCCAAAAGATATTGATCAAGGTGGAGAAAGAGGGCATATCGGTACAAAAACTAAAGGCGGCATTACAGCAAATTATTCAAAAATTTGAAACCGAACCGATGGCTAAGGGCAGCATTATTCAAATAGATGTTGATCCTTATTAATGGCTTTTTATTTTTGCTGCGAAATATAAATGATGTGAGATGGCTTATAAACTGATTGATAATTACCGAGAACAAGGAGCTCGGAAAAAACTGGTGGCTTTGTTAAAGGAGCGTGGAATTGCTGATGAGAAAGTGTTGGCTGCCATCGGCAAAGTTCCTCGTCACTATTTTTTTGATGAAACTTTCTGGAATCAGGCTTATAAGGACATCGCTTTCCCCATTGGTGAAGGACAAACAATTTCTCAGCCTTACACCGTGGCTTATCAAACTGAGCTGCTGCATGTTCGTAAAGGGAATAAGGTCTTAGAAATTGGTACCGGATCTGGCTATCAAACTTGCATTTTGGTAGAGTTAGGAGCTAAAGTATACACCATCGAACGTCAGGAGAAATTATACGAACGTACCAAAGAAGTATTGCCCAAAATGGGTTATCAACCTGAGTTTTTCCTGGGAGATGGATCATTGGGTATTCCTGAGCATGCGCCTTACGACCAAATCCTTGTCACGGCCGGTGCTCCGGTAGTACCCGAGGTTTTGTTAAAGCAGCTCAAAATTGGCGGCATACTGGTCATACCGGTAGGGGATAGTAATGAACAGAAAATGGTGACGGTCTTGCGTGTTTCTGAAACCGAATACGAGAAAATTGTGTTAGATACCTTCCGTTTTGTGCCTCTGGTGGGCGATCAGGCCTGGTAGCTTTAGCGTTTCATTACCCTTTGCAGCTCGATCTTTGCATCCCGCTCTTTTAAACTCTCCCGTTTATCGTAGAGTTTTTTACCTTGTGCCAACCCGATGAGTAATTTGGCGTATCCACGATCGCTAACGAACATTTTTAAAGGAATAATGGTGAAGCCCTTTTCTTCAGTTTTAGCTTTGAGTCTATTGAGTTCTTTTTTATTGAGTAATAAAACGCGGTCACGTTTAGCTTCATGGTTGTAGAATGATCCGTGAGAGTATTCAGCAATATGCATGTTTCTCACATACAATTGCTCATTGAGGAAAGCGCAAAAGGCATCATTTATGTTTGCTTTTCCTTCTCGGATCGATTTGATCTCAGTACCCAGTAACTTAATTCCCGCAACAAATTCTTCGAGAATATGATACTCGAAGTAAGCTTTTTTGTTACGGATATTCAGATCGCCAGACATGACTCAAATTTTGCACTAATATCTGAAAGAAAATCCGGTGAAATAAACTTTATCTGTGTTTTTGGTAAGACCGTAGTTAAATCCGGCATCTAATTTTAAATCATCGGAGATGGAGTAAGAAATACCCCCATTGACTGAAAAGTTGAAAACAGCTGCTTTTAGCTGATAGGTATAATAGCTTTCTATGAAGGCATTCCAATTTTTAGCAAAATCTCTTGCAAAAGTTATCGAGTTCAATAACTGTTGATCATATCCGGATTCGGTTTTAATGAAATCTATCTGTGCCTGTGCCCCCATGCCCCAATCATTGTTCAAAGCCAATGCAAATGGGAAAATGATCCCTCCCTCTACACTTCGGTGTGCGACGAATTTGCCAGTCGGAAAGCTGAGGTAGGGCATCACGGCCAAGGCTGTTTTACCTTCATCGTTGCCCCATAAATTATATTTATACCGAAGCGTTAATTGTCCAAAACCATGTGTCCTGCTTAACTGATCTCCCAAACGGACTGTTTCAGTCACATAGTTTTCAACTACCAATTGTAAGTCGGAGTGATTGTTTAATCCGATTTTTAGATTAGCCAGGTTATAGAAGTTTTGTCTGGTATAGTTGCTTCGCGTGCCGTTTTTAACAGTCTTAAATAAATCAGTTTCAATTTGAAAATGGCCTGCATCTACCGAATAGGCGCTTTCAGTAATATCCGGCCGGTCGGTTTCTAAACCCCTCATTAAATTTTTTGGAGTAGGTTTAAACAAGTGAAATTGCTTTTTTATGCTCGAGCTTTGCTGTGCAAAAGCTTGAGTCAACATAAAACAGCATATCAAACAGGTTTTTCTCATTCTTTATCAATTAACGATTAGCACCGGAATATTCACCCGATGTCTTACTTTGTTTACGGTGGTTCCAAAAATTACATCTTTCAGATTACGGTGGCCATGTGCCCCCATCACCAAAAGATCGATTTCCTTCGCATTCACAATATCTACAATTTCTTTGGCGGTAGCACCATAACCAATTTGAAAATCGGCTTCATAGCCCAAATCCTTGAGATTGACTTGGTATTTTCTTAGGTTTTCTATATCAACCCCGGTCTCCAGATCCATAACTTCCGCTCCATGATAGCGTGCTCCGGCGGTTTCAACCACATGGATCAGCAGGTATTTTGCGTTTTTCCCGCCTTGCAGTACCGCATGTCGGAGGGTGTCCAGATCTTTGTCTGAAAAGTCGACCGTGATGCCGATTTTTTCATATTTGATCGGTTTAATGCCGTTAATTGCCTGAGCCTCTCCATGAGGGATGTGCATCGTTTTGCCTGATTCTGATTTCCATAAGGGATAAATCAGGATATACAGTAACAATAAACCAACTCCAATGGCAAGCGGAATCACTAAGCCATAGATCCACCAGGTGCTTTCTGCAATTGCCAACCAGCCAATAATTTCCTCAAAAACCAATTTTACATTTAGTCCGATAATGATGGTAGCACTGATCCAGGCCAGGATTTTGACCCAGGTTTTAATACTAAATTGACCCATCAGCTTTCTATCGGAGTTGAAATGAATAAGAGGAATGATGGCAAAACCCAATTGCAAACTCAGCACCACCTGGCTTAAAACCAATAATTCGCCCAGTGATTCTTCCCCAAAATAAATGATGGTTAAAAATGCTGGAATAATGGCCAGTAAACGGGTAATGAGCCTACGCAGCCATGGCTGTATGCGTAAGTTTAAATGGCCCTCCATTACAATTTGCCCTGCTAAAGTGCCGGTAATGGTAGAGCTTTGTCCAGATGCAATGAGTGCAATAGCGAAGAGGGTAGGAGCCAGCGACCCGAATATATGTTTCAATAACTGATGAGCATCTTGAATTTCAGCCACTTCGTATAAACCATTTTTGTAAAAAGCGGCCGCAGCAAGAATCAAAATAGCAGAATTGACTAAAAATGCCAGATTGAGGGCGATGGTGGTATCCATCAAATTGAATTTAATGGCCTCCTTAATGCCTTTTTCGCTACGTTCTATCTTTCTGGTTTGTACCAATGAAGAGTGCAGGTACAAATTATGTGGCATTACCGTTGCACCAATAATCCCGATGGCAATGTATAAGGCTTCTCCGCTTAGCACCGATGGTTTAAATCCGGTTAAAATCTCTGCGGTGGCAGGCTGCACAATAAACATCTCCATTAAAAACGAAACGCCTACTACAAATACCATCGAGATGATGAAGCTCTCCATCAATCGAATGCCTTTGTGTAATAAAAATAGCAATAAGATGGTATCGAAAATAGTGATAGATATCCCCCAAATGAGCGGTAGGCCAAAAAGTAGGTTCAGTCCAATGGCCATCCCGATGATTTCGGCCAGATCGCAGGCTACAATGGCAATTTGTGCCAATACATATAGTGGGTAATTGGCCCATGCGGGGTAAGCATTTCTGGAAGCCTGAGCCAAATCCATCCCTCCAACAATGCCTAAGCGGGCACTTAAAGTTTGTAACAAGACTGCAATTAAATTCGACATGAGCAATACCCAAATCAGCTGGTAACCAAACTGACTGCCCCCCGCAATGTCGGTTGCCCAATTACCAGGGTCCATGTAGCCCACGCTCACCAAATAAGCGGGGCCAAGAAACGCAAATAGTTTTCTGTAACCGGTTTTGTTAGTGATATTCACCGAAGCATGTACTTCGCTTAACGATGTTTTTTGTTTAGTTTTCATGTAGCATCAATAAATTTTTTGCTGCCTCACGGCTAATGGATAAACTTTGACTCTGATTGATTACTAATTTTAATGAGCCATCAAAAGCCATAATTTCTTCCAGTTTGATACGGGTGCCGAGTAGTAAACCCTGTTGCTCCAGGTATTGAAGAAACACCGTAGAGTGTTCGCTCACACCAGAAAGTATTCCAGTCTGTCCGGGATTCATTTTTGCTAAGAGGATCCATTCATTTTTTTGAAACTCTCCATGGCTATTGGGTATGGGATCGCCATGAGGGTCGTGGCTTGGATGCCCCAAAAATGCATCCAAACGATCTACCAGCTCCGGTGCTTTAATATGTTCCAGCTCCTCTGCAATATCATGTACTTCATCCCATTTAAAACCGAGTTTCTCTACCAAAAACACCTCCCATAGCCGGTGTTTACGAATAATAGCGATGGCGGTTTCTTTCCCTTTATTTGTCAGACTCACGCCTTGATATTTAACATAATGGATCAAATCCTTTTCCGCTAATTTCTTCAGCATATCTGTTACCGAAGCTGCTTTGTTGCCCATTAGCTCCGAGATGCTGTTGGTTGCAACCGGTCCATCAGCTTTTACGCTCAAATGGAAAATGGTTTTTAGGTAATTTTCTTCCGTAAAAGAATTCATCAAGGATAATTTTAAGCAAATCTAATTAAAAATTTAGATTAGTCTAAATATTGTTGTAAAACAAAAAGGGTTTTCTTGCAAAATGCCCTAAAATGAGGTAAAACAAATTATTAAATCAGGTGGCAATTAGCTAATCTGCCAATCAATAGGCGATTTTTCTTGCTGCATTAAAATTTCGTTCGCTTTGGAAAAATGCTGGCAACCGAAAAAGCCGTTGTAAGCCGAAAAGGGAGAGGGGTGAGCAGCTCTAAGCACGTAGTGTTTCTGAATGTCAATCAGTGGGATTTTGTTTTGAGCAAATCTGCCCCAAAGCATAAAGATTAAGCCTTCACGGTGTTCGCTTAATGATGCAATTGCTTTATCGGTGAATTGCTCCCAGCCTTTATTTTGGTGGGAGCCTGCATGGCTTAATCTGACGGTGAGGGTGGCATTGAGTAGTAGCACTCCCCGATCGGCCCACTGCGTCAGTTCGCCGTGTGGCGGATATTGGAATCCAGAGATATCAGTTTGTAATTCTTTGTAAATATTTTGCAAAGAGGGTGGAATGGCTACTCCTTTGCGAACGGAGAAGGAAAGGCCATGCGCCTGACCGACGCCATGATAAGGGTCTTGCCCCAGAATGACAATTTTTACCGCATCAAATGGCGTATGATTGAAAGCATTGAAAACTTCTTCGCTTTTAGGCAGAATGGTATATCCGTTCTTTTTTTCGCCTGCTAAAAACGTTTTCAATTGTAGCATATAATCTTTTTGAAATTCAGGTTCCAGGTAAGTTTGCCACGAAGGATGGAGATTTGCCGCCATAATCATTCAAATATACTTTTTGATAAGGTTTAATTGCCAGATTTATCGGATATTTGCACAACAAAATACTTAATGATTATGCCAAACATTTTGAGATTGATTATAGGAATTGCTGTTTTGGGAAGTGCTATTACCGGTATGGTTTTCGGTTATTGGGGCTGGGGTATTGTTGGAGTTTTGATCGCTATTTTAATTTTTGTCACTTTTTTCTTCAACGAAAAAATGTTGATTGCGCAATACTTCTTACGTAAAGAAAATATGGATAAGGCTGAAGCCTGGTTGCAGAAAATTAAAAATTACGAAAGAGAGTTGATCAGTGTGCAGTACGGATACTACCACTTGCTACTGGGTTTGATTGAAAGCCGAAAAGCACCGATGCAATCGGAAAAATATTTTAAGCGTGCTCTTTCCTATGGCATGACCATGGATCATAACATTGCCCTTGCTAAACTGAGTTTGGCTGGTATTGCCATGGCCAAGCGTAATAAGCGGGAAGCGACACAGTTGTTACAAGAAGCCAAGAAGGCCGACAAGAATAAATTATTAGCTGAACAGATCAAAATGATGCAGGCGCAAATGGGCCAACTGGACCGCACCCAGCAGGTGAGGGGCTACAGATAACCAACCAAACAAACAAAAAAGCCCTCCGAAAAATTCAGAGGGCTTTTTTGTTACTCAAACCAGGCCATCACCGCCTCTTTGGCGGGCATGCTGATGTCCAATTTCATTTTCTTACGCATCCCACCCAGGTCGTTAAATACCTTGTTCGGGTTACCTGCTTTCAATTCTTCAACGGTTAAAAAGCCCATTTTCTGTACCACGGGCACCCACTCAGCAGGTATTCCGGCAGCTACAAAATCATCCACCGAGGCCACTTTGGCTTTTTTCTCCGGACGCATCTGCGGGAAGAATAATACTTCCTGAATGGTGCTTTGGTTGGTCATCAGCATTACCAAACGATCGATGCCAATACCCAAACCCGAAGTAGGTGGCATGCCGTACTCCAGGGCACGTAAAAAGTCTTCATCCATGGCCATGGCCTCTTCGTCGCCACGGTCGGCCAGTTTCAGCTGCTCTTCAAAACGCTCCCGCTGGTCGATCGGGTCGTTTAGCTCTGAGTAGGCGTTGGCAATTTCCTTGCCCATTACAAATAATTCGAAACGCTCTACTAAACCCTCTTTGTTGCGGTGTTTCTTCGCCAAAGGCGTCATTTCGATCGGGTAATCGGTGATATAAGTAGGCTGGATCAGGTTGGCTTCCACCTTTTCACCAAAAATCTCGTCAATCAGTTTGCCTCGCCCCATGGTATCGTCCACGGTAATGCCCAATTCCTTGCAGGTTTTACGTAAACCGGCTTCATCCATCTCCGAAATATCAATTCCGGTGTATTTCTTGATCGAATCGTACATGGATAATTTCTCGTATGGTCCTGCAAAATTGATGATATGCTCACCTACTTTTACTTCAGGTGTACCATGTATCGCGGTAGCCACTTTCTCCAAACATTCTTCTACCATGGCCATCATCCATACATAATCCTTATAAGCCACATAGATTTCCATTGAGGTAAATTCCGGATTATGCGTACGGTCCATACCCTCGTTGCGGAACATTTTACCGAACTCGTAAACACCATCAAAACCCGCTACAATTAAACGTTTGAGGTACAATTCGTTGGCAATACGCAGGAACAAAGGCATGTCCAGCGTGTTGTGGTGTGTTTTAAACGGACGGGCCGCCGCACCGCCGTGAACTGGCTGCAGGATCGGCGTTTCTACCTCCATCCAGCCCTGGCTGTCGAAATAATTCCGCATGGTGTTGATCACCTTTGAGCGGTTCATGAAGATATGCTTGAACTCCGGGTTGACCGTTAAGTCCACATAACGCTGGCGGTAACGAAGCTCCGGATCTGTAAAGCCATCGTAAATATTGCCTTCCTCATCCCGTTTCACAACAGGGAGTGGTTTCAGCGATTTCGACAGCACCTTGAACGACGTTACATGGACCGAAATTTCGCCGGTTTGTGTAGTGAAAACATAACCCTGCATGCCCACATAATCGCCAATATCGAGTAATTTTTTAAATACGGTATTGTATAAGGTTTTATCCTCACCCGGACAAATTTCATCACGGTTCAGGTACACCTGAATACGACCAGTTGAATCCTGGACTTCGGCAAATGAAGCACTGCCCATAATGCGGCGGCTCATGATGCGGCCAGCGATGCTGATATTCTTGTAAGCTGTTTTATCCCGTTCGTAGTTTTCTTTGATGTCACTCGCAAACGCATTCACCTCAAAAGCCTCAGCAGGATAAGGGTCAATGCCCAATTTCCGCAATTCAGCCATCGCCTCCCGGCGTAAAATCTCCTGTTCAGATAAACCTATACTCATTTCGTGATTAAAATTTGTGCAAAAATAGCGTTTTTATGCCATTTCTTCGGCATACAGCTCATCAATCGCAGTAGCATATTTTTGCTCAATCACCTTGCGTTTAGTTTTCAGGGTAGGGGTCATTTCTCCATCCTCGATGGTGAATGGATTCCTTTTCAATTTAAAATGCTTGATGCGCTCAAATTTGGCTAATTCATTCGAGAGATTTTTAATGTCGTCTTCTACCCAGCTCAGGATCTGTTCATCGCTGATAAAAGGCTCCGGCTGATTGAAAAATTCATCTTTCAGCTTGAAGGTTTCCTGTAAGGTTTCGCGAGCGGGCACCAAAATAGCCGTGATGTATTCGCGTTTATCGCCAATCAAAAAGATCTGCTCAATTTTCGGGCTCTTGAGGTAAGTGTTTTCTACCGGAGTTGGGTAGATGTTTTTACCATAGGCATTAACCAGCATGTTTTTGATCCGATCTGTGATTTGTAGGTTGCCTTTAAAAAAGCGCCCCACATCTCCGGTATGGAACCAGCCATCTTGGTCTATCACCTTGGCAGTCTCTTCCGATTTGTTCCAGTAGCCTTTCATTACACAATGCCCACGCACCACTACCTCACCTTCGCCACACTCAAAAGTTTCGTTGAAACTATCGTGATTCTGAATTGTAATTAGCTTTTTAGTTTCTACATCCTGAATACCTACTTCTATGCCTGGAATTACACGGCCAACGGTGCCATATACCTGACGATGGTATTCGGTTACTGACATCACCGGCGAAGTTTCGGTTAAACCAAATCCTTCTAAAATCTTGATTCCCAAATTGCCGAAAAACTCACCAATATTTTTTGGTAAGGCCGCACCACCCGAAATCATGAACTTAAGTCGTCCGCCAGTTTTCTCTTTGATTTTACTGAAAACCAACTTTTCAGCGACTTTTTGTTGCAAACTAAGTATTACACTCGGTTTTTTGCCCGACTCGAGTATCTCGCGGTAGTTTTGCCCTGTTTTTAAAGCCCACAAGAAAATATGAGATTTGATACCACCAGCTGAAGTACCATTTTTCATCGCTTTATCATGTATACGTTCCAATAACCGAGGTACACAAGCCATGATGGTTGGACTAACTTCAGTCATGTTTTTTGCCAAAAGTTCGAGACTTTGTGCAAAGGCGATGGTACAGCCCATGGCGCAGCAAATATGGTAGGTCGCTGTTCGTTCAAAAACGTGAGAAAGTGGTAAAAATGAGAGAAAGGTTTCATTATGATCAATCACCGGGATCTGCTGCAAGCAGACCCTTACATTCTCCACAAAATTTGAGTGAGTAAGCATTACGCCTTTTGGAGTACCGGTGGTGCCAGAAGTATAAATTAATGAGGAAAGGTCGCTGGGAAGGACCTCATCTCTCAAAATATTTAATTCTTTACGATGTACATCAAGGGTTTGTTCACCTTCTTTGATTAATTCTTTGAATGACAAGATACCCGCATTGATACTTTGTTTTTCCAGGTATTTCTGGTAATCGTCGAAAGCAGGCACGATTCTGATCAAGTCCTGACAGTTATTGCTGATTTTTAAAATTTTACGCAACAGATATGGGTTCCCCACTAAAATTGTTTTGGCTCCACAATCTTTTAAAATATATTCTATCTCATTTTCACTGAGGGTAGGATATACAGAAACGTTTACTGCGCCAATTTGCTGCAATGCCTGATCGTAAAAAATATAATCCGGGCAATTTTCAATAATCAGCGCAAGGCGATCTCCTTTTTTAATTCCGATGTCGAGCAAGTAACTCGAGATGGCATCGGCGGTATCTAAGACCTTTTTGAAAGAAATTTCTTCCCAGTTAGCTCCAACTTTATGCTTTAAAAAAGTATGATTCTCTGGATGTACGTGTTGAACTACATTCCTCAAAAGTTTAGGAATGGTAGTATGTTCGTTCATTAAACTCATATCCTTATTGGTTAATTAAGGTGCTTGGTTAGTTAACAATTATACGCAATCGGCATAAAAAACAAAAGGGCAAATTCCTTTGCCCTCTTATGTGTTAATTAACCCTTATTAAACTGAAAAACTTTCACCGCATCCGCATGTTCTGCTGGCATTTGGATTGTTAAAATTGAATCCTTTGCCATTCAGTCCATCTGTAAAATCTAATTCGGTACCCGCCAGGTAAAGAAAAGATTTCATATCCAATGCCATGCGGACTCCTTTATCTTCAAAAAACTGATCGCCAGCTTTCTCTTCGTTGTCAAAATCTAATTTGTAAGTTAAACCCGAACAGCCCCCACCCTGCACAGAAACCCGCAGGAAATAAGAGTGGTCTAAGCCTGCTTCTTGCAGCAGGCTTTCCACTTTTTCTTTGGCTTTATCGGTAACACTTACCATGGTTTTGTCTTAGTGATGACTTTTTTCTGACTCGATAGGAGCCAAGCCATTTTTAACACGGTAATCGTTGATAGCTGCTTTAATAGCATCTTCTGCTAATACGGAACAGTGAATTTTTACCGGTGGTAAAGCCAATTCCTCAACGATGTCCATGTTATCGATCGTGATGGCGTCATCAATCGATTTACCTTTTAACCATTCGGTTGCTAAAGAAGAAGAGGCAATGGCAGAACCGCAGCCAAAAGTTTTAAACTTGGCGTCGGTAATCACATTATTGCTGTCTACTTCAATCTGTAAACGCATCACGTCACCGCATTCTGGTGCACCAACTAAGCCGGTGCCTACATTGTTTTTGCTTTTGTCGAGCGTACCCACATTTCGTGGATTGGTGTAATGATCAATTACTTTATCTGAATATGCCATAATCTTATTTTTTTAATATTAATGTTCAACCCATTCAACCTTATCTAGGTCGATTCCTTCTTTAAACATTTCCCATAGCGGAGAAAGATCACGTAAATGGTTCACCGCTTTTTTGGTGACTTCAATTGCGTAATCCACTTCTTCTTCGGTTGTGAAACGTCCTAAACCAAAACGTATCGAAGAGTGTGCCAGATCATCAGAAAGGCCTAAACTTTTTAATACGTAAGAGGGCTCTAAGGAAGCAGAAGTACAAGCAGAGCCAGATGAAACTGCCAGATCTTTCATAGCCATCATCAGGCCTTCGCCTTCAACATATTTGAAAGAGATGTTTGCTACATGTGGCAAACGATTTTCTACATTACCGTTCACATAACTCTCTTCCAATTCTAACAGGGAAGATTGCAGTTTGTTGCGTAATGCGGACAAACGTTTCGCCTCAGAATCCATTTCCAAACGGCAAATTTCGGCCGCTTTTCCAAAGCCAACAATCCCTGCAACATTCAGTGTGCCCGAACGCATGCCACGCTCGTGACCACCACCGTCCATTTGGGCAGTTACTTTTACTCTTGGGTTTTTACGACGTACGTACAAAGCGCCTACGCCTTTTGGTCCATACATTTTGTGACCGGTAAATGCCATCAGGTCAATGCCATCAGTATCCACATTCACGGGAATTTTTCCAACTGCTTGTGTGCCATCGGTCATGAATAAAGCGCCGTGCTTGTGAGCAATTGCAGCAATCTCTTTAACTGGTTGAATCACTCCAATTTCATTATTACCGTACATGATGCAAACCAAAATGGTTTGAGGGGTCATGGCTGCTTCTAATTCTTTCAAATCAATTAAGCCATCGGACTTAACATCCAGATAAGTTACCCGAGCGCCTTGTTTTTCCAAGTGTTTGCAGGTATCTAAAACTGCTTTGTGCTCAGTAGTGCAGGTAATGATATGATTACCTTTGTCCTGATACATCTCAAAAACACCCTTTATACCTAAATTGTCTCCTTCAGTAGCACCAGAAGTGAAAATGATTTCTTTCTCGTTAGCGCCAATCAATTGAGCCACTTGTTCACGGGCATAATCAACACCTTCTTCAGCAGCCCAGCCGAAAGCATGGTTGCGACTGGCCGCATTTCCGAATTTTTCGGTAAAATAAGGCAACATTGCTTCCAACACCCTCGGATCCATGGGTGTGGTTGCATTATTATCAAGATATACAGGTATTTTCATTTGTTTTATTTGGAATCAGTTTAAATTCAGATACAAAGATAGAAAAAATACTTTTCAGAAAATGTTGTTTTACGTCGTGAATTCGCCATGAAATCGTCATTTTTGTTGCAAAGTACAGGAAATGAAAAAAATCGAACATATTGGCATTGCAGTAAAAGACCTGACAAACAGTTGCAAAACATATGAGCAACTACTCGGGGTTAAACACTATAAAATTGAAGAGGTTGTATCGGAGGAGGTAAGTACGGCATTTTTTAAAGTGGGAGATAGCAAGGTGGAGCTTTTGGAAGCTACCGCAGAACAGAGTGCTATTTATCAATTCATTCAAAAGCGGGGTGAAGGCATTCATCATATTGCTTTTGCAGTTGATGATATTTACGCAGAAATGGATCGTTTAAGAAAGGAAGGTTTTACCATATTAAATGAGCAGCCAAAAATGGGAGCCGACAATAAACTGGTATGTTTTGTGCATCCGAAAGATGCCAATGGCGTTTTGGTAGAACTTTGTCAGGAGATTAAATCATAATATTTTTTTACGTTATGATTTTTTTGTTTTGAATTTAACGCTATATTTGCCCCTCTCAAAAAGATATTGAAAGAAGATGAAAGCTGATTTACATCCAAAAAACTATAGATTAGTGGTTTTCAAAGACATGTCTAACGACTATGCTTTCTTGACCAAATCATGCATTGAAACTAAAGAAACCACCAAATGGGAAGATGGAAATGAAT
>CANGZD010000029.1 GCA_947458875.1 Sphingobacteriaceae bacterium
GCTTCCTGACCACCGAAAATTTTGATACCTAAACGTTTACTATGCGATTCGCGACCGTTCTTGGAACTACCGGCCCCTTTCTTATGTGCCATTTTCTTTTATTTTTTAAGAATTGAAACCAATTCTGAATGAATTCCTAATTATAACTTGATACCAGTGATCTGAATTTTGGTGAATTGCTGACGGTGACCATTTTTCTTTTTGTAACCCTTACGGCGTTTCTTTTTGAAAACAATCACTTTATCTCCTTTTAAATGAGACAAGATCTTAGCCGAAACCACAGCACCTTTTAAAGCAGGGGTACCTACTTTAATTTTACCACCGTCATCAGCCAATAATACATTGTCAAATTCAATACTAGCGCCCTCATCTCCTTGCAAACGGTGTACAAAGAGGTGCTGGTCTTTAGCAACTTTAAATTGCTGTCCGGCTATATTTACTATTGCGTACATGGTGAATTAATTAGTTTTTTAGTTTTATGAGGCGCAAATATACTGTTTCTTTTCCAAACAAACCATAGGCGTGTAAATAATTTGAAAACCAAAAGTTTGCCATACCAAGGAATCAAAAGCGGAGCGCATTAACTCAACACTCCCATTTACTGCTGCCGGTCTTCAGCATCGTTGATAGTTTTAGAAACCGTTTCAATTAAAATTTTAGCGGCTTCTTTTAGTTTGTCATTTCCTTGGTAATCCAAGTCAAAATAGACGATTTTGCTTTTGCGCTCGTATTTGAATTCGAGGTAATAACGAGGGGCATTGGTGAATTTTTTCTCCTTCGCGCTCATATCTTCAGGGAAATTCCAAAAACCCATATCTACTGCTTTACGGTGCAAATACAATAAATCATCCTTGCTTAACTTCACCTTAGTTCTCACTAAAGAATCTTGGTCATTCACAAACTGATAATTTCCGGTCTTGCTGTCGTATTGATTAATTAAACTATCACCCAGGCCATATTTCAAAGTGATGGATTCCATCTCTGAGAACTTATAAGGTGCATTTTTAATCATGATGCCATAATAGTATACACAGTACAAAATGAAGGGCACCGTGATGCAAATGGCTAAGAATATTCTTTTCTGTTTATCTGTCATAGCATTGATTAATCTTTATGATCACCTAATTCACCCTCCCACTTACTGATCACTGCAGTAGCCACACTGTTTCCGACCACATTTGTTGCCGAACGACCCATATCTAAAAGTGGATCTATACCGATCAACAAGGCCAATCCGGCCTCAGGGATGTTGAAAGTGGCAATGGTACCGGCAATTACCACCAGCGAAGCTCTTGGTACTCCAGCAATTCCTTTACTGGTTAACATCAAAATCAACAGCATGGTGAGCTGTTGGTCGAAGCCTAATTGAATGCCGTAAGCCTGCGCAATAAAAAGAGATGCAAAGGTCATATACATCATGGAGCCATCCAGATTGAATGAATAACCCAATGGCAATACAAAACTCACAATCTTGTCTTTACATCCGAAACGCTCCAATTGCAACATGGTTTTAGGATAAGCAGCTTCGCTACTGGCCGTACTGAAAGCCAATAAAACGGGTTCTTTCAAGTTATTGATGAGTCTGAAAATTCTCGTTTTAAGAATGGTGAAACCAATAAAAATCAACAAAAGCCATAAAATGAGTAAGCCAAAATAGAACTCGCCGATAAAAATTGCGTAGGTAGAGAGAATACTCAGTCCTTGCTTAGCAATGATGGCCGTCATGGCGCCAAAAACGGCGAAAGGAGCAAAATTCATCACATACCCGGTCACTTTTAAAATCACGTGTGCAAACGCATCCATGGCTTTGATCACGATCTCCCCTTTTTCGCCAATGGCAGCCGTTGCTACACCGAAGAACAGCGAGAAGACTACAATCTGCAAGATCTCATTGTGAGCCATGGCCTCGGCAAAGCTTTTTGGGAAGACGTGCGAAATAAATTCTTTCAATGACAAGGCTGCTTTTTGTATCCCGGTATCAATATTGGCATCTGGCAGCGGCAGGTTCATGGTTTCTCCGGGACGGAAAATATTCACTAAAATCATACCCAAAGCCAAGGAAAGCAAAGTGGCACTCAAAAACCAAAGCATGGTTTTACCACCAATACGACCAACGGCTTTTATATCTCCTACTTTGGCTACTCCCACTACCAGGGTAGTGAATACCAATGGAGCAACAATCATCTTGATCAATCGGAGAAAAATATCGCTCAGAATGGTAAAAGGTTCTAATTTTTTCTCCCGAATGCTCTCATTCTCTTTTCTAATGCTCAATTGCTCTTTGCGCTCAGCCGCTAATTCTTGATAAATTACAGAACTGGTATCAGGAATTTTGGCTAACTGTGCCTCAATTTTCTTTGCCTGCGTGTCGGCCTTGATGATTTGTTCGTTATATTGGCCTAACCAATTAATGTTGAGCAGATAGCCGGCCATGATACCCGTGATGAGGGCAATAAAAATGAATAAGGTGAGTCTGTTTTTTTGCATGATCGTAGTGATATACGGTCAGTAAAACTACAATAAATATTTATTTCAACCATGATATCGAGCAGCCTACAGGAGCAGAAAAAAGAATTGAAACATTTAGATCAGCCTGAACTGGTAGAATTGTGTCTCCGAATGGCCCGCTTTAAAAAGGAAAACAAGGAATTGTTGAGTTTTTTACTATTCCACCAGCATGATGTAGCTGCTTATGTGGATGCTATCAAATCTGCCATAGAACCGGATTTTTTAGACCTGAAATCGCAAAGCTATTACTGCCTCAAATCACTAAGAAAAATACTTAGAAAAATCAGCCGGCAGGCTAAATATATGCAGTCTACTGAGAGAGAAATGGACTTGTTGCTTTGGTTTTGTCACCAGTACTTGGAGCAGGTAGATTTAGAGAGCAAGCATAAAGCATTGCAGCAAATTTTCATCAGACAAGTAGAAAAACTACACAAGCTTAATTCTAAACTTCACGAAGAGCTCCAATTTGACTATCGGCAAGAAATTGATAATTTGCATAAATTAGCCAGCAAAAGTGCTTCGTGGTACCATTTGTAAACGTGACCAGAAGAAGCTCCCAAATAAAATGCAGTTAAATGGTAAACAAAGAGCAAGTCTTTAAAGAGATTTTTCAGGCTAATTCCCGAAAAATTTACCATTTATGCTACGGTTATACAGGCGACAACGACCTGGCCAATGATCTGATGCAGGAAACCTTTTTAAAGGTTTGGCAAAATCTCGATAAATTCCGTAATCAAGCCATGATTTCTACCTGGATTTACCGAATTGCGGTAAATACTTGTTTATCTCACCTGCGGGTTGAAAAGCGACAGGCAAAAGACGAACTAACCGATCAAATCATAGAAACAAAGGCCGAAGATTTTTCTGAAAAGAATGAACAGGTGGCCCTGCTCTATCAATGTATTGCCAAACTCGAAGAGAATGAGCGGATCATCATTACCATGGTGCTCGATGAGCTCCCATATGCCGAAATTGCCGAAATATCGGGCATTTCGGAGGGTAATTTGAGAGTTAAAATTCACCGAATTAAACAGAAACTGACCGAACTTTATAATAAGTATGAAAGATTTTGATGTGATAAAAAATATTTGGCAGGAGCAGCAAGAACCCGAGCTGAGCCAAGAAGAGATCCTGAGACGGATGAAACGTTCCAGGAACCGACTGGCAAACAGGTTATTGCTCGAAGTGCTGCTGATGAGCTTGAGTATTGCGATACTCAGCTATGCTTGGTACATGATCCCCTTCCGGATGTGGACCACCCATTTATCTTTACTGATTTTTATGGCTTGCTGCTTGTTTGTTTTGTTTGCCCAATTAACTGCTTATCGAAGTATTCACCACCGCGACGAAATGCTGTCCAAGCCGCAAGAATACATCCTGCAATTGAAAAAATTTCAAAACGAACGCTATCAACTAAATACTCAAAAATACTTGGTTTATACCCTTTTATTGGGTTTGGGATTGCTACTTTTCTTTGTAGAAATCTTTTTTGTGAGCGCTATTTGGCTCACCATCATCGGATTGGGAATTTCCGTAGGTTGGATCCTGATCTGTTATTTTTGGCTGATGAAGAAATATGTCCGCAAAGAGCAGGGCTACCTGAACGAAATGATCCATCACCTGGAACGCCTATCTCAACAATTTAACGAGGAATAAGGCTTATTTCTTCTGCTCTGGCTGCAGTTCATTGATAGTGAATGCATTATTTCTTAAGCGGTACTCTAAGGTCCTGATTACCGGTTTGGCCTTAGGGTCTTCTGGATCCTGATACAAAAAGTCTCTCCTCAGGTTACCGTCTTTGATGTATATTCTATCTTTCCATTTATAACCCTTCATTGCCCGATCTGAAAGAGATGGGAAACGGATGATGACAGCATTTCCATTTCGGTCGAACTCATGGATGTATAAATCGGTGAGATCTTTCTTGAGCCTTACTTGCAAGACCAATTCGGGATTGCCGTCTGTATCTAAATCCATATCCCACGCATCGATTGGTTTACCGCTCAATTCACCGGCAGGGCTTGCTTTAAATTGCTGATTAGTTGAATCGGAACGTAAGATAAGGTAGGCCGAAGTAGAATCTTTACCTCTACCCCAGGTAAGCAAATCATAAGTTAAACCTGGTTTCACTTCAATTTTTCGCTGAAAACGAAAAGGTGCAGTCAGGGGCCTTGGCTTTGGAGTCTGTTGATTTTCGGCTGACTCCTCCCCTCCACAAGCGCTCAAGATTAAACCGATGATTCCCAATAATACGTACTTATTCATCTTCATCATGATTTATTTTAATGTGACAATAAACTGGCAGGGATTTCTGTTTTGACGCCATTGGGGCTCATCATCCAGACACGAAGCTCCGAACCTCCCCCCGCTTGAAAATATTTAAGCTGAATTTTATGGTAACCTTTCTGTAAACGGATGGCGCCGGTTACACTGTTAGAGGCATGTTTTTCATCATTATCAACCACCAATCGGTCTCCAATCCACAAGGTGGAACCGTCATCAGAAGAGCATGTAAAACGATAGATGCCATCCTCCATCACTTGTAAATAACCTTCATAGATAAGTCCAAAAGTGCGGGCCTTTGTTCTGAATTTAGCCATGCTGAATGTACTGATGTAACCTTCTTCTGTTGCTTTGAGCGTATCAATTTCTTTGGTAAGGTTAAAATTGCCAGGAATAAATTGGTATTTGAGACCAGGTGAGCTGCTGGTAACATTCATAGGGGCCAAAGGCAAGGCATTGCTTAAAATAGTGGTAGTGATTGCACTTTGTTTACCAGATGGACTAATTACCTTCGTTTTCAATGTTCGCTGTGCATCAGGGGCCAAACTTACACGAATAGGTTGCTCGTACAAGCGAGTGGTTTCGTCGGGCTGATACCCATCTAAAGTATAGTAAATCTTGGCACCTTTTACCGGAGATTTGAGCTCAATTTGAAATTGTTCTCCCAACAAAGTGGTATCTGTTACACCGATTGCAGTTGGCACCCTGTACATTGCCTGGGCTTTATCAAGCAGCGCTAATTTTGCCGGTACGCTGATGGTCGAAAATTCAGTCCAGTTTTTTCTCTCAGGCTGAGTCCATGCAATCTCTGCTAAGGCATAAAGACGAGGCAAAAGCATGTACTCTACCTTAGCTGTGGTTGGCATGTACTCCGTCCACATGTTAGCTTGCACCCCGATGATACGGTTCTGCACCTCAGGGCTCAAATTAACCGGGGTTGGATTATAGCTGTACACTTGTTCCAGCGGCGTATTTCCTCCGATGCTCAAAGGCTCCTGACTACTTTTTCCCTGCGCATGATCGAAGTAAACAAAATCACCGGGGGTCATGATGGCATCATGGTTTTGCTTGGCTGCAGCGATTCCGCCTTCAGTTCCTCTCCAGCTCATAACCGTGGCATTAGGCGCCAAGCCACCTTCCAAAATTTCGTCCCAACCAATGATTTGGCGACCTTTGCTATTTAAAAATTTCTCTATGCGCTGGATGAAATAACTTTGCAGGTGGTGTTCATCCTTTAACTTCAAATCTCTGATGCGCTTTTGACAATATTTGCAAACTTTCCAGCGGGCTTTGGGTGATTCATCTCCTCCAATGTGAATGTACTTGCTGGGGAACAGCGTCATTACTTCGGCCAATACATCTTCTAAAAATCCAAAGGTTTGCTCCTTGCCAGCACAATAAACATCCTCAAAAACTCCCCATTTCTCGGCCACTTTAAAAGGACCAGGCTGATCACCACATGCCAAATCAGGATATGCGGCCAATGCTGCTAAAGAATGTCCGGGCATTTCAATTTCAGGGATCACATTGATGTATCTTTCCTGGGCATACGCCACCACTTCCTTGATCTCATCTTGGGTATAAAATCCGCCGTAAGGCGTTTCATCGAACAATTGAGGGAAACGATCGTGGTAATTTCCAACCAAGGTCTGGGCCCGGTATGCACCAATTTCAGTCAATTTTGGATATTTCTTAATTTCAATTCGCCAGCCCTGATCTTCTGTTAAGTGCCAGTGAAAATTGTTGAGTTTATACTGGGCCAATAAATCAATGTATTTTTTAATGAATGAAACCGGGAAGAAATGACGACCCACATCGAGGTGCATTCCACGATAGCGGTATCGGGGCCAGTCTTGAATGCTTGCACCCTGAATTTTTACGGATGTTAAATTGCTTGAAGGGAGTAGCTGAATGAGCGTTTGAAAGCCGTAAAATAAACCTGTATCATTTCCTTTTATTTCAATTGCATTACTATTAATTAGTAACTGATATGATTCAGGCTTGTAGGTTTTAGCGGCATCAGTTAAAAGAAGAATGGCTCCGGAAGCCGCAGGAGTTGAACCTAGCTGGAGGTTGAGGTTCCAGCCATACTGGCTCAAAACAAATTGCTGTAGCAACTTAGCCAGCGAGGCATGCTGGGCGTCTTCGTACTGGATAACTGTTTGAGGACTTAATGTAAATTGATCCTGATGCAGTTGGATGCTTTGAGGCGCAGGAATGATTCCGAGATTGGGACTATTTTCTTGCGCCAAAATGCCAGTACTGATGGATAAGCAAATCAGCAAGATGCCGGTGATTTTGGTCATGTTAAAGGTTTAATATAACCAAAGCTAATAAAACCGAACTATTATAGCAATGAATCTAATCAGGCATGCTCTTTGGCAGCAAGGTACCTCTCGGCCTCTAATGCAGCCATACAACCCGTACCGGCTGCAGTGATGGCCTGGCGCCACAATTTATCCTGTGCATCGCCACAAGCAAATACACCTGCAATATTGGTTTGAGTGCTATCCGGCTTGGTGATCAGGTAACCTGTTTCATCCATGTCTAACCAGCCTTTGAACAATTCTGTATTGGGATGGTGACCGATCGCTACGAAGAATCCTGTGACATCGAGATTTTTTTCTTCACCAGTTTGATTGTTTTTGACCCTAACGCCAGTAACCGTTTGGCCATTCCCCAATATTTCCTGAGTTTCTGTATGATAGTGAACCTCAATATTAGGCGTATTCATCACTCGGTTGACCATGGCCTTAGAAGCACGAAATTCGCCTTTACGGACGATCATATGAACTTTATTACACAATTTTGCCAAGTAAGTAGCTTCTTCGGCGGCGGTATCACCGGCACCCACAATGGCTACATCCTGGCCTTTGAAGAAGAACCCGTCGCACACAGCACAGGCCGAAACACCAAATCCGTTATATTTTTGTTCGCTCTCTAGCCCCAGCCATTTAGCAGAAGCGCCGGTGGCAATGATTACGGTATCGGCAGTGATGGTTTTGATCTCGTCAATGACTACTTGATGAGGTGTTTTAGAAAAATCAACCTTGGTTGCATAACCAAATCGAATGTCGGTTCCGAAACGTTCTGCCTGCTGACGAAAATCTTCCATCATTTCCGGACCCATAACTCCTTTTGGATAACCGGGGAAATTCTCTACATCGGTGGTTTGGGTGAGCTGTCCGCCTGGAACAATTCCGGTGTATAAAACGGGTTTCAAATCTGCTCTGGCAGCATAAATGGCAGCGGTGTACCCGGCAGGACCTGATCCGACGATCAGACAGTGTACGTGTTCAGTTTCTTGTGACATTGATTTTATGTTGGTCTGCAAATTTAAAAATTAGGGCTTAGCGCTGAACGATTAGTTCTCCACAAATGATTCGAATACTCACATGTTTAAGTCTGTATCACTCCTACATTAAATGGGCGGGTAATGGGCGATTGGTTTGCCGCTTCAATGCCCATGGAGATCACTTTTCGGGTTTCGAGCGGATCGATGATGCCATCTACCCATAATCGGGAAGCGGCATAGTAAGGCGTGGTCTGGCTATCGTATTTTTTGCTGATCTCATCGAGCAAGGCTTGTTTTTTTTCCTCGCTGATGACTTCTCCTTTTGACTTTAAGGCTGATTCTTGTATTTGTAATAAGGTTTTGGCTGCCTGCGAACCACCCATTACCGCAATTTTAGCTGAAGGCCAGGCATAGATCAAACGCGGATCGTAAGCCTTCCCACACATCGCATAATTTCCGGCACCATAAGAGTTGCCAATCACAATGGTGAACTTAGGCACTACCGAATTGGAAACGGCATTCACCATTTTAGCACCGTCTTTGATGATGCCACCGTGTTCAGAACGGCTGCCCACCATGAATCCGGTGACATCGTGCAGAAAAACCAATGGGATCTTCTTTTGATTACAATTCATGATGAAACGAGTGGCTTTATCGGCCGAATCGGAATAAATGACCCCACCAAACTGCATCTCCCCTTTTTTATTTTTGATCACCTTACGCTGATTGGCTACGATGCCCACTGCCCAGCCATCTACACGTCCCAGGCCGCAAATGATACTTTGACCATAGGATTGTTTGTATTCTTCAAAATCAGAATCATCTACCAAACGATGGATAATTTCGAGCATATCGTATGGTTTTTCTCTGTTTTCAGGCAATAAACCGAAGATTTCTTCTGGATTTTTTTTAGGGGTTTGTGGTTTAACCCTGTCAAATCCAGCTTGCTGGGGAGCCCCTATCTTGCTTATGATATTTCTGATGGAATCTAAACAAGCCTGATCATTTGGATGTTTGTAATCGGTTACACCCGAAATCTCACAATGCGTATTCGCTCCACCCAAGGTTTCATTGTCTACTTCTTCTCCAATAGCCGATTTGACGAGATAGCTTCCGGCCAGGAATACAGAGCCTGTACCTTCTACAATCATCGCTTCGTCACTCATAATAGGTAAATAAGCACCACCCGCCACACAAGAACCCATAATGGCAGCAATTTGAATAATACCCATGCTGCTCATCAATGCATTATTTCTGAAAATTCGGCCAAAATGTTCTTTATCAGGAAAAATTTCATCCTGCATGGGTAAATAAACGCCCGCCGAGTCAACCAAATAAATGATAGGCAAACGATTTTCCATCGCAATTTCCTGTGCCCGAAGATTTTTCTTAGCAGTCATCGGGAACCAAGCCCCCGCTTTTACGGTTGCATCATTAGCCACCACTATACATTGTCTGCCGGCGATGTAACCGATCACACAGATGACTCCGGCCGATGGGCAACCACCCTGCTCGGCGTACATATCGTCAGCGGCAAGTGCTCCAATTTCTAATTGATTGGTGTCTGGATCTAATAAATAGCTTATACGCTCACGAGCCAGCATTTTACCTTTTTCCCGTTGTTTAGCTGCAGCCTTCTCTCCACCTCCCGAATACACTTTTTTAAGCCGATTTTTTAAATCAGAAAGCAGTTGTTTGTTCAGGTCTTCGTTTTTGTTGAATTCTAAATCCATATTTTTCAAGGCTTTTTCAAATTTAGAATTGTTTTAAAACAATTGGAGCTTTTATTGCTGTTATATTTGTGTAAATTATTAATCAAGATACCATTTATGAAATACAGCAAATTACTGATCATTATTTTCTTATTCAGCAGCTTTAGCGGCTTAGCGCAGACGCCTGTGGAAGAAGATCAAACAGTTCAAAAAGTAGGGATTCAATATTCATTTATTCATTTTGATAAAAGGTTTGAGCAGCCCTGGCATTTGGCAACTGCATCGTACAGCAGAAATCTAAAGTCGGCGTATATAGGCTTAAACCTCAATTATGCCAACAGGTTTCAGCAAAATGCAAGTGAGATCGAATTAGAGACCTACCCTAAATTTAAAAAAGGACTTTATGCTTATGTGGGTGGCGGAATGAAACTGAACAGTAATCAATTATTTCCTGATTATCGCCTCGGTGTTTCCATCTATAAATCATTACCTAATAAATTTGAGTTAGAAACCGGACTCAGACACCTGGCATTTAATGACATCACTAATGTTTGGGTATTGGGCTTCGGGAAATATGTGGGAAATTCATACCTCAATTTGAGGTCGTACTGGACAAAAAATGAATCGAGATGGAACGAGTCTTTTATTTTTACGGCAAAATTTTACCTTAGCGACGATCGCCACGACTATTGGTCATTGAATGCCGGAACGGGTATCGCTTTCGATGACCGCACTCAAATTAATAATGTCGTTTATCAATTAAACAGTTTCAGGGCAGGTATTGATTATTCAAAAAATATCAATCCAAAAACGATTGTTAAGGCTGGTTTCCAATGGATTAACGAAGAGTATCTGAATGACACCTTTGGTAATCAGTTCGGATTCAATGCCGGTATTCATTTGAAATTATAATTAAAATCTACCTGAAACCATTTCTGTTCATTTTACCCCAGGCCTTCTTCCCAGTCAGGAAGTCAAAATTTCCTTTCATTTCCCAATAGAGGATTAATGGGTGATAAATAAAAGGCTCTATAAAGGAGAGTAATAACAATTTGACCAAATCTTTCCCGGAGGTATACTGTCTGAATGAAAGTTCTTCATAGAGTATGGTGAGGGTTGAAATAGCCAGCACAAAGCTGTAAACCATAACTAACAAGATGAGTGTGTAGGTCCAGTTCACCAATCCTAAATAGATAAGTAAGCCGAATACAATAAGACCGATGAACTCTATTACCGGCCCCATCCATTCAACCAACAACCAATATGGATAGCTGATCAAACCCAAGGTGCCATATTTAGGATTAAAAAATAAGTCGCGGTGCATGATTAAAGATTCCAGGCAACCCCGGCTCCAACGATTCCTTTGTCTGCCCAAAATTTTAAGACTGGAAGGTGCTTCTGTCCAACATAAGGGATCGGGCGTGTAAACTACCTTGTAAGGAGTTTTATGTTTATGCATGTATTTACGCATTCGTAACACCAACTCCATATCCTCACCAACCGTTTTGGTGCTGTATCCACCGCATTTGATCACGATATCTTTATCAAATAGCCCCATGGCACCGGAAACAATTAATAAACCATTGATGCGACTCCAGGCCATACGACCCAACAAAAATCCCCGCAAATACTCTAATACCTGAAAACGGGATAGTAGATCATTCGGCATGTGCACTTTAACCAAGCGACCATGTTTTACTTCACACGTATTGGCAATCCTGATGACGCCTCCGGCAGCAATCACTTTAATCGGTTCATCCATAAAAGGTTTAACCAATTTTAAAATGGCATCGGGCTCAATGATACAATCAGCATCAATACAAAGTATAAGTGAATTATGCGAAATATTAATTCCGGCATTCAGTGCATCGGCTTTGCCCCCATTCACTTTGTCTACCACTATTAAACGCTCCAATCCGGGATTATTTGAGCGATAAACACCCCTGATCTCCTCGGTCTTAATTCGACTGTTGATCGCATAATTTTGCTTTTTCAAATCAAAAGCACTCGTCATTTCAGCTAATGTAGCATCGGAACTGCCATCGTTCACAACAATCACCTCATAGTTATTATAGTGCAGAGAGAGCAGTGAGCGCACATTATCGACAATGTTTGGGGCCTCATTATAAGCGGGTGCTATGATGGAAACACTCGGCGCAAATTCAGAAACGAGGATATTATTATAGTCTGTATTACTGTTTTTACGTAGATAACTCCGCATCTCAAGTGCAGAAAAAACAATAATTAGTAAATAAGAAAACATCACCACCATCGCAAAACCGAAGATGTATTGATTAAAGAATAATACAATGAGTTGAAGAAAGGTTTCCATAATAGTAGTGTTTGTTTAGCCAATCAGCTGATTTAAAATCTGTTTGTTCATGGGCGGAGCCTGAACTTGGTATTTTTTTAACAATTCGATGCCTTTGGTTCCAGAGGCAATTAATGCCTTAGATGCCTCAAAAGCAATCTCGAATTGTTGTAATGCTGCTGTATGCATAAAAAAATCGAGCTGTTTACCAGAATTGATCCGACCCAGGGCTTTGATAATTTCAGCTTGAATTTCGACTGTTTCATGAGCATAGCAATCCAACAGCGCTTGTTCAGCATCTACGGCTTCAAATTCTCCTAACGCTTGAATAGACAAATGTTTAATCTCTGTATCGGGGTGATTTAGTAAATCGACTATACGCCCTATTGCTTCATACTGCTGAAAATGAACAATAAGTTTCAGACAGAGTTCAATTACTGAACGATTGTTTGAACTTAACCATCTCGAAAAATTGGGCAATTCATTTGAATTTAGTCTGGTAATTAGATCTAAAAGCACCAATTGATGCCAATCTTGTATTGGCTCTTTCACTTCATCAAAAAAATCGAATGGATGAGCTTTATTTAAAATAATATAAGCGGCTTGGGCCTCAATCCTTATTTCAGAAGAACGATGGTGAAGCAATTGCTCAACAATTGGAGAAAATTCTGTAAGCGTCAATTGAGCCGTATCCATTATTCCACGAATTTTCAGCTGAACAATACCGCTCATTAATTTATTTTTGGTAATATCCTCTAAATGTAATTGGAGAAATAATTCTTTTAGTTTTTCGGCTGCATTACCCGTAAAATTTTTGTGGTAAGCTAATATCTGCTGATAAAGTAGGTGTTTAATGAAGCGTTTTTTGAGCGGAATTTTTCTGAATTCAGAAAGAATTTTTGCCACCGGATCTGTAATCTGCTCTTCATCAATATCACTCAAGAACATGTTCAGTAATTGGTCAATCTGCTCTGTCCAATATTGATCTCTTGATTTATAAAAAATATAAATCAAGCGCTTTATTATGATGGAAAAATAAAAGATGATAAGTAACGAAAGACTAAAAAAAGCGATTAATAAAGCTATCAGAATATTCCTTGGCAAATCGTAAATACCGGAATAATATAAGCTCATATAATTATAAATAATATCCATCAGGCAGTTTTTTGTTTAATGTGTTTTTTGATCCTGATAATCAATTCAGGCAAATTAAACGGCTTTGTGATGAAATCATCCGCTCCAAGGGCGAAGGCCTCCAAAATCACGTTTTCCAAACCATTGGCCGACAAAACAATCACCGAGGTATCTTTGGTGAGCGGATCTGATTTAACCTTGTGTGTGATTTCCAGGCCACCTACATAGGGCAGCATGATATCTACCAAAATGAGTTCGAAACGATACTGGGCAATTAATTTCAATGCTTCGCCACCATCTTTGGCTAAGTATACCTCGTATTCTTCCTTCTTTAGCCTAAATTCAAGTACCTTTCTAATTAGTTCTTCGTCTTCAATTACTAAGATTTTACTGGGTGATTCCATAGATGTGTCATTTTTCAAAAGGTGTATAGATATAATTTGTTCAAAAAAAATATTGAAAGGGCCTATTAAAACAATATTTATTTTAAGAGTACAATAAGCATTCCAAATTTAATTAGTAGGCAAAATACAACAAAAAAATCGATGAATATGAGGAAAATCGATTTAATTGAAATTCAATGAATTTTTGATGATGATTGATTGTTTTTTTAACAAATTGGCAGAATTATCCAAGGGCATCTTTATATTTGCACTCCCTAGTGGCCCAGGTGGCGAAATTGGTAAACGTTGCGGTCTCAGAAGCCGTTGCCGTAATAGGCTTGAGAGTTCGAGTCTCTCCCTGGGCAC
>CANGZD010000030.1 GCA_947458875.1 Sphingobacteriaceae bacterium
ATCTCCATAAAAATAAATATTGCTGACCGGGTTTACCCTTTAAAGGTGAACCAGGAAGAAGAGGAAGTGATACGGAGGGCAGCTAAATTGATAAACGACCGGATCAAAGAATATCAGGATGCTTATGCAGTCCGCGATAAACAAGATCTGTTATCTATGAGTGTTTTGCATTTTGCTACTGCCACCCTAAAGGCAGAATCGAAGGTAAGCCACACAGATACCGAAGTTGCTGAAAAAGTTTTTCAGTTAGATCAATTGCTCACCGACTTTTTTGCAAACAAGTAATATCGTTCTTTATAACTATAGAGCATTTTTTAAAACCGTTTTTGGTTTTTAAGTTTCATGAGTGTTGGTAATTTAAAAATTACCATTTAAGCTTCATTGTTGCTTGAAAAGAAGAACGGTTTTTTTATTTAATCAAGATTATGGAAATAGTATTATATGTGTTGGGAGGCTTGGTAGCCGGATTTGGTGGTGGGAGGTTCCTGCTGAAAGGAATGTACAAAAACGAGGAAATTGCGGCTCAAAATAAAGCCAAAAAAATATTGGCCGATGCCGAGGAGAATGCAGAAATCCTTAGGAAAAATAAATTACTCGAGGCCAAGGAGAAATTCCTGCAAATGAAATCGGAGCATGAGCAAGAGATCAATAATCGCAATAACCAGGCGAATCAACGTGAAAATCAGTTGCGTCAGAAAGAGCAATCGCTGAACCAGAAGCTGGAGCACATGGGTCGCAAAGAGCAGGAGATGGATCAGGTAAAACAAAACCTGGAAAAGCAAATTGAACTGGCCCGTAAAAAGCAGGAGGAATTAGATCAGGCAAAAGCACAGCAGGTAAGCCAGTTGGAAACAATTGCGAATTTATCTGCCGAAGAAGCCAAAAACCAATTGGTAGATGCGCTACGTGAAGAAGCCCGCACCCAAGCCATGATGCAGATCAAAGACATCGTGGACGAGGCTAAAATGACTGCTGCAAAAGAAGCCAAAAAGGTGGTGATTCAAACTATCCAGCGTACAGCTACCGAAAGTGCCATTGAAAACACGGTTTCGATCTTTAATATCGAAAGTGATGAGGTAAAAGGCCGTGTAATTGGACGTGAGGGACGTAACATACGTGCCCTGGAAGCTGCGACTGGTATTGAAATTATTGTGGATGATACGCCAGAGGCCATCATTCTTTCAGGTTTTGATCCCGTTCGTCGTGAAATTGCTCGTTTGGCCCTACACCGTTTGGTAACTGATGGTCGTATCCACCCGGCTCGTATTGAAGAGGTGGTGGCTAAAACTAAGAAACAAATTGAAGATGAAATTGTTGAGATCGGAGAACGTACGGTGATCGATTTGGGCATTCATGGTTTGCACCCTGAACTGATACGTATGGTGGGACGTATGCGTTACCGTTCTTCCTACGGACAGAACTTATTGCAGCACTCCCGTGAGGTGGCCAATTTCTGTGCGACCATGGCTGCGGAGTTAGGATTGAATGTGAAACTTGCTAAACGTGCCGGCTTACTCCACGATATTGGCAAGGTGCCTGATGATAACCCTGAGCTACCACATGCTATTTTGGGAATGCAACTGGCCGAGAAATACAAAGAACATCCAGAAGTTTGCAATGCCATTGGTGCGCACCACGACGAGATCGAGATGACCTCACTCATTTCCCCAATCGTACAAGCTTGCGATGCCATTTCAGGTGCACGTCCGGGTGCCCGCCGAGAAGTGGTAGAAAGCTATATCAAACGTTTGAAAGAATTGGAGTCGTTGGCTTTATCGTACCCAGGCGTAGAAAAGACTTTTGCGATTCAGGCAGGTCGTGAACTGCGTGTAGTGGTAGAAAGCGAGCGGGTAACCGATGCACAGGCGGAAGTGTTGGCTGCTGATATTTCTAATCGTATACAAACCGAAATGACTTATCCGGGGCAGATCAAGGTGACCGTAATTCGTGAAACCCGATCTGTTGCATTTGCTAAATAATTTTAAACATGAAAAAGCAAGCTGAAAAACGTTTGGTTGATGTGTATTTTGACAAGTATGCCGAAAGCCATCAGGATCATACCAATAAAACCATTCATTGGATCTGTGTACCACTCATTGTGTTTAGTCTTTTCGGATTGATTTGGGCCATTCCTTTTCCTCACTTGGGTTTTCTTGGCCGATACAATGGCTATGTTAACTGGGCCTCGTTTCTCATCGCTTTTTCCATTTATTATTATTATAAATTATCTCCCGTACTATCTTACGCCATGTTGCTCATTATTTTTGCTTTTTCGGCAGGCATCGTGGGCTTGGAAAAAATGAATATGGAAGCAGGATGGCCGGCTACGTGGCAAGTTTGTTTAGCCATTTTTGTTCTTTCATGGATCGGGCAGTTCATTGGTCATAAAATTGAGGGTAAGAAACCCTCATTTTTAGATGATGTCAAGTTCTTGCTAATCGGTCCGATTTGGTTGCTTCATTTCTTGTTCAAGAAGGCAGGAATCAGGTATTAATTTCAATAGTTAACACTTGCTTAACAATCAATTGATGTTAGCTTAACTAAATGCTAACCTGTACGTAATATACCGCCGGTACTTTTGTGAGTAATCATTTAGCTCACAAAGTGAAAAAAACAAAATCAATTCTTCAAAGACTATTTTTGATAGTCATTATTTCTTTTGCAGCCCCAATAGCATTTGCGCAGACAAACGGAAAAATCGCAGGTCAGGTAATTGATAAAAAAACCGGCGAAAATCTAATTGGTTTAACAGTAAAAATTGAGGGGAAAACACAAGGTGTATCAACTGATATTGAGGGTAGATATATTTTGGGGAATTTAGCTCCGGGTAAATATAATTTAACATTCACATACATTGGTTATCAGCCTAAAACCATTTCATTAATCGAAGTAAAGTCAGGAGTTACCACCTCCTTGAATGTTAATATGGAGGAGTCGGCCTCTCAAACGCTCTCGGAAGTAGTGGTAACCGCAACTTACCGTCAAGAAACAATTGGGGCATTGTATGCCCAGCAAAAGAATGCAGTGAACATGTCGAGTGGTATATCCACTGAGTTGATACAACGTTCCCCAGATAAAAATACCTCTGAAGTTTTAAAAAGAGTAAGCGGAGCAAGTATTCAGAATAACCGATTTGTGGTGATCAGGGGATTAGCTGATCGTTACAATTCAACTTTGTTAAACAATGCTATTTTACCTTCCACTGAGCCCGATAAGAAGGCCTTTTCATTTGATATCATTCCTTCAAATTTGGTGGATAAAATTGTAATCAATAAAACAGCATCACCAGATTTGCCGGGTGATTTTGCTGGCGGTTCTGTAAAAATTTATACAAAAGATGTTCCTGATGATACTTACTTCACCTTTTCAACCGGTTGGGGATACAATACTCAGTCTACTTTTCAGGATTTTATCTCCAACAAACGTGGGAAATATGATTATTTAGGTTTTGATGATGGGAACAGAAAATTACCATCACAATTCCCTAGGTCATTCAAAGAATATAATCCATTAAGCAATCAGCAAAAAGTTGAATTTTCTAAGCTGATGCCCAATAGCTATCAAGAAAATGTTTTTCAGGCATTGCCGGCACAAAATTATCAATTTACCTGGGGAAGCAGGTATGATCTGAAATCTGAAGGGACTATTGGAACGGTGTTCTCCTTATCTTATAGAAATTCACAAAATCAATTCCAGGTACAACGTAACGACTACCAGAACTTATTTGCCGATATCTATTACGATTATCAGGATAGCCAATTTGCCTTCAACACCAGTTTGGGTTTATTGGCAAACATTACCTATAAAAACGGAAACAATAAGTACAGTTTTAAAAACTTAATTAACCGTGTGTTCGATGAAACATACACAGACCGTCAGGGATACAATGATAATATTGCGGCTAATCTTAAATTCAACAATTCTGAGTTGGTGCAAAAATCCATCATAAATTCTCAAATAGAAGGAGAACATACAATTGGTAGGCTGGATGATCAAAAACTAAATTGGAATTTAAGCATTTCGACCATTAATAGAGATCAGCCCGACTTGAGGTCTATTTACTATCGTCAGACCGCTCCCAATACCAACAATTATGAATTGGTAGATCGAAATAGTCGCAGATTTTTCTCTGATTTATCCGAGCAAAATTATTCTGCTCAAGCCAATTATTCAGTTCCTTTAAATTTCTTCAAGAAGAAAAGCACCTTCAAAATGGGAGGTTTAAGCTCTTATAAAACCAGAGATTTTAACGCTCGTGTATTTAACTACCTCTATAACAACTCTGGCTCTGTTGCTTATGATCAATACATGTTGAGTCTGCCTAAAGATGTGATCTTCGCCCCAGAAAACATGAAGAGCAATGGTGGCTTCATGCTAATTGATTTCACCAATAATACAGACTCCTATCAGGCGCAAACCATCTTAAATGCAGCCTACGGGATGTTGGACAATAAATTAAGTGAAAAATCCAGATTGATTTGGGGTTTAAGATTTGAGCAGTACTACCAAAACATCGACTTTACTGATTTGAGTAATACCAGCAGAAGCTTCGATCAGGAATTTTTCGACTTCCTTCCTTCATTTAATTACAGTTATGCACTTACGGATAAAAGCAATGTGCGATTTGCTGCTTCAAGAACAGTATCAAGACCCGAGCTTCGCGAACTTGCCCCTTTTGCCTTCTTTGATTTCGTAACTCAAACTACGGCCGTAGGTTTGCCTTCACTTAAACGTGGACAAATCAATAATTTCGACTTTAAATATGAGATTTACCCCAAAAATAGCGAAACACTTACTTTTTCTGCCTTTTATAAAGATTTCAATGATGCCATAGAGCAAACTTTGGATGAAGGTGGTACACCAGAAAGGCGACAAATCAATTTTACAAATGTAAAAAAAGCAACCACTTTTGGTTTTGAGGTTGAAATTCGAAAAAACCTGGAATTTATTAATCAGGGCAACTTTTTCCGTGACATGACCTTCTTTACGAATTTATCGTACATCAATTCTAAAGTAAACTTCAATACTCCAGGGCAGCCCGATCGGCCTTTGCAAGGACAATCGCCATATTTAGTTAATGCTGGCTTGCAATATGCGGGCGCTAAAAATGGATTAACGCTTACCGCTTTATATAACCGTGTGGGGCAACGCATTGCATTTGTGGGTAATACTTCCGTTCCAAATATTTGGGAAAATGCAAGAGACGTAATCGATTTACAGTTGAGCAAAAAACTCTTGAAAGAGAAGGTTGAATTCAAACTCAATGTTTCAGACATTCTTAATCAGAAAACCATACTTTATTTTAATATGGATGACAAGAATGCCTACAACGCAAATATTGACAAGAATTATGTTTCTAACAGACTAGGTTCCAATATTTCTTTCTCTTTAAGTTACTCGATCAATAAACGTTAGAACATACTCAATAAATTAAAACAAACTTAACATTGGCGTCAAGTTCACTTAATATGATCCGCTTAGTTTAGTAAAAAAAAGAATCATGAAACTGAAAAACCTATTATTAATTCTTTCTTTCAGCGCATTAGCGTTTACTGCTTGCGAAAAAGACAAAACCGAAGTTCTTGACCTAAACACTTTAGTGATCAATGATGGCGGTAGCATTACCGGTACTTACACCAGCGGACAAAAAGTTGTAGTTAAAAAAGGTACTGTAACCTTGAAAGGTTACACCTATTTTGAGGCTGGTTCTCAAATTACATTTGAGCCGGGTACCGTCATCAAATCTGATATTGCTTCAAAAGGAGCACTCGTGATTGAAAAAGGTGCCAAAATCTTCGCAGAAGGCACTGCAAGCCTTCCAATTGTTTTTACTTCGGGAAAAGCCGTTGGTGAGCGGAATCCTGGAGATTGGGGTGGGATCATCATTTTGGGTAATGCGCCAACCAATCGTGCTACTGAGCCCACTATCGAAGGCGGTGTAGGTCGTAAGTATGGTGGTAATATAGCAGATGATAACTCTGGTGTATTAAAATATGTTCGTATAGAGTTTGCAGGTATTGCCGATGCTCCAGGTTCTGAGATCAACGGTTTAACCCTAGGTGGTGTAGGTTCTGGTACTACCATAGATTATGTTCAGGTAACTTATGGTAACGACGATGCGTATGAATTCTTCGGTGGTACTGTGAATGCAAAACACTTGGTGGCATACGGTACTGCTGATGACGACTTTGATTTTGACTTTGGTTATGTCGGAAAAATCCAATATGCCTATTCATTGAGAAACCCTGAATTTGTGGATGGTGGCGATGCTGGGAATGGTATTGAGTGCGATAATGATGCAACTGGTACCACCGCAACTCCAATAACCAAACCAAACTTATCTAATTTTACCATCTTAGGCCCTAATGATGCTGCTAATACCGCTGCAAACCATAATTTTGCTTGCCGCTTTAGAAGAGCTACTCAGTTTATTTTGAACAACTCAATCATTTTAGGACACCCTGATGCTGGTTTATCATTAGAGTCTGATGCAACATACAACGCTGTTATTGATGGAAGTTCACAATTCAGAAACAACCTGATTTTTGCGAGTGCAAATATTTTCAGAATTGCTTCAGTTTCTGTTGCCGGTGCAAGCGCTGCCAATGTGCAAACTAAAGCTACTGCAGATGGTACTACCGTGTTAGCTAATGTGGCTGCTGCAAGTTTAACCAATCCGTTTAATTTGACTGCTCCAAATCCGCTCCCTACTTCAGGTGCAGCAGCCTTGTCTGGTGCAACATTTACAGGTGTACAAGCTGATGCATTCTTTGATAAAGTCGCTTTCAAAGGCGCCTTCGGATCAAGCAACTGGTTAACTGGTTGGACCAATTTTAGCTTCACTAAAGGTCCTAACGGTTATTAATAATTTATCAACTAATAATAAAAAAGCCTTCCGGATTCGGAAGGCTTTTTTATTTTAACTCAGTTTGTCCAGCATATCGGGTGGGATGTTGGCAACATCCACTACCAGGAAGCCATCCAAGCTATCTGAGAATTGTGGATCTATATTGAAACAAATAATTTTGCCATTCAGAGCGATGTACTGACGTAACAGCACCGGAATTTTCATTTTGGTTTCTTCAATGTCTGAAATCAGGTGATCCAGATCTTTTAGACTTTCTTTTGATTCGAGTAGTAATTCAGTGTCAGCCTTCGGTATTTCTGCCTTGAAGCGGTTACGTGGTTTGACATAACGGGCCATTTCGTGGTCGAAATGATTTTTTTCGATGTAATCTACAATCAGAGATTGTGAGAACTTAGAAAAATTATTGCTGATACTGACCGGTCCGATGAGGTATTTGAACTGCGGATTGGCCAACAGGAATTTGGTAATTCCCCGCCAAAGCATGAAGAGGGGCAGGGGCTTTTGTTGATATTCTTTACGGATCCAGGAACGCCCCAGTTCCAGGCTTCTTTTCAGTACCGACTCAAATTTATGGTCTATCTTGAATAGCTCATCTACATAAAATCCTTTTTTACCATAACTGTAGAAGATGTCATCCCCTTTGCCGATGCGGTAGGCGCCTACCAGCATCTCGGCTTCCCTGTCCCAAATAAATAATTGATGGTAATAAATATCGTAGCGGTCCAGATCAATGGATTTATTGGTCCCTTCGCCCACTTCACGGAAAGTAAGCTCTCTTAAGCGACCAATTTCTTTTAAAATATTTGGAATTCGATCACTCGGACTGATGTAAACTTCGTAGTTTTTCTCTTCACAAACCTTGAATTCTTGAAGCTGTTTGATGTCGGACCGAAGTTGAGCGGTAGCCATGGCCGGCATGATGGATTGCGGCTTTCTACGGATCTTGAACAGGTTTTTTGGTAGAAAGAATTTTTTATCCCCTTCAATCCCCGCCCCAAGCGCATAGGTTCTGGCACGTAAGTAATTCAGCAATTTAACTGGGTTATTGGCATAGGGAGTTTCTTCTGGTTTAATGGCCTTGCCAATTCGTAATTTTAAGGTATGCCCTTGCTTGTTGAATAATTCTGAAGGAAGTTTGGCCGTACGCAGACTGGGGTGTATCATGCCCAAAAGATTAAAGAGCAGTCCGTTGTTACCATGGAAATAAACCGGCACAACGGGCACTTTAGCCTTCACCATCAGCTTACCCACCACCGGATGCCATTTGCGGTCGGTAATGCTTTGGCTTCCCAGCTTGAATGCAGATACTTCACCGGCAGGAAAAACACTAATTGGCGTACCCTCTTTTAGCATACCTAATGCGGTTTTAATGCCGCTGATGCTGGAACCATGTTCGATGTTCTCAAATGGATTCACTGCAATCAAGAAGTCGCTCAGATTAGGAACTTTTTTAAGAATAAAATTAGAGAGTTGCTTGCTGTTCGGGTTCACCATCAAGGTCAGTTTGATCAGCACCAGGCCCTCAATACCACCGTAGGGATGGTTGGCTATGGCCAGAAAAGCACCGTCTTTTGGGAAATTCTTTAATTCCGCTTCATCAAATTCAACCTTTACCCCCAGAATTTCTAAAACCTTATCGATGAATTCGATCCCCGACAGGTGCTCCACCTTTTCAAAGGTTTTATTTACATCGTTGATTTTCATCACTGCCATTAACAAAGAAGCCAAACCCGGCATGGATAGTTTGTCTATTTTGGTAGCCTTGGCAAACTCCTCTTTGGTGATGATACTCATTGACGATTTATACTTTCTAAGCAATCAAATTTCACAAAAAAATCAAGTATATTTAGTAAAATCTACAAAAGAATGTTTCGGAGATCTATTCAGGAATATTTCAAATTCTCTAAAAAGGAGTTGAATGGGATCTTAGTACTATGTCTGCTGTTACTTTTGCTCCTCGTTTTCCCGTTCATCTATGAGCCCCATTTTTTAACCAAGTCGATAAACATCGAAGAATTTAAAAAAGAAGCTACAGCATTTGAAGCATCGCTCAAACGGACAAAAACTTACAGTTATCGGGAGATTTCTGCTGCGTCCGAATTAACTAAGCCTAAAGCTGTTTATTTCAATTTTGATCCGAATCTATTGCCCGAATCTGATTGGCGTAAGTTGGGGCTATCTGAAAAACAGATCAGGGTGATTAAAAATTACGAAGCCAAGGGAGGTCGGTTTTATCGAAAAGAGGATGTGCAGAAAATGTACGTCATCAGCAAAGAAAAATATCGAGAATTGGAGCCCTACATTCACATTGAACCGAATAGGTTCGAAAACCGTAAAGAAAAACCGGGGACTCAATCTGCACTTGCTAAGTTTATTCAGATTGATTTAAATACCGCCGATTCGCTCAGTTTGCAACAAATTCGAGGTATTGGTCCCGCTTTTGCATCCCGGATCATCAGATATCGCGATCGTTTAGGAGGGTTTCATGCCATGGTGCAATTGAAGGAGGTATATGGAGTAGATTCCCTTAAATATGCCCAATGGCTGCCTCACTTAACGCTTTCGAAGAATTTGAAAAGGATCTCTATCAATTCGGCCGACTTCGAATCCCTCAAAAAGCATCCTTATCTCAATTATAAACAGATCAATGCTTTGATTCAATATCGGAAGCAGCATGGTCCATTTAGCAATCTGCAAAGCCTCGGAAAAGTAGGCATCATTTCTGAAGAAAATTTGCGTAAAATAGCGCCATATTTAAACTTCGAATGATTGAATCACAACTAAAAAAAGTTATCAGAGATGTTCCTGATTTCCCAAAACCAGGCATAATTTTTAAAGATATTACCCCAATTTTGAAAGATCCTGCCCTCTGCACGGATATAGTAGAAGCATTCGCAGAGCGATTTTCGAAATTGGAGTTCGATGCTATTGCAGGAATCGAAAGCAGGGGTTTTTTATTTGGATTGATGCTCGCTAATCGCCTCAATATTCCCTTCATTCCAATCAGAAAAAAAGGAAAACTACCTGCAGAAACGATCGCACAAACCTATGATTTAGAATATGGTACCGCAACCATTGAGATTCACCGCGATGCTTTTGCTCCGGGTACCAGGGTATTGATTCACGACGATTTGTTGGCAACAGGCGGAACTGTGGAGGCGAGTGCAAAGCTAATTCAGCAATTAGGAGGAGAAGTGGCTGGTTTCTCTTTCATCATTGGTTTATCTTTTTTAAAAGGTGAAGAAAGACTGACAGATTATTCCAAAGAGCTCGTTACTTTAGCTCAATATTAATTCCAAATACCTATGAATATCGCTCAAAACGCCCTCCCTGGATTCAATTTCCTGCCTGATGAAAACCAACAAATGGTGGCACAGGTAGCCAGAGATTTCGCTGAAAAACATATCAAACCACACGTAATGGACTGGGACGAGTCGCAGACTTTTCCGGTAGAAACTTTTAAGAAATTAGGTGAATTGGGTTTGATGGGTGTATTGGTGCCCGAAAATTATGGTGGAGCGGGAATGGGTTATTTTGAGTATGTACACATCATCGCAGAAATTGCCAAAGTATGCGGTTCGGTGGGCTTATCGGTAGCGGCACACAATTCTTTGTGTACCGGCCATATTCTTTCCTTCGGGAATGAAGCTCAAAAGCAGAAATATTTACCAAAACTGGCCAGCGCCGAGTGGATTGGAGCTTGGGGTTTAACAGAAGCCAATACTGGCTCTGATGCACTCCGTATGAACACCACTGCCGTGTTAGATGGTGATCACTACGTGGTAAATGGTGCTAAAAACTGGATCACTCACGGTAAAACGGGAGAAGTAGCGGTAGTAATGGTTCGTACGGGTGAAAAAGGTAGCTCGAAAGGGATTTCAGCACTGATCATTGAAAAAGGAACTCCCGGATTTACTGCCGGGAAAAAAGAGAATAAATTGGGGATGCGTGCTTCTGAAACTACGGAGTTAATCTTTGATAACTGTCGCGTTCCGAAAGAAAATTTGCTGGGTGCCGAAGGAGAAGGCTTTAAACAAGCCATGAAAATTTTAGACGGCGGAAGAATTTCGATCGCAGCCTTGTCATTAGGGATTGCCAAAGGTGCTTATGAAGCTGCATTGGCCTATGCTAAAGAACGCCACCAATTTGGACAAGCTATCGCCAATTTCCAGGGAATTAGCTTTAAGCTGGCAGATATGGCTACCGAAATTGAGGCTGCAGAGCTGTTGATTATGCAAGCAGCAGATTTGAAGAACAGGGGGGAGCAGGTAACTAAACAATCGGCCATGGCAAAATACTATGCTTCTGAAATTGCTGTGAAAGCAGCGAATGAGGCGGTACAGATTTTTGGAGGTTACGGTTATACCAAGGATTTCCCGGTAGAGAAGTATTACCGTGATGCCAAATTATGTACCATTGGTGAGGGAACCTCGGAAATTCAGAAATTAGTCATCTCCAGAGAGGTACTCAAATAGTGTTTCTTTTTCAAGCTCTTCCGCTTGGCTTGGGTTGTGATTTTTTTCTTTTCTACATTAATCAAAAGCTCCTGCAGGCTGATTTGATACAAATCGCATATTTGCTGCAGCTTTTTTAAATTGATTTTAGTTTCCCCGTTCTCCCATGCCATATAGGCATTTCTGCTAATTTTCAAGCAATCAGCTACATGCTTTTGTGAGTATTTGTAAGATTTTCTAAGCGTTTTCAGAATACTTCCGAGGCCCATGATAAGAATATTCTTTCTTTTGGGCCTTTATACGTAAAAGCAATCCACTAGGTTACATTTTTTTGAATTTTTATTAAGAAAAGCGGATTTTAGACAATTTGGCCATGAATAAATGCCCCATGAGTTCGGCACGGTACTTGGCCTCATTAGCCACAGGTCCGGCAAACAAGCTATCTACGATTGTTTTGAATAAAGAAACCCAGCGATCAAAATGAGCTTGTTCTATGGGCAGGTTCCGGTGTTTTTCAAAAGGTTGGCCGCTATAACCAGGTTGGTTGAGCAAGATGGTTGTCCAGAAAGTATACATTCGCTCCAAATGTCTGGGCCAATCGCCTTCGCCAATTTTGCTGGCAAATACCGGCCCAATCAAATCGTCACTTTTAACTTTATCATAAAAAGTGTTCACTAAGCTTTCAATATCCGACCTTGATTCAATGTCTCTCATCCTGATTCAAATTTAATCATAAATCCTGCGAGACATTTTATTGATAGGTCAAATTTTTTGATTTCCTGTAAATTGTGTACATTTGCAATCCCCAAACGAGAGGAGGTATTTTAGTTTATGATTATTATTAACATAAAAGACGGCGAATCATTAGATAAAGCGCTGAAACGTTTCAAAAAGAAATTTGAAAAGACCGGAGTGATGAGAGAGTTGCGTAGCCGTCAGGCCTTCGAGAAAAAATCTGTTTCTCGTCGTACTGAAATCAAAAAAGCTATCTACAAACAAGGATTGAATCGCGAAACGATTTAATTTTTTAGCAAATAAATTCAAAAAACTATTTGTATATTCAATTCATCGGATATATAAATAGTTTTTTATGTTTTTAGGGCGGTTCAATAACTATTTACAGTACGAAAAAAGGCTTTCTGTACACACCCTTACCGCCTATCAGAAAGATCTCCATCAATTTTCAGAATTTCTTGCACTTCAGGAGCTTGCTCTCGATGAACTAAAAGCAAGTCATATTCGTTCTTGGATTATGGAGTTGATGGATGCTGGCCTCGATGCCAGATCGGTAAATCGTAAAATTTCTGCCCTGCGCACCTATTTCAAATTTTTACAGCGAGAGTCCTTGGTCGATCAAAACCCAATGAGTCAAATCCAGGCTCCAAAAATTGCCAAACGGCTCCCGGTGGTGGTAGAAGAACATAAACTAAACACTTTATTAGACGATACGGATTATTTCAGCGATGATTTTTCTGGTTTAAGAGATAAAGTGGTGATGGAATTGCTTTTTGCTACCGGCATGCGTTTAGCAGAATTGTTGGGTTTGCATGATCAAGATATTGACACCTATCAAGAACAGATAAGAGTTTTGGGTAAACGCAACAAGCAGCGCATTATTCCACTTACCAAACCGCTTATCGCCTTATTGAAACACTACATCGAGGAAAAAAAACGATTGTTTGGCCAGCAAATTACAGCGCTGATCCTTACTGATAAAGGAAAAAAATCTTATCCGGTTCAAATTCAGCGGATTGTAAACGAAATACTTGGGAAGGTTTCTACCCATCAAAAGAAAAGTCCGCATGTGCTCCGGCATTCATTCGCTACCTCATTATTAAATCGGGGAGCCGACCTGAACGCTATCAAAGAATTGCTGGGTCATGCAAACTTGTCTGCTACTCAGGTTTATACACATAACTCTGTTGAAAGACTAAAATCAGTTTATAAACAAGCCCATCCAAAGGCATAACAAAGGAGGAAATATGGAAATCAATGTTCAGTCAATACATTTTGATGCCGACAGCAAGCTGTTAGACTTCATAGAAAAGAAGGTCTCCAAATTAGATCATTATTTTGATCAGATTTTAAAAGCAGACATTTATTTGAAATTGGAGCATACAATTAAAGAAACTAACAAGGTTTTTGAGATTAAATTGGCGATTCCAGGAAATGACCTCTTTTGTAAGGAATATGCACCCACATTTGAGGCCGCTACTGATTTAGCTATGGAATGTGTGAAATCTCAGCTGAGTAAACATAAAGAGCGGGTGAGAAACCACAACAGCAACCATAAACATACCATTTCTGATGAAGAGTCCTTTTAAGACTTTTTCATAGCGAATTGAAGCTTAATGAAGGCGCATTTCGGCAGCTTAAAACCCTGCCGAATTTTTTTTCAGAAAAAATTTTGTTCCACTCTTAATTTGTGTAGATTTGCAATCCCTTTCGCGAGGCCATGTTATGCGCTTTTTTTGGCGATTTGGGATGTTCTTTAAAGTCAAGAATAAATAAATAAGCCTCCTTAGCTCAGCTGGTAGAGCAACTGACTTGTAATCAGTAGGTCATTGGTTCGATTCCGATAGGAGGCTCTTTAAAAGTACTGGGGGGATTCCAGAGCGGTCAAATGGGACGGACTGTAAATCC
>CANGZD010000031.1 GCA_947458875.1 Sphingobacteriaceae bacterium
AAGAATATGTTTCTTACACCGGCTACCCTGGCGGTCAGCGTTTCATTTCTCCTAAGGAGTTAATGGCAAAACATCCGGAAAGAGTGGTTGAGAAAGCCGTTCGCGGAATGTTACCTAAAAATCGTTTGGGCCGTGCTATTTACAAAAACCTGTATGTATACGCAGGTTCTGAGCATCCGCACGCCGCTCAAAACCCAACAACCATTAAACTTTAATTAAAGGAGAAAAGAAATGTCAACAACAAACACTTCAGGAAGAAGAAAAACTGCTGTTGCCCGCATTTATTTAACCGAGGGCAGCGGTAACATTACCGTAAATGGTAAAGACTACAAAGAGTACTTCCCAACCTTACCCCTACAGTACATTGTTACCCAGTCTACAGAAGTTAGCGGCGCTGCCGGTAAATTTGATGTAACGGTAAATGTTGCCGGTGGTGGTGTTAAGGGACAGGCAGAAGCCGTTCGTTTGGCAATTGCAAAAGCGATTGTTGAATTAGATCCGGAAACTAAACCTTCATTGAGAGCTAAAGGCATTATGACCCGCGACGACCGTATGGTAGAGCGTAAAAAACCAGGTCGTAAGAAGGCACGTAAGCGCTTCCAATTCAGTAAACGTTAATTTCAGGAGGATCAAACAATGGCAAGAACAACATATCAAGACTTATTGGATGCAGGTGTACACTTTGGTCACCTTACCCGTAAATGGGATCCAAAAATGGCGCCTTACATTTTCATGGAACGTAATGGCATCCATATCATTGACTTAAATAAAACTTTAACTAAAGTAGAAGAAGCTGCTGCCGCGATTAAGCAAATCGTAAAATCGGGCCGTAAAGTATTATTTGTTTCTACTAAAAAGCAAGCTAAAGGTATTGTAGCCGAGCAAGCTAAATCTGTAAACATGCCTTTCGTAACCGAGCGTTGGTTAGGTGGTATGTTAACCAATTTCGCAACCGTACGTAAGTCGATCAAAAAGATGTCCAACATCGACAAGATGACTACCGATGGTACTTACGATGTATTATCTAAGAAAGAGAAATTGATGATTCAGCGTGAGCGTATCAAATTAGAAACCTTATTAGGAGGTATTGCTGATTTGAACCGTTTACCTGCAGCCTTATTCTTAGTGGATGTGAAGAAAGAGCACATTGCTGTTTCAGAAGCATTGAAGCTGAACATCCCTACTTTCGCGATGGTAGATACCAACTCTGACCCTTCAAACATCGACTTCCCTATTCCGGCAAACGACGATGCTACTAAATCTATTACCCTGATTACCGACATTATTGTAAAGGCTATTCAGGAAGGTTTAGAAGAGCGCAAGCGTGAGAAAGAAGAAGAAGCAGATAAAGAAGGTGCAGCTGCAAAAGCAAAAGTAGATGGCGGTACCGAGGAAACAGCTGGAGAAGCTGCTCCCGCTAAACGTGCACGCAAAACTACTGCTAAAGCAGAAGCCGAAAAAACAGAAGAGTAATATTGGTTGTGGGTTGCGGGTTATGAGTTGTGGGCTTTCTTACAACCTATAACTTACAACCCACAACTATTTTCAAAAAATAAAAAAGAAAAAAATGTCAACAGTACAAATTTCAGCAGCAGATGTAAACAAATTACGCCAGCAAACCGGTGCAGGTATGATGGATTGCAAAAAAGCTTTAACAGAAGCTAATGGTGATTTCGAAGCTGCTATCGATTATTTACGTAAAAAAGGGGCTAAAGTGGCTGCCAGTCGTTCAGACCGTGAGTCGAACGAAGGAGTGGTAATTGCTAAAACTACAGCCGATGGTAAACGTGGAGTGGTAGTTGAGGTTAATTGCGAAACTGATTTCGTAGCTAAAAATGCTGATTTCATCGCATTTGCGAACAGCATTGCCGATTTGGCTATTACCAATAACCCTTCAAGCATTGAAGAGTTAACTGCTTTAGAGCTGAACGGAACTAAATTAGCTGACCAAATCTTAGATCAAACCGGTAAAATTGGTGAGAAAATTGGTGTATCTAAATACGAAGTGGTAAATGGCGAGAAAGTAGTAGCCTACATTCACGGTAACTACCGTTTAGGTGTGTTGGTGGGCTTAAGCGCCAACGCTGCTGACGCCGATGAAGCTGGTAAAGATGTGGCCATGCAAATTGCAGCCATGAATCCGGTGGCTATCGACAAAGCCGATGTTGACGCTCGTACCATCGAGCGTGAGCTGGAAATTGCCAAAGAGCAGATCCGTGCCGAAGGTAAGCCTGAAGATATGGTAGAGAAAATTGCTCAGGGTAAACTGAACAAGTTCTACAAAGAGTCAACTTTATTGAACCAGGAGTTTGTGAAGGATTCATCAAAAACCATCGCACAATTCCTCGACAGTGTGGCTAAAGGCTTGACCGTTACCGCATTTAAACGAGTTCAATTAGGAGCTTAATTTCAGATCCCCCTCGATAAATCGAGGGGGATTTTTTTTGCCTTGTTATAAGCTTACGTATTATTTTTTATTTTTGATAAACCTCCCCAGCTAATGAAGTACAAACGTATCCTACTGAAACTGAGCGGCGAAGCCCTGATGGGTGATAAGCAATATGGTATCGATATTGACCGCGTAGCTCAATATGCAAAAGACATTCGGGCCGTTCATGCCGAAGGAATTGAAATTGCCATTGTGATTGGCGGAGGAAATATTTATCGTGGCTTAAGCGCCGAGAAAGCGGGTATGGACCGTGTTCAGGCCGATTATATGGGCATGCTGGCCACGGTGATCAACAGCATGGCCTTGCAGGATGCGCTAGAAAAAGTGGGTTGTAAAACCCGTTTGCTCACCGCTATTAAAATGGAACAGATTTGTGAACCATTTATCCGCCGCCGTGCCGTACGCCACCTGGAAAAAGGAAGAATTGTGATCTTCGGTGCCGGTACCGGTAACCCCTATTTCACCACCGATACCGCTGCTTCTTTACGTGCCATCGAAATTAACGCAGATGTGGTATTAAAGGGCACCCGTGTGGATGGCATTTACACCGCCGATCCGGAAAAAGATGCTACAGCGACCCGATTTGATGAAATTTCATTCGACGAGGTGTATAAAAACGGCTTGAATGTAATGGACATGACTGCCTTTACGCTTTGCCAGGAAAATAAACTGCCCATTATTGTATTCGACATGAATAAGCCTGGTAATTTAATGAAACTGACTAAAGGGGAGCCTATTGGTACTTTGGTGAAATAATCCATAAGCCTAAAAAATTCGGAGGGCTTTACTATTTTTGTGATACGATTGAGAACACTATGAGCGAACTGATTAAAAAAGTATTGGATGATGCCAAAGGCCAAATGGATAAGGCCATTGAGCATTGCGAAAACGAAATCGCCAAAATTCGTGCCGGTAAGGCCATGCCTTCTATGCTCGATGGCATTATGGTAGATTATTACGGCACCCCTACGCCTTTGAGTCAGGTAGGTAATGTAAATACCCCCGATGCCCGTACCCTGGTGGTGCAACCTTGGGAGAAAGCGCTATTACAACCGATTGAAAAAGCCATTATGGATGCCAATATTGGTTTAAATCCACAAAATGACGGTAACATCATACGTTTAAACGTACCTCCTTTAACTGAAGAGCGCCGTCGCGATTTGGTAAAAAAGGTAAAAGAAGAAGCCGAAAAAGGCCGCATCGCCATTCGTAATATCCGTAAAGATGCCAACGAAAAGATTAAGAAACTAAAATCAGAAGGGGTTTCTGACGATGAGATGAAGACAGGAGAAGGAGAGGTTCAAAAGCTGACGGATGCCTACATTATAAAGGTAGATAAGGAAGCGGAGAACAAAGAAAAAGACATCATGACCGTTTAATGGTCTAATATAAACGTCATTAAAAAGGGAACGTAGTTAATAGCTCGTTCCCTTTCTTATTTTTGTAATAGCATATGAAGGTTTTACTGCATTATCTAAAAAATTATAAAGGTTTATTGGCGCTGGCGCTTTTTTTGGCTGCTGTTAATATGATCTTTTCACTCCTCGATCCACATATCACAGGAAAAATCGTCGATAATTTTCTTGAGAAAAGAACCGAATTAGACCGTGAGAGTTATATTAAAGGTATTCTCTACCTCATTGGTTTGGCGGTTGGTGCGGCGATGGTATCGCGAATAGCCAAAAATTTGCAAGATTACTTTACCAATATCATTGTACAAAAGCTGGGCGCCCAATTGTATGCCGATGGCTTAAAGCATTCGCTAGAAATGCCCTATCAAACCTTTGAAGACCAAAGAAGCGGCGAAACACTGGGCATATTACAAAAAGTGCGTACCGATTCTGAAAGGTTCATCACCACTTTTATCAGTATCCTCTTTACCAGTTTGGTGGGGATGATCTTTGTGATTGTGTATTCACTCAATGTAAGCTATAAAGTTACCCTGGTTTACTTTGCAGCTATTCCAATCATAGCCATCACCAGTTGGTTGCTTAGCCGTAAAATTAAGAGTGTTCAGAAAACCATTGTTAAAGAAACTACCGGTTTGGCCGGATCAACCACCGAATCGCTCAGAAACATAGAATTGGTAAAAAGCCTTGGTTTGGCCAAACAGGAAATTAAGCGTCTCAACAATACCACGTATAAGATCCTCGGTCTGGAACTTAAAAAGATTAAATATGTGCGCAGCATGGCTTTCTTGCAAGGCACTACCGTTAACTTTGTGCGCAGTGCCATGGTGGTGGTATTGATGATTTTGATATTTGATCAGGAGATATCTCCCGGTAAATATTTCACCTTTTTATTTTATTCCTTCTTTTTATTTAATCCGCTGCAAGAATTGGGGAACGTGATCATTGCCTGGCGGGAAGCAGAAGTATCGCTCAATAACTTCAACCGAATTTTGAGTACGCCCAAAGAAAGCAAACCCAGCAAACCTCAGGTATTAGGACAGGTAAAAACATTGGAGTTTAAGGATGTTTCGTTCAAACATTTATCGGCTAACAGAAATGCGCTGAATAGTATTTCATTTAAAACCCAGCAGGGAGAAACACTGGCTTTCGTGGGACCATCGGGTTCAGGTAAAACCACTTTAGTCAAATTATTGGTCGGGCTATATCAACCTTTAAGCGGGCAAATCCTGTACAATGGTTTGTCAAATGAGCAGATAGATTTAGATGAATTACGGGAAAAAATTGGGTTTGTAACCCAGGATACTCAATTATTTTCGGGAACTATTCGCGAAAATTTATTGTTTGTGCAACCGGGAGCGAGTGATGAAGATTGCCTGGATGTACTCCAGAAAGCAGCTTGTCAATCTTTATTGGCCAGGGCCGATAAGGGCTTAGACACCGTCATTGGCGAGGGAGGCGTAAAAGTTTCGGGTGGCGAAAAACAAAGATTATCCATTGCTAGGGCGCTGCTCCGTCAGCCCGATATGCTGGTATTTGATGAGGCTACCTCTTCGCTTGATTCATTAACTGAAGAAGAAATTACAGAAACCATCCGTGATGTATCGGTATTTAAAGACCAAATCACTATACTTATTGCCCACCGATTATCCACCATTATGCATGCGGATCGGATCTTTGTATTAGAAAAAGGCCAGATTGTGGAGTCGGGTAAACACGAAGAATTACTTTCTGAAAAAGGACTTTATTACGCCATGTGGCGCCAGCAGATAGGCGAGAAATTCAGTGCCACGGAGGCCTAGTAAATACTTAACAAAAAAAAGCCCCGCTGATTGGCGGGGCTTTTTTATTTATCCTTTCACCGCCGGAATAAAATCGGCCATGATTCTGAGGCTTTCTTCCTCAATAAAATCATAGTCATCTTTGGGTTTAGCCTCGCCTTTTTTCAATGGAGGCAAACCTCTCAAAGCACGGCGTTTATTTTCACGGACTAAGCTTTTTGCTTCTTGTTCTTCACGCTCCAACTTTAGTTTCTGCTCGCTGGTGATCACCACATTCTCGGCTTCCCGTTTACGGAACTCCTGTATATCTTCCAATAAATTGGCGTATTCTTCTGAGGTTTTCATCCGCTTTTCATGCAATTTTAATAGTTTACTGGTAATGCCGTCTAATCGGCCAACAGGGCTAAAGGTGCTTGGCTTTACGGTATCCCAAGGCAGGGCGGCTGGCTCGGAGCTTTCTCCATATTTATCAGCCGGGAAAATCATCGGGAACTGAATATCGGGCATTACACCCTTGTGCTGTGTACTGCTACCATTAATACGGTAGAACTTGGCCATGGTTAAATTGATCTGCCCAAATTGAGGCGCATTCGCTCTGGACACACTTCCATTTTGCCCATTCTCTTCTTGTTCCTTGGTCATCAGCATCAAGCGATCTTTGGGACTGATGAGGCGAGCAACATCAATGGAAGATTGAACGGTACCCTTGCCATAGGTTTGGGTACCCATGATGATCCCTCGACCATAATCTTGCATGGCGCCGGCAAATATTTCGGAGGCTGATGCACTGAAGCGATCCACCAACACACCCAAGGGGCCGTCGTAGACCAATTGCGGGTCTTCATCTTCATTAATCTCAATAGATCTTTGGTCTCTTACTTGTACTACTGGTCCGGTTTTAATAAACAACCCGGTTAATTCAATCGCTTCCATCAAAGAACCGCCGCCATTGGAACGTAAATCGATGACCACGCCGTCAACCTTCTGCGCTTTCAAAGTGTCTAAAATCAACTTTACATCCCTTGTAGTCGATTTATAATTCGGATCACCTGACCGGTAAGCAGCAAAATCAGCATAAAATGCTGGGATCTCGATGATTCCAATCTTGTAGGTCTTGTTTCCGGATGTGATGTTCTTGATGGTTTTTTTAGCAGATTGATCTTCTAAAATGATTTTATCTCTCATCAACTCAATGATCACCGGCTTGGCGCTTAACTCCTGACCTGCCGGAATAACTTTTAAACGAACCAAAGTACCTTTAGGACCTTTGATTTTAGAAACCGTATTGTCGAGTCTCCAGCCAATTACATCTACAAATTCGCCTTCTTTTCCCTGTGCAACAGCAATAATCCTGTCGTTTACATTCAGAGTTTTAGCTTTGAAAGCCGGGCCACCGGGAATAATTTCATTGATTTTAACTACTTCATTTTCCAATTGAAGTCGGGCACCAATTCCTTCGTAAGTGCGGGCCATGTCTTCATTAAATTCCTGGGCACGGGCAGGTACAAAATAATTGGTATGAGGATCGATACTTTCGGTAAAGGCGTTCATCAAGAGTTGGAAAACATCCTGATTATTGGTTTTATCAGATTGAGCAATCAGATTTTCGTAGCGCTTTCTTAAGGTTTCGATATTTTTTTCGGGTTCCGATCCGGTGAGTTTAAGATTCAGGAGATCGTACTTTACCCGCTGTAACCACTGTTGATTGGCTGCCGCATCGGACGGGAACCAGGGCATTTTTTCACGGTTATAGGTGTACTGCTCATCTTTGCTAAAATCAAATGCATGATTGATTTGGCTGATCGCAAACTTTAAACGCTCATTGTAACGCTTCTGATAAACATTGAAAATATAAAATGGTACACTCAAATCGCCCGATTTAAGGTCTTCGTCCAAGGTGTTTCGATATTGGCTGAAATCTGCCATATCGCTTGCTAGAAAATAGTTTCGACCGGCGTCTAAACTCTTGATATAATTATCAAAAACGATTGAAGAAATAGAATCATTTAAAATCACCTTTTTGTAATGATAATTTTCAATAACCTCTACCAGTTCTTTCACTACCACCTGTTGCTGTGCATCAGGTTTTAAGTTCAGTGAGCCCACAACTTCCACTCGCACCCTCGGATCGGCCGAACAGGCTAAAGTGGCAGCTATAAACAAACCCAGGAATAATTGTCTCAACATTTCTTTAAATTTTTTGAACTCCATATCAAGGTATCATGCCTTAATTAAAGGCTTTAAGATACAGACAAAATGTGTGTTTTGTTGTTTAAAAAGGCAAAAATTTAGTGAAAAATACGTAATTCTGACGCCTCAACTACCTATCAAAGCAATTAAATCATTAAAGTACGGGATTGAGGAGGATATCTTTTAATTGTTCAAATTCTAAGGCATATTTTTCTGCGGGTGCCGCTTTACCCCACTTAAGATACAATTGGTAGAGATTATACTTTAGTCTCAATAATTCGGGCAAATTTTTAGAAAAGATGGCAATTTTTTCAGCTTCCAGCCAATCTTTAGCAGCCGGTGCAAACTCATCTATCTCAAATTTTAACTGTGCTAATTCATTGAGCGAGCCTATCGCCCCGGGGGCATAATTTATTTTTCTTGAAGTACTTAAAGCCTGCAGGTAGAACCAATTTGCTGGAGAAAAAAGTTCACTTCGCGAATACATATCGGCAATTTCTCGGTAACAGTTCGCCACACCTTCTTCGTATTTCATTTTAGTAAATGCCGGAAGAGCTATTCTGATCAGTTCTGTTTCTGCCTGCTCAAATTGCCCATCGAGTGATAAAAGTTTGCCTCTTTGCAAGTGAAGTCTGGCTATTTGTAACGACCAGTTTATTTGCTGTGCTTTAGCCATTGAATAGTTAAGAGCTTTAAGTGCTCCTTTGTAATCTTTTTTTAAGGCTAAGACATGTGATTTTAATAGGAATAAGTCTGAGTGGAGTTCTTTATCCTTTAATACCGCTTGTGCTGAAACTGCCTGATCTATGTTTTTGAGTGAAGCATCCAGGTCGCCATTGAGAGCGCTGCTGATGGCCCAGCTAATTGGCTTTGTTCCCTCATTTAACCGCTTGAAACGATCACCATAACGGGCTGAAAAATGCTCGAATTCTTGTTTAAAGGATCGTTCGGCCAAGTAGTTTTGCAGATCAACCGGATCGCTGGTTAAATTGAGACGCAGTAAGAAATAAGACTTGATGATATTCTGAACACCCGGAGACTCGTTTTTTTGTTGCGCAAAAACAGGAAGCCAAAGCAGCAGTGCCAGTAACAGGATATTCCATCTTTTCATGTCAATACGCATCAGATATTTGGCTTAAAGGTCTAAATCTAATTTAATCTGCCGAAATCTAATTGAGTTCGCCAAGGTTTTTGTAAAATAGTATCCTATTTCATAAGGCTTAAATTCATTCAACATGGCTAACCAAGCTCCTCTGGCAGAACGCATGCGCCCAGCCGGTCTATCCGACTATATCGGTCAACAACACCTGGTTGGACCAGGCGCCATTTTACGCCAGGCCATTGAAGCTGGGAATATCCCATCTTTACTGTTGTGGGGACCTCCTGGAGTAGGTAAAACCACATTAGCATTTATTATTGCCCGACAATTAAAACGTCCGTTTTTCAATTTAAGTGCCATCAATGCCGGAGTAAAAGAAATTCGTGCTATTATGGATGAGGCAATTAAACTGAGAGACGAAGACCAGGCGCAGCCCATCTTATTTATTGATGAAATACATCGTTTTTCCAAATCGCAACAAGACTCATTGCTCGCTGCCGTGGAAAATGGTTTGCTTACACTAATTGGCGCTACTACAGAAAATCCGTCTTTTGAAGTGATTTCGGCTTTGCTCTCCCGTTGTCAAGTGTATGTGCTCCAGCACCTGCAGGCAGAGGAGCTGAAATCCTTACTGCAATTAGCCATCACCAAAGATTCAGAACTTGGCAAGAAAAAAATAGTCATCAAGGAGTACGAAGCCTTGTTAAGGCTCTCGGGCGGCGATGCTCGTAAATTGCTGAATGTACTGGAACTGGTGGTGCAAACCCTCAACAAGCAGGAGCTTGAAATTGATAATGACTTGGTGCTGCAGCGGGTGCAGCAAAATATGGCCATGTATGATAAAACAGGTGAGCAACACTACGATATCATTTCTGCTTTTATAAAGTCTGTTCGCGGCAGCGATCCAAATGCGGGTATTTATTGGCTGGCAAGGATGATTGAGGGTGGAGAGGATCCGGCATTTATTGCCCGAAGATTGTTGATTTTGGCTGCCGAAGATATTGGGAATGCCAATCCCAATGCCCTGTTGCTGGCGCAGTCTTGCTTCGATTCGGTGAAAGTGATCGGCTGGCCCGAATCAAGGATCATTTTAGCACAGCTGGTTACCTATCTGGCGTCTTCGCCCAAGAGTAATGCCAGCTATGAGGCTATCAACAAGGCGCAGGCTGCGGTAAGGCAATCGGGCGACCTGTCAGTCCCCCTTCATTTGCGCAATGCGCCCACTGGGCTGATGAAAGAACTAGGCTATGGCAAAGACTACCAATATGCACATGCTTTTGAAAATAATTTTGCCACACAAGAATATTTGCCCGATAAGATAGCAGGAACCGTTTTCTATGAACCCGGAATAAATCCGGCAGAAAATAAACTGAGAGAACACTTGAAAACACTTTGGAAAGACAAATACCGGTATTAATCAAATGCCGAATTTTTCTCTCAAACTGGCGCTGTAGGAACGGCTGGAATTGAGCCTGGTCATTTCCTTATCATTTAAAACAAATGCCAGCGAACCGTTAAAGCTTTTCCTGATTTCTTTGATCAGATCGGTGTTAATGATGAAACTACGGTGGATCCTCACAAACTCATCGGGTAATTTTTCTTCCAGATAGGCCATGGTAAAATCGGTGAGGTGACTGGAACCATCGATACAACGAAGAAAAACATATTTATCTTCCGCTTCGATATAAGAAATATCATCTAGTCTAATCAGCATGATTTTATCTCCCAACCTCACGGTTAGCGTCTTCAACTCTTTTTTAGGTTGAATTACCTGAATGAGGTTTTTTATCGAATTGAGATCAGGAGAGAAAGGTGCCGAGCTTTGCAGTTTTTTAACGGTGAGGTCCAAACGGTCTTTCTCAATAGGTTTCAACAAATAATCAATCGAGTTTTCTTCGAAAGCTTTAATGGCATATTGATCGAATGCGGTGGTGAATACCACTTTGGGTTTATGCCTGATGAGCTTAAGCATCTCAAATCCATTCATTACCGGCATCTCAATATCTAAAAAAATAACATCTGGATGCAGCTTTTCAATCAGTTCAAACCCCTCCTTTCCATTTACTGCCTCGGCCATGATATCGAAAAGCTCATAAGGTGCCAGCAATCTTTTTAATCGTTGGGTACCAATTAACTCATCGTCAATTATTATGGTCTTAAACTGGTTATTCATAGTTAAATGTTAATGAATTGGTTTGGTTGTTTGTTTTTTTATTGTTGCAAATTCTTTGCCAAACTGCTGATTGTTCGATTTTGATGATCTAAACTTTAATGGATTGGTACCTTTGGAGATCCTGATTTAAATCAAGTCCGTTTAAGGAATGTTTTTGAGGTATTAATAAATACACCATTTTATCTGGTTTAGAGATTAGTTTGAATTCATATTTCTTGGGATACAACAGTTCCAATTTTTCATAAGTGCTCTGAAATCCCTGTCCGCTCACCACTTGTTGAGGAAAATCTTTCCCATTATCATAAATTCCGATGATTAGGTTTTTACCTTCAGATCGAATATTGATGCCTATTTCGCCTTCCTGCGCTAAATCAATAAGCCCATGCCGGAGGGCATTTTCCACCAAGGGCTGCAATAAAAACCTCGGAATAAATTGCTTTTTTAAACTATTGTGAACATGAATGCTGAAACTCAAACGATTCCCCAACCTGATTTTCTCAATTTCGAGATAAAGACTCACCATCTCAAGTTCCTCTTGAATGCTCGAAAAATTTTGCTGCCCGTAGTTGATACTGTACCTGAATAATTTTGAAAGCTTGAGGGTAAGTTCTTCTGCAAGTGTGGCCTGGTCGTAAACCAATGCTGCAATGGTATTTAACGAGTTGTATAAAAAATGGGGGTTAATAGTGGATTGGATCGCCTCCAGTTCCTCCTTCATCTTGAGTTGTTTCAATTTGAGTATTTCAATCTCTTTTTTGTGAAACTGATTGCTGTACGTAATTCTTTGCGATTCATAAAGAAGTACCACCGCACTGGCAATGATTGAAATGCTATAATTGATCAGAATTTGATTTCCCTGTTGGCCTAACAGGTAGCGCTCGTTAACGATTTCTGCATATAACCAATAAGAAAGTTGGGTAGCGATGAAAGTCCCTAACAAGCCCATTAAACAAAGGGCGGGCACCTTGATCCATTTACAAGGAATCTTCCGGTTCAAAAGCTCAGTATAGAGCGAAATAGCAACCGCCATGGCGAAAGCATGGAATTCACTGAAAATAATGATACCCATAAAAGCCTGAAAGGAGATGCCGTAAGTGACCGCATGAAACGCAGAAACGGCCAAACCGGTGATAAAACCTGCTATCAGGGTATTAGCAAAAACATATTGCCATTGGTCTCGAAAGTATTTTCTAGGTAAAATCATCTCATACAGTTTTACTAACTAATTCTAATTCGTCTAAAACATCGTTTAGCGGCAAATAAACGCCAATGTGTTTTTCAGGATGATTGATCAGCCGGATTTGATAATTGTCGCCGTAAAGCAGTTTCAATTTATCGTAAGTGCTTTTAAAACCATACCCACAATGGAGGTCAACCGGAAATGGCTGTCCATTATCATAGATAGCGATATCTAAATTGGATTGCTTTCGACGGATATGAAGTTTTACCACCGCAGCTCCGCTTGAGCTCGAGAGTCCGTGCTTAACCGCATTCTCTAATAAAGGCTGCAATAAAAACCTGGGGATTTGAATATCAAACAACGATTGCTCACAAATCATTTTGAATTTAAATCGCTTCCCAAACCTTACTTGCTCAATTTCGAGGTAGTTTTTTACCACATTGAGCTCCTCTTCAATGCTCGAAAAGTGTTCGCCAGACTGTGACAGACTGTACCGGTAAAGCTGGGCCAGCTTCAGGGTCATTGATTCTGCCTTAGCCCCATCCTGGCCAATTAAACCAGCAATGGCATTTAAAGAGTTGTACAAAAAATGGGGATTGACCTTTGCCTGAATGGTTTGCAGCTCCGCCTGCTTTTTCAATCGGTTCAGTTTCACAAATTCTACTTCTTGCTGTATGGCGTTGATCTGATGACGCGTTTTCTGCCATTCGTACAGAACAATGGTTGAACAAACAATTAGAAGAACAATAGAATTGACACCGATCTGTTTAACTTGTATCACCCAGGAATAATCCTTGTGGAAGAACGCCGATAAAATCAGGTAGCTTAATTCGGTTCCCACCACCATCCCCAAAAAACAAATAAGATAAAAACCGATAATGATGTTCTTGTTGGAAGTAAAGTTGCGAATCAGGTATTTCCCAAAAAGTGATACGGAATTAGCTACAGACAATGATATGAAAACACTGAAAAGCAGAACCCTGGCACTTGCACGTAATTCGATGGGGTTGCCGGTAAAAAGAGTGCTAAATAGAATAATACAGTGGCCTATCAGAAACCCTAAAAGTAAGCCGAAGAGGTTAGAATATGACCATTTTCTTTCTAAATGTCGTTGAGGTATAACCATTGAACAAAAGTGTTTGGCTAATTTTCACGACACAAAAATAATCAATTATATGGCTATATTAATCTTTATGTAAAATATTTTAATTAAACTACTAGTTATTATAACTATTGATA
>CANGZD010000032.1 GCA_947458875.1 Sphingobacteriaceae bacterium
ATTTTATCCTATATTTGCAAACCAATTTAAATTGGACCTGGCGGGGTAGCTCAGCTGGTTAGAGCGCAGGATTCATAACCCTGAGGTCGGCAGTTCGATCCTGCTCCCCGCTACCAAAAAATGCCTCCATGGAGGCATTTTTTATTTCTGAAGTGATTAAGTCCCTATTTCGTTGTTTTTAGTGCCATTTCCACTGCTTTCTGAGCATTGACGATACCGCCACTGGAACACAATTCTGAAAAACTCAAACGGGTATTACCCCGCTCACCCCTTACTTTTACCTTTTGTTCTACTTTTTGTACCGACTGTACGATCAAATCTTTTATGGCAATAGCACTGAGTTGAGGAAAATAAGATTTTAACATCGCCGCCAGGCCCGATACCACCGGAGCCGCCATACTGGTACCGTTGACCTGTTTGTATTTTGAATCGGGAATACTCGAATAGATTTGAACGCCTGGAGCAAAAACATGCACACTTTTTTTGCCATAGTTAGAAAAATCTGCCGCAAGCTCTTCGTTATTCTCCCAGCCGGAGGCACCAACTTCGATCCATGCCTGAGCCATCCCCATGTTCAAACCTGTACTGTCTGAATAAAATCGGTTGGGATAATTTTTGGCAATGTCGGTGTTTTTGGCATCATTACCGGCTGCATGTACCAAAAGCACGTCTTTAGTTTGTGCATATCGTACGGCCGAATCTACCACGGCCTTGTTCCAAACATAAGCTTTACCGAAGCTCATATTGATAATCTGAGCGCCATTGTCAACTGCGTATCGAATGGCATTGGCCACATCCTTATCACGCTCATCGCCATCGGGAACCACCCTCAGGGCCATGATCTTTACCTGTTCGGCTACGCCATCCAACCCTTTTCCATTATTTCTGACAGCTGCAATGATCCCTGCCACGTGGGTACCATGCTCTGCATCCGGACCTTTAACATCTGGCGAGCCATAAAAGCGATCGCTGCTGTCTTCATAACGATCACCCACCATTGATCTCGGATCATAATCTAAATTGAGATGATACTTTAACTGTGTATCATAATGTTTGAGCGTTTCATCTATTTCTTCTTTTAGTTTGCCGAAATCAGGCTCCTCTTTCAAAGATGATCTGATGGCTTTTAACGCCCTGTTTTCTAAATCATTATCAGCTTTATAATCTGCAAAATCAGCTAATTTTGGAGTAGGATTACCCATTTTATCGACTATCTCCTGCAGCGTTTTCTTGAAAAGAGAAATGCTGTAAAATCCTGCTTTTGCTTGCTCCAACTGAGCCATATAATCAGAAATTAATCGCTGGTAAAGTTCAAACTCCTTTCGTTCCTCGGGAGAAAAGGGAGTGGTATTCAAGGCTGTTTCGTAAGTTGGCTTGAGCTTACGGATGAGTCTGACCATTTCAGTATTGTCATATTGCACATTCCCTTCCGACGAGCCAATGAAACTCCAGCCGTGTACATCGTCTGTATATCCATTCGCATCGTCATCTTTCCCATTGCCAGGAATTTCTTTGGAATTGACCCAAATCACCTCTTTTAAATCTTCATGTTCGATGTCAATACCGCCATCAATCACTGCTACTACTACCGGTTTAGCTGTCCGGTTTTTTAGGATTTCATAGGCTTTTTCGGTGCTGATACCAAAAACGCCATCCGATTTAAGGTCTAAATGATGCCAATTATTTTTTGGTTTATCTTTTGATTGTCCCAAAAAGGTAAGGGGCAAAACAGAGAAGTAGACAAAAATGAGCGATTGATATAATTTCCATTTCATAAGATGCAATTTACAGGAAAAAGCAAGGGATTACCAAACCAAGTATATTCAGGAACGACCCTGAAATTTGATTATTGTTTCATGATGACCAAATTAGTAGCTATCAGAGTGATTTTTTGTTAAAGATTGTTAAAAAAGAAAGGGAAAGACAGAATCCATTTAGATTAGCTTATAGATTAAAATAATTGATGTTTAGCACAATTAAAGCTATCTTTGCAAGATGTTTAGGTTTAGGCGCATAGGCTTGTTGAGTTTCACTGTTGCGCTCTTAATGATCGTTCAAGGCTGCAAAAGCAAGTTCGAGAAATTAAGAGAGAGTACTGATATTGCAAAAAAATACCAGGAAGCGGTTAAACTCTACGAGAAAAAAGATTACAACAAGGCCTTGATTCTTTTCGACGACTTGGTACAACGTTACCGCGGACGGGCCGAAGCGGAGGATCTTTACTACTATTTTGCCTACACCAACTACAAGTTAAGAGACTATACCACAGCAAGGTATCATTTCAAAACATTTGCCGACACTTACCCGACTAGCCCAAAAGCGGAAGAGTGTCGTTATATGGGGGCCTACTGTTTTTACTTGGAATCTCCAACCTTCTCTCTGGATCAGGGTAATACAATCAGGGCAATTGAAGCATTGCAGCTTTTTATCAATTTGTACCCACGAAGTGAACGAGTGGAAGAAGCCAGTAAACTGATCCAGGATTTGAGGGATAAACTGGAAATCAAATCATACGAAAACGCCAAATTATATTTTAACATCGGCGACTATAAATCGGCAGTCATTGCATTCAAGAATTCTATGCGTGACTACCCTGACACCAAATATGCAGAGGAAATGGAATTTTTGACCATTAAATCACAATATTTGTATGCCAAAAACAGCTTCGAAGAAAAACAAGAAGAGCGCTTTTTGGAGGCCATTCAACTGAGCAACGATTTTGCTGACAATTATCCTTCCAGTAAATACTTAAAGGAAGCAGAACAATTGAAGAAGGACTCAGAAAAAGATATCATTACTGTAAAAAAACTATTAGCGAGCTTTGCTGCCGAACAAAAGGCCAAAGAAGCTAAACCAGAGGAAAATAAAAATCAAAATGATGACAAATAAACCAACAGTTCCAAGCAGTACCATCACTCGTGATCTGCGTGAGTTAGACAAAGAAACCGACAACATCTATGAATCAATCGTAGTGATTGCGAAGCGTGCTAATCAGATTTCTAATAACATGAAAGAAGAGCTGCATGCTAAATTGGCTGAGTTTGCTTCTTCAAACGATAATTTAGAGGAAGTTTTTGAAAATCGTGAACAAATCGAGATTTCAAAACACTATGAGCGTTTGCCTAAACCTACGTTAATTGCGGTAGACGAATTCATCAACGGTAAAGTTTATCACCGTAATCCTTCCAAAGAACAAAACTCCTGATAAACAAAGGTTTATGCTTCAGGGCAAGAAGGTCATCCTGGCAGTTAGCGGCAGTATAGCCAGCTACAAGGCGGCTCATCTCATTCGCCTGTTGGTGAAAGAGGGGGCTGAAGTCCAGGTGCTCATGACCAAAGATGCCACTGAGTTCATTACGCCTTTAACTTTATCTACTCTTTCCAAGCGTCCGGTATTGGTTGAATATTTTAAACCCGATACCGGAGAATGGAATAATCATGTGGATTTGGGCCTTTGGGCCGATCTATTTCTCCTGGCTCCGGCAAGTGCTAATACTTTGGCTAAAATGGCCAACGGCATTTGTGATAACCTGCTGCTGGCTACTTACCTTTCTGCCAAATGTCCGGTATTTTTTGCTCCCGCGATGGATTTAGACATGTGGAAACACCCGTCCACTAAACAAAATATCGATCAACTGACCAAATTCGGGAATCGCATCATTCACCCCGCCTATGGCGAACTGGCCAGCGGACTAATTGGCGAAGGCCGTATGGCCGAACCTGAAGAGATCGTTGATTTTCTGAATCAGGAATTAAAAAAAAAACTTCCGTTAAGTGGTAAAAAAGCGCTGGTTACCGCCGGCCCTACCTACGAAGCTATTGACCCGGTCCGATTTATCGGCAATCATTCCTCTGGAAAAATGGGCTTCTGCATCGCCGAAGAGTTGTACCAATTGGGAGCCGAAGTGATTTTGATCAGCGGACCAAGTGCTCAGCAATTGAATTTCAAACAGATTAAAAGAGTTGATGTAATATCGGCTTCAGAAATGCACCAAGCGGTAAGCAAACACTATCCGGAAGCAGACATCACCGTAATGAGTGCAGCAGTTGCCGACTATCAGCCTGCATCGGTTGCGAAAGAAAAAATCAAAAAGAAAGAAACCGCATTTTCTATCAATTTGGTAAAAACCGTTGACATCCTCTCCGAATTGGGTTCTCAAAAAAAATCGGGACAAGTGCTCATCGGCTTCGCCCTTGAAACAGAAAACGAGCAGGAACATGCCATCCAGAAATTGCAAAAGAAAAACCTGGATTTAATTGTTTTGAACTCCCTGAAAGATGAAGGAGCCGGCTTTAAAGGAAATACCAATAAAATCACCCTCATCGACAAGAAGCTGGAAATAAAAACGTTTGAGCTAAAGACTAAAAATGAAGTGGCGGCAGACATCTGCCAAAAAATATTAACTTTAGTATGATGCCCAAGAGACTGTTTCTGCTCTTTAACTTCTGTTGCCTGTTCATCAGCCTATATGCACAGGACCTCAATACTCGTGTGCAAATTCTTTCTCCAAAAGTTCAAAGTGCCAATAAAAGGATTTTAGATGTGTTGGAAAGTGGCATTATCGAATTCATGAACGGCAGAAAATGGAGTGCCGACGCGATTAAACCGCAAGAAAGAATTGATTGTAATTTGGTGATCAACATTACCGAATGGGATGGATCGTCCCCCAATTTTAAAGCTGAAGCCCAAATCCAGGTAAGCCGTCCGGTTTATAATTCGGCTTATAACAGCACTTTACTTAACCTTAGCGATCAATCTTTTGATTTTTATTACATCGAAGGACAAGCGATCGATTTTTCAGATCAAAATTATATTTCCAATTTGAGTTCATTATTGGCTTTTTATGCCAACATCGCGGTTGGTCTCGACTACGACTCATTTAGTAAAATGGGTGGCAATCCTTATTTCGCGAAAGCGCAAAATATTTTAAATAATGCTCAAAATTCCCCTAATATAGGCTGGAAAGCTTTCGAAGGACTCAGAAACCGCTTTTGGCTAATTGAGAACCTGAACAATAAAAGTTTCATCCCACTACGCGAGGCTTTCTACGTGTACCACCGCAACGGGCTGGATGAAATGAGTGATAATCCCGCTAAGGCCCGTCAAACCATTGCACAACTCTTACCTGAATTAGAAAAACTCGATCAGCAAAAACAGGGCGCCATGCTTACCCAACTATTTTTTACTGCAAAAGCTGATGAACTGATCAATATTTTAAAAAGTGCCAATATGCCCGATAAAATGAGGGCCGCTCAAATTTTAATGAAACTCGATCCAACCAACGCCGCAAAATACGAGTCACTTAAAAAATAGCTCTTCATGCTTTTTTTGAAGAAATAGAATCTGGCAAAATTCCTATTTTAGCGAAAAACCCAGCCATGCTGCAAAGGCTCTCCATTAACAATTATGCACTAATCGATCAACTGAATATCTCTTTCTCTAAGGAATTGAACATCATTACCGGAGAAACAGGTGCAGGAAAGTCCATTATTTTGGGAGCATTATCACTCATTCTTGGTCAGAGAGCCGAGAGTAAGTATTTCTACAATCAAGATAAAAAATGTGTAATTGAGGGGATTTTTGCTGTTCAGGATTATCACTTACAGCATTTTTTTGCAGACAATGATCTGGATTATGAGGCCGAAACCGTTTTGAGACGTGAAATTTCTGCCGACGGGAAAACCCGTGCCTTCATTAATGATACACCCGTTAACCTGGCCCTCCTAAAAAATTTGGGCGAACAGCTGATCGATATCCACTCGCAGCACGCCACACTTGCTATTAATACAGAAGATTTCCAATTGCTGGTATTGGATACCCTGGCCGAACATGCTGATGTATTGGCAAACTATCGGCAATGCTTTCAACAACATAAACAAATTTCCCGAAAACTGAGGGAGCTCAGCAGTAATTTTGAGCGAGCCAGGGCCGAACAAGATTACCTGCAGTTCCAATTTGACGAATTAGAAGCCGCGGGACTATTGGATGGTGAACAGGAAAAACTTGAGCAGGAATTAAAAATGCTCGAACATGCCGAAGAAATTAAGCGCTCTTTGGTTTCCATCACTTATTTATTATCTGAATCAGAACAAGCCGTTATTCATCAGGTTAAAGAGTCGAATACGCTTCTTCAAAGCATAGAAAAATATAACTCGGAATTTGGCCTCATATCAGAGAGACTAAAAAGTGTATGGATTGAATTGAAAGATATCAACGCTGAACTCGAAAATTTGGGGGGGCACATCTTGATTGATGAAAGTAGGGCCACAGCCATTGAAGAACGGCTGGATACCATTTATAGCTTACAGAAGAAACACCGGGTAAACACTACCCGCGAACTACTGGAGATCAAAGAAAGATTTGCGCAGCAGTTGAATCAGCTTTTATCTGGCGAAGAAGAAATTGAAGAACTAAAAAAGCAGGAATCGAAACTCAAGCAAGACTTATTTAAATTATCTGGTATACTTTCTGATAATCGAAAAAAACACATCCCCGAACTCGAGAAACAAGTGCAGTTGAGTTTGGCAGAAGTCGGGATGCCCAATGCCCTGTTGAAAGTTAATCAGGAAAGCGCTATGGAAACATTGAATGAATCTGGCGCCGACCGAATTCAGTTCCTGTTCAGCGCTAACAAAGGTCAATTACTACAAGCCATGAACAAAGTGGCCTCTGGCGGTGAACTATCGCGTTTAATGCTAAGCATCAAATCACTCATTGCAAAGCAAACTGCGCTCCCCACCATTATTTTTGACGAAATTGATACCGGGATATCTGGTGAAGTGGCCTTAAAAGTAGGCAACAAGATGCATCAATTAGCTAAAAATATGCAGGTGATCACCATCACACACTTGCCGCAAATCGCCAGCAAAATGGGCACGCATTTTCGCGTTTTTAAAGACGAGAGCGGTCCTCAAACCCTCACCAAAATTTCGGAATTAACGAGCAATGAAAGGGTGCTTGAAATAGCAAAAATGCTGAGTGGAGAAAATCCTGGTGAATTTGCCTTGCAAAATGCCAAGGAACTTTTAGCCAATTAATTGGAATCTGGGTGGCAGATTTTAAGATTTTTTATAAGTTTGATAAACCAATAAATACAAAACGACATGGGTCATAACTTACTGAAAGGTAAAAAAGGAATAATTTTCGGTGCTTTAGACGAACGTTCTATCGCCTGGAAAACTGCCTTACGTTGCGTTGAAGAAGGCGCAGAAATTGTTTTAACCAATGCCCCTATTGCCTTGCGCATGGGCGAGATCAACAAACTGGCCGAAGTTTGTAAGGCGCCGGTCATTCCGGCCGATGTGACCAGCATGGAAGACCTGGATAATTTGTTCACTCAAACTAAGGCCCATTTCGGCGGTGGGGTGGATTTTATTCTCCATTCCATTGGGATGAGTTTAAATGTGCGTAAAGGCATTGCTTACACCGAGGCCAACTATGATTTCATGCACAAAACCATGGATATCTCTGCGATGAGCTTACATCGTGTTTTACAAACTGCCATGAAACACGATGCCATCAATGAGTGGGGATCGGTGGTGGCTTTAACTTATATTGCTGCACAGCGTGTTTTCCCCGATTACAATGAGATGGCCGATGCCAAGTCCTTACTCGAAAGCATCTCCCGTAGCTTTGGCTACCATTATGGAGTGAAGAAAAAAGTGAGAGTGAATACCATTTCTCAATCTCCTACCGTCACTACTGCCGGGTCGGGTGTGAAAGGTTTTGATGGCTTTGTAATGTATGCTGAAAAAATGTCGCCGCTGGGAAATGCCAATGCAGATCAGTGTGCTGATTATACCGTTACTTTGTTCTCTGACATGACCCGTATGGTTACCATGCAGAATTTATTTCACGATGGTGGCTTCTCCTTTACCGGGGTAACCAATGCAGTTATCGAACAGATGGAGAAATAATTGAAATACTACCCAATAAAAAAGCCTCCTGGAATTCCCGGGAGGCTTTTTTATTTAAGGGCTTAACCCTCGTTCTTTTCTTCTTTTCGTTTTTTAGGTTTGCCTTTGCCCAAGATCTTAATTTCCTGGCTTTCTTTATCAAAATCAATCGATATTTGATCTCCTTCGTGCAGTTCGCCTTTCAAGATCTCTTCAGCTACCGGATCTTCTAGGTATTTCTGAATAGCTCGTTTCAAAGGGCGGGCGCCAAAATTGGTATCATAACCTTTTTCAGCGATGAACTCTTTTGCAGCATCGGTCAGCTGGATTTCGTAACCCAAGCCATGTATCCGGCTGAATAAAGATTTCAATTCAATATCAATGATCTTATAAATTTCTTCTTTGCCTAATGAATTGAATACCACCACATCGTCTACCCTGTTCAGGAACTCAGGTGCAAAAGCTTTCTTCAGTGCATTTTCAATAACCGTCCGAGAATGTTGATCAGCCTGGTTCATCTTGGCAGAAGTAGAGAAACCTACCCCCTGGCCAAAATCCTTCAACTGGCGAGCGCCAATGTTTGAAGTCATGATCACGATGGTATTTCTAAAATCTACCTTTCTCCCCAAACTATCCGTCAGCTGTCCTTCATCGAGCACTTGCAATAAAATATTGAATACATCCGGGTGAGCTTTTTCAATTTCATCCAACAATACCACTGCATATGGCTTACGGCGAACTTTCTCGGTCAGCTGTCCACCTTCTTCATAACCTACATAGCCTGGAGGCGCTCCAACTAAACGCGATACAGCGAACTTTTCCATGTATTCACTCATATCGATCTGGATCAAAGAATCCTCAGAATCAAACATGAAACGGGCTAATTCCTTGGCTAATTCGGTTTTACCAACTCCGGTTGGACCCAGGAAAATAAAGGAACCAATCGGCTTTTTAGGATCTTTCAATCCGGCACGTGTACGTTGAATGGCTTTGGTCAATTTACGCACTGCATCTTCCTGACCAATCACCCGGCTGTTAATGGCATCGAACATACCCAGCAATTTCTGGCTGTCGGTTTGCCCCACACGTTGCACCGGAATTCCGGTCATCATGGCCACCACTTCGGCCACATTGTCTTCGTTTACGGTGTAACGCTTCGTTTTGGTTTCTGCTTCCCACTCAGCTTTGGCTTTTTCTAATTGCTCAAGCAAATGTTTTTCGTTATCACGCAGTTTGGCAGCTTCTTCATATTTCTGACTGCGAACCACCTTGTTCTTTTCTAACTTGATATCTTCAATTTGCTGCTCAATATCGATGATATTTTGCGGCACATGAATATTCGTGAGGTGCACACGTGAGCCAGCCTCATCAAGTGCATCTATGGCTTTGTCGGGCAAGAAACGATCGGTGATGTAACGGGCAGTTAAACTCACGCAAGCGTTGATCGCTTCCGGAGTGTAAGAAACCCCATGATGTTCCTCGTATTTTTCTTTGATTCGATTCAAAATTTCGATGGTTTCATCCGGTGTAGCAGGCTCCACCATTACTTTCTGAAAACGACGATCTAAAGCCCCATCTTTTTCAATGAATTGACGATATTCATCGAGGGTGGTAGCACCAATGCACTGAATTTCTCCACGGGCCAAGGCCGGTTTGAACATATTCGAAGCATCTAATGAACCAGAGGCGCCACCGGCACCCACAATGGTATGAATCTCATCGATGAACAAAATCACATCCGGAGATTTTTCCAATTCATTCATCACGGCTTTCATTCTTTCTTCAAACTGACCGCGATATTTGGTACCAGCTACCAGTGAAGCTAGGTCTAGGGTTACTACACGCTTGTTGAACAATACACGTGATACTTTACGCTGTACAATTCGCAGTGCCAGACCCTCGGCAATAGCCGATTTACCCACACCGGGCTCGCCGATAAGGATAGGGTTATTTTTCTTACGGCGTGACAGGATTTGTGACACCCGTTCGATTTCTTTATCACGACCTACAATTGGATCTAAACGACCTTCTTCGGCTGCCTTGGTTAAGTCGCGGCCGAAATTGTCGAGAACCGGAGTTTTAGATTTAATGTCTGAAACCTTTTTAGGTTGGCTAAAACTATCCTCTTCACGATATTCATCGTCACCTCCCGCAGCAGATCCAGGGGCTTCATCTCTGATATCTTCACGATTGTTCTCTACTTCCGCTTTAAAGCTTTCGTAATCAACCTGATATTGTGACAAAATTTGTGAGGCTACATTGTCCTCATCCCTCAAAATGGATAATAATAAATGCTCGGTACCAATAATTTCACTCTTGAAGATTTTAGCTTCCAGATAAGTGATTTTGAGTACTTTTTCAGCTTGTTTAGTTAATGGGATATTTCCAAGATTAACGGTAGCACCCTGATTGCCTCTCACCGCATCCTCTACCGATCGGCGTACAGCAGCAGTGTCAAGGCCTAATTCTTTAAGAATTTTAATGGCCATACCGTCGCCTTCACGAATCAGCCCCAGCAACAAATGCTCGGTGCCAATGTAATCATGCCCGAGGCGTAAAGCCTCTTCCCTACTAAATGAGATCACGTCTTTTACACGCGGTGAAAATTTCGCTTCCATGTGATTACCTTTCTGTCTTGGTGTTCAATGTTCTAATCTATTAATTAATTACAGGATTCCAAGAGCGTTTTTTGTAAAGTTTTATCAACAATTGAACCATTTTAGTTTAAAACGATGTTTAAGCGAATATCTTACTCCAAATTACGCAGATGTGACGAAAA
>CANGZD010000033.1 GCA_947458875.1 Sphingobacteriaceae bacterium
CCTATATCGGCGGTGTCCACCTCTTCCCATTCCGAACAGAGAAGTTAAGCCCGCCAGAGCCAATGGTACTGCGGTAACACGTGGGAGAGTAGGTCGGTGCCCTATTTTATAAAAGCTCTGCGATTCATTTCGCAGGGCTTTTTTTGTTTATGTACATATTTATTTTTTTGAACTATACAATCTCTGATAGATGTGTATCTTTGATTTTACCCTAAACTCATGCAAAAAGAAATCCCGGTTGATTCGAGAAAAGAAGTAATGGCTTACCTCGAGCCTTTTATGGAAGGTGAAATGGCAACTTATTTAAAGCCAGTGGAAGAGCTATGGCAACCTACTGATTTTCTCCCCGATGCGAGTAAGGATTCCTTTTTCGCAGATGTTAAGGAGTTGCAGGAGCATGCTAAACACTTACCTTATGATTTGTTGGCGGTATTAATTGGTGATACCATTACCGAGGAAGCTTTACCCACTTATGAATCATGGTTAATGATGGTGGATGATGTATCACGCAATGAGCAAGGTGGTTGGATGAAATTTTTGCGTGCCTGGACTGCGGAGGAAAATCGTCATGGTGATTTGCTGAATAAATATTTATACCTCACCGGCCGAGTAGATATGCGTGCCATGGAGGTTTCAACTCACTATTTAATTAAAGATGGGTTTGATATTCAAACAGAAAATGATCCGTATCGCACTTTTGTGTATACATCATTCCAGGAGTTAGCAACCAATCTTTCTCACCGCCGTGTGGCTTCTTTAGCTAAACAGGTTGGAGATAAATTATTGGCAAAAATGTGTGGGGTCATTGCTTCTGACGAGGGTCGTCATGCAAAAGCCTATATGTCATTAATCAAAAGAGCATTCGAAGTGGATGCCAGTCAGGTAATGTTGGCTTTTGAAGATATGATGAAGAAAAAGATCGTGATGCCTGCTCATTTGTTACGCGAAGTTGGACTGAAAGTTGGTCAGACATTTGGTCATTTTACCGATGCTGCACAGCGTTCTGGAGTTTATACCGCTACTGATTATGTAGATATTTTAAAAGATCTGATTGCTGAATGGCAGATTGAAAGCATGCGTGACCTGAATGAAGCGGGAGAAAAAGCCAGAGATTATGTGATGGCACTGCCAGATCGGTTATTGCGCATTGTAGACCGAATGAAGACGCCAAGTTTAGAATATAAATTTAGCTGGATACATGGATAAATAAAAAAGCCCCGAATTTCGGGGCTTTTTTTGTGTTTACATGTTTCGTCGGTACTGACCACCAACTTGATATAAAGCCTGTGAAATTTGACCCAAGGAACAATTTTTACAAACTTCCATCAGGCTTTCAAAAATATTTTCCCCTCTCAATGCCTTTTCCTGTAATTTTTTCAAACTCTCTGCTGCTGTATCTTTATTTCTTTGCTGGAAAGCCTCTAAAGCTTTAATTTGAAATTGTTTTTCTGCTTCAGTCGCTCTGATCACTTCAGCAGGAACAATGGTTGGCGATCCTTTTTTGTTTAAGAAAGTATTGACACCAATAATGGGGTATTCGCCGGTATGTTTCAGCGTTTCGTAATACAGGCTTTCTTCCTGTATTTTACTACGTTGATACATGGTTTCCATTGCACCGAGTACGCCACCGCGTTCATTAATTCGCTTGAACTCTGTTAGCACGGCTTCCTCAACTAAATCAGTCAGTTGTTCAATAATAAAGGCTCCCTGCAGCGGGTTTTCATTTTTGGCTAAACCTAATTCGCGATTGATGATCAACTGAATAGCCATCGCCCTGCGAACGGATTCTTCAGTAGGGGTCGTAATTGCTTCATCATAGGCATTGGTATGCAATGAGTTACAGTTGTCGTAAATGGCATACAAGGCTTGTAGTGTAGTTCGGATATCGTTAAAGTCGATTTCCTGGGCATGTAAAGAACGGCCGGAAGTTTGAATATGGTATTTCAGTTTCTGCGATCGATCGTTGCCTTTGTATTTTTGTTTGATGGCTTTTGCCCAAATTCTTCTGGCTACCCGGCCAATCACCGAATATTCCGGATCGATGCCATTAGAAAAGAAGAACGATAGGTTGGGTGCAAAGTCATCAATCTTCATTCCTCTACTTAAATAATACTCCACATAAGTGAAACCATTACTCAAGGTAAAGGCTAATTGTGTAATTGGATTCGCTCCCGCCTCTGCAATGTGGTATCCTGAAATAGAAACTGAATAAAAATTGCGGACTTTATTCTGGATGAAATAATCTTGCACATCACCCATCATGCGTAAAGCAAATTCTGTAGAGAAAATACAGGTATTCTGCGCCTGATCTTCTTTCAAAATATCGGCCTGAACGGTGCCTCTTACAGTAGAAATGGCCTGTGCTTTAATTTTTTCGTAAACCTCTTCAGGTAATACTTCATATCCGGTTACACCTAATAATAGTAAGCCTAATCCATTGTTTCCTTCAGGTAAATCTGCGTGATAGATAGGACGTTTGGCTCCTTTCTTACGATAAATCTCTTCAATTTTGGCTGCTACCTCTTTTTCCAATCCATTGGCTTTGATGTATTTTTCACATTGTTGATCGATGGCTGCATTCATGAAAAAGCCCAGTAACATGGGTGCAGGCCCGTTAATGGTCATAGAGACAGATGTTGCAGGATCGCAAAGATCAAAACCTGAATACAATTTTTTGGCATCATCCAAGGTGGCAATACTCACCCCCGCGTTCCCAATTTTACCGTAAATGTCTGGGCGGGTATGTGGATCTTCTCCGTAAAGTGTTACCGAGTCAAAAGCCGTTGACAAGCGATGCGCCGGTTGATCTAAGGAAACGTAGTGGAAGCGTTTGTTGGTGCGTTCGGGCCCACCTTCACCTGCAAACATTCGTGTGGGGTCTTCTCCATCTCGTTTCAGCGGAAATACACCTGCTGCATATGGGAATTCACCCGGTACATTTTCGGTCAATAGCCAACGTAAAATATCGCCCCAAGCCTCGTATTTAGGCAAGGAAATTTTAGGTATGCGTAATTGCGAAAGCGAGGTGTGGTACAAAGATTGGCGAATTTCTTTATCACGTACTTTATAAACAAATTCATCTTCTCGGTAGCGTTTTAGAGTATCGGGCCATTCGCGAAGCAAACGCTTACATTCGCCGTCTAAATGTTCTTCGTACTGATGGTATAATTTTTCCAACTGAGCCAGGCTTTCATCCTGCTCACCCTTTTCTTTTAAAAGATCAATGGTGCCATTTAATTGATACATTCGCTGGGCAATGTCTACTTGCTTAGCTACCCATTCATTGTATTCTTGATTGGCCTCCGCAATCTCAGCCAAGTATCGGGTCCTGTCAGGTGGTATGATGTAAACTTTCTCTGCTTCACTCGAATTTAAATCCGACTTGGCGTTAAAGTCGACACCAGTTTTATTTTTGATGGTTTGCATGAGTGTTGCAAACAAAGCATTCATCCCGGGATCGTTGAATTGAGAGGCCATGGTGCCGAAAATCGGTAGACTCTCGTCGGCTGCATCAAACAGTTGGTGATTACGTTTGTACTGTTTACGAACGTCACGCAAGGCATCTAATGCACCTCGTTTATCAAATTTATTGATGGCCACCAGGTCGGCAAAATCAAGCATATCAATTTTTTCCAGCTGGGTAGCAGCGCCAAATTCTGGGGTCATCACATACAAGGAAACATCACAATGCTCGGTAATTTCGGTGTCGGATTGGCCGATTCCTGAGGTCTCTACTATGATCAAATCATAAGCAGCGGCCCTACAAATCTCTACCGATTCTTGTACATATTTAGACAGGGCCAGGTTGGCCTGGCGGGTAGCCAGGGAGCGCATGTAAATTCTTGGATTATTGATGGCGTTCATCCGGATGCGGTCGCCCAACAAGGCACCGCCGGTTTTACGTTTGGATGGATCGACCGAGATAATGGCCATGGTTTTGTCGGTTTCGATGAGAAAACGACGAACCAACTCGTCTACCAAAGATGATTTTCCGGCTCCACCCGTTCCGGTGATACCCAAAACGGGTATGGTTTTGTTCCCAATTAGTTTTTTAATTTCCTGTAAAAAAGTTTCAGCTTCCTGTGGCAAGTTCTCTGCAACCGTAATAGCTGCTGCAATGGCTGGAATCTCTTTTTTACCAATCCCTTTAATTTCTCCATTCAGATGCGTTCGGGTCGGGAAATCACATTGCTCCAGCATGTCGTTAATCATACCTTGTAGTCCCATTCTCCGTCCATCATCTGGCGAGTAAATATTGGCGATACCGTATGCTTTTAGTTCTTCAATTTCTTGTGGAAGAATCACGCCACCTCCGCCACCAAAAATTTTAATATGTCCGGCTCCTCTTTCATTCAATAAATCATACATGTATTTGAAGTATTCCAGGTGCCCTCCCTGGTAGGAGGTCATGGCAATACCTTGTACATCTTCCTGAATGGCACAATTAACTACTTCATCTACCGATCGGTTGTGTCCTAAGTGTATCACCTCGGCGCCCGATGACTGTAGTATCCTACGAATGATATTGATGGTGGCATCGTGACCGTCAAATAATGAAGCGGCGGTTACGAAACGGATTTTGTGTTTAGCTTGATAAACAGCAGTAGCTTCCATACGGTATAATTGGTGCTCAAAGGTACAAAAAAATGTGCTTTGAACCCTTGTTTAGGTCAACCGCTGGTCACATCTATCAACAAAAAATGAGGGAAATTTTCCCTCATTCCTGTTTCAAAATTGGATGATTTTATTTGTTTGTGTCTTTTGAACGACCACCATGAGAAGCTTTTCCGCCTTTGCTGGCTATTTCTCTCTGTTTCTGTGCATCCATCGATGCAAAACCTCTTTTAGAAGTATCACCTTTCTTGCCTTGGTTGGAACCTTGTCCGCCTTGGCTATTCTGATTTGTTGCCATTTTTTTACTCTTTTTTGTTATTAATGTTATAAAATATAAGCGCTTACGTAAATTCTAACACCGATTAACTATGGATGTTTTCAGATTTTTTTAAAAAATGATTTGATAATAGGAGTTGCAGCTAGCAATGCAATTACTAATGCGGGGTAAAATTTGGTAAGAATAAAATAGATTATAAAAAAACAACTAAGACAGGTATAAAGAATCAATTTAAATGGCTTATCTGACTTCCTCAGAAAAAAACTGATACTCAATAAGCAGATCACAATAAATAATGAAATTATAAAAGACGATGCCATAAAGAATAAATGACTAATCGGTAAGATTATTGCATCCGGGGATATTTGTGCAAAAAGAACACATGCAAACATAGGCGCAAGGCCAATATAATATTGGTCCAGTACTAGTGCAAACTATTAGACATGCAGAATAAGGTATCCAGCTGCAGTCATTTTCTGACAGTAAATAATTGATTTTATCGGGGGATACGACGTTCAAAGGTTCCCCATTAATAATTTTAAAAAATCCTCTAGCAGTCACTTTTTTGTAGATTTCAGTAATATTAATAGTAATACATGTTTTGCAACTTATCTGCCTTAGATATTCCTTTTTGAGCTCTGGATAATTATTCAACAAACTTTCTTTTAATTTATTGATTCTAGTTTGGTACTCTATTAGTTCAGTATCAGTTATGCCTAAAAGAAGTTGTAATTTCTTTGTGTCGCCGATGTTATAAGCTGCTGTTAAGTCAGGTTCTGAAACCCTCATTTTTACAACACGGTAGGCTAAGGCATCTCTAATTTTTAATAGCTCATATACTTCTAATGGTATCTTGGAATGTGCTGAGTCTGGGACGGTTTTTTTTATAGGGGCTAGTGCTGATTCTTTAATATTATTGATAGTGGCTTTGTAACATGAAAAGATTAGAGTGAGAGATAATAAAACTAAAATAAAATGAAGTATAATCTTTTTCATAAAATATGGATTTTAATCAACCATAACTCAGATTGAAAACTGCGTCAGGATTAAAGCTATTCAGGATAATTCTAAGGGGATATTTCATAAAGGTTCTATTCTTTCTTCAGGCACCTTATAGTCATTTCACACTTGTTAGTGTTTAACCTTGTTCTACCACACTTTGTTTTAATTTAAACCCAAAATTGTTCTCAAACGAAACTTGAACATTATCAAAGATGATTAGAGATTATTTTTATTAAATAGCCCTAGTCCTTTCTGTATATTTGAACCTAATTCAACTTGGTTTGGGTACACCTCTCGATTACGGACTAAAGCCATACAATCATTACGGCGCTTATCTCAAAGAAAAATATGAGGGTAAGCGGGTTTTTAAGATCATTGCTGATGGTGGTTTTACCTGCCCAAACCGTGATGGCAGCAAAGGGTATGGAGGATGTACCTATTGTAATGTAGATTCTTTCACACCCGAGTTATCCAGAAAATTGCCTACCATCCGCGAACAAATTGAGCAGGGGATGGAGCGGGCCATCAAGGGGTATGGAGCCGAAAAATTCATTATTTACTTTCAGCCCAATACCAATACTTATGCTCCCACACATTACCTCAAAAGTTTATATGATGAGGCATTGAGCATCAATACAGAAAACATAGTAGGCTTGTCAGTTGGAACCCGCCCTGATTGTATTGATTTTGAGAAAATTACTCTGCTCGAGAGTTATTCCGACCGTTTTGATGTGGATTTGGAGATGGGAATGGAATCCATTCATAATGAAACCTTAATGCAGATTAACCGTGGCTGTACCCACGAAGAATTGGTAAAGGCTCTGGAACTAGCGAAAAATACAAAGCTAGATCTTTGTGTTCATACTATTTTCGGGTTCCCCTGGGAAACTAAAGAGATGATGTTGGCTTACGCCGATGAAATCAATCGTTTTCCGCAAATTAAGTTTGTGAAATTGCATCACCTGCACATTGTAGAAGGATCCATCATGGGTGTGAAATACAAAAGAGAACCCTTTAAACTTTTTAGTTTAGAAGAATATACTGTGTTTCTATCCGAATTTATTCCGCTCTTGCGGCCCGATATTGTGATACAGCGAACCTTTGGCTTAGCCGATTACGATTTGCTTATTGCGCCGAATTGGGGCCTGAAAAAATCAGAAATCCAGTTATACATAGATAAAGGATTGGAAAGCAGAGGAGCAATTCAGGGCAGTTGTTATCAACCTAAAGTATTGGCTTAAGCCAGGAATTTTCCGAACAACTCTTCTACTTTTTTCTCGCGATAGTCAAAAATACCTCTGACTTCTTTCTCCACTAAAATGGTGTTGGCGATGCGGCCAATAAATCCGTAGGGGATGGCGTAGTTGATGATATCGGTCATGTGTACACCGCCTTCAATTTCTTCGAAATGATGTTGGTGATGCCAGAGTGCATAAGGCCCAAAGCGCTGCTCATCTACAAAATACTTACCATCTTGAACATGAGTAATCTCGGTCATCCAGTTTAATTTGATTCCTAAGAGCGGTGAAACTTTATAGGTGATGATCATTCCCGGATACATTTTCTGACCTTCTTTAAAATCAGAAGTGATGATAAATCCCATATGATCGGGAGTTATTTTCGCCAGGTTGAGAGGGGAAGAGAAAAAATCCCAAGCCTGCTCCAAAGAAATGGGCAGCTTTTGTTCAAATTTCAGCTGATAGGTTTTCATTTTGCAAAACTACATGTTGCAACACATTAACCTCGTCGCTGATTGTAACAGTTCAGTCAATTTAATGCACCATTTTATTGGCGCAAGCTGAGCTGGCAAATGCCTCCGGCTTGGCTTTGAACACAAAGCCCATGCTGAGGATGTAACCCATGGCTTCGTGAAGCGCAGCATTCGACTTGAACTGCGGATTGGTATTGATATCGGCATGAACCTCCAGGTCTACGTCGTACAGATCGAGCAGATCGCAGAGCTTATAAGCCGTTTCGATGGATTTTTGCACTTCGGTGAGCATACGTTCTTTGATGCTCATTTTCTGTGAAGTACGTTCTTGATGGATGAACATGAAGCCGCCTTTCTGCTCCCGCAGAAATACGATGACGGTTGCAAAATCGGTTACAGCTCCTTTTACCTGCGAGTCGGTGCCGATGCAGACTTTTAGTTTATTGCCGAGGTTGTATTCCCGTTCAATTACCTGTTCTACTTCTGCGAGGATGGGTGTTTGGAGGATTTCTCCGTTGAATTTTTTCCAGGTCATAATTCTTTGTTTGATTTACAGACCACTGGAGGTCTTATAAAAATAAAAGAATTATGACCGGAAAAAAGAGATTTGTATATTATTTATTTGTTAACATATTAACAACCAGGCATTAACCTACTAGTTTTTTATAACGGATACGTTTAGGTCCGGTATCGCCCATGCGTTTCTTCCTGTTTTCTTCATAATCGGTGTAATTACCTTCAAAAAACACCACTTGCGAGTCGCCTTCAAAAGCAATAATGTGTGTACAGATGCGATCTAGGAACCAACGGTCGTGGGAGATGATGACCGCACAACCGCCAAAGTTTTCCAAACCCTCTTCCAAAGAGCGCAGCGTGTTTACATCAATATCGTTGGTTGGTTCATCCAGTAATAAAACATTGGAACTTTTTTTCAGGGTAATGGCTAGGTGTACCCTGTTGCGCTCACCGCCAGAAAGGATGCCTACTTTTTTCTGTTGATCGGCACCGTTGAAATTAAATTTAGAAACGTAGGCTCTTGAGTTTACAGGACGATTCCCCAATAGCACGTTATCCAATCCATCTGTAATATTTTCCCAAACCGATTTTTCTGGATCCAGGTCATCGTGCATTTGATCTACATAGCCTAATGACACGGTTTCCCCCACACGGAAAGTTCCATTATCGGGCTGTTCCTGACCGGTAATTAAACGGAAAAGAGTGGTTTTCCCGGCGCCATTTGGCCCGATGATGCCCACAATTCCAGCCGGAGGAAGTGAAAAATTAAGGTTTTCGAACAGGATTTTATCTCCGTATGATTTGCTCACATTTTGCGCCTCGATTACCACATTGCCCAAACGCGGACCCGGTGGAATGAAGAGCTCCAGCTTTTCTTCTCTTTCCTTGGTTTCTTCCGAAGCGAGTTTCTCGTAATTGGATAAACGAGCCTTTGATTTTGCATGACGAGCCTTTGGCGCCATACGCACCCATTCCAGCTCACGCTCTAATGTTTTTTGTCGTTTGCTTTCTGTTTTCTCTTCCTGAGCCAAACGTTTTGACTTTTGATCTAACCAGGATGAATAATTTCCCTTCCATGGAATACCTTCTCCGCGGTCTAATTCCAGGATCCATCCTGCTACGTTATCCAGGAAATAACGGTCGTGAGTAACGGCTATCACCGTTCCTTTATATTGTTTCAAGTGTTGCTCCAGCCAATCGATACTCTCTGCATCAAGGTGGTTAGTGGGTTCATCCAGTAATAAAACATCCGGCTCTTGCAGCAATAAGCGGCACAAAGCAACCCTGCGGCGCTCACCTCCTGACAAAGTGGCAATTTTTGTATCCGCATCCGGGCAACGAAGGGCATCCATGGCACGTTCCAGCTTACTGTCCAGTTCCCAGGCATTGGTGGCATCAATTTTATCTTGCAGCTCTCCTTGACGGGCCAAGAGCTTGTCCATCTCGTCTGGATTTTCGTAAACCTCCGGCAAGCCAAATCTTTCGTTAATTTCTTCGTACTCTTTTAACACGGCTGTAATTTCAGCTACCCCCTCTTCTACAATTTCTTTAACAGTTTTATTGGCATCTAATTCCGGTTCTTGAGCTAAATAACCTACCGTATAGCCCGGAGAAAAAACCACTTCACCCTGAAAAGATTTATCTATACCGGCAATGATTTTGAGGAGGGAAGACTTACCCGAACCGTTCAACCCGATGACCCCTATTTTTGCTCCATAAAAAAAGGAGAGGTAAATATTTTTGAGTACTTGTTTCTGTGGCGGGTGAATTTTACTCACTCCAGCCATGGAAAAAATTATTTTTTCGTCTGACATCTTTGCTGATTAAAGTCCGCAAATATCGCCATTTTCGTCACATCTGCGTAATTTGGAGTAAGATATTCGCTTAAACATCGTTTTAAAATAAAATGGTTCAATTGTTGATAAAACTTTACAAAAAACGCTCTTGGAATCCTGTA
>CANGZD010000034.1 GCA_947458875.1 Sphingobacteriaceae bacterium
ATTGGGGAGAAATATGCGAAAGAAGGCACGCTCTCTCCTGTTCTGGGTATTTGGATTGCGGTAATTGTGCTGTCCCCATTGGGTGCCTTCCTCACCTATAAAGCCAGTGTAGATTCTGTCTTATTCGATGCTGAATTATACAAGCAATGGTTTAAGAAGCTTTGGAAGCTAAGGGGCAAAAAAGCGAATGCTGGATTGTCATAATATCTACCCTTTTATTGCGATGAGCACAATTTTGCTTTTAGAATAGCTAAATTTGCGTACATCAATACTTCCATTTAGAAGTTAAATTAAGATCATGCTCAACACGATTGAAGAGGCAATAGCCGATATTAAAGCCGGAAAAGTAGTTATTGTGGTAGATGATGAGGACAGAGAGAACGAAGGTGATTTTTTAACAGCTGCCCGAAATGCCACTCCGGAAGTGATCAATTTCATGGCCATTCACGGTCGTGGATTGATCTGTGCTCCCCTCACTGAGTCGCGTTGCGATGATTTAAAGTTGGATCTGATGGTGGGAAAAAATACCGCCACTCACGAAACTAATTTTACCGTATCTGTTGATTTAATTGGTAATGGATGTACTACCGGAATTTCGGCTTCTGATCGGTCTAAAACGATCATGGCTTTGATTAATCCAGATGCCAAACCTGAAGAATTGGGCCGGCCCGGGCACATTTTCCCCTTACGTGCCAAAGAAGGCGGTGTTTTACGGAGAGCAGGTCACACCGAAGCTGCAGTTGATTTAGCCAGGATGGCTGGATTTGAGCCTGCCGGGGTGATTGTGGAGATCATGAATGAGAACGGAGAGATGGCACGTTTGCCCGAGCTGATGGAAATTGCTAAAAAATTCGATCTTAAAATTATTTCCATCGAAGATCTGATTGCTTACAGACTCAGCAACGAGAGTTTAATTAAAAAAGAAGTTTCTGTTCAATTGCCCACAGAATGGGGAAATTTTGATCTGGTAGCTTATACTCAAATCAATACCGGGGAGCAACATCTGGCACTGGTAAAAGGAACCTGGTCTGCCGATGAACCTGTTCTCGTGAGGGTTCATAGTTCATGTATTACCGGAGATATTTTTGGCTCTTGTAGGTGCGATTGCGGACCTCAGCTTCATGCAGCCATGCAAATGATTGAAAAAGAAGGCAAGGGAGCCATTATTTATATGAATCAGGAGGGTAGAGGTATTGGCTTGATCAATAAATTGAATGCTTACAGTTTGCAGGAAAATGGTTTTGATACCGTAGAAGCAAATTTGAAATTAGGCTTTAAAATGGATCAGCGTGATTATGGCGTTGGGGCGCAAATTATTCGCAGTCTGGGGATCACCAAAATGAAATTGATGTCCAATAACCCCACTAAGCGTGCCGGTTTAATTGGTTATGGATTAGAAGTGGTAGAAAATGTTCCGATTGAAGTGCCTTCCAATCAGCACAATGAATCTTATTTGAAAACCAAAAGGGACAAGATGGGGCATACCATCATGAAAGACCGCTCCTAAGGTTTTTTCTTATTTTTTTCAGATTCTTCCTTGGCATTGCTCATGCTTTGACGCAATCGTTCTTCTCTGCGTTCTTTGCCGATCAGCTGATTCAGGAATTCACCAAGATTGTCGAAATCGCGACGGTAAACTAAACCAATTGCACTTACGTATTCTTGGTTTGTAATGGTTAATGAGTTACGGTTTCCCAGGCGGTTGGATCCTCTAAGTAAGAGGCTCCCGTCTTTTTTAATGAGGTATGAAGCCTCGAAATCCCTGGCAACTTCATTTCCAAGCACATCAAAATCGGTAATAGCGGCCCTGCGGTCGGTTACACCACCGGTTAATACCAAACGGTCGTTCAATAAACGGACCGAAGCGCTGGCCTCATTCAAAGAGCGAATGTTGAGGTCCACAAAGTTCAGATTCAAAGATTGGCTGAGAATGTTGTTCAGCTGGTTAAAAGCGATTTCAGTTCCGGCACTTATTACCGTGGTGTTGATCTGATTGGTTAAAGTAGCCGAGCCATTACCCGGGGCAAAACTACGCCGAACGATCAAGCTCAATGCCTGTTGATTGACATTGTTTACATCACTCAGATAACCCTGCAATTGATCTTTCACATAAGAATTAGTCGGGAAATTGAGCCCAAAACTGATATCGGGTTTGAGCAAGTTTCCGCTCAAATTCATTACGGCCTCTGCTTGTACGCGGCTATCATCCGGAGCAAGTCCGGCAGCGGTATACAGTGGGCTCAGGCTGGTTCTTACGCCATATTTTGCAGCCAAATTTATAGTAGCTCCACTTGGATCGCCGGTCCAACGGATGGAGCCGCCTTGCGTAATATCAAATACTTTATTGATGTAGTCTTTGGCGGTAAATTCAAATTTTCCTTCAGAAATCAAATAGTCACCAAACATTCCAAAATCCCCCAAGCTGGAGATATTCAAACTCAAATCTCCCTTTCCTCTTCCTGTCAATCGGCCCAAAGAAGTATAAATATTTGCTTCGGATGCTTCGTCTACACTCAGAGAAAAATTCATGCTCAAACCTTTGAAAAAGTTTTCTTTTTTGATTTTCTGGGTGCTGTCTCTTCCTACAAAAAGAATGAAATCGCTTTCGCTCACTTTCTCAGCCGAATTCAATGGAATATTGAAAACGGTGCCCGCTTCTGCTTTTGCATCGATGTTAATACTCATGTTATCGGTGGGGCCATCAAAGCTGAATACACCGGTGCTGAATGCGGTACCATAATAAGATGAATTGTCTTTCGGTGTGGTGTTGAGGGCCATGAATTTATTAGCCACCAAGGTTACATTGATGATTGGATTATTAGGATTACTCATATCCACTGTCCCGTTTGCCAGGGCTTCATTATCATTGATGTCAAGGATGCGCAAGTCATTCAGGTCGATGATGCTTTGATTCACCTGAAGCTGCTGATTGATTCGGTAGTTGGTTTTCAAATAATTTACCGTCATGCTGGCATTATTTAGGCCCAGGGTGCCATTAATTTGCGGATTGGACGGTTTACCGGTCACTTTTAGGTTGCTGGAAATATTCCCTTTTAAATCCGATACCAAATTTTTTATGAAAGGCTCCAAAATAATTAGAGGACTCTTATCCAGATACACATCTAAATCCAATTGGTCTCTGCTCGGATCAGCATCGTAGGTGCCCTGAATATCTAAACTCTTGATACCCCGATTGGTGATTCCCATATTCAGAGAAGCCAGTTTAATGTCATTGTCATAATCAGCTCCCAAATTCAAATCGCCAATAAAGTTGTCATTATAATCCAGCGAATCGATTTTTAAACTGGAGGCGATTCTTGTTTTGCCACTCAGTGCCCTCAGGCCAGCTTGGCCGTTCATTTCACCTTTCAGGCGAATGCCCATTGCTTTTGTGAGCGGGTTGAGCGTGTTTAACTTGAACTGACTAAAGCCCAATTTGAGCATATCATTCGGATCGGAGGAGATTACCCCGTCTGCCGTGATCAATTGATTGTTTCTAAAAAGCCCGAAATTGCTGATCAATGTTTTTCCTTGATCAAAACTAATCTTCACTTTATCCTGAATCCTCCAGGTTTCTCTGTTGATCACAACATCAGAGGGCAGGATGTTCAGTTTTGCCAAACTATCGGCACTAAACTCCACTAAACCGTTTAAGTCGAGTTGATTGTTCGCATCCTTGTCAGATAGTTTGATGTTGAGGCTCAAGCTGTCGTTGCGAAGAATATTTGCCACGTTGACGTTTTTCAGATAAATACTGTCGGTCAGATCGATACGGTCTGAAGTGAGGAAAATGTTCATTTGGTTATCCTCGGTAGATTCATCGACAATTAGGTTATTTGCCTTGATTTTTTGGTATTGAATGGCTCGAGCAAAACCGTTGATGGTAGAAATATTACTATCTGAATCGAATTTGCCATTCAGGATGGCCCCTTCAGGAACACGAAGATCTTTTACAAATAAACCGATGGGTTCAAAATTTTTCAAATTTAGGTTCAATTCAAATTGCTGCGCTTTGAATGGAACGATCTGAGTTTGTAAAGAAGGAATGTATTTTTTTATGACTGATTTAAAATAGGAAGGCAGGGTAGCCAAATCATATTTACCCCTTAAGCTTCCACTCAATAGATCAGATTCAGCAATAATTGCCCGATTGTTGCCTAAGCCTTTACCAGCTAAATAAATAGAATCGATAAAATGATAGGTGCCTTGTTTGTTCAAACAAACATTCCTGGCCATGATCTCTCCTTGTATATTTTCCAATTGGTTCCCACTGAAATTGGTGTATAATTCACCGTCAATTAGGATGCTGTCTTTGAGTAAGTTCAGGGCAAATAGATCTGCTTTCTGCACTTTGGCTGCAAAATTAAAAATCGGCAATTCCGGATTGAGGTCCATCTTGCCATTAAAACTCAGGCTCAAATGTTCATCATTAACGTTGATCTGACCGCTAAAAACTCTTTGCTCCACCGCTCCGTTTACCAATACATCGCGGTAGCGGTAGCGTTTAAAATCGATGAAATTGATATTTAAATTAAGCTGATTTTGGAGCTCTTCTAGTTTAAATCCCTGTCCTTTGAAGGTGCCATCAATATTTATTTTCCCCAAATCAGTTTGGTTTAAAAAAGCACCTAAATCAAAGCTTTCCGTTTTGATCATTCCTTCATACTCAGGGATTTGACGATCCCTCATATTCATTTTAAGGTCTGCGAATAAATTACCGAGCTTCGTTTTAAACTCACCCTTTGTGCTGAAGTCATCGGTAAATCCACTGAATAAACCTTTAAATGAAATGTCGCCGAGCTGAGCGAATGCATCCGGCAATTGATTGTTTTTGTTTCCGGTAATTCTTTGCAGAATTAGTTCATAATCTTTTTTAGTAGTTGCTAATTCCTCGAATTGGAATTCGAAAACGGTGTTTTTGATTACCGGCAAACCCTTTACGGTAAAATCACCTTTGATCAAGGTTTTCTCACCTGATGAAATACTCAACTTCTTGCCTTTGAGGTATTTGACATAGCCGCTGATTTGGCCGTTCAGTTTAACATCAATGTAATTTTTGCTCAGTTCGGGGGCGAAATATGCAATATCGGTTGACAAAACCCTTGAATTAAGGAAACAGGCATTCATCTGCACCCGGTCATTGAAATGATTGAGATCATCAAAACTTTTGAACTTCATCACGAAATAATCCCTGATCGTGGTTTTAGGGGTGACCAGCAATAAGTTCTTAAATTCCATTTTGTTGGAATCGATAATGGCAATGGTGCTTAAATTTTTGAGGTAAAATCCTGATTTTTCACGAAAGCTCAGCCCCTTGATCTCTGCTTTCGCAAGGTGATTTTTGGTGTCTAAATTGGCAATTGTTACCCGGAGGTTTTTAAGGTCCAGGTTATTATAGTCAATGCCACTCTTGCTGGATAATGCTTTTAAGTTTTTGTATTTAAAATTAACTCCCTTGAGCACAATTTCCTTAAAAGTGAGTTCATAGGGTTTACGCTCTTTTACCTCAGGACTACCGGTATTGAAGTAGTTGATAATGAAACTCAGGTTGCTGGAATTGTCTTTGTATTTCTTTAAAAAGAATTGGGCATCGCTCAAACTGGCAGTCCGCACAGCAATTTTTCTGCTATTGATAGAAAATTCATTGATATCCAGGCTTAACTCACCTGCACTGAGCAGGGTGTCTTTATCCAAATCTTGAATGAATAATCCTTCGAGTATTAAAGATTTAAAAGGTTTGATGTAAAGTCCCTTAATTTCTACCCGGGTTTTGAGTTCTTCGGCAAGGTAAGCTGCCAGTTTTTGTGCGAAATAGGTTTGAACAGGCCTGAATTGAAGCGAAAATACCAATGCTGCAAACATCAAGAAAATTGATGTAAGCACCCATAAAGTTATTTTCAATGCTTTTTTGATAGCTTTGTTTCGGAATCTAATTTTTCAACAAAAAACAATTTATACAGTTTTGGCCATTATTCTTGGAATAGAATCTTCTTGCGATGAGACTTCTGCTGCTATTTGTATAGACGGTGAAATTCGCTCTAATATTATTGCAAATCAGCTTGTTCATCAACATTATGGCGGTGTTGTTCCAGAATTAGCATCGAGGGCCCACCAGCAAAACATCATACCCGCCATTCAGGAAGCCTTTTCTGTTGCTAAAATAAGCAAAAATGAGGTAGATGCGGTAGCTTTCACCCGTGGCCCCGGACTTTTAGGTTCTCTTTTGGTAGGGACCTCCTTTGCCAAAGCTTTTGCGCTCGCCAAAAATATTCCCTTAATTGAGGTAAACCACATGCAGGCCCATATTTTGGCTCATTTTGTTGAAGATCCAAAACCTGATTTTCCCTTTTTGTGTTTAACCGTTTCTGGTGGGCATACACAGATTGTAAAAGTGAATGATTATTTCGACATGCAAATTGTGGGGCAAACGTTGGATGATGCTGCTGGTGAAGCTTTTGATAAATCAGCTAAGATCCTCGGCCTGCCTTATCCCGGTGGTCCTTTGATCGATCAATATGCTCAATCTGGATCGGCAGATGCATTTTCTTTCCCGGAGCCTCAAATACCTGGCTTAGATTTTAGTTTCAGCGGCTTAAAAACTTCTATTCTGTACTTCGTTCAGAAAAACGTGAAAGCAGATCCGGATTTTATACAAAAAAATCTCCCTGATATTTGCGCTAGCATTCAGCAAAGAATCATTTCTATTCTTTTGGCCAAGCTTAAAAGGGCTGCTGCGGAGTATCAAATCAAGCATATTGCAATTGCTGGCGGTGTGTCTGCCAATTCGGGCCTACGTAATGCCCTTCAAGATTTGGCTGAAATAAAGGGTTGGCAGGTGTTTATACCAAAATTTGAATATTGTACAGATAACGCTGCCATGATTGCCATTGCCGGTTATCAAAAATTTTTAAAGAAAGATTTTGCAGATCAAAGCATTGCTCCGCTCGCCAGAATGGCTTTTTGATCTTATTACCCATAAAAAAGCCTCCGTTTAATTGGAGGCTTTTTTATATTATTCTGGTTGTATTTCCAGCTTATCGCCGGTGACCACTTCTTTGATTTTTGTTTCCAGTTCATCCATTAAATCCGGATTCTCGAGCAACAATGATTTAACTGCATCGCGGCCCTGGCCTAATTTGGTATCGTTATAACTGAACCAAGATCCTGATTTCTTAATGATGTCGAAATCAACTCCCAAGTCGATGATTTCTCCTGCCTTGGAAATTCCTTCTCCAAACATGATATCGAACTCTGCAATACGGAAGGGAGGTGCCACTTTGTTTTTCACAATTTTTACCCTTACACGGTTTCCGGAAACTTCATCACTTTCTTTAATTTGAGAAATACGACGAATATCCAAACGCACAGATGCATAAAACTTTAATGCGTTTCCTCCGGTAGTGGTTTCAGGATTTCCGAACATCACCCCAATTTTTTCACGTAATTGGTTGATGAAAATACAGCAGCAACCAGTTTTGGCAATAGTGCCGGTTAGTTTACGCAGTGCTTGCGACATTAAACGGGCTTGTAAACCCATTTTTGAGTCACCCATTTCACCTTCAATTTCTGCCTTAGGAACTAAAGCGGCCACCGAGTCAATTACGATGATATCAATGGCGCCTGAGCGGATCAAATTATCGGCAATTTCTAATGCCTGCTCTCCATTGTCAGGCTGAGAAATCAGCAAATTTTCTACATCTACACCTAATTTCTGTGCGTAATACTTATCAAATGCATGTTCTGCATCAATAAACGCAGCAATACCACCTTTTTTCTGTGCTTCGGCAATTACGTGAGTAGCCAGGGTAGTTTTACCAGAAGATTCAGGTCCGTAAATTTCAATTACACGACCTTTAGGCAAACCTCCAATTCCCAGTGCGATATCTAAACCCAATGAGCCGGTAGAAATTGCTTCTATTGGTTCTACTGCATCATCTCCCAATTTCATGATGGCTCCTTTGCCGAAGGATTTTTCTAATTTATCTAGCGTTAATTGTAAAGCTTTTAATTTATCGGTATTGCTCATATTTTTAGTTTATAGAATTCAAAAATATATAAAATTTATAAAATGCTAAAAATTTTATCAAAATATTTTCAACATTTTAAGACTTGATACTCATTTTCTTAAGTATGCGTCCATTTTTCTTTGCAGTCTTCCTTTTCTTAAGCGCTTCCAGCTTGCGCAATTTAGCTTTTTCTGCTTTTAATAAAGCACTTTCAGTATGCTGTTGCTGGTAGTATTTGCAAAACCAACTAATGGGACATTGTTCACACTTCGGGCTGCGGGCCAGGCAGGTGTAGCGACCATGTAAAATTAGCCAGTGGTGTGCAACATGTATTTTATCTTCGGGTAGATATTTAACCAATTGTTTCTCTACAGCCAGGGGTGTTTTGGCATTTGTACATAAGCCCAAACGTCGGGCAACTCTAAAAACATGTGTATCTACCGCCATGGCGGGTGCCTGGTAAATGACCGATGCAATCACATTTGCGGTTTTCCGACCTACTCCGGGTAATTTTTGCAAGTCTTCAACAGCGGAAGGCACCTCTGCTCCAAACTCATGAATGAGCTTTTGGGCCATACCCACCAGGTGTTTCGCTTTGTTATTTGGATAACTTACCGAACGGATATATTCGAAAACCTCATCAGAACTGGCCTTTGCAAGCTGATGGGCATCGGGGAAACGTTCAAATAATTTCGGGGTGACTTGGTTAATTCTTTTATCGGTACATTGAGCCGATAAGATCACAGCTACCAGAAGTTCGTAGGGATTGCGATAATGAAGCTCAGTTTCGGCATTGGGTTGATGCTGGGAAAAATGATCTACAAAGGCCTGATAACGTTCTTTTAGGAGCATGCTCAAATATAAGCAGGAAAGGTAAATTCAGCTCAAATATTTAATAGCATCTTGGCGTGAGATAAAATTTTATCGATGGTTATTTTAGAAGGTTCACTGATGAGTGCATCTAATTCTTTCACCATAAATTGTGGAATTTCTTGCTCATCTTGTAGCGTAAAATGCTCCTTCATTTCCTCAAGAGGATCGTTGGTAGGGTATGTATCTGAAGGGCTGATTACTTTAGGCATGAGCATTTCAATTTCTTTACAAACGCCAAATCAAGCCATCATATTTTACAGCTCGGCTTTTTTTACAGAAATAATTATGCTCAGACCCTTAAAACCAACTCTTTAGCATGCATCATTTTTCGCAAATTATTAAGTGCATAGCGCATCCGGCCCAAGGCTGTATTGATACTCACCCCGGTGATATCAGAAATCTCTTTAAAGCTTAATTCACCGTAATGACGCATAATTAAGACTTCTTTTTGTTCCGATGGTAGTAGTTGTATCAGTCTTTTTAAATCGGTATAACTTTGCTCTTTCACCATTTTGGTTTCAATGGGTTCATCATAAAATTTAAGCACATCGAAAATGTCAAATCCTTCAACATTGGTGATTTGAGGGCTTCTTTTTTCTTTCCTGAAATGGTCAATTACCAGATTATGTGCAATCCGGATGATCCATGGAAGGAATTTTCCTTCTTCATTGTATTTCCCTGCCTGCAGGTTGTTAATTACCTTAATAAAGGTTTCCTGAAACAGATCTTCAGCCAGGTAATGGTCTTTTACCAAGAGGTAAATGGAAGTATAAATTTTTGACTGATGGCGTCTGATTAATTCTTCTAAACTGGGCTGGTGGCCTCTAATAAAACTGTGAACCAACTCCTGGTCGGTTTTCACTTGGAGCTTCATAGGATTGATCATATGATTTTTCATTTTAGGTGATGGATTGTGTTTTTCAGATGGTAGCTGTACGATACCTTTTCCCCTCACATTTTTTTTTGATTTAAGCATGCTGATATCATCCAATTATTTTGCCAATATCAAAGAAATGACACCTTACATACCAGATAGAACCGACGATAGACGTATTTTAGCGGACGAAATGCATTATATGCCGATGAATGGTTTTTGGCATTTCAGAAAATTGTTCATTTTA
>CANGZD010000035.1 GCA_947458875.1 Sphingobacteriaceae bacterium
TAAAGGTAGGTTGCATACGCGTTACGCACCCGTGCGCCACTGTCATATAAGGTAAGCAAGCTTACCCTATAATCTCGTTCGACTTGCATGTATTAGGCCTGCCGCTAGCGTTCATCCTGAGCCAGGATCAAACTCTCCATTGTATGAGTGTTTGTATCTGACTCTATTTTATCAATAGAATCGAATTGTTTTTCTATTTATTTGAATTGACTTTGAAAGAATTTGAGTTCTTCCGAACTCGTTACGCTACATGATATCTCTTAAAGAACTTTGCGCCGCTCCTCTCGGTTTGGCTGTATCATTTGGACTCGATTGAGTCTGAATGTTTCGTGTTTTACAAATCAACATCGCGTTGATTTTTGATTCCGCTTTTTATCTCTTTCACACATCTCCTCGTTTTGCGGACTGCAAAGGTAGAACCTTTATTTTAATTCTGCAAAAAAAATTTGAAATTTTTTCGCCCGCTTTCTTTTCCGATTTACTCTTCCTTTCTGAGCGGGCTACAAAGGTAGAAATAGTCGGCAAACTACACAAGCCTTCCTCATAAATTTTTGCAAGTATTTTATAATTGACTGTAATACAATGGTATATTTTTTTGCCAAGTGTTTGACTTTGGAATTATATTGTAATTTTATCGGAATGGAGCGGAATATACCGGAAGCACTGGTTCAATCATTAAGAACACAGAGGGACTTTGTTGAAGAAGATTTTCTGAAGGTGCATGAAATGGGAGAACCGATTACTACCGTAAGAATGAATCCCGCGAAATCACCTTCGGTATTTATAAATGAGATAGAGGTGCCATGGCATGGCTATGGCAAATATTTAAATGAGCGGCCAATATTTACAGCTGATCCACTTTTCCATGCTGGCTGTTATTATGTGCAGGAGGCCTCTTCTATGTTTTTGGCGAATGCCGTTCAGCAGACCACCAATTTGAGCGAAAAATTAAGGGTGCTAGATCTATGTGCCGCCCCTGGTGGCAAAAGCACCCTGTTAAATAGCTTACTTAATCAGGATAGTTTATTAGTTGCAAACGAAATTATTAAAAGCCGGGTATCCGTACTTACAGACAACCTCAGCAAATGGGGTACTGCTAATACTTACGTGAGCAATAATGATCCGAGGGATTTTGGCAGATTGTCGAATTATTTTGATGTGGTTGTAGTAGATGCTCCTTGCTCAGGATCGGGAATGTTTAGAAAAGATCCGGCAGCAATTGATGAATGGTCGGAAGAAGCGGTTAAATTATGTAGCCAAAGACAGCAACGGATTTTAGCTGATGTCTATCCGGCTTTAAAGCGGGACGGCATTTTAATTTACTCTACCTGTTCTTATTCTGAAGCTGAAAATGAGGAGATTGCCGATTGGCTTTGTCGAGAATTTTCACTGGAAACCATTCGATTAAACATTGAACCATCCTGGGGGATTGTCGAAACTACTTCTCGGCAAAGTCAAAATTGGGGTTACCGATTTTATCCCCAGCACTTGAAAGGGGAAGGATTTTATTTGTCTTGTTTCAGAAAAAAGGAGGGAGAGATTCATTCAGATTTAAAAAACAGGAAGCAGGAGCCGGTAAAAATACCCATTCATCATTTGCAGGAAATGGGAAATTGGATAGAAACGGCTTCTTTAGAAATCAAACTTTTTCAAGACACCTATTACGCCATCCCTGCGGGGCAGACGCCTGACCTTACAATCCTGCAGGAGCGATTGTATTTAAAAAAATCAGGCACTCGACTCGGGAAGTTTGCCGGCAAAGATTTTATTCCTGACCAGGAACTGGCTTTGAGCATCTGGGCATCTCCAAAAATTAAACGACTAAACCTGAGCAGATCAGCAGCCATCAGTTATTTAAAGAAAGAAGACCTCCAATTAACATCGAACCTAAGCGGTTGGACACTGATGTGTTATGAAGGCTATGGTTTGGGCTGGGCAAAAGTATTACCCAAACGTATTAATAATTATTACCCTAAGGAATGGCGCATCATGAACCAGGCTATTAAATAAATTAATACTGTCCGGTAGAAAGCATCACTAAAGTACATGCTTCAATTGCCTCCATCCCCTTTTCTTTGGCCAGGGCTTCTAATTCAGGATTTTCTGTACCCGGATTAAAGATAATTCTCTTCGGATTGGTTTTCAGGATATAATCATAATAAGCCTGCTGATTTGCCGGGCCTACATATAAAGTAATGGTATCGATGTCGGGATGTATAATTACCGGCTGCTCGATGGGTACTCCCGCAACCTCCCCACTCTTGATCCCTACGTTGATTATTGGGTGGCCGTGCTGCGTAAGACGTTGAGCTGCAAGGCAGGCATAACGTTCGGGATTAGCGCTTGCTCCTAAAATGAGTGTCTTCTTTTTCATCAGTACAAAAATATAGGCTTCAATTCAATTGTTTAAACACAGCTTCTGCACAATTCATTCCATCGATCGCAGCAGAAACAATTCCACCGGCATAACCTGCCCCTTCACCACAAGGATAAAATCCAATGATTTGCGGATGCTGCAAAGTTTCCCGATCTCGGGGAATGCGAACCGGTGACGAAGTTCTCGATTCAACACCTACCAATATTGCTTCGTTGGTATAATAGCCTTTTATCTTTTTGCCGAAAACCGGTAAGGCTTGTTTCAAACGTTGGTGAACCAAATTGGGAAGCACTTCTTTCAATTCCACACTTTTGGTGCCGGGCAAATAAGAATTGTTGGGCAAATCTGCCGAAAGGCGATTATTGACAAAATCGACCATACGTTGTGCGGGTGCCACCAATTGGCCGCCACCCGCTGCATAAGCCTGTTGCTCAATAGCCGACTGAAATTCTAACATCCGCAAGGGGTGATCTGTCGCACCTGGCACATCTTCGAGATTGATCTGGACCACGGTACCTGAATTGGCATAGGGATTATTTCTTTTAGAGGGCGACCAGCCATTCACCACAATTTCATCAAAATCGGTAGCGCAGGGCGCAATGATGCCTCCGGGGCACATACAAAACGAAAATACGCCTCGGCCATCCACCTGCTCTACCAGACTATAATAAGAAGGCGGCAAATACGGACCGCGGATATCGCAATGGTATTGCGCTTGATCGATCAAACTTTGCGGGTGTTCAATGCGTACACCTAAGGCGAAGGGCTTGGCTTCGATCAGAATATTTTTTTGATGCAATAAGTAAAAGCTGTCACGGGCGGAATGGCCGGTGGCCAAAATGACTGCCTCGGCTGTTAATTGATTTCCATTTGCCAGCAGCACTCCTTTTATCTTACCTACATCTAACAAGAAGTCAACCACCTTGGCATCGAAATGTACTTCGCCACCGGCATTTAAAATTTCATCCCGCAAAGCGGTAATAATTTGAGGTAATTTATTGGTGCCGATGTGGGGGCGGGCATCTACTAAAATATCTTCGCTGGCGCCATGGGCTACCAGGGTTTTCAATACATATTGAATATCACCTCGCTTGTTAGATCGGGTGTATAATTTCCCGTCAGAATAAGTTCCGGCTCCACCCTCGCCATAACAATAATTCGATTCGGGATTTACAATGCCTTGTTTGTTGATGGCTGCTAAATCCCTTCGACGCTGTTTTACATCTTTTCCGCGTTCCAAAACAATGGGCTTAAGGCCTAATTCGATACAGCGTAAGGCAGCAAATAATCCGGCCGGACCAGCACCTACAATAATTACGGGCTTTTTGTCAGCTACTATAGGATAATTAACTGCAAAAATTTCAGGTATCGGGTTTTCGTCAATGAATACTTCAACTTTTAATCGAAATACCACCCCACGACCTCGTGCATCGATGGAGCGTTTGCGGATTTTTACGCTAGAAATACGTTTAAACTCGGTTTTGAGCTGTTCGGCAGCGAGCTTTTGCAGCAATTCCGGATGGGCTGTTTCTTCCGGCAGGAGGACAATCTCTATTTCTTTGATCATACGGAGCCGGGTTTTTATCCCGGATTGTAACAAAGGTATGAAAATTGATATCTAAGCAGTAAATTGAACAAAATTTAAAAGATAAAGATCATGAGAAAAATCGTGTATATGTTTGTTGCCGCTTTCGCGGTAATTTCTTTGAGCTCTTGCGGCTACAATTCGATGGTAACTTTAGATGAACAAGTACAATCTCAATGGGCACAGGTGCAAAACGTTTATCAGCGACGTGCCGATTTGGTTCCTAATTTGGTGAACACCGTAAAAGGAGCGGCCAATTTTGAGCAGGAAACTTTAACAAAGGTAATTGAAGCACGTGCCAAAGCTACTTCCGTAACTGTGGATGCCAGCAAATTAAGTCCGGAGAATATTCAGAAATTCCAGGCTGCACAAGGTGAACTGAGCCAATCGCTCAGCCGTTTATTGGTTTCCGTAGAACGTTATCCGGAATTGAAAGCCAATCAAAACTTCTTAGAGTTACAATCTCAGTTGGAAGGCTCCGAAAACCGCATTACCGTTGAGCGTCAGAAGTTTAACGAGGTTACACAAGAATACAATGCGAAAATCCGCACTTTCCCAAATAACCTAACCGCAAACATCTTCGGGTTTGAGAAAAAAGGCTATTTCCAAGCTGAGGCGGGTACCGAAAAGGCCCCTAAGGTACAATTCTAATGAACATATTTAACGAACAGGAACAAGAACGTCTCCGCGAAGCGGTAGCTGCCGCGGAGCGTTCCACTTCCGGAGAGATCCGAATTTGTGTGGAGAAAACCTGTAAGGGACCGGCCATGGAAAGGGCCATCAGCTATTTCAATAAATTAGGAATGGCCAAAACCAAACTTCGTAATGGCGTTTTGATTTATCTCTCTACCGAGGACCATCATTTTGCTATTATTGGCGATTTGGGCATTGATAAGGTGGTTCCCCCAAACTTTTGGGATAGTACCAAGGAGGCTATGCTGGCTCATTTTAGAAAGGGTGACTTGGTTGCCGGATTAGAAAAAGGTATTCATTTGGCCGGCGAACAATTGAAAAAATATTTTCCTAATCTTTCGGATGATGTGGATGAACTAAGCAATGATATCGCTTACGGCGAGGAGGAATAAACACATGAATTTGAGAAACATCTTTACTTTTCTACTCCTGCTGCTTGGCTTGAATGCTTGGGCTCAAACCTTTCCTGAAAAGCCAAACCGGCTGGTGAACGATTATACACAAACGCTCTCTGCCGAAGAGTTGAATGCCCTGGAACAAAAATTACTGGCATTTAGTGACACTACCTCCACTCAAATCGCGGTGGTGTTGATTAATGATCTGGAAGGATATGATGTGGCAGATTATGCAGTTCGCTTGGCAGAAAAATGGGGTATTGGCCAAGCGAAAAAGAACAATGGAATCATTCTGCTTGTCTCTGTAGGCGACCGTAAAGTGACCATTCAAACCGGATATGGCATGGAAGGGGCTTTGCCCGATGCCATCGCTCGCAGGATCATCGAGATCGCAATTAAACCTAACTTCAAACAAGGAAATTACTTTCTTGGAGTAGACCAGGCTACGGATGCCATCATTGCCTATACCAAAGGGGAATTTAAGAGCGATCCATCCTCTAAGCAAGGCAGGGGGTCTTTCCCAATTGGATTGATCGTGATCATCATCATGATTATTGTAGTAGTTGCTAAGAAAATAGGTGGCGGCGACAATGGACAAGTAATTAGCGGCAGAGGTGCTTCGAGCCCATTCTGGTGGTTATTAATGGGTGGCGGCGGACATGGTGGGGGTGGATACTCTGGCGGGGGCGGTGGTGGCTTCGGCGGCTTTGGCGGCGGCAGTTTTGGCGGTGGTGGCGCAAGTGGAGATTGGTAAAGAACTAAAAAAAGCCTGGGATTAAATCCCGGGCTTTTTTGATTAGACTAAGGTTATCGTTTCTTTTGCTTTTTCATAGAAAATTACAGTATTTAGCAGATAATCTGCATGATTATAGATATCGTCTAAACTTAGTAACTCCTTCCTTATTTCTTTTTTATTCTCATCCATCAAAGCAAGTAACTTCTTTTTACTATTGAAATAAAATCGGCAAATTGGCTTACGATTATTATCATCCAATAATATAGCACAATACGATTGCGCATCGCGACAGCTAATTCTATCAACGTTTATGCATTTCCTCAAAATAGATTTTATTATTAAATATGCTTCAATTTCTTCCGGCGTAGTGACTATATTTTCTTCTCGATTTAAAGATGAATCATTGTCGGTATCGGCTGCATGCTTATTTGAATTCAGGGCAGACTTTAAACGCTCATTAATGTCATCATTTATGTATTGAGAAAATGCTCTTTTAACAATAGAGGTAAATTGATCAAGAACTTTTACTGTTATAATTGAAGGATAAGCCTGCCTAGCAAAATATTTCACAAACTCTGGTGAAGGAGTACTCAACTCTGTCTGAATAATATTTTTAACCTCATTTAAGTACTTGAGTTCGTTTGCGGTATTAGAAATATTATCTATGTCAAAATAAGATTTATGAAACTTCTTTAATTCCCCAATTTCATTATCCTTGATATCTATGATTTTGAATTCAAAAAAAGGCTTTTCATCCATTTTATTTGGCGTGTGTAGATCCGTGTAGAACCGATAGTGGATACCATTAGTTAATAACCCGAATTTTGCTTCCGAAGTGTGGTAGTACCTAAATAGTTGTGAGTTATGCGGATCTAATTGTTGAGCATAATGTTTACACTCAACCAAGATGATTGGCTTATCATCTTTCATAATAGCATAATCAACTTTTTCGCCTTTTTTTATCCCTATGTCGGCAACGAATTCAGGGTTTACTTCAAAAGGGTTAAATACATCATAACCTAATAATTGGATAAAAGGAAGTACCAAAGCATTTTTTGTAGCTTCTTCAGTATTTATCTGCGGAATTAATTTTTCTATACGTCCGGCAAACTGTAGGATTAAATCTTGAAAATCCATTTTTAAATTTTATTTAAAAATAAATTTATTATTTTAAATTTAAAATTGTATCATATTTTTGAAATTAATTTATTTTATGAATTGTAAGACAACTCATGAACAGAGGGAATTAGTTAAATTTTTAAGTGAAAAAATTGTTTCAATTAGTGCATCTTAAGGGAAAAATGATATAATTATTCATTGTAAAGGCATTATTGAAAAAGCTAGTTCTACTACACCAAGGATCTCTAAATTGACTGGAAAAGTCGATTTAGAAGGTAGAAATAGGATCTTAAGATTATTAAGGCTAGAGATATCAGAATTAGAAAACACTCAACTATTAACAATACATCTCAAATCGGTACATTTGGATTTAGGACTTACCATATTAATGTTGATGTTATACTTTGTAGAGGGTGGTATTCAAGAAATCTGCCAAATTACTGATCGACCTTACAACCTGCCTTTCTAGAAGTATCGATTAAATACACAATCTTCCAACCATCGGCATATTTTACCAGGGTAATATTATCCGTTCCGCAATGGGAGAATTTGCTGCCCACATGGAAAGTATAGGATCCCCAAACCTGGGCAAGGTTCCCATCAATTAAAATCTGATCAAAATTCATTTTTTCATCCCAGATCTGATCAACAGTTTTTGGTTGAGCAATTGCTTTGAGCCAGGGTTCTATGCGGTCGCCCGATACCGTCCCAGATAGGCCATCTATCGCATTACGAATGGTTTGCAAAACAGCTCCGGGCGCAAAGACCGATTTTACCATCGCCGAATCACATTTCTTCATGCCCTCAAAAATGGTGTTTACTGTTTTTTTAATGGCATCAATTTCCGGGTTAGTAGTTTGGCCTTTAGCTGAAATGAAAGTGCTTAGCAGCAACAACACTAGAATTAATTTTTTCATAATTGAATATAACAAAAAAGCCCCGATTTAATTCGGGGCTTTTAAAGATCCTTCACTACACTCAGAAGAAAAAATGATGTTTAGCTCATCTTCAGTTTCTTCTGAATATCGGCTACGTAGCCTTTGAATTTCTTGTCGGTATCGATCAAATCCTCTACCGTCTGGCAGGCATAAATTACTGTTGAATGGTCGCGGCCGCCAAAGAAAGCACCGATAGACTTCAGCGATGTTTTAGTATGACTCTTGGCCAGATACATGGAAATTTGGCGAGCCTGCACAATTTCGCGCTTGCGGGTTTGTGATTTCACCATTTCCACCGGCACTTCGAAGTATTCGCAAACCAGTTTCTGAATATAATCCATAGAAATTTCCTTGCTAGAATTCTTGATGAAATTCTTCAGCATGGATTTCGCCAAATTGAGGTCGATTTCTTTTTTATTCAGCGTAGACTGTGCCAGCAAAGATACCATGGCACCTTCCAGCTCTCTCACATTATTGTCGATATTATGTGCCACGTATTCAATTACTTCCGACGGCAAGTCGATACCATCTGAATACATTTTCGTTTTTAGGATAGCCATACGGGTTTCCAGGTCGGGCACCTGCAAATCGGCAGATAGACCCCACTTGAAACGGCTCAACAAACGTTCTTCCAATCCAGCTAAATCTTTAGGGGCTTTATCTGAAGTTACAATCAGTTGCTTACCAGATTGGTGCAAGTGATTGAAGATGTGAAAGAAAATATCTTGTGTTTTTTCTTTACCGGCAAAATTGTGCACATCATCCATGATCAATACATCCATGGCCTGATAGAAGTTCACAAAATCGTTGATATTGTTATTCTTTAATGCATCTACAAACTGTTGTGTAAATTTCTCACAAGAAACATACAGCACCAATTTGTCGGGCATATTGCGCTTGATCTCATTACCAATAGCCTGAGCCAAGTGGGTTTTCCCTAAACCAACGCCACCGTAAATCATCAGCGGGTTAAATGAAGTGCCTCCTGGTTTGGCGGCTACGGCGTAACCTGCCGAACGGGCCAAACGGTTGCAATCACCTTCTACAAAATTATCGAAATTGTAATTTGGGTTTAATTGCGGATCTACCTGCAATTTCTTTAAACCCGGAATGACAAAAGGATTTTTAATGTCTTTATTCAGGGCAACAGGCATGGGCATCGACTGATTCTTTGCTTCGGCACCATTGCTGTTGGAAGGCATGTTTGTGGTGAAAGGAGTACTGTTAGATGATTTCTCAACCACAATGTTATACTCCAACCTTCCTTCTTCTCCTAATTGTTTTTTAACTGTTTTTCTAAGTAAGCCAACGTAATGCTCCTCTAACCATTCGTAAAAGAATAAACTGGGTACTTGTATGGTTAACACATTACCTTCTAACCTCAAAGATTTAATCGGCTCAAACCAAGTTTTGAAACTTTGGGCCGGTATGTTGTCTTTGATAATTTGAAGGCAGTTGTCCCATACTTCGGTACAAGTTTTTTCCATATACGTATCTTAATCTATTGAGTTACAAGCATTAAAAACAAAGGGAGGTAGTGGCCCATTGGAACCTCGAATATTCTAAAAATATTTTAGATA
>CANGZD010000036.1 GCA_947458875.1 Sphingobacteriaceae bacterium
CATAGTTTTAATGATTTAAGGGTTAAATAATTCTGTGCAAAGAAAAATAAATAATATCAAATATCAAACCTTTTTGTTTTTGACTCAAACACAACTAATTTGAACGTAAAGTATGATATTTTTGTATCTAATTTATTAAAAATAAAAATTTGAACAGAGTAACCCTAAAATTAGAGCTCGATCTTGATTTCGTCTTGATCGCCGTCACCTCTTCTTTAAAAGACTACCGGCTTTGCCATCAAATTAATAAGTGTTTAAATATTGATTTTTCGCGAATGGATGAACTGTTGCTGCCTTCCGGAGATGGAAAGGCAAATCAGGAGTTCAACAGATATGGCTATTTTCCCGACGACTCAGAAACTGAGTTCTATTTAATAAGCAATAAAGGTTCGGAGGGTTTTCTGATACCAGAGATGAACAAGGTGGATTATTTTGTAATGATTAAAAATTTTATTGATGATGAGGATTTGAACCATTGGCTGAGCAGTATTAAAAAAATTCAGGAAGTGCTGGCAGCCGTAGAACTTGATCCTAAAAAGTTGAAATCCAAAGAAAATCTGTTATTTTAGCTACATAATTTATAGTGTAAAAAATACACTCACACAATCAACTATATTCTTTATATGAAACCATTTCACAGCCGGACAAAAATTGTTGCCACACTCGGACCAGCCTCCTCATCTAAAGAGGTATTGTTGAGCATGATTAAAGCCGGAGTAGATGTTTGCAGATTAAATTTTTCTCACGGAAGTCAGGAAATACATCAGAAAACGATCGATACCATCCGAGAAATTAATAAGAAATATAAAACCAATGTGGGTATCCTGGCCGATTTACAAGGGCCAAAGATCCGTATCGGTATTGTTAAAGATGGAGGTATCAATCTGGTGAATGGAAACAAAATTACCATTACCACTAAAGAACAGATTGGTGATGAACAACGCATTTATCTTACTTATGAAACTTTTCCTAAGGATGTTCGCCAGGGCGAGATCATTTTGTTGGATGATGGGAAGCTTCAATTAAGAGTTTTAGAAAGCAATCATAAAGATGAAGTGCTTTGCGAAGTGGTGCATGGCGGTATTTTAACCTCCAGAAAAGGAGTCAACCTGCCCAATACCAAGGTTTCTTTACCGAGCTTAACCGAAGAGGATTTGAGTAATCTGGATTTTGCTTTAAAAAACGATGTGGAATGGATCGGTTTGTCTTTTGTACGTTCAGCCAATGATATCGTTGAATTAAAGCGCATCATCGGCGCCAGTGAAAAATCGGCAAGGGTAATTGCTAAAATTGAGAAACCGGAAGCTATTGATAATATTGACGAGATCATTTCTGTAACGGATGGCGTAATGATTGCACGAGGCGACTTAGGTGTGGAAATGCCTTTAGAACAAGTGCCTTTGCTGCAAAAAATGATTGCCCAAAAATGTCGTCAGGCTGCAAAACCGGTAATTGTGGCTACCCAGATGCTGGAAAGCATGATTACTACACCTCGTCCTACTCGAGCCGAAGTAAATGACGTGGCTAATTCTGTATTGGATGGAGCCGATGCGGTGATGCTGAGTGGCGAAACTTCGGTAGGTGAATTCCCGGTAACAGTAATTGAAACCATGCAAAAGATCGTATCGAATGTGGAAGAAAATGCATATCCATTTAATTCGCCAAAATCATTAGATGAAAATGCCTCTAACTATATTTCTGATGCCATTTGCGGCTCGGCCGTGTACCTTGCTGAAAAAACCGACGCAATTGGTATCGTCTCCATGACCTACTCGGGTTATACCGCCTTCGAAATTTCGAGCCATCGGCCAAAAGCCAATACCTTTATTTTCACCAGTAACCGTAACCTGTTAAATGCATTGAGTCTGGTTTGGGGTGTAAAAGCCTTTTACTACGACAAGTTTGAGAGTACAGACAAAACCATCAGCGAAGTGAACGGTATCCTCAAGGCTGAAAAATATGTATCGGCCGGCGATGTAGTAATTAATACGGCAGCCATTCCGATTGAGAAGAAGGGTAAGACCAATATGATCAAGGTGACCTTGATTGACTAATTTTAAAATATTGAATGCTCAAGTCCTTCTGAAAACAGAAGGACTTTTTTGTTTGGGCTGACGCTTAAGTTTTAGTCGATTTTGAAAAGAATTAGCTTCTGACCCTGTACATCAAAAAATATAATCATCAGTCATTTTTTTCTGAGTTTTCCACAGGCTTAACTAACTGATTTTAAAATGATTGCATAAAAAAACTTTTTGCAATGAAAGATTAGTGCCGAAGCTGTGGAAAACTCAAATTGAGCCCAAAGAAGCGAAAGAATAAATTTGAAGAAAAACCCCCTAAGTTTTTTGGGGTAAAACAATTTCAATTACATTTTTATTTTAATTTAAGCATGGGTAAAACTTCTACAAGCAAAGCAAAAGCCTCCGGTAAAGGCCTTAGCATTCAACGCTACTTCACCAAAGAAGGTGTAAGTGTTTACGATCTTTTCCAATACGAGAAACGATCGTCTGTAATTCGTAATCCGTCGGGAGACGCAGTATTCGAAATGAATGATGTAGAAGTTCCCGCAAGCTGGAGCCAGGTGGCTACCGACATTCTAGCTCAGAAGTATTTCCGTAAAGCGGGTGTTCCACAAGCCGACGGAAGTTCAGGTTCAGAGAAAAGTATCAAACAAGTGGCACACCGTATGGCCGACTGTTGGAAACAATGGGGTGTTCGTTACGGATACTTTGCCAGCCCTGCCGATGCGCAAGTATTCTATGATGAATTGGTTTACACCATAGTAGGCCAGTTGGCTGCTCCAAACTCTCCTCAATGGTTTAATACTGGATTACACAGTGCTTATGGCATTACCGGAAAGCCACAAGGTCACTATTATGTTGATCCAGAAACAGAAGTATTGAGCAAATCGACCTCAGCTTATGAGCGTCCGCAACCCCATGCTTGTTTCATTTTATCAGTAAGTGACGATTTAGTAAACGATGGCGGAATCATGGATCTTTGGGTTCGTGAAGCCCGTATCTTTAAATATGGATCTGGAGTAGGTACCAACTTCTCTCAAATCCGTGGTGAAAACGAAAAATTATCAGGTGGTGGCTACTCTTCAGGTCTGATGTCATTCCTGAAAATTGGTGACCGTGCTGCCGGTGCGATCAAATCTGGCGGTACCACCCGTCGTGCTGCCAAAATGGTTTGCTTAGACTTAGATCACCCAGAAATTGAAGGATTTGTGAACTGGAAAGTAGAAGAAGAGAAAAAAGTGGCTGCATTAATCGCAGCAGGTTACTCTTCAGATTACGAAGGCGAAGCCTACCGCACCGTTTCCGGGCAAAATTCCAATAACTCGGTTCGTATTCCTAATAGCTTCTTCAAAGCTTTAGAAAATGCTGAAAATTGGGATTTGATTGGCCGTATCAACGGAAACGTAGTTAAATCTATTTCTGCCGAAAAATTATGGCAAGATATCGCTTTCGCTGCTTGGGCTTGCGCCGATCCTGGAGTTCAGTATGACACCACCATCAATGAATGGCATACCTGTCCAGAAGGCGGACGCATCAATGCTTCTAACCCTTGTTCAGAGTACATGTTCTTGGATAACACCGCATGTAACCTGGCCTCTATTAACCTGGCCCACTTCTTTAACCCAGAAACTTTAGTGTTTGATGTTAAGGGATTTGAGCACGCCTGCCGAGTTTGGACTGTAGTTTTAGAAATCTCTGTATTGATGGCTCAGTTCCCATCAAAAGAGGTAGCTCAATTATCATACGATTACCGCACCTTAGGTTTAGGTTACGCCAACTTGGGCTCTATGCTGATGGTGGGTGGTATTCCTTACGATAGCGATAAAGCCCGTGCCATTGGTGGTGCCATCACGGCCATCATGACGGGTACTGCCTACGCTACTTCTGCTGAAATGGCCAAAGAATTAGGTGCATTCCGCAGATTTGAAGAAAATAAAAAACACATGCTGCGTGTAATGCGCAACCACCGTTACGCCGCTTATAACGCATCTGATGCTTACGAAGGTTTAGAAATTAAACCAATGGGTATCGACCCGAAAGATTGCCCAGACTACTTACTGTCTGCAGCTTGCAACTCTTGGGATAAGGCGGTTGAAATGGGTGAGAAATACGGTTACCGTAATGCCCAAACCACCGTTATCGCTCCAACTGGAACCATCGGTTTGGTGATGGACTGCGATACCACCGGTATCGAGCCTGATTTCGCCTTGGTGAAATTCAAAAAATTATCGGGTGGTGGTTACTTCAAGATCATCAACCAGTGTGTGCCATCCGCTTTGCGCAACCTAGGTTACCAAGAAAACGAAATCGAAGCCATCGTTAACTATGCGAAAGGTGCGGCTACCTTGCAAGGTGCTCCACACATCAACTTAGAAACTTTGGCTGACAAGGGTTTCAAACAAGATGAACTCGAAAAACTAGATAAAGCAGTTATTTCTGCTTTCGAAATTGGTTTCGTATTTAACCAGTGGACTTTAGGCGAGGATTGTCTGAAACGTTTAGGATTCAAAGCTGAACAATACAATTCTCACGATTTTAATTTATTGAGAGCATTAGGCTTTAGCCGTCAGCAAATTGCCGAAGCCAATGAATATGTATGTGGTACCATGACCGTAGAAGGTGCACCTTTCTTGAAAGAAGAGCATTATCCGGTATTCGATTGCGCTAACAAGTGCGGATCGAAAGGTGAGCGCTACATCCACGCTCACGGCCACATCAAAATGATGGCTGCAGCTCAGCCTTTCCTGTCTGGAGCGATCTCTAAAACCATTAACTTACCAAACGAAGCTACGGTTGAAGAAATCAAAGATTGTTACGAGTTGTCTTGGAAACTGGGCACCAAAGCCAATGCCTTATATCGCGATGGCTGTAAATTATCTCAACCTTTATCTACTAAATCTGATACCAAAGAAGAGCAGTTGGATACCGTGGAAGAAGTATTGGGTGAAGCAGCTAACGTAAAACTGAGTGATTTAACCCCAGAGCAAGTTTTAGAGGCCGCACGTGCCATCTTAGACCGTTCTACCGACACCAACTTTAAACGTCAGCTTTCATCTGTAGTAGAGAAGAAAAGTATGCCGGCAAAACGCAGCGGTTTCACTCAAAAAGCAGCTGTTGGCGGACAAACCATCTTCGTTCGCACTGGTGAATATGAAGATGGAACATTAGGAGAGATCTTCGTGGATATGCACAAAGAAGGTGCAACCTTCCGCTCACTGATGAACTCCTTTGCTATTGCTGTTTCGGTAGGTTTGCAGTACGGTGTACCTTTGGAAGAGTTCGTAGATAAATTCACCTTTACCCGTTTCGAACCTTCGGGTATGGTGACCGGTCACGAGAACATCAAGTCGGCGACCTCTATCATCGATTACATCTTCCGCATGCTGGGTTACGAATACCTAGACCGCAAAGATTTGGTACATGTGATTACTGAGAAGAAAGCGGTATTGGGAAATCCTCAGCTACAGGATACGGATGTAAATCCACAAGAAAACAGTTTTGAGGCTGCTCCAGTAGTTACTGAAAATGTAACTATTGCAGACAAAAGTCTGAAACCAGTATTGGATATCTCTGGTGGTGGCCAGTCTGATGCGCCTGCTTGTACCAACTGCGGACACATCATGGTGCGCTCGGGCACTTGCTACAAGTGCTTGAACTGCGGCACACAGGGTGGTTGTTCTTAAGCTCATAACCAACCATTTATAAATGTAAAGCCCTCCGAAACTAATCGGAGGGCTTTTTTCATAGGTAGCTGATAGTTTTAAAACTGATAGGTCAAAGCCAGCTGGATCACCTGATTTTTATATTCAGGAACTTCAGCACTGCCATCAGCATTATTTTTCTGGAAATCGAGCGCATAGCGGGCATTGATACCCAATTGGCCGCCCAATTCATACCCTAATCCAATCACACCGCCAAAGAGACTTTTCTTGAGATTTTTGTTCTTCTCTTCAATGGTATTTCTGAATTCCTGAGTGCCTGATTTAAAGCTTTCGGTAGTAGAAATTAAAAAAGAAACCTGTGGGCCCACAGTAATGTTGAGACCGTCTGTCAACCAAATTTTGGCTAATAGCGGTACATCTACAAAATTGGTCGTCACCTTATAATCATAATCGCCTCCCAAAATAGTTCCAGAACTCTGATAGCCTTTTTGCGAATACACCAATTCGGGTGCAAAGGAAAAAGCTTCCGACACTGGAATGTCAACGAAAATACCTGCGGCCAAACCTGGTTTAAATCGCGATTTGAAATCGCTATCGCCAGATTTAATCACGTTAGATACATTCAATCCGGCTTTGAAGCCCAGATAAGCCCCTTTGCCTGGTTGAAGATGTTGTGCCTGTATTGAAGCGGCCAGTAAACAAGAGCAGATGGTGGTTAGAAATAATTTTTTCATGATGTTTTTTCATTGGTACAGCTATCTATGTTTAATTATCGTGCCAAATTTTATATAGAGCCATAGCGCATCCTTCCATAAAATCAGTTAAAATAAAGTCTTTTCGTAAAATCAGCGGTTATAATTCAACATTCAAAACTGTCCGATTGAAATAAGGGTTGTATATTTTTCCGTACAGTCTGCGTTTGTAATTTCGGATGTGTTTTGCTTTCTTTATTCATGATTTGGTATGTATACCTCCTGAGTTTTCTTGTACTCAACATCATCAGTATCTGGTATTTGAGAAAACTATTGAGCAAAAGGCTAAAAAATGCCTTACTCACCTGGTTATTCAGTATTTCCATTAGCTTAAGCATCAATTATATCATCGCTGTACTGGTTATTGCCATTACTTTAAGAACATTGGCATGAGAAAGTTTGTATTTCGTTTCATCATCTCTCTACTTCTTTTGCATAGCCTCGGGCTAAATGCACAGCAAAAAAAGCCGTTCATACACGAACTTGATGAGCCTAACGCTTGGGTAGACTCCGTATTTAAAAAACTGAATCGAAAGCAAAGAATAGCGCAATTATTTTTTGTGAGGGCGCATACTGATAAAGGGAAAGCGTACGAAGATTCTATTGCAAAAGTGATCCGCAAAGAAAAAATTGGGGGATTGGTTTTCTTTCAGGGTGGTCCCGGTAGGCAACTCGGGCTGACTAAACAGTACCAGCAATTAGCAAGGGTTCCATTACTCATTGCTATGGATGCAGAATGGGGCTTGGGTATGCGCCTTGATAGTACCATGAGCTATCCTTATCAAATGACCCTGGGGGCCATCCAAGACGAAAATTTGATTGAAAAGATGGGGCGCGAAATCGCCTATGATTTAAAGAGATTAGGAGTGCATATCAATTTTGCTCCGGTGGTGGATATCAACAACAACCCCAAAAATCCGGTCATCGGTTTCAGATCTTTTGGCGACGATAAATTACAAGTTGCTCGTAAGGCAAGTGCGTACATGAAAGGGATGCAGGAAAAAGGGATTTTGGTGAGTTTAAAACATTTTCCAGGCCATGGAGACACCGATGTAGATTCGCACTACGATTTGCCCCAATTAAATTTTGAGCGAAGTCGGATTGATACCTTAGAGATGTATCCCTTTAAAGAATTGATCAAAAATGGAGCTTCGGGAGTGATGGTGGCACATATGAATATTCCTGCACTCGATGCCAGCACCAATTTACCTTCTACGCTCTCCAAACCGATTGTGGGCGGTATTTTAAAAAATGAACTCAGTTTCAAAGGGCTGGTATTCTCCGATGCCATGGGCATGAAGGGGGTGGTTAAATTTTTTCCGAATGGCGAAGCTGATGTTAGAGCCTTGATGGCCGGAAATGATGTATTGGAACTTTCGGAGAATTCCAAAAGAGGGGTCAGGCTCGTTAGAATGGCCATAAGAAAGAAACAAATATCACGGGAACAAATTAATGAAAGCGTCAAAAAGGTATTGGCTGCCAAGTATTGGGCAGGACTTTATCAAACTGTAAAGCTCAATCCGGCAACTGTACATGAAGACCTCCATCGCCCCTCAGCCCAGGCACTGAACCAGCAATTGGCAGATGCTGCCGTTACTGTTTTAAACAGCAGGAGGTTGATAGATGATTTAGATCCGAATAAAAAAACAATTATTGTGAGCTTGGGCAGCTCTCAAACAAATGTGTTTCAACAAGGGTTACGTAACTATTTTAAACAAGCAGAATTTATTTGCTTGGATAAATCTGCCTCGGCTCAAGAGGTGGAACAAGTATTAGCTAAGATCAGTCCCGATCTCCAAATTATTGTCAGTATACACGATACCCGTAAAAGACCAGGACCGGTATTAGACTTTAAATCAGACCTGATTTATTTAATGAATCAATCGGCTCAACGGGGAGCGATCATTTCTGTTTTTGCAAATCCCTATACCCTAATTCAATTGCCCGAAATTGCCAAGGCCCAAACCTTAGTCCTCAATTATCAAAATAGCGATGAGATGCAAAAGGCAGCAGTTAAAGTAATAAGCAAAGCGATACCATCTAAAGGGAAACTACCAGTAAACGTCAATGTTTCCCTTAAAAATGGGGATGGTTTATAAATGATGCAGAGTGATCGGATCACCCTGCATCATGGATCAAACTTAGGATTTAGCCATTCCTATCACCCAGCCTACAACCGCACCCGCAAGGGCAGACATTCCCGCATAAATCAATACATCAATATATAAGCCATTCAAAGTGAAGAGGTTACTGGTTCCGTACATGGTGAAGTTTACCCCTGCGGCCACCAATAAGCCAATCCATAAGCCCGTTTTAGCGCCAGCTGCGGCCGTTTGGATGTGTGCAAGCCGACTAAAGATATAGGAAAGTAGAAATCCGGAAGCGAGGTTGCCGATGGCGATCGACCATAATAACATATCATCTCCACGATCTACACCTATTGCCGATCCGGCATGCGCTCGCAAAACATCAGCGAATAACATCCCATAACACAGCCATCCTAAAAAGAAATAAGTAATGCCCCCGGCAATACCTGCTGCTAAAAAGTTTTTTGAATTCATGAGTTTGTTTGGTTTTTAAATAGGTTAAAAATTTAATAGCATAACGAATATGCCGCATGAATTATTTTGTGTTTTGTGGCCTACTCTGCTCCTTCCAACAATTAGCGCATCGAAATATCTAAGCATTATTGGAAAATTAAATGTATTAGCCTATCTTTGCAGTCCTCATTTTTGAGGGAAATAGATAATCGTTTAATAATTTAAATTCAAGCAAGTGAATACGTTAAGTTACAAAACTGTCTCTGCTAACAAAAAGACCGTTAACAAACAATGGGTAGTTGTTGACGCTCAAGGCGAGATTTTGGGGCGCTTGTCTTCTAAGATCGCAATGATGATC
>CANGZD010000037.1 GCA_947458875.1 Sphingobacteriaceae bacterium
CACCCATGATAATTCCCGTAATCAGGAATTGTTTGGCAATCATTTTATGATCCTGAGAAAAGATATACTTCGTCAGGAATGTTTCATGATGATGCCCATGATCGTGGTGTGCGGCGGTATCGTGAATTGCTGTGCTTGCCATAAACGTTTATCTAATTATTTAGTGTTAAATGCCATTTTATTTGTTTCTGCAGCTGCTTTTTGAGAAGCCGCCTGCATTTCTTTCTTTACATCGTCATTATAGAATAAAGGCTGCTGAACAAGCCATTCTTGATATTCCTGCTCAGAAACTACCTTCACTTTTACCTGCATATTATAGTGACCAGAGCCACAAATTTTAGCACATAAAAGCACATATTCATAGGTGGGATTGTTGGTTTTTTCACGCATTTCTTCGGTAGTATACTTAGGTGTAAACTGGAAATAAGTAGGCATACCTGGAACTGCATTCATCTGAACACGGAATTCTGGGATGTAGAAACTGTGTAGAATATCTTTTGAATTGATGGTAAAACGCACTGAGCGATTAACTGGCAATACAATATCACCAGCAATTTTATCATCCCAACTTTTCTGATCGCGGAAGTCGATACCCAAGTTGTTGGTTGGTGTGGTCAATTTGTAATTTCTTAAACCAACTTGGTTATCTGAACCAGCATAACGTACGGTCCATTTGAACTGTTCGCCGGTTACTTCAATATTCAAAGCCTTTTTCTGATCGGCTTCGCTGATATTTGTAATTCCTCTCCAAGTGAAGAAACCTAACAATACCAAAACAGTCAAAACAATGGCCGGAACAATGGTCCAAAGGCGCTCTAAGGCATTGTTATGCGGATAATAATAAGCTTTTCGTTTATCTGAACCTACATACTTGTAAGCAAACCCGAATAAAAGGATGTGGGTAATTACAAATACGATGGTAGTGATCACTAGGGTCACGTTAAACATGAAATCAATTTTCTCTCCATGTACCGAACCGGAAGTATGGTTGATCATAGACCCCTGATTGGTGTACGACCAGTAAGCACCGTACAAACCTACCAGCAGAGCAAATGCGAATAAAACACCTTGGATACGATTCCAATTGACACCTTCGGTTTTACCTTGTATCGCTCTAGTGAGTTCATAAGCTCTTAAAGCTTTTCCAATGATGCCAATGAATACACAGAACAAAAAGAATAAAAGTGAATAGTAGGCAAATGATTTGTAAGCAGCACTGTAATCAGTTTCTGCTTTGCCGATCTCCACTTTATTACCTTGACCGTCACCCAAATTCCAGGACATTTTTGTAGTGTCAACATCCGTACTAATCAATGTTGGGATGGCTGGCGAAGCAGCGGCGGTACTTGCAGAATCAGTAGCTGCACTAATAGAAACTGCAGTACTATCCTGATTTTGCGCTTTCGCAAACTGATTACCCAATAAGGCTACAAACAGCACCATGCTGAAGAATGTCGGTAAACTAAAAACTTTTCTAAAACTCATTTTCTTATCGAACAATAATTGCAATTCGTTTTTTAAATATGATGATTCAAGCTCTCTTCCAGGAAAGGATGTTTAGCAGGAATCAATGGTTTTTTACTTAATGCTGTTAACATTAGGTAAACAAACAGACCGGCGAAAGCTACCGCGGTACCAATCTCAATGATACCAAAGCCACGGTGCTCGGCTACTGTTCCGGGCATCACCATCATGTAATAATCTAACCAGTGACCGCAAAGCAAGAAGATCGATACAAAGATCAGGACACTTTCTTTACGTTTGGCATCACGAGTCATTAAGATCAATAATGGGGATACGAAGTTCATCACGATGTTTAACCAGAACCATGGTTTGAATTCAGGCTCCCAACGCTTGTAGAAATAAACTGTCTCTTCCGGAATGTTGGCATAGTAGATCAATAAGAATTGAGCAAACCACACGTAGGTCCAGAAAATAGAGAATGCGAAAATAAATTTACCTAAGTCGTGTAAGTGACTATCGTTTATCCAGGTTAAATAACCAGAACGCTTTAAGAAGATAACGGTCAGCGTGATGGCACATAAACCGCTCACCCACATGGCGGCGAAGTTATACCAACCAAACATGGTAGAGAACCAATGTGCTTCTAATGACATAATGGTATCGAAAGCCCAAATTGGAGTGGTGAAACCAAAAATCACCAAAAATACGGCTGAATAGCCGATGCTCTTTTTGTAGCTATTTAATCCGCCTTCTAAATCCTCACGATTAGAGAGTCTAGTTAATAGTAGGGCGAAAAAACTGTAAATAGCTAGGAAAATCACCAAGCGAGTCAGGAAGAAGGGAACATTCAAATAAATAGCTTTTCCTGCAATAATCGGATCATAATTAGGACTATTAGGATCGGTTATGCCATCAGCATGCCAGTGGTGATATAAGTTGTGGGTATATAATCCCATGGCCACCACCGCAATAAGTACGACAGATGCAATTGGCAAGACCTTCGCAAAAGCTTGAGGAATACGTACCAAGCCAACAGACCAGCCAGCCTGTGCCACATATTGCAATGCCACAAAGAAAGCTCCTGCTGCGCAAACACAAGTAAAGTAGTAAGCCATCAATAACAGATTGGCGAAAGTGCGCTCCGCATGGCCTGAATAAAATCCATAGGCAATGGCAGCTAAACCTAAAACCAAAGCAGTTAGGCTCCAGGTCTTGGCTTTACCAGTGAACTGATAGTGTTGAGAGAAATTATGTGTTGTAGTGTGATTTGTTCCCATGTGGATATTTGCAATTAACTACTGTAGTTTTTGTAATTCGTGTACATACATAACAATTTTCCAACGCTCAGTAGGCGTAATCTGGTTACGGTGTGCACCCATCAGGTTAACACCATAAGTTATGGTATGATATATCTTTCCGTCAGTTAAATCTTTCATAGCTCCCCCACGAGAAGAGGTGCCGGTGCCATAGGCTGGTGGTGCCGGAAACTTCTGCATTTTTACAATAGCACCATCACCTTTTCCGGTTAAACCGTGACACTGTGAACACATGTTCAGGTACAATGATTTACCTTCTTCAAGAGTTTGAGTGTTAACTGGTAATGGATTAGACAAATTGCTTCCAGCAGCTTGGTAGCCTTCAAGTGTATTTGGATAAGCCTCTTCTGGTTTGTCAAAACCTACGGGCACGGTATTAGCAGGAGGCAGCTGAGCTGTCTTGCCATCTATAAAGTTTTTATTCGGTTGATCCGGATTATAAGCAATCGGATCGTACATGTTACGGGCAAATTCCCATCCCGGACTTTGCTTTCCTCCGCATGCAGCAAACAATACTGTAGTGGCAATGGCTATGGCAGCAATGCCTGATAAACGCAGTCTATTCATAGCTAACATATTTCCTTTCATTGTGTAATACTTCTACTGCACCTGCTTCTTTTAATAATCCTTCAACTTTTTTGGCATCTTTAATTTCCTGTGCATCAATTGCAATGATGAAACGATCATGCGTTGCACGTAGGTCCATTACTCTTGGAGCCCTGCCCGGGAACAAATGATTTTTGTAGAAGAAAGTCCCAACCATTCCAAAGGCGCCAAATAATACGGTTAATTCGAACATAATAGGCACAAAGTCTGGAATAGCAAAGGCAGGCTTACCCCCGATGTTCATCGGCCAATCGTGCACCATCATATAATAAATCATGGCGAAAGCAGTAAGCGTACCTGTTGCACCAAAGCAAAAGGCAGCGATTGGCAAACGGGAGCGTTTAACCCCTAATTTATCTTCAATACCGTGAATAGGCATAGGAGTGAATACATCGTAAACAGGGATGTTATTCTGGTGTAATTTGTCGATCCCATGCATCATTTCATCTGGATCGGCAAAATGGCCTAATATGTATTTTACTTTACTCATAATCAGATTTTTGCGTAATCAGCCTGGTTAACACTATCGTATTTATCTAAAGACTCTACGTAAAATTTAGCGTGTTCTTTATCTACTTTTCCAGCTTTGATCAAAGCCTTCTTGGACTGTTCGGATGAGGTTTTCACCAAGAGTTTCACCTCAGCCATCGCGATAGCTGGTAAGAATCGCAGGAACAATAAGAATAAGGTAAAGAACAAACCGATGGAACCAACGAATACAGCTACATCTACCCAGGTTGGATAGAACATCACCCAGCTGGATGGCAGGTAATCGCGGTGCAATGAAGTAACGATAATTACGAAACGCTCAAACCACATACCAATGTTTACCACGATTGATAAGATCCAAGATGCGGCAATGCTGGTACGGATTTTCTTGAACCAAAATAACTGAGGAGAAATTACGTTACAGGTCATCATGGTCCAATATGCCCACCAGTAAGGACCGCTTACACGGTTTAAGAAGGCGTACTGCTCATATTCAGCACCTGAGTACCAGGCAATAAATAACTCGGTTAAGTAAGCCACACCTACGATAGAACCCGTCACGATGATAATCTTATTCATCGATTCGATGTGGAACATGGTAATGTAGTTCTCGAAATTCATCACCTTACGGGCGATCAGCAATAAGGTTTGCACCATCGCAAAACCGGAGAAGATCGCACCCGCAACGAAATATGGCGGGAAGATGGTGGTGTGCCAGCCCGGGATAACCGAGGTAGCAAAGTCGAAAGATACGATGGTGTGTACCGAAAGTACCAACGGTGTAGATACACCTGCCAAAATCAATGATACTGCTTCAAAACGCTGCCAGGTTTTTACCGAACCATTCCATCCGAAAGATAGAATAGAATATACTTTACGGCGTAAACCAGTTGCACGGTCGCGGATGGTAGCGATATCTGGCAGTAAACCAGTATACCAGAATACCAAGGATACCGAGAAATAAGTAGAGATCGCAAATACGTCCCAAACCAGCGGTGAATTGAAGTTTACCCATAATGAACCAAACTGGTTAGGCAATGGTAATGGCCAATAAGCCAACCACGGACGACCCATGTGTGAAATAACGTAAGTAGCCGCACAAATTACCGCGAAAATGGTCATTGCTTCTGCAGAACGGTTAATGGAGTTACGCCAGTTCTGACGGAAGAGTAACAATACGGCCGAGATGAGGGTTCCGGCGTGGCCGATACCTACCCACCATACGAAACCGGTGATGTCCCAGGCCCAGCCAACCGTTTTGTTCAGACCCCAGGCCCCGATTCCGTTCCAGAAGGTATAACTTACGGCTACCACCCACATTAGTGCGCCCAAAGCTGCAATAGTGAAACCAATCCACCAGGCTTTGTTGGCTTTATTCTCTACAGGAACCAGTACATCCTCGGTTACTTTAGCATAAGTAATATTTTCACCGGTAATTAACGGTTCTCTGATTATTGATTCGTGATGAGATGACATAGTTTTATAGCTGTTCTATGAAATATGATTAAACCTCTGCGGTATTTCTAACTTTTACCTGGTAACCTACGCCCGGCTGAACATTTAATTCTTCCAGTACATAGTAGGTACGCTCGCTCTTCAATGCTTTCGATACTTCAGAATTTGGATCGTTACCATCTCCGAAAATGATCGCATTAGCCGGACAGGTTTGCTGACAAGCTGTTTTGATATCCCCATCTTTCAACGGACGTTTCTCCATTTTGGCTTTTAATTTACCAGCCTGGATACGTTGGATACACATGGAGCATTTTTCCATTACCCCACGTGAACGAGTGGTTACATCTGGGTTCAATACCAATTGCGTGAACTCGTTGTTCAGGTAGTTATCAAAGCGTGAATCGTTCCAGTAGTTGAACCAGTTGAAACGACGTACTTTATATGGACAGTTGTTCGCACAGTAACGGGTACCCACACAACGGTTGTAAGCCATGTGGTTCAAACCGTCTGAAGAGTGTACGGTAGCCAATACCGGACAAACCGTCTCACAAGGGGCATGCTCACAATGCTGACACATCATTGGCTGGTGTACCACCGATACATCATCCATATTATCGAGGTGAGCAATTTCGTTTTCTTCTGTTACCGATTTACCGTTATCATTATAGCTGTAGTAACGATCGATACGCATCCAATGCATTTCACGGCGCTTGCGAACCTCTTCGCGACCCACCACAGGAATGTTATTTTCGGCATTACATGCTACAATACAAGCACCGCAACCGGTACAAGCATTTAAGTCGATGGCCATTACCCAATTCTGAGCAGGTTTCGCATAATCGTTCCACAAATCATAGGTCTTATGTTTAGTACCATGATTACCACTACCAGCATAAGGATCTTTCAAATAATCCTTTAAGGTAGTTTCGCGGATGATGTTACGACCCTCAAATGAGTGGTGAGTTTGTGTTTGAGCCAGTTCGTAAGAACCACCCACTTTGGTGATGCTGGCTGCAGCAAGCGATTGGAAGGTTCCATTAACCAGACTCATGAAAGGATAGGCATTTTTACCTACTTCATTTCCGGCCTTACCGGCTTTGGTTCTTCCATATCCCAAGGCAATAGAAACAGTACCTTGTGCCTGTCCTGGCTGCATCAATACAGGTAATGTAACACTGTAGTTTGCAGATTTAACTTCTACCAGATCAAACTCTTTAAGACCTAAATTTTCAGCATGTTTTGGAGCAATGGCTACATAGTTATCCCAGGTTACTTTTGAAACCGGATCGGGCAATTCTTGTAACCATGGATTATTTGCTGTACTACCATCGCCAATAGCCACATTCTGATAAAGTTGAACTTCTACGGCATTTTGAGCCGAATTTGCTAATGCTTTGCTTTCACTGATGATGGTAGCAGCTACTGCATTTAAATCACGATTAAAACTTAATGCGGCAGCAGGTGCAGCTCCCATGTAAACGGAACCGCTTTGTAAAATATCTTTCCAGGTTTTACCACTCTGCGCCAATACGGTTTTCTCCCAATTAATGCGCACATATTGGTAATACTCTTTGACCGAAGCGTCAGACCAGCTTAACAAGCTTTCTTCGGCCATACGGGTATTGTATACCGGATTAATGGTTGGTTGAACCAGCGTGTAATAACCAGAAATCGGGTTACTATCTCCCCACGACTCTAAATAATGATTGGCAGGAGCATTCACCTGACATAGGGCCGCGGTTTCGTCCTGGCGATCGGCGAAAGAAACACGCAGTTTTACTTTCGCCAGAGCCTCGGTAAATTCTTTACTGTTTACGTAGCTGTAGGCAGGGTTACTATTCAGGAAGAACACTGCATCTACTTCGCCACGTTTCATTTCGTTGATAAATTCTAAGAACTCCGCATCGTTACCAGCAAACTGGTTGGAAGGATTGGTGAGATCGATGGTAGAACCATAACTTCCCAATAAAGAGTTAATGGCATTGACCAGAATTTGAGTGGATACATCATTAGAACCACATACAACCAAGGCCTTTCCTTTAGCGTTTAGCAATTCTTTGGCAGCAAGTTGAATGGCTTTATCAGCTTTCGCGTTATTCGCTAATTTCTTTGCACTTACATTTCCGCCTAAAGCATTGAATAAATTTAATAATGCAACACCTTCTTCAGATGGTTTTAAAGCAATACGTGCATCAGCGTTGGTGCCGGTCAAACTCATACCCGATTCAAATTGGATATGACGAGACATCTTTCTATTCTTTAAGGCCTCCGAAGCACGGTTTTTGGTATACTGACGGGTAAACTCCACTGGAGAAATCCAGGTTCCCAAGAAATCAGCACCAAAACTTACAATTACATCGGCATTATCAAAACGATAGTGAGGCAAAGCTGCCTTACCAAAGCTGTTCTGATTGGCCTGAATGATACCGGTATAAGAAACCGCATCAAGCTGTACCAGTTTAGTATTAGGGTATTGGGCTATAAAATCAGCAATTACCGATTTGGTTGAAGGACTGTTGATGGTGCTGCTTACAATTCTGATTTTCTTACCGCCAGCTTTAATTTTAGCTAACTCTGATTTCACGAAACTGTCTACCTGAGCCCAGCTTGCATCGGCACCATTTAAAACAGGAGCCTGCAAACGAGAAACATCATATAGGTCTAACACAGAAGCTTGGGCCTGTGCGTCTAAACGTCCGCCACTAATTAAACAGTTAGGATTTCCTTCCACTTTAATCGGGCGACCTTCGCGGGTTTTCACTAAAATGCTCTGTCCTTTAAAGGTAGAAGCGTAATAGTTAGGAATACCGGGGATAATTTCCTCAGGTTTTACCAAGTAGGGAATGGCCTTGTGTACGGGTGCCGGTTGACAAGCCGCCAAGGTTACCGCTCCTAAACCAAAGCCCAATGCCTTTAAGAAGTCACGACGGGGAGTTGCGGTATTCAAACCTGCTTCGTTCAACACTTCCTCAATAGGTAATGCCTCAGCGAATTCGTTTTTGTTGTTTTCAACAAATTCGGGGGTTTGTTTCAGTTCTTCTAAACCTTTCCAGTATTTTTTATTGCTTTCCATGTAAGCTATATAA
>CANGZD010000038.1 GCA_947458875.1 Sphingobacteriaceae bacterium
ACTTAAGCCAAAAAGGTGTTTTTACCAGATACATCTCTGCTAAATTAAATATGAAAACTGATTTAGCGCAATAAATGAGATTTTTTGCCTTTAAAACGGATGATTTTAAAACAGCATATGAACATAACTTCTACAACTAGGGTTTCTTTTGCACGAATACTGCCTCTAAGCCTCTTCTTCATGCTCACCGCATTGGCGAGCTTTGCTCAGGAGAAGATTAGCCTGGAGCAAGCAATTGACCTGGCACTACAGAATAACATACAACTGAAGCAAGCCAAGTTCAATGTGGCTATATCAGAAGAAAACCTAAAGCAATCAAAATGGAACCTTACTCCAAGTCTGAATGCAAGCTCTAACTATAACTACAGCTTGGGTAGAACTTTCGATCAGTTATCTGGACAACCTTTCGACCAAAGCATTACTTCAGCCAACGGAAACTTAAATTCCTCTGTTTTACTTTTTCAGGGTTTTCAGCGGATGAATCAAATTTTGCAAAACAAGTACTCGTTGGATGCGGATAAAAGCAATGCTCAGAAGGCAAAGAATGACTTGACCCTCAACGTGGTAAATACCTACCTACAGGTTTTAAATGCTCAGGATCTCACCACAGCAGCCCGTCAACAGGCAGAATTTGCTGCCTTGCAGCTCGAAAGAGAACAACAACTTTTCGATGTGGGTAACAAAACCCTTGCTGATCTTTCACAAGCCAAGGCACAATTGGCTACAGCCGAGTTAAATTTTACCAATGCTCAAAATCAGCTCGATTTGGCTTATTTAAATCTTGCCCAATTGATGGAGCGTAATCCTTCGGATAAGTTTGAAGTGGTTAAACCAGCCATTAACCTGGTAAATATCACCGAAAGTAATTATGTAGCTAATGATGTATTTCAAAGTGCTTTGGCAAACTATCCGGATGTAAAGGTGGCTGAATTTAATAAGCTGGCAGCTCAAAAAGCCGTAGCGGTAGCTCGAGGAAGTTTTTACCCCCGATTGAGTTTTGGAGGTAATTTAAGTACGGGTTATTCCAGTGGTCGTCAGCGTTTTATTGTAGGTAGCAATCCCCCGCAGTTTGAAAAAATTCCATGGAGAGATCAGTTGACCGATAACTACAACCGAGGTCTCGGATTCAACCTAAGTATTCCAATTTGGAATGGCTATCAAACCCGTAGTTTGGTAAATAGGGCTAAAATCAATTATCTCAATGCCAGCTTATCTGAGCAATTGGCCAAAAATAATTTGAATAAAATCATCAATCAGGCAGTTTACGATCTAAAAGCTGCAGAGAAAAGATATCAATCTACCCAAAGTGCATTAACTTCTTCAGAAGATGCCTTTGAAGTGATTCAACAACGTTACCAAGTAGGTTTAGTGAACTCTTTAGACTTCAATCAGGCACAAATTAATCTTAACAGAGCTCAATTTGATTTAATCCAGGCTAAATACGAATGGATTTTTAGAAGCAAAGTCATTGATTTTTATCTGGGCAAACCCATTAACTTTTAACTCCACAAATTTTTATAAAACATGGCAAAGAAAAAAAACACTCTTAAGTATGTATTCATAGCGGTTGGCGTGCTATTGGTAGTAGCGGTAGCTGGTAATAAGCTTGGCTGGTTCGGAAAGGGAGACATTACAGAAATCGCAACTGAAAAAGCAGAGGAGCGTATCATTACCGAAACCGTATCGGCCAGTGGTAAGGTACAACCGGAAATTGAAGTGAAGTTAAGTTCTGAAGTTTCGGGAGAGGTAGTTGAACTACTCGTTAAAGAAGGTGATTTGGTAAAAAAAGGCCAGCTTTTGTGTAAGGTTCGTCCGGATATTTTAAAGTCTGGATATGACCGTGCGGTTGCATCTCTAAACAGCCAAAAAGCAAACTTGGCCGCCACAGAACAGCAATTGAAACAGGCACAGGCAAACTTCGTAAATACCGAGGCTCGTTTTAAGCGTAACCAGGAATTATTTCAAAAGAAAGTAATTTCTGTTGCAGAGTATGATGCCGCAAAAGCTGAATACGATGGGGCTAAGGCGAATTTAGAAGCAGTGAAGCAGAATGTAGTGGGCTCTCGTTTTGGAGTTCAGCAATCATCTGCCGTGGTAAAAGAAGCGGGCGATAACCTGGCCAGAACCACGATCTATGCGCCGGTAGATGGCGTAGTTTCTAAACTTTCCGTAGAATTGGGTGAACGTGTGGTAGGAACCGCCCAAATGGCTGGTACCGAAATCATGCGTATTTCTAATCTCAACTCTATGGAAGTAAGTGTAGATGTGAATGAGAGTGATATCAACCGGGTATCTATCAATGACCCCGCCGATATCGAAGTAGACGCTTTCCAAGGAAAGAAATTCAAGGGGATAGTGACTGAAATTGCCAGCTCTGCAAGTGTGGTGGGAGGAAGTGCCGACCAGGTGACCAACTTTACCGTAAAAGTTCGCATCCTGCCCGAGTCATATGCTTCTTTAAATACTGGCAACCAGAAAACATCTCCATTCCGCCCTGGTTTGTCGGCCACGGTTGATATTCAAACCAACCAGGTAAAAGGTTTAACCGTTCCTATCCAATCAGTTACCACCCGCGATGATGATAAGAAGAAATCGGCAGATGAATCTGGTTCGTCCGCGATGCAGAATGAAGAAAAAAAGCCAAAAACAGATGAAGCTCCTGTGAAAGAATATGTTTTTGTTTATAAAGATGGTAAGGTAAAACAAGTGGTGGTGAAAACAGGTATTCAGGACGATACCAATATCCAGATCCTGAGCGGTATCAAAGCTGGTGAAGAAGTGGTTGCTTATCCATTTACTGCCATTTCTAAAACCCTAAAAGATGGCAGTCAGGTTAAGAAAACAGATAAAGAGAAATTAATGTCGGGCGATAAGAAGGATTAGTTTTCATAAAAAAATAATAACTTGTCCCCTTCTCAGTTTAGCAACCGGGAAGGGGATTTTGTTTTTAATCATGACTAACTCGAAAAATATTGCTGTAATAGGTGGTGGTAGTTGGGCAACGGCCATTGTTAAGATGCTTACAGATAATCTGATCGATAAAAAGATTTGTTGGTGGATGCGATGTGCGGAATCTGTAGAACATGTAAGAAAGTATAAGCGAAATTTGCGCTACCTTGGTTCCGTTGAGATCAAATTGCCCGAAGAGCAGGTCAGCAATGACTTAAAGTCGGTGGTTAGTCAATCTGACTGGATCTTACTTTGTGTGCCCGCAGCCTTTTTGAAAGACGCTCTTTCTGACATCACACCAGAAGATCTGAAAGGAAAGAAAATTATTTCTGCCATTAAAGGTATTGTCCCTGAACATAACCTCATTGTTGGGGAGTTCATGAATCAGCATTATGGCATCCCGCTTGAAGATATCCTGGTGATCAGTGGTCCCTGCCATGCCGAAGAGGTAGCTTTAGAGAAATTGTCTTATTTAACTATTGCTTCGCCTGATACAGATAGCGCAGCCAATTTTGCGCAACTTTTAACTACCCGCTACATCAAAACCAACGTTTCGGAGGATATATATGGGACAGAATATGCAGCCGTGCTGAAAAACATTTACGCGGTTGCAAGTGGTATTTGTCACGGGCTTGGTTATGGAGACAATTTCCAAGCTGTTTTAATTGCCAATGCCATTAGAGAGATCAGTCGTTTTGTAGACGTGGTTCATCCGATCGATCGGGATATCAACGAGTCGGCTTACTTAGGCGATCTGTTGGTAACCGCTTATTCTCAATTTAGCCGCAACCGGACCTTCGGAAACATGATCGGTAAAGGCTATACAGTCAAATCGGCTCAACTGGAAATGAACATGATTGCCGAGGGTTATTATGCTGTAAAGTCATTACACCAGATAAATAAAAATCATAAAGTACACATGCCTATTTGCAGAGCCGTTTATGCTATTCTTTATGAGAGTCATTCACCTCTAATTGAAATGCGCTTATTGGCCGATCAATTAAATTAATCCAATTTTTTATGAAAATCGTATTCAAAATCACCTTTATTGCATTTATGACGGCAATTTTTGCTTGCCAATCTGCTACAGAAACTCAAAAGGAAACTCAGGCTGCCCAAGTATTGGAAGCCTCCTGCGGCGTTTGCCAGTTTGGGATGAAAGGAGAGGATTGCGCTTTGGCGGTAAAGCTGGATGGGAAACCTTATTTTGTAGATGGTACGAGTATAGACGATCATGGCGACGCACATGACAAAGCCGGATTTTGCAATGCCATCAGAGAAGCTGAAGTGGAAGGTCAACTCCAAAACGGGCGTTTCAAAGTGACCAAATTCAAGCTATTGCCCTAAGCCCGTCGATTTAATAGCTTTCTTTTTATTTTCTTAAAACCGGAATGGCTATGTTTTGTTGATTTCAATAAAAACTTATAGCCCATGAAAAATTTAGGAAAAATTGGTTTAGCTGCCGGATTGGCGGCCGCACTCGTATTACTATTTAGAAGGAGAAAAAACGGCACCCGAATAGTAGACGATATTAGTAATCAGGTAAATCATTGGGCACAGGCCCTGAAGAGATCCAGGCAAAGCACATCAAGTATTGAGGATTCTTCATATTCACAGGGCAGGGGTACCAGTTCCCGCCCCCTAAGTTCTGCCCGTCAGCCTGGCGATATCACCGAATAATTTCATTTTATTTTAAAAATCATCAGCTTATGAAAAAATTAATTTTTTGTATTTCCATTGCCTCTTTAATGGCTTTTTCACCATTATCGTGGTCGCAAACAAGCACAAGTACCCCGAAAGAGACCAGCATAGATACCATTCGTCCGAGATACCCTCAGGATACCATTCGCAAAACGGTGAAAAGAGATACCAGCACTTGGAAAAGAAAAGTGGATACTACCACTGCTGCCATCAGTCGAAAAGCAAAAGAAACAGGAGCTATAGCCGTAGCTGCGGTCAAAGACTGCTCGCTGAAAAATGTAAAGGGACCAAAAGGGGAGACCGTTTATGTAGACGAGTATGACCGACGTTATTACATCAATAAAGATGGGAATAAGGTGTTTATGAAAAGACCTCCGGCTAAGTAAAAAAGCAAAAAAAAGAAAGGCTCCAGTTGGAGCCTTTCTTTTTTTAATATCGTTTTCTTCTTTCCGAACGATCTTCACGGCGTTTGCCGGAGAAATCGCGAAAACCTCCGCCACCGCTGCGATTGCCGCCTTCACGACGGCCACCTGCGGATTGATCTCGGCGTTTGCCGCCGCCATATCCACCGCCACCGCTACTGCGGCCACGGCTGCTGCCGCCACCACCGCCATCGCGGTCGCCGGCCAATTCAATGCGTACATTGCGGCCCTGAAAATCAACTGATTTAAATCCTTGCTGTACTTTGTCTACTACGTCATTTTCCACTTCAAAGAAAGTGTAAACTCCTTTCAAATCGATCTTTCCGATGCTTTTACCACTTATTTTTGACTGGTTGCAAATAAAGCCGAGCATATCGCCACGGGTGAAATCATCTACCGACCCTAAATTGATGAACAATCTGGTATAATCACTCTTATAGCCGGTGCGTCCAAAACGTTCGCCACGCTCGCCACGTTCACGTCCGCGATCTTCATAATCAGTACTGGCGTTCAGGTCTGGGGCATTGCGATAATATTCCAGGAACCTGTTGAACTCTAGTGAAGCAAAACGTTTAATTATTTCTTCTTTATCCAGGTCTTTAAATTCATCCATGATACGAGGCAGGTACTGTTCGATCTGCTCTTCGTTCACGGCTACATTGTGTACTTTATGAATCAATCCGAATAATTGTTTTTCGCATACATCAAAACCGGTAGGAATTTCGGCTTTGGTAAATTGTTTACCAATCACTCGTTCAATCTGACGGATTTTACCCAATTCTTTTGCGTTGATAATCGCAATGGAGACTCCGGTTTTTCCTGCTCTGGCAGTACGACCGCTTCGGTGGGTATAGTTTTCAATCTCATCTGGCAAAGAGTAGTTAATTACGTGAGTAACATTGTTCACGTCAATGCCTCGAGCAGCCACGTCGGTAGCAATCAATAATTGCAAGCTTCTGTCGCGGTAGCGTTTCATTACCTTATCACGTTGCTGTTGCGATAAATCGCCATGTAGTGCATCGGCGTTGTAACCATCTTTAACCAAAGCTTCCGCAATTTCTTGTGTTTCTATTTTGGTGCGACAGAAAACAATACCAAAAATTTCTGGATTGAAATCGACGATGCGCTTGAAAGCTGCATATTTATCACGGGCTTTTACCACGTAATATTCGTGTTCGATATTCGCATTACCAGTATTTTTAGTTCCCATGGTCAACTCAAAAGGGTTTTCCATATATTTTTTGGCAATACGTCTAACTTCTGCAGGCATGGTAGCCGAAAACAACCAGGTCTTTTTTTCTTCTGGTGTGGTGGATAAAATCTGATCGATATCTTCCTGAAAGCCCATATTGAGCATTTCATCGGCCTCATCTAAAACAACGTAACTTACCTGCGAAAAGTTGATCGCCTTACGGTTGATGATGTCTAACATTCGGCCAGGAGTGGCTACTACAATTTGCACACCTTTTTTAATTTGGCGTAATTGATCAGAGATGTTGGCACCACCGTAAACGGCCACAACGTGTGCGTTGTCGATGTTTTTCGAATAGTTTTTTAAATCATTGGTGATTTGTAAACACAATTCACGGGTTGGGCATAAAATTAATGCCTGAGGGTGATTTTTAGTAAAGTCTAATAATTCTAATAAAGGGAGACCAAATGCGGCGGTCTTGCCTGTTCCGGTTTGAGCTAATCCGACAAAATCGTTGCTGCCTGAAAGTAATACCGGGATGGCTTGTTCCTGGATTGGTGTAGGGTTTTCGAACCCTAGTTCAGTGATG
>CANGZD010000039.1 GCA_947458875.1 Sphingobacteriaceae bacterium
ACCGTTGGTTAAACGTACACGAGCTACTTTACGCATGGCTGAGTTTGGTTTTTTAGGGGTAGTAGTGTATACACGGGTACACACACCTCTTCGCTGTGGACAGCTGTCCAACGCTGGGGATTTACTCTTGTCCTCCAGAGCTACTCTACCTTTCCTAACTAATTGTTGAATGGTTGGCATTTGTTGCTTTTAGTTTTTAAATATAGTTGTCCTAAATTTTAAGGACTGCAAAGGTAGTATTTCGTTTTTTGATTTTCAAGCTTTTAGCTCAAAAAAATAAAGTCTACCGATTGCTGGGCTTCCTGTTGATTATTAGCTCAAAAAGTATGATAAAATGGGCCATTATTTTGAATATAATTCCATCAAATTTTATTATTGATTAAAAGTATTGATTCTATAATTTAAAAATTTTTGTAACCTAAGCTAAACTATATCCGTATAAGCATATAAATCGATAAAATATAAACCTTAAATTAAATTGTTATGAAAACAAAACTATTATTTATAGGCATTTTAATGACTAGCATGGCATTAGTTACACTGCTAAGCATAAATGCCTGCAACAAGGGCGAGTACTTAAATATGGAGAACGAATTGCTCAGCAGGACATTAGATAGTCCAAAAATCACCATCAATGAGGTCGAATCGGGCTTTAACAGGTTTGTGGGTGCACCAATTGATGGAACGATCGGACTGAAGTGGATTAAAAACTACACAGTGTCGCACACTGGCAGAATGGAGTATTTTGTCTTGCTGAGTGAATTGCAAAAAATCTTAAAGAATTCAAACTCCGTTGGTATCTGCCTGTATTATGCAGTTGATGAGAAGGGTGAAAAAATAGTAATTCCAATCGGGGTGGATCAAACTGGAAGCATCATTAAACAAGCAGAACTTACTACCGAGAGCGGAAATGTGGACTGGGGCGCCGCACAAAAATGGATCAGCAATTTTAAGGGGAGCATCAAAGCGCACTTTTTTGGCAGTAACACTTTTGAAAGGCTAATGAAAGATCCTTACTGCAGCGTCATCAGGGCAAGCTATGCTACAGATGACAAGGGCAACGCTCAATTGTTATTGTCTAATGCAGCCGAATTGGATCCATTGGTTTATGAAGATGCTTCCAGACCTTGTCCGCCCTATTGTCCAATAAATAATTAAACATTTCATCATGGAACAATTTGCAATCACCCTATCCTATGTCTCCCTAATTTCTGTGTTGATCCCGATCATCACCTATGTGGCATTTCCGAATTATTTAAAAGGCGGATCGGTCATTTCGGGCTTGATTTTAGCTTCACTTGTGGCTGATATTGCAAATGAATGTTACACTCAGGCAGGACAAAATGGCTTTCTGATCATCAATGGCTTCTTTATTCTTCAGTTTTTGTTGTTAAATCAGTTTTATTACTATCTGATCAACGATAAATTGCTCATAAAATTAATCGTTATTTTCTATGTCATTCTGATCATCCTGAACAGTTTGTTCTACCAAGGTTTCAACGAATTTCAACACTTATTGAGGGTTTATGAATGTTTAGCGCTGATTACATATGCCGTTATCAGCTACTATAACTTATTTAAAAATCCGAGCACCGATAGGCATTTTAATTTGTTCGTACTTTGGATCAATATGGGGGTGCTGTTTTACTTCTTCTTCAATCTATATCTTTTCGGGATCAGCAATTATATCCTGAAACAAATGTTTAGAGATGATGCGATGATCATTTGGGGTTCTCATAGTTTTAACAATGTGGTAAAGAATGTGCTGTTTGCCATCGGACTTTACGAAGCGGGGAAGAAAAAAGCATGAACGCTTTCTAAGCTGTATAGATGATGTCGTAATAACAAATCAAACAGAACAAACATAAAAAAAGCGGCTTTGGCCGCTTTTTTTATGTTTTCTTTACTTTTTCTTCTTCTTGGAGGGCTCGGGGGTAGATGGAGCGACGGCCTCCGGCTTTACTTCTTTAGTAAACACCAACACATTGCCCCCTTGATTAACACTCATCTCACCTTTTTCAGGATTGAATTCAAGGTCTACGCCTACTGCTTCAATCACAAACTTGTGCTTGCCGCTTGAACTGAGTGGAAGAGCGGGCTGCCCGGTTGGTTCGGCAATGAGTTCACCATTCACCACCTTCACATCTATAACCATTGGTATTGTTGCGCTTTTGTAAGTGCCCACATAAGGCTGATAATCTACAGCAACTGGTGCTGCAGCTCCAACTGATTTCCAACTGTTATTTGCTGAATTATGATCCGGGAAGACGTGGTCGGGATCTGCTACTACCGATTCTATTTCTTCGGTTGATGAATATTTGAAAGTCCAGCTGGTATTACGCTGCCAAATCTCTGCAGGCAATTTCATTCTCTCTGTTTTGCCACTCTTGGTTTTGATTTCCAAAATGAAAGGCATCGGCATTTTTTCGAGATTTTCCACGGTAATCAATGCCCCTTTTTGAGGATCATTGTTCACGTATTTCACCTCTTTCACAGACTGATCTAAACGCCAGTTATTAATAAACCATGATCTCCAGAACCAAGAAAGGTTTTCACCGGAAACATTTTCAATCGTTCTAAAAAAATCATCCGGAGTGGGATGCTTATAGGCCCATCTTTCCACATAAGTACGTAAAGCACGGTCGAAACGTTCAGGGCCTAGAATATGATCTCTGAGTATACTAAGTGCGATACCGGGTTTCAGGTAGCAAAGCAGACCTATGTTCCTTTCCTTCATGTTATCCGGACTGCTTAAAACAGGTTCTAAACGAGGATCGGTTAGAATATTGGCCATGCGGTGCATGTCCATTTTAGGTTCTTTGTATTCTCCATTATTAAAAGCTTCTGTACTTAATGAATTGATAAAAGTATTGAAACCTTCATCCATCCATCCGAACATGCGTTCATTAGAACCTACAATCATAGGGAACCAAGTGTGTCCGAATTCGTGGTCAGTCACACCCCACAGGCCTCCTTTTTTATCTTTCCAGTTACAGAAAACAATCCCAGGGTACTCCATTCCGCCTTCATTACCCGCCACATTGGTAGCCGCAGGATAAGGATACTCGAACCATTTATTAGAATAATGTTCGATGGAGGCTTTGGTATATTCGGTGGAGCGGCCCCAGGCATCTTGACCATTACTTTCTACCGGATAAGCAGAGATTGACATTACTTTTTTACCACTCGAAACTTTAATTCTGGCGGCATCAATGATAAAGGATGCCGACGAAGCCCAGGCAGCATCACGAGCATTTTTAATTTTAAATTTCCAGGTCAATTCTGATTTTCCGCTGGGGCGTGACGCTGGATCGGTCACCTCAGTTTCACCTCTAATAACGACTGTTTTATCACTGCTGGCTGCAGTTGCCCAACGTTTTTGTTGCTCGGCAGTATATACTTCTTGAGGATTAGTCAATTCTCCCGATGCCACCACGATGTGCGAAGCCGGAACCGTTAAAGACAAATCAAAATCTCCATATTCTAAATAAAATTCGCTGGCTCCCAAATATGGATCCACATTCCAGCCCTTCAGATCATCATATACACACATACGTGGGTACCATTGTGCCATGGTAAAAATTTTACCATTTTTTGTTTCCTCTACACCCATACGGTCTGAACCATAAAGAGGAGATATGAAAGAATAATCAATTTTTAATTTCACCTGTCCGCCTGCTGCAGCCACTGCCTTGGGCAGAAATATTTGCATACGGGTATCGTTGATTTCATATTTCAAATTAGTTTCGGTGCTTTTGCCTTGTATCGTGTTAATCAGCTTTACAGATTTAATGGTATAACCTCCATCAAATTTTTGTCCACGGGCACCATTTCTACTACCATTTAATGGGACCAGTGCATTACCGCGTGAATCTTCTTTGAATAAATTCTGATCCAATTGCATCCATAAAAATCCTAACTGGTCTGGACTGTTGTTGGTATAAGTTAAAGCAACAGTTCCTTCAATTTGATTGATGCTCTCATTTAAACGAGCCGATAATTGATAATCGGCTCTGTTTTGCCAGTATTTGGGACCAGGCTGGCCACTGGCACTGCGATACTCATTGCCATTTTTTTGATAAAAAATCGGAGCAAAGGCATCCAGGTAACTATAATTGCTGGTTGCGGCTGCTGTAGGCGCCGGGGCCGCCTGCTGGGCATTGATTTGGCCTACTGCAAATACAAGCAGTAACAAAAGCACGTTTATTCTTTTCATATTTTGTGTTTTAATGATTAAAATTAGGTTTAATTAAGGCTATATCAGAAAGGCTTTAAAAGCTTCTTCATCAAAGCCTATCAGAATTTTATTATTTGACTCGAGGATTGGACGTTTTGTTACACTCGGCTTTTCCATGATCAGTTGAAACGCGGCCTCTTTGTTCACAATGCTTTGCTGAACATTTGGAGGCAATTGGCGCCAAGTAGTTCCTTTTTTGTTGATGAGTGCCTCCCATCCTACCATGGCCGCCCATTCTTCAAGTTTAGTCATAGTGATTCCCTTCTTTTTATAATCGTGAAATTCAAAATCCACTTGATGTTGCTTGAGCCAGCCTAGGGCTTTTTTAACTGTATTACAATTAGGAATACCGTAAACTATCATTGTTTTTATTTATTTAAACGAGTCATGGTGAGTTCAGCACCTGCGGTGGCAAAGCTGTAAATCATTTCTATGCTACGATCGATGAGGGTTGGCAGTTCCGGTTGTTCTTCTGGATCGAAACCGCTTAATACATAATCAACTTGTCTGCCCTTCGGAAAATGATCTCCAATACCGAAACGGATACGCGGATAATTGTTGTGCCCCAAGGTTTGTTCAATATTTTTTAAGCCATTATGACCGGCGCTGCTTCCTTTAGGCTTTAAGCGGATGGTACCAAAAGGAAGGGCTAGGTCATCTACAATTACCAATACATTCTCAAAGGGGATTTTCAATTCCTGCATCCAGTAATTAAGTGCCTTGCCACTGAGGTTCATATAGGTGGTGGGCTTGATGAGGTGAAGTTTTTTGCCTTTGTAATTCACTTCGGTATAGGCTGCCAGACGAAGTGTGGTAAAACTGGCCCCAGCTTCTTTTGCCAATTGGTCTAAAACCATGAAACCGATGTTATGCCGGGTATCGGCATACTCGGGTCCAATATTTCCTAAACCAACAATAAGGAATTTCATGCTGAACAAATATATACAAAAAAAGCCCCGATGGATATCGGGGCTTCCTCTTGGTGAACTTTACAGAAATTAACCTTTGGCGGCTTCCTGCTCAGCTTGTTTCAAGGCACGTGACATCACCACAGATACGATGGTATCATCCGCATTATTGGTAATTTGGAAATTAGGGAAGTTTAACTCTCCTACTCTTACCGATTTTCCTAATTCAAGTGATTCCATAGCTACTTCTACGTACTGAGGCATGTCTTTAGGAAATGCTTTCACACGGAGTTTACGTAATTTCTGGATCAATTTACCACCCATTTTAACACCAGGTGAAGTTCCGGTTAATTTTACAGGGATTTCCATTACAAATGGCTTAGTGTCATTTAAACGAAGGAAATCTACGTGCAAAATTTGCTCGGTTAATGGGTGGAATTGGATGTCTTGAAGAATAGCTTGCGCTTTAGTTCCTTCTACATCAATGTCAACGAAATGAACGTCTGGCGTATAAACCAAACCTTTCAAATCAGCTGCGGACACGGCAAAGTGGATTTGATCTGCTCCACCATAAAGAACTGCAGGCACTTTGCCTTCGTAACGCAATTCTTTAGCGTCTCTTTTCCCTACGTTCTCTCTACGAGAACCGCTAATAGCAATTGATTTCATTTTTACTTATTTATATATCTAACT
>CANGZD010000040.1 GCA_947458875.1 Sphingobacteriaceae bacterium
CCAGTTTTCATATTATTTCTTTGGCATTAATGACTTGCAATTGCTCAATACTTGGTGTGTTAATTAAGTATTTTTTGATACAAATCAGGTAAAAATTAATTATTTAACATGAAGATACACAAAAGGATATGGCTTTTAAAAATATTTTATTTGCTGAAAGTCATATTTAAAATCAGCGATAATTAATTCATGAACCTTTTAACAATTTGGAACAAAACGGGAATGATGAATAAAATCTATTTTGAGTTCTGCCGCGAGTGTTGCTGTTTGGGCACCAATGATGATTAGCTCGTCTGAGTTTAACTCATGATTATCCATCATACATTTTAATGCTGTGGAGTCATCTTTAAATTCAGCTATGAAATAAACCTTGAGATGATTAGCCAAATTCCCCCATTCCATTTGCCTGATCTTGTTTAATTGCCCCTCAGGATTTCCTTGAACATAAATAAATATTTGTTTACCCGCTTTTACAATATCATTAAGTAAATCAAGCATCGAGTCGTGCAACTCAAGTTTAAGTGGCAATTGCGCCGATAGCAACAAGCGGTCAAAATTCTCTCGATACTTCGCATCGAAGTCAAAAGCAGCATGTACCCTTTCAAAAACGTGTTTATGGCCGTGGATTTCGTACACCTTTTTCATCAGCTCCAATAAATCACTTGCCGGAGGTACGGTTTCTACGTATTCAATAAAATGGGAAAATAAATAATAAACCTGCAGATAAAAATCACGTTCCGGATACAAGACCTCGTCCAATTCGAAAATAAAGGCCTTTTTATTTGATGATAATTCTTGATAGTTCAACATGTTTAATCGCAGATCAATAAATGTTCGACATTAGGTGCCTCTAACCAATAAATGCCTTCTTTCCTGAAAAACAAATCAGTCATAGAAGGAGCGTGAAACACTTTATAGTCATTTGGTTCGATATGATCAGGAATAGCGAGCAAAATTCCATATTCATTGAATAATGAAACGGCATTTAACAATGCCTCCTGTTCTGCCCTTCTGATGGGATAAAGCGTAGTAATGCCCTTAGAAAGGCAGAGATTCAATAATTGATGTACATAAGATGCTGCCTTAGGTGAAGGCAATATCAGCAAATTTGTAATTGGAGGCAGGGGTTCGTAATCGCCCAAAATAAAATCAAGATTCGTAGCCTTAGATTTGACACTAAAAGCTGCAGCTGTAGCTGCACCGGTAAGCAAAATTCGTGACATCAGAAATTAACTTTGAATCATGCCATCCCTCATCAGTAATTTACGATCGGCCATGGCTGCCAATTGTTCATTATGGGTAACAATGATAAATGTTTGGTTAAACTCCTCACGCAGTGCAAAAAAGAGTTCATGTAAGGATTGGGCATTTGCTGAATCGAGGTTCCCAGAGGGCTCATCGGCCAATACAATAGCTGGATTATTAATTAGAGCACGAGCAATTGCTACTCTTTGTTGCTCTCCTCCTGATAATGCAGAAGGAGAATGATCTTGCCGTTCTTCCAAATGTAGCTTTTTGAGTAAGCTAATGGCACGTGCTTCCGTCTCCGCCTTCGACTTACCTGCGATAAAAGCAGGCATACATACGTTTTCTAATGCAGTAAATTCAGGTAGCAAGTGATGAAACTGAAATACAAAGCCAATCTGCTGGTTCCTGAAAATGTTGATTTGTGATGTATTCATGCGGTGAACCGCCTGATCATGAAGGTAGATTTCTCCTTCGTCAGGGCGATCTAAGGTGCCTAAAATTTGGAGGAGCGTACTTTTGCCAGCGCCAGAAGCCCCAACAACTGCCACAATTTCACCTTGTTGTACTGATAAATCCACACCCTTTAAAATGGATAAATCACCGTAAGATTTATAGATTCCCTTTGCAGTAAGCATCAGTGCAAGATATTAATTTAAATCATCAAAATTATGCCACATTAGGGCTATTTTATTTTAAAAATCTAATCGAATTGTTAGTTTTGGGGCAAATTTAAACCAAATGAATATACACGAGTATCAGGGTAAAGAAATTCTAAAATCTTTTGGCGTTCGAGTTCAGGAAGGCATTGTAGCCGAAACTGCAGATCAAGCCGTGGAGGCCGCCAAAAAAATGAAGACCGATTATAATTCAGACTGGGTAGTGGTAAAAGCACAGATCCATGCCGGAGGCCGCGGTAAAGGCGGTGGTGTAAAGTTGGCCAAGAACCTCGATGAGGTAAAAGAGAAAGCTGGGCAAATCATCGGCATGCAGCTAATTACGCCTCAAACCGGACCTGAAGGTAAAAAGGTAAATAAGGTTTTAATAGCCCAAGACGTGTATTATCCGGGCGAATCGGAAACCAAAGAGTTTTACATGAGTGTACTTTTAGACCGTGCTAAAGGCCGTAACATCATCATGTACTCTACTGAAGGTGGTATGGATATTGAAGAAGTTGCCGAGCACACCCCTCATTTGATATTTAAAGAAGAAATTGACCCTAAAGTTGGCTTACAAGGCTTTCAGTGTCGCAAAATTGCTTTCAATTTAGGTTTAAGCGGCGATGCATTTAAAGACATGTGCAAATTTGTAGCGGCTCTTTATAAAGCATATGAGTCTACTGATTCGTCTATGTTTGAGATCAACCCGGTTTTAAAAACATCAGACAATAAAATTTTAGCAGTAGATGCCAAAGTGAATTTGGACGACAATGCTTTATACCGCCATCCGGACTATGCCGCCATGCGGGATGAATCGGAAGAAGATCCTACCGAAGTAGAAGCAGGTAAATCTAACCTAAACTATGTAAAACTCGATGGAAATGTGGGTTGTATGGTGAATGGTGCTGGCCTGGCCATGGCTACCATGGATATCATTAAATTGGCAGGCGGCGAGCCAGCCAACTTCCTCGATGTGGGCGGTACTGCCAATGCTGAAACGGTAAAGGCTGGTTTCAACATCATCTTGAAGGATCCAAATGTAAAAGCCATCCTCATTAATATTTTCGGTGGTATTGTACGTTGCGATCGTGTAGCTCAGGGGGTGATTGATGCCTATAAAGAAATCGGCAACATTCCGGTACCTATCATTGTACGTTTGCAAGGAACCAACGCTGCCGAAGCCAAAAAACTCATCGATGAGTCTGGCCTGCAAGTGTACTCAGCCATCCAGCTGAAAGAGGCTGCCGACTTGGTAACCAAAGTACTCGGTTCATAAATTTAAAAGGCAAAATTCAAAAGCTCTTCCATCCGGAAGGGCTTTTTTGTATAATTGATTTTCAATCATACATATGCAAATCATTGAAATACAACGCTTCCGAAATCCCTGGCTTTGGTCATTTCTGATTCTTGTTAATCTGGTCTTTCTTTTCTTTGGTTTACGGCAGTTCATCTGGAACATCCCCTTAGGAAATAATCCGGCACCTAATTGGCTGCTGCTCATCATCATAGCTCTACCCCTAAGCATTTTATTACTATTTGCCTTTAGCAGCCTGCGTACTTCTTTTAATAAGGAGCTACTTGAAATGCGTTTCTTTCCATTTCTTACCAAGCGGTTTCAGTATAACAACATTCAGGAAATAGAAGTTATAACCTACAGCCCATTTTTTGATTATGGCGGATGGGGAATAAAGTGGAACATGGACGGCTGGGCTTATATCGTCTCGGGCAATAAGGGGCTCAGTTTAAAAACGAAGGATGGTAAAAAGTACCTTATTGGCATACAAGACCCAGAAAAGTATCAGGAACTCTTGAAATTAATTCAAGTATAAATTACAAATAAAACCAGTGATCCAACAAAAAAGCCTACCCGATTGGGGTAGGCTTTTTTATTATCAACTGATGACAGCTTATTTCACTGCATCAATAACAGCTTTGAAAGCTTCTGGATTGTTCATCGCTAAATCGGCGAGAACTTTACGGTTTAAACCGATCTGTTTATTAGACAATTTACCGATCAACTGAGAGTATGAAATACCGTGCTGACGGGCACCGGCATTGATACGCTGAATCCATAAAGCTCTGAACTCTCTTTTCTTGGTTTTACGGTCGCGGTATGCATATTGCAAACCTTTTTCAACCGTGTTTTTAGCAATGGTGTAAACCTTGCTGCGTGATCCCCAATAGCCTTTGGCTAATTTTAAGATCTTTTTTCTTCTTCTTCTTGAAGCTACTGCGTTAACCGAACGTGGCATTTTGTTTTGATTTTTGGTAAGCGGTGTTCTCTTTTAGAATCTTGTAAACCGGGTACCTGGTTAAAAATTAGTGAATTACTTACCGATACAAAGCATACGTTTAACGTTGCCCATATCAGCGTCAGAAACCATACTGGTCTGACCTAAAGCACGCTTACGCTTGTTGCTCATCTTGGTTAGGATGTGGCTTTTGTAAGCATTCTTTCTTGCGATTTTACCTGTTCCAGTAATCGAAAAACGCTTTTTAGCACTAGAATTGGTTTTCATTTTTGGCATAACCTGATTTTATTTATTGTTTGTAATAAATTCTTATTTCTTGCCTGCTTTCGGGGCAACGGTTAAAAACATCCGTTTTCCTTCTAGTTTAGGCAATTGTTCTACTTTTCCGCACTCTTCAAGCGCCTGGGCAAATTTCAATAATAAAATTTCACCCTTCTCTTTATACACAATGGCTCTTCCCTTGAAATGTACATAAGCCCTTACTTTCTCACCATTTTCTAAGAAACTGATGGCGTGCTTCAGCTTAAATTGGAAATCGTGGTCGCTGGTATTGGGCCCGAAACGGATCTCTTTGATCACCGTTTGCTTGGCGTTAGCCTTGATTTCCTTCATTTTCTTTTTCTGCTCGTAAAGGAACTTGTTATAGTCCACTACTTTACAAACAGGAGGCACTGCATTTGGAGAAATCTCCACTAAATCTAATTCCAACTCATCGGCAATCGCCAAAGCTTCTTTTAGAGGATACACCCCTTGTTCCACATTTTCGCCTACCAAACGAACCTCGGCAGCTCTGATGAACTCGTTGATGTTATGCTCTGCCTCTTTCTTTTTGAAAGGTGGGCGGGGCCCTCTGTTAAAACCTGGTCTACCTAATGCCAATGGATAATTTAAATTTTAATTTCTTTAATCAGTTGGTTTTCAAACTCTTCCAGTGTCATGCTCCCCAAATCTCCTTCACCGTGCTTGCGTACCGACACTTTAGATTCGCCCATTTCCTTCTCACCGATAATCAACATGTAAGGGATTTTCTTGATTTCGGCATCGCGAATTTTGCGTCCGATCTTCTCATCTCTCAAGTCGATTAGCCCGCGAATATCGGAATTATTTAGGTTTTCTAAAACTTTTTTCGCATAATCTTCATATTTCTCCGA
>CANGZD010000041.1 GCA_947458875.1 Sphingobacteriaceae bacterium
GGCTTTCACCAAACGGGCTGATGCCCGGCCGGCACCGCCATTATTTTCGTAAGTATTGAGATGCAGAACTTTCAAATCGAATCAAAAATACATATTTATCGTTTTCATATTGTTATTTTAGCCACATGACTAATGAGTTGACCGACCGGAACTTTTGGACGAATTATTGGGAATCAAAAAAAGGATTGGTACAGCCTATTCCAGCCAACTATTTATTTCATGAGCAACTAGGGCGTATCGTCATCAACCGAAAGGTTAAAAATGCCATTGAATTAGGAGGTTTTCCAGGTTATTATACCATTTTTTTGAAAAAACACCTGGGAGTGAAGGCTTGTTTGCTCGATTATTTTATTCATCCGGGCATTATAAGTGAGCTTTGCAAGATAAATGAGTTAGATAGCCGGGAGATTGAGATCATAGAAACAGATCTATTCAACCATGTGCCCCAAGAAAAATATGATTTGATATTATCCTGCGGATTGATTGAACATTTTAAAGACACCCGGGATATCATCCAAAGACATGTCCAATTTCTGAAGCCTGGAGGAACCTTATTTATCACCCTGCCAAATTTTAGAGGATTTAACGGATGGGTGCAGAAAACTTTTGATCCCAGCAATTACGAAAAACATGAAATTGAATGCATGGATCCGGCGCTATTGAAAAAAATAGTGGAAGATTTAGGCTTGGAGGTGATTCAGTCGCTACATTACGGCAGATTCAGTACCTGGCTGGAAAATTGGGAGCAACAAAACCTATTTGTTAAAGGATTTCTTAAAACCGCTTGGTTCGCCGGAAAAGTATTCACTAAAATCATCCCCTTCGAATCAAAGAGTTTGTCTCCATACATCTTGATAGAAGCAAAAATGCCTTAAAACCTGAACTGCTGGCGCAAGAAACGCAGTAAACGCTGCATTAAACTTCCCTTGCGCTTGCTCAGGAAGTGTTTGATGGCCTCATACGCTGGTTTATCTTCCTCTAAGAGATCTGGAAAAAATAAAACTGGTTTCGGGTCAATGCTTACGTTGTAAATCTCATTGATCCCTGAATGTACTCCGCTGCCGTCATGCCCGATATTGCTCACCAAGGAATGAGCTGGGTTGAGTGTTAATCCGCCTTTCAAAAAGATGGAAGCGTACCAGCGGATGGCCCATGAATTGTTCCTTCCCCATTTCAATTCACGCATTTGTTTCCAATAGTTCATGCTGTCCTCTATAGCAAACTGGTATTTCATCTCCTGACTGAATTGATTGATCAAATCATTTACATCCGGATTAAAATGTTCCCATGCCCTGTCCCAGGTAGCCCAGCCCCAACTGGTTGCAGCTCTGTAAAAAAAGGTCTCTGCTAAATGATCCGATTGTTCAGGCTTAAGGGGGTACATATAAGCCCCGATATGCATCACTTTATCTTCCGGCTGGTAACGGTCCAATGCTTCGTTAAAATATCGAAGCGTAAATGGAGAGCTGATTAAATCGTCTTCAAAAACAATGATTCTTCCGTATTCTTTAACCAGCTGAGTAACCCCGCTGATAATGGAATTGGCCAAGCCCATATTATTGGGGCGCTCGATGATTTCAACCGATTTAAACCCATCGACTTGTTTAATCAACGCTCTTACTTCATTCACTTTAGCCTCATCAGACTTGTGTTTCGGACCATCTGAAAAGATAAAAAGCCTCGATTCAGCAGCTAAGTGGTTTTGCTGTAAAAACTTAAGTGTTCGGCGGGTGTGTTCAGGCCGATTATAAACGAATAAGGCAATGGGGGCAAATTTTTGCATCTTAAAATATGTGCAGATCGTTTTCTTTAGTGCTTAAAACCGTGTAGGCGTTGGTCAGTTTTTCCTGCTGTTTACGCCCGCCCAAATTCGACCATAATTTCTTCAAACCGTATTCTAAATTGATCTTTAAACGAGAAATAAATCGATTAGGTTTTTGCTGATTAATAAAAGTATTGAAACGAGTTACTTCAGGATGAATGAGTGAACACTTATCTGCCAATACCCTAAACCCTTCCGATTGCAACAAAAACCTCAACGAGGTAGGCGTATACATATTGATATGTCCATAATCCAGGAAATGTTTCATCCGGCGGTCAACACTGTAACGATAATCTCGCGGAACTTCAATCAACTGAAATTTTGAAACCCTTTTAATTTCTCTTAACAAGATCCGTTCATGTTCCACATGCTCCAACACGTGTGAAAGGATGACGAGATCGAAAGTGTCATCTGCAAAAGGAATTTGATAGCCATCAAACTCCTGCACCGATTTAAGACATTTTAGCTTTCTAGATTTTATAAGGTCCACCCCACTTTTCGAGATCTCGAGCGCATGTAATTCTGGAGCAAAATTCCACTGATCTAAATAAAATAAAATGCTACCATCCCCCGCACCCAACTCCAGCACTTTTTGAAATGAACGGCCTTTGCAAAGCTCCAAAATATGGGCGGCCTTATACTTGGCTCCCAGCAAACGCCACTGCTCATCATGCGACTGATAAAATTGGTCGTATGCTGATTTTACACCTTTACTGATGAACTTTTCTGCCATATTAAATACCTAAACAATTTTCAGATCTATAAAAAACAGAAGTCGTTTTGTAATAAAATAGCCCCGGCGATATGCCGCTAAAGCTTAATTCGCGGAAACCGGCATTTGTCAAAAAATCTATCGCAGGGCGATAAAAATCACGCTCTGAATCATCCAAAACCAAAACCCCCTGCTTACTCAAAGCTGGTAAGGCGTTGATACAACAATTCACCCGATCACGACCATCAACAATGATGATATCAAAATGCTTGCCGGTGCTAATAGGCATTTTACTGTAAGCGCCATTGGGTTCCATGGCAGAAAAAATCATTTCTGAATTAAACGGCTTTTGGGCACTGATCTTATCCAGCCAAGCTTGGTCATGTTCTACCGAAACTACAGATTTTGCCCTCTTTGCATAAAACAAGGTGGAACTGCCTGATCCATATTCAAAAACCAGGTGTTGGTCAGAGATCCTGTCTTTTATAAAATCAATAAATGAATAAGTTACCCATGGCATTGGTTCTCCATGGGCATCAACCGATGATTGCCGATCATAAGACTCGATCCAACCGATATCGGCCAAATAACCCTTCGTGCCGAATGATAATAAGGTTTTCAGTTTCCTCCAATTGAGCAGGCTCAGTTTAGAATATCTTGCTTTCAACGTTTAGTAATTTTTTGAATGATGGATATAAAGAATAAAGATTTGAGCATGAGTATGCCCTGTTGCCGGGTTTGTGGAATAACCAGGACAAAAAAGGTGGAAACACCATAAGCTATCAAGGTGGCTACTGAAGCACCCCAACCCCCATACAGAGGAATAAGCCATAAGTTGAGTAATACATTGACTAAAGCCCCAACAGCCGTTCTGGTGAAGGATATCATGGTATAGCCCTCGGCCAATAAATATTGGCTGCTGGCACTTCCCAGGAAAACAAAAATTCCCGACCAAATGTGGATCGAAAGCATATCGCCGGCACCCGCATACTGTTCGCCATACAATAAATGAATGAGGATATTGGCACTGAAGCTGATCAATATGGCAACTGGGACACTGATTCCTACCAATAAATCATACAAATTTTGCAGGCGTTTCTGATAGCGCTCTATATCCGTTTTACGGGCATGAATAATAGCCGGGAAGACCGAAGTTACAATAGCCACCGGAATGAAGTACCATGATTCGCTGATACGGGCGGCAGAACTGTAAATACCCACTTCTTTACTTCCTAAAGACTTCAACATCACCTGATCGATCTTCATGTAAATGGAAATCATCACGGCAGTGAGAATTAAGGGCCATGACTGCTGAAGCAGGGATTTGCCACGTTCCCAATTAAAGGTCCAGCGCTGCAGCTGCATTTGTTGCCTTTGGTACATCCAAATTAAACCCACAGCAAGCAGGGCACTATCTAAAACCAAGGCCCAGGCAAAATAAATGACCGGCGCTCCCCAATACACTAAAGCAATTTTAATTACTGCTGAAAAAAGCAGACAAAAATTTTGGACCCATACCACATATTTAGAATTTACCTGCGATTGGAAATAAGAATCGATGATATTGAAAGATTTAAACAAATAGGCCGAAGCACAAATACTGACCAAGATGGCCAATGAATTCCCGCCCGGGTTTCCACTGAAATAATGAAAAATTAAATAGGTGATGAGCGAAACCGGAATGATGATCAGATTTGCTGCTAAACGCATAGCCAGGGATGTCCCCAGTATTTCGTCTCTTTTCTCCGGATGCTGGATGATTTCGCGGATGATGAAACTATCGAGTCCCAGAGTGCCAATAGCCGCAAAAATTGCTGCAAAAGCATCGGCAAAGCTAAGTTCACCAAAAGCGGCAGGACCCAAATATCGGGCAATTAAAAAGCCAACCACCAGGCTGAGCACCTTACCAAATAAGAGCCAACCGGTATTCTTGAAATATTTTTCGAATGCTTGTTGATCGAAACCTGGTATTGCCGGAATCTTCATGTATAA
>CANGZD010000042.1 GCA_947458875.1 Sphingobacteriaceae bacterium
AGGAAGAAGAACAGGAAAAGGAAAGCTCCGGTAGTTCGGTGAACTTTTCTAAAAATTCGTAATACTTTGGCTTGTTGCTGCCTTTGCTTCTGTCCCGCCATCTGCATCTATTGGCATTATTCCACCGTAACCGATTTAGCCAAATTACGAGGCTGATCGACATTGCAACCACGCATTACCGCAATATGGTAAGACAATAATTGCAAGGGGATGGTTGCTAGAATTGGCAAGAAGGCTTCGTCTGCATCTGGTATTTCTATCACATGATCGGCCATCTTCTTCACTTCAGTATCTCCCTCGGTTACAATGGCAATTACCACGCCTTTACGGGCTTTTACCTCCTGAATATTGCTGATTACTTTCTCGTAAGAAGAGTTCTTGGTAGCGATGACCACTACCGGCATTTCTTCATCAATCAAAGCAATCGGGCCATGTTTCATCTCTGCAGCGGGATAACCTTCGGCGTGGATGTAAGAAATTTCTTTCAGCTTCAAAGCGCCCTCGAGGGCAACCGGGAATCCGGTACCGCGGCCCAAGAACAAGAAATTGCGGGCATCTTTAAATTTTGAGGCAATTTGCTGGATATAATCGTTGCTTTTGAGTGCCTTTTCTACCAAAGTTGGGATTTGGTCTAATTCTGATAATAAACTTACCGACTGTGAGGTTGAAAGTTTGCCCCGCTGTTGGCCCATGTAAAATGCCATCAGGGTTAATACGGTTACCTGTGCAGTAAATGCTTTGGTAGAAGCTACTCCAATTTCGGGACCGGCATGGGTATATACGCCGGCGTGTGTTAAACGTGGAATGGAGGAGCCCACCACATTACAGATACCGAATAGGGTTGCTCCTTTTTCTTTAGCCAGTTCAAGTGCTGCCATGGTATCGGCTGTTTCACCAGATTGTGAAATGGCAATGACTACATCTTTATCGGTAATGATTGGGTTACGGTAACGGAATTCTGAAGCATATTCAACTTCTACCGGTATGCGTGCATATTCTTCAATTAAATATTCTCCTACTAATCCGGCATGCCAAGAGGTTCCGCAGGCTACAATGATGATACGATCTACGTTTTTCAGTTTATCGGCATATTCTTTAATACCGCCCAACTGAACCAATCCTTCTTCCGGATGTATGCGTCCACGCATACAATCTCTGATAGAGCGTGGCTGCTCGTAGATCTCTTTGAGCATGAAGTGTTCGTATCCGCTCTTTTCCAACATCTCGAGTTTAATCTCGAGCTCCTGAACATAGGGGGTTTTTACAACGTTTTCGAGGTTTTTGATTAATAATTCATCCCTTTTTAAGTAAGCGATCTCGTTATCGTTCAAATAAATTACATTCTTGGTGTACTCCACAATTGGCGAAGCATCAGAAGCAATAAAATATTCATCTTTCCCTACACCGATTACCATCGGGCTTCCTTTACGAGCTGCAATCAGTTGGTCGGGTTCATCTTTGCTCATCACTACGATGGCATAGGCACCTACTACTTCATTTAGTGCCACTCTTACCGATTCGCGTAAGTCTAAACCCGTCTTTTTTTGAATATGTTCTATTAAATGAATCAATACCTCTGTGTCTGTATCGCTACGAAACTCATGACCCTCAGAAATTAATTCGTCTTTAAGGGTTGCATAATTTTCGATAATGCCGTTATGAATAATAGCTAAGCGTTCATCACCGGAGGTGTGTGGATGGGAGTTGCGGTCGGAAGGAGCACCGTGGGTTGCCCAGCGAGTGTGACCCATGCCCATTTTTCCTCCCAAATCTTCATGAGCGGCAAAATTTTCTAAATCGCTCACCTTACCGGCTTTTTTATAAATACGTAAGTCGCCGTTTTGTAGCGCCACTCCGGCACTGTCATAACCGCGGTATTCTAAACGATGTAATCCTTTAATGATGATGGGCCATGCTTCACGATGGCCAATGTATCCAACTATTCCACACATAGGTTAATTTTTCAGGTAAGATTAATAGCTAAAGATAGCTTTTGTATTTAAAAGTTTAAACAGCTTAATTGTTCAGTTTGGTATAGAAAATTTTCAAACGCATGGGTCGGTTTGCATTTTTACCACTGCCTAAAACAGTTCTTCCGGCAATATTTGACATCGGGTTGATGGCTGTGCCAATATCGTTGACATTTTGATCTACTACCGCAAGGTAGGTAGCATATTGTTTAGACTTACCAATCAGTAAATCTTGGATATAAGCCGTCAGTACAAAACTGTAGGTATTGGTTTTGCTGTTAAATCTGCCCCCAAAAAGATCCATCCCAATAGAGCGGATGTCGTTTGGACTCATATCGGGCATCGGTTGTTTCTGAGCTGCTATATCTGTTCGGTACAACATCAATCTTGGTGCTGGCTGGAAAGGGGCATTGGTGGTACCGTTCTCTGCTCTAACCTCTAAAACAGCTTTGTTGACCACGATGTTTCCTAATTGCTTCAACTTATTGAGATCGGGAAAAGTGATTTTGGTACGTACGCCGCTCAATGCTTGTACAAAGGTTCTAGTGTAGGCAGTACCCGGATTATTCAATTGGGTTTCTACTTCTGTACCGGTGTAATTGTGAGTAAAATTGGACAATACAGGTGTAAGATTATTGTTAATTGTAAATGTCAGATAGGTGGTATCAATGGTAGCATTGACGTTTCTATAATACAATTCGAGCTTGCTGGCACCAGTACTGAAATTGAAAAATGGCACTCCACCCACCGATGAACCTGCAGGTGGATTAACTTTGATATACAAGCCTTTGATGAAGTCTGTAAACTCTTTGGAAGTATAAAAGTTAGCGGCTGCTGCATTCAAAAAATAATTATTGATGAAGCTGGCGCTAATGGGTATACGGATATGTGGTGGCACTTTCACTACGGTATCTTTCTTACCCTTTACAATCTGGGTGACTTTAATGCTGTCTTTGAGATTGATCTTATTGATGGTTTTTGCACCAACTTGTGTATTATTAAATGGAATGGCTTCATCATTGTAATGCGCCTTGGTGCCATCTAACTTTTGCGTGAGCTGGTGTACAGAAAAATTATAAGCTGTATTGAGGGAATCGCCATAAAAATTGCCGCTGTACCTGAGGACCAATACCGCAGAATCTAGTACTGCATTGGTGCCAAATTTCAAACTGTCTTTCGGCAAATTGAGTGATACACCAACTGCAGCCTGGGTAATCCCCAAATAAGGATCAATTAAATAACCGATGGGATGTTCACCAATTAATCTGGTATCTACTTTGTCTTCAGGAACGGTGATGGCATCAATAGTGGCACTGCTGTCTACTGTAGTGCCGATACTGTTGGTAGGATCCACATCCAGGCCTATCTCATCCGGATTATTACAGGCAGCTAAAATAAAAAGACTTATCAACAAGGTTAATAAGTCTAATTTGTATCCCTTCATGAGTAAAAACACCTTTTTTGTTAAGCCAAAGAAACCAGTTCGTCGGTGGCAATTTCCTGATAAAGGTTGTAATAATTTTCGAAATCGGAGGTAGAAAAGTGTTCTAAAAGCGGTTTGTTTGATTTTTTAACAAACTTTAACACTTCTTCACCAATGTTCTCACTACCGAACACCACTGCATCGGCATAGCTGATGGCTCCCTGGTGGAGGGCGGTATTATCTGCACCTTTATACATGGCGGTATGCTCAATATCCATGCCATTCATAACGGCTTTTTTAGCAAAATCGGTATGCATCTGCTCCTCAAAGCGGTCTTCTTCGTAAACAGAATAAACTACTTTTGAATGTTTAAAGGTAGGATCGTCTTTATAAATGGTCTTAAGATAGGCAGGGACCAAGGACGTCATCCAACCATGGCAATGTACCACATCGGGCGACCAGCCTAATTTTTTAACAGTTTCTAAAGCACCTTTGCAGAAGAAAATGGTACGTTCGTCGTTATCGTCGAAAAATTTGTTGCCATTATCTCTGAAAACATGTTTACGCTGAAAATAGTCTTCATTATCGAGGAAATAAACCTGCATGCGTGCTGCCGGAATGGAAGCAACTTTAATGATCAAGGGATTATCATTGTCATCGATGATGATATTCATTCCCGACAAACGAATTACTTCGTGTAAACGGTTACGACGCTCATTGATATTTCCGAAACGAGGCATGAGGATACGAATTTCATATCCTTTATCTTGCATGGCTTGCGGAAGTTTTCGGGTGATTTCGGCAATCTTTGTTAATTCCAGGAAAGGCGACATCTCATGGGTAATATACAG
>CANGZD010000043.1 GCA_947458875.1 Sphingobacteriaceae bacterium
AACCCGGTCAGCAATATTTATTTTTATGGAGATTTCTCCCATTTGAGCTTGTTTCAAGAGTGTTACTTTTTAAGCAACACCATACACTTGTCAATTTCGGTTACAAATTCGCTAATTTTTTGCTTGATGTCAAGAGTTTTTTCGCTACTGCCCTCTAAAGATCGGGCCAGCTTGAGGGCCCGAACACGTTCTTCCAACTCCGAATTCAGCTTTTTAGCTGTTTCAACGGCTACTTTCAGACTTTGATTTTCGAGTTTTAGCGAATCATTTTCTTCTTGTAAAAGCGCACATAGTTCTACCAGCTTTGCTGTTTTCTCAACTACTTGCGTTAACTGATCGGCTACCCTTGACATCGATTAATTGGTTGAATACCGGCGTTTGCATTACTTACGCAGCTCCGCTCCTGCATCTTTTTCTAAGTTAAGCATTAATTTTTTCATGATGGCATCGATGCGCTGATCGGTGAGGGTTTGCCCCTCATCTTGCAACAAAAAACTCAATGCATAAGATTTTTTTCCGGCCGGGAGTTTATCGCCCTGGTAAACATCAAATACATTTACTTCCTTAAGTAAATTCCGTTCTGTTTTCAGGCAGATTTGTTTCAAGGTCTCAAAACTCACCCCACGGTCGATCAATAAGGAAAGATCTCTTTTTACCGCAGGGAATTTGGAAACTTCACGGTAAGTGATCTTATTATTTTTAATACTTTTAATTATCAGATCCCAATCCAGTTCTGCATAAAATACCTCCCCATCAATTTCCATTTGCTTCAATATCTTGGCAGAAACTGCACCAAATTGGGCCAATGGTTTTTCACCTTTAAAATAAGCTAGGCCATAGGCAAGATAGGAAGCATCTGTCTCCTTGGTAATCAGATTCGAAATGTCCAACTTCATGATTAGCGCATCTACCATCGCCTTCAATTGGTAAAAATTAACCGGCTCAGCAGGATGATTCCATTGAGCATTGAGTTTTTTTCCACTCATGAAAATAGATAATCGCTGCTGCTCTTGAAAAGATCCGGCCTCATCTTTAATAAAGTAAATCTTACCAAACTCATACAGTTTCAAATCCGGATTTTTTCTGTTTTGGTTATAAACCACCGCCTCTAAACCTGAATAAAGGAGTGTTTGGCGCATGGTATCCAAATCACTGCTCAAGGGGTTGAGTAGTTTAACTGTACGCTCCGTATCGATGGCAAAAGCAGCGCTGGTTAAAGAATTTGCCAGAATTTCATTAAATCCTTTCGAACTGAGCCAATCAGCCACTTGGTTTTGCACCGCTTCCTTATCTGGTTTAGCCGCATAATTTAAGGAAGCTCTGATTTGGCTGGGTATCTCTACGTTATTATATCCGTAAATACGCAAAATTTCTTCAATCACATCTACTTCACGAGTTACATCTACGCGGTAGGCCGGCACCTTAAGCTCTAAACCTTCTTTATCTTCAGTTACTATTTCAATCTGCAGCGCCTGAATGATCGCTTTTACGGTAGTTGTATCAATATGCTTGCCAATCAAACGATTCACATTTGCATAACTTAGGCTCACTGCAAACGGCGCAACGGGATTAGGATAAAAATCGGCTACTGAAGAAGTGATTTCGCCACCAGCCAACTCCTTGATTAACAGGGCTGCACGTTTCAGCGCCAGCAGCGTCATTTCAGGATCGGTACCACGTTCAAAACGGAACGAGGCATCTGTTTTTAAGCCAAAACGTTTACTGGTTTTACGCACACTTACCGGATGGAAGTAAGCACTTTCCAAAAAAACATTTTTGGTTTTGGCACTTACGCCTGATTTGATGCCTCCGAATACACCGGCCAAACACATCGGCCCCTCGGCATCGCATATCATTAAATCCTGTTCGGATAATTTACGTTCTACTTCATCAAGGGTGGTAAATAATGTTCCTTCGGCACATGTTTTCACTACTACCCTGCTGCCTCTGATCTGATCTGCATCGAAAGCATGCAGCGGCTGACCTAATTCGTGCAATACGTAATTGGTTACATCCACCACGTTATTGATTGGACGAACACCAATTACATTTAATTTATTTTTTAGCCAATCTGGCGATTCTTTAACCGTTACCCCGCTGATACTTACCGAAGTATATCTTGGGCAGGCTTCCGAATCTTCTACAGTAACCGCAATGTTTAATTGATCACCGGCGGGTTTAAAATCAGCAACATCAGGAAAAACAATACCAGTGCGGAGATATGCAGCCAGGTCGCGGGCAACACCTAAATGCGAAGCTGCATCGGCTCTATTGGGTGTTAAACCAATTTCGAACATATAATCATCCTCCAACTTAAAATATTCCTTAGCCGGCATCCCTATCTTGGCATCCGCATCCAACACCATGATGCCGTCGTGGTTGCTACCTAAACCGATTTCATCCTCGGCACAAATCATCCCCTGCGAAAGTTCGCCACGTATTTTAGAATTTTTGATAATGAAAGGCTCTCCTTCGCTTGGATAAATTTTAGTCCCATCCAGTGCCACTACTACCTTTTGCCCTGATGCCACATTATTGGCCCCGCAAACAATCTGCAATTCTTCGCCAGCACCAACATCCACCTTCGTGATTTTTAATCGATCGGCATTGGGATGTGGCACACAAGATTTAACCAAACCAATCACCAATCCTTCCAAACCTCCAGGTACCGATTGTACCTTTTCCAGGCTCTCTACCTCCAAACCAATATCGGTAAGGATAAGAGAAATTTCTTCAGCAGTTTTATCGGTCTGTATAAATTGTTTAAGCCAGGAATAAGATATCTTCATAAAAGCCAATCAGTGTAAAAGGCAAAGATAGGAAATTGCAGATTTGCACTGTAAGCTAATTAGACATAAAATGAGATTAAATGAGTCCCTCATCGGCAAAACTGAAAAAGCCGGTGTCGGCAAAAATGAGATGATCAAGAATCTGTAGATCGAGCAGACGGGCTCCAGCAATCAGCTTCGTCGTTAAATCACGGTCTGCTGTACTCGGTTTCAAATTCCCCGAAGGGTGATTATGTGCCAATAAAATTGCCGAGGCGTGACCCAGCAAAGCTAAATTGAAAATAATTTTAGGATCGGCTATGGTACCGGCCTGCCCACCCTTACTTACTAAATGCCTTGCCAATACCAAATTGGCCCTGTTAAGCAGCAATACCCAAAACTCTTCATGTGCTAAATCACGAAACTGTGGCGCCAGCAGCTCATAAGCATCCCTACTGCTACTTATTTTTGGTTTTTCTACACCTAACTGCTCTTTTCTACGCCGTCCCAACTCTAAGGCCGCGATAATACTGATGGCTTTAGCAGCGCCAATACCTTTAAACCTAGCCAATTCCTGGACAGATAGTTTTCCCAATTGGTTTAAATCATTGTCATAAACATTCAAAATCCGCTTACTCAGCTCTACTGCCGATTCTTGCTGATTGCCGGATCCAATTAAGATGGCGACCAGTTCGGCATCGGTCAGATTACGGCGCCCATGCAATTGGAGCTTTTCTCGAGGGCGGTCTTCCTCTTTCCAGGATTTGATACTGATTTTTTCGCCATCGTAGCCCATGCTACAAGCTACGAAAATTTAATAAAAAAGAAAAGGTGTTAATTTTTGATTAACACCTTTTCTTAAATATTTATACAAATGCTTATTTTAGACCATTCACAAATTTAGTCAGTTTAGACTTGTTGTTGGCTGCTTTGTTTTTATGAATTACGTTCTTTTTAGCTAATCTGTCGAGCATAGAAACTACTTTACTCAATAGTGGAGTTGCCTCTTTCTTTGAAGTAGTGGTACGCAATTTTTTGATCGCATTTCTGGTAGTTTTTGCCTGATAGCGATTACGTAAACGCTTAGTTGCGTTTGCTCTGATTCTTTTGATGGACGATTTATGATTTGCCATTATTCTTTCTTAGCTATTCTTTTTTGGACTGCAAATATAGGCTGATGTTTTTTAAAATACAAACCCTTTGAAAAATTATTCTTTTGAT